>DATKCZ010000010.1:0-39121 GCA_035512955.1 Acidimicrobiia bacterium
GGTCCCTTTGGTTTGTGACGTGGTTATCACCCCGACGACCCAGACTCCCACGCCGTCAACGACTTCTACCGGATTCCCGGCGCGAGTCTGCAGCGCCCGACATCGTCCCGACCAGGGCCTTCTCGTCGCGAGGGTCCCAGCAACGACCGCCAGCGCCGCACCCCGACCCTTCTTCTACCGATCCTTCTACCGGGTTTCCGAAGGTCGGGAACCCAAGGAAGGAGAACCTCATGAGAGGGTATGTGGCTCGTAAGGGTGACCGCTGGTATGCGGTCGTGTATGAAGGACTGGACCCGGTCACCGGCAAGGAACGACGCCGGTGGCTTCCCGCCGGCACCACCCGGGAGGACGCTGAACAGCTCGCCGCCCGGCTGGCGGCCGAGCTGAACGGCCGCAACGACAAGGTGCGGTCGCTCACGTTCGGCGCCTACCTGACCGGCCAGTGGCTGCCCAGGAAGAAGATCACCCTGGCCCAATCGACCTGGGATGGATACCGGCGGAAGATCGACCGACACATCCTCCCCGCCATAGGCCATCTCCGGATCCGACGGCTCCGCGCCCATCATCTGGAGAAGCTCTATGACCGGATGCTCCACCCCACCGACGAGCAGCGTCCACTGGCACCCAAGACCGTCCTCGAGGTGCATCTTATAATCAGGGGTGCCCTCAAGGACGCGGTGACCCGAGGTCTGGTTAACAGGAACGTGGCCCTGGTAGCCCACGCTCCGAAACTGAAGGCGATACCCAAGGTCGAACCGCAAGCCTGGACAGCCCAACAACTACAGGCGTTTCTGCAGGCTGCAGCTGGTCATCGGCTGTTCCCAGCCTTCTGGCTTCTCGCATCCACAGGGATGCGACGAAGCGAACTCTTGGGTCTCCGCTGGGACGACGTCGACCTCAAGAGAGCACGCGTGTCGATCAACAGAGGACTGGTCGCGGTCGCCTACGAGCTCCATGAGTCGAGGGGCAAGACCCCCAACTCGAGACGAGCCATCGACCTCGACCCAACCACCATCAAGCTGCTCAAAGCATGGCGGGAATGGCAGGAAGCCGAACAGGAGGCCGCAGGAGTCGAATCCGAGGGCTGGGTGTTCACCGACACCGACGGCCAACCCGTCCACCCTCATTCGATTTCCCAAACCTTCGAACGGATCGCCAACCGGGCCGGTGTCCCCAGAATCCGCCTGCATGACGTAAGGCACACCCACGGAACCCTGCTCATCAAGGCCGGAGTACCCGTCAAGGTCGTGTCAGAAAGGTTGGGTCACGGGAACCCGGCGTTCACCATCGACACCTACCAACACGTCCTCCCCGGCATGCAAGCCGAAGCCGCCCGCACCTTCGAACAGCTCATCAACGAGCAACGACCTGAAACCGCCGGTAGAAGGGACGGTAGAAGAACCACATAACACGGTAGAAGCCCCAGCCAGCAGTCCGCTGGCCAGGGCTTTCAGTAGCGGGGGCGGGATTTGAACCCGCGACCTTCGGGTTATGAGCCCGACGAGCTACCAGACTGCTCCACCCCGCGTTGGGTGTGGTGCCATTTTAGAGGCTGGGTCCGTCTAACGCACACCGGCAGACTCCTCCCTCCACGTCACCGGCCCGGGGTCGACTCCGACTCGGCCTCGCTGGGCTCGTCGCCCAGGTCGAGAATCGCGCACATGGTGTGGGCCAGCTGCGCCATCGCCATGGCAATCTCGGGCTCTATCTCGCCACGTTCGACCTGGCGCATCGCCTTGTCGAGTCGGCTGTAAACCCGGTTGAGACGGGCGGTACCCCGACGCTTGAGCCGCGCCCTCGCCTGTTGTGCCCGCACATAGCCTTCGATGACGTTGCGCTCCGGGTCATGGGGATGGCAATAGCCAGAGGAGGTGAGAATCGGCGACTCACAGGGAAGCCCGTCGCTTCGCAGGGCGGGACAACCCGATGTCTCCGTTGCATTCTCGATCGGCTGCGGCGTCTGTGCCGGCGCGGTTAGGTCGACATCGCCCTTCTCCACCCCGATCGACGGAATCTCCTGGGTGGGGACGGTGTCCCTCACGTCGATGGTTGGTCCCAGTGGCCACCTCTCCTCATCGGGGAGTACGGCGGCGATCGTCTCTTCGGGCTGGGGGAACTCGTCGACCGGAATCTCGCCGATCTCGGTCCAAAGGTCCAGTTGGTCGGGCGCCTGGTCCTCGACGAGGACCACCTCCTCATCCGCCGTCGGCGACTGAACCGGTTCGGCCGGAGGGGCAGACTTCTTCGGGGGGTCGTTCCAGATCTTGTCGAACAGGGTGCGCAGGGCGGAACGGGTCTTGGTACGGGAGATGCTCTTGATGGCGGGCAGACCCGAGTACGCGAAAGAGATGGTGTCGTCTGCCACGAAGTGGAGGTCCTCACCGGCCACGGTCATAGCGAACACGTCGCCCTGCAGCCTGCGTACGTCGACCACTTCTAGGGGCCAGGCGCCAAGTCCCCCCGTCTCGGACTCGACCGCGAGATGATGATCCGCCACGTCGAGATTCACCTGAAGCCCGGGACCGGGCTCATTTGGCAACAACAACTGACCCTTGAACTGCAACTGCGACCTCCGGTAGAGATACAGTCGGCATCTGGCGCCTGGTTCTTGAGTAATCGCCCAGCAACCCGGGGGAGAAACCGGGACATCGACCGCACTCCGATCGGATGTAATGTCCCAACGTGGAGCTCGAACGCGTCCAGCGACGCACCGTGGGCACCCTCATGCTGTCGACCGCGTTCGGGTATGCCGGGGTCCTGTCGGTCATAGCCATCGTGGGTCTGCTCGCCGCCGAGATGACCGGGAGCGACCGATGGGCCGGCCTGCCCGGGGCAGCGGCCACCCTGGGGACGGCGCTGGCGGCCACTCCCCTGGCCCTCCGTGCGAAACGTCGGGGAAGACGGGTCGGGCTTCGTCTCGGCTACTCGATAGGGGCGATAGGGGCGGGGATCGCGGCGGTTGCCGGTCAATGGGGCTGGTTCTGGCTCCTGGTGCCGGGGATGCTGGTGTTCGGGATGGGTCACGCCTCCAACCTGCAGAGCCGATTTGCTGCAGCCGATCTCGCCGACGAGGACCAGCGGGCCCGGGCAATCGCGATGGTGGTCTGGGTGGGCACCATCGGCGCAGTGTTGGGCCCGCCCGCGGCGTTGTGGGCCAACCATCGTGGTGTCGCTCTCGGATTGGGCAACTGGGTCGGCCCGATGTTCCTCGGCATCGCGGGTGTCACCGTCGCCGGGGCGATCGTGGCCAGGTTCCTGCGCCCCGACCCGCTGGAGCTGGCCGGAGGCGTCGATCACGACGCCGCTTTCGAGAATCCCCTCCGCGACGCCCGCCGGTCGTGGTCGGTCATCTGGGCAAGCCCCCCGGCCCGCCTCGCCCTGGTGGCCATGGCCGTCAGCCAAATGGCCATGGTGGCGGTGATGACCATGACCCCGCTCCACATGAGGGACCACGGTCACGCCGATCTCTCCACACTGGTCATCTCCATTCATGTCCTGGGGATGTTCGGGCTGTCCCCTCTCATCGGCCGGTGGGCGGACCGGTTCGGAAGGGTGCAGACCGTAGGGGTGGGGGCAGGCGTGTTGGGTCTGGGCACGGTTGCCGCCGTGATCGGGGGGTATGTCCCCGCGCTCGTCTTCGTCGGTCTCTTCATGCTGGGCTTGGGTTGGAGCTTCTCCCTGATCGCCGGCTCGGCGCTGCTCACCGAGAGCCTCACCCTCCGCGACCGGGTCGGGGCCCAGGGTCTGGCCGACGTCTCGATGAGTGTGCTCGGTGCCGGGGCGGCCTTCTCCTCGGGTTTCGTCAAGGAGATGGCCGGCTACCACTGGCTCGCCAATTTCGCCACCGTCATCGCGGTGCTGTTGATGATCGCCGCGGTCAGCGCCATCCGAAGAACTCCCGAGCCGGCCATCTGAGCCGATGACCGAGGTTCAGGGCCTGTCCGACCCCCGCATACACGGCCTGGCCCACGAGGTGGTGCGTCACGGACGGGTCTCATCGCTCGAGGAGGCCGCGGAGGCGAGAGGGGTGAGCCCGTCACAAATCATAAAGACCATGGTGGTGCGAAAGACCGCCGACGACTACTTGTTCGTCCTCGTCCCTGGTGACCGGGTGATCTCATGGCGCAAGCTGCGTCAACATCTCGGAGTGAGCAGGTTGTCGATGCCCGACGCCGAGGAGGCGCGGGAGGTGACCGGTTATGTGCGAGGCACCATCACCCCGTTGGGAGCCCGGCGGCGACTCCCTGTGATCGCCGACGAGAGAATCAGAGGCGAGGTCTCGCTGGGAGCCGGCGCCCCAGGGGTGGCGGTCACCGTGTCGGGAGAGGAGCTGATCGGGTCTCTCGATGCCGTGGTGGCGGACGTCACCGACCCGGTTTGAGATCGACTCCCGGGGGTAATTCCGCGGCATGGAGAAACTGGTCGTCGTCGATAGCGACGGAGAGAACCGGAACCTTTTCGGCATCCCGGTATGCGAAGGGCCTGGCGCTGTCCGACTGGTGGTCACCCGTCCGTACCACGAGGCCGGTCGGATCATCGAGATACCCCTCGATGATGTCGAGTCGATCGACGATCTACCGCCGCACTCTCCGCTCGGGGAGGCCCCCGGCCGTCGAGTTAGCCCGCCGGCTCAGCCAACCCAGCCGACGGCGCTGGCCAAGTGGCCGTCGGGATCCCGGAAGTGGGCAGCCAACAGCTCCCTCGCACCATCGGTGGTGACTGGTCTCAGCGACACTTCGAAGGGCACTCCCCTGTCCGACAGGTCGGAGAATGCCGAGCGAATGTCGTCGAACTCCAACACGATCTCAGTGAGCGACTCGTCGACAGGCCGTGATTCCACTCGATTCAGAGTGAGTTGGATGCCGTCCCCGTCGAGGAAGGCGAAGGTCCCGGCTCTCGTCGTCAGGTCGAAACCCACCGTGTCCGACCAGAAGGCAATCGACCGGTCGAGGTCATCGACCCTGAGAATGATCTGCCCGATCCGCATCTGGCGAAACTACGCGATTCAAGAGAAAACCCCTCCTCGAGGGAGGGGAATGTCACGAGATCGGACGGCTAGCGGTAACGCCAGACGATGCGTCCCCGGGTAGGGTCATAGGTCGACACCTCGACATCGACCTGATCACCGGGCAACACCCGGATGCCACGGCCTCGACGCATTCGACCGGAGGGCTTGGCGAGGAGCTCGAAACCGCTCTCCAATTTCACCTCGAAAGTGGAGTCGGGAAGCATCTTGGTGACGGTGCCCCGCATCCGGATGTATTCGTCAGAGTCTTTTGCCATGAGCCGACAAGCCTAGGCCATCGATAGTGTCTAGACCTAGATGGGACGGAGGGTCGAGGCGTCCGGTTCCTCACTGCGGATCAGGTCGGCGATCTCCGCGAGAATCCGCTCCGCCTCGTCGACCCACCGCTGATAGGAGGCGAGATCTCCGGCGCGCAAAGCGGCATCGGCACTGGCGAAAGCAGCCTCGGCCTCGTCAATGAGGGCGGCCAGGTCCGACTCGCCGGTGGGAGGTTCCGCCGGCTCGTCGTCCTCGTCATCGCCGGTCCCGTCGGACTCGCCGAACACCAATCCGAGCGCTCCGGCGAGAGTGTCCGCCCAGTCGACCCGGTCCGAGTACACCACCGCCACCCTGCGGAACTCAGGGAACGCTCCACCGTCCTCCTCGAGGAATATCGGCTGGAGGTAGATGAGCGAGTTCTCGATGGGAACCACCAGGAGGTCGCCCTTGATTACGTTGGAGCCCTCGCCTCTCCACAGGCTGAGCTGCTGGGCGATCTCGGCGTCCTGTTCGATCCGCTGCCCGGCCTGCTCGGCCCCGTCGACCAGCTCGCCCTGGGGCATCCGGAAGTCGATCAACCGCCCGTACTGACCGGCGGTGGAGTCGGCGACCAGGAACGCCACCATATTGCGCTTCGCCCTCGGGTTGAACGGCTGGAGCAGCAGATAGGAGAGCCGTTCCTCCCCGGGTAGCTCGGTCAGCAGGTAGTAGGGCAACAAACCCGACTCATATGGTGTCGGAGACGGCCGGACCTCACCGTGGAGGCGGTCGAGGTCCTCACGAATCGGCTGTGACGGATCGCCGGGAAAGGACCAGTCGTCGTTTCCTGAGAAGAGCTGGCTCTCTTCGGTCACGTGATAACGGAGATAGACGTCACCTTGCACCCGGAAGAGATCCTGGGGATAGCGGAGATGGTTCTCGATCCCCTCAGGCATCTCCGAGGCGTCCCGGAACATCCCGGGGTGGGTCTCCGACCAGGAACCGATGATCGGGTCGTCCGGCTCGAAGTTGTAGAACGTGACGTCCCCGTCGTTGGCGTCGATTATCGCTTTGACCGAGTTACGCAGGTAATTGGTGCCGAGCTGCAGACCCGTGCGGAGCCCCAGACGGTTCTCTGCGTCGACATCGAGCTGTTGGGAGTAGGGGAAGTTTGAGCTCGTGGTGTACATGTCGAGCACCCACAGGATCCGGCCGTTGATGATCACCGGGTAGGGGTCGGCGTCCGCGGCGAGGAACGGGGCGATCTGTTCCACGATCTGCATGACGTTGCGCTCCACCAAGACCCGGCTATCGGGTCTGATCTGGTTGGAGATCAACAGGTTGAGATCGCGATATCTGAAGGCGAAGGCAACCCGTTTGAAGAAGTTGTCGAGGACCACCCCGGCAGTGCCGTTGTATTCGTTGAAGTCGGTCCCGCTCGCCAGCGGGATGTCGATCTCCTGGGCCTCGGAGCCGGTCTTGACTATCACCGGGCGCCCCGGCGCGTAGGTCTCACCAAAGTAGACCCGGGGCTCTTCGAGCTCGAGTGACTCGACCGAGGCCACCGGAGGCACGTCCTTGAGAAGGAACACCGGCTGGCCGTCGGATTGGACGACGTTCGCCTGATTGACCACCGCACCGAACCCGTGGGTGTAGAAGAGACGCTGGTTCTGCCAGTCGGCGGCCGGGAGATTGCCCTCCTCGAGCTCACGCACCGCCACCATCACCTGGTTGGGTATACCGTCGGCCAGATAACGGTCGGTGTCGACCTTGCTCAATGCGTAGTAGGGCTCGAGCTCTTGGAAGTTCTGATAGGTCCGGGGGAGGACGCTGGTGTTCCAGATGCGGAGGTTGTCGATCGTCGTGCTGTTGGCCGCGATGTCCTCGGCGCTGAGATCGTCGGAGGCTTCGAAGTCCCTCACCTCGATCTCGTCGAGCATGTAGGCGTCCTTTGTCGCCTCCATGTTGTGGGAGATGAATTCGGTCTCCTTCCCCCGCTGGTCGGGCAGCACCGAGAAACGCTGGATGAAAGCGGGGTAGATGGCGCCGGCTGCGACGGCGACCACGATCCAGGAGGCCACCGACACCCCGGCGAGGGTCCATCCCCGGCGAAAGATGTTGACCACGAACAATGCCGCCGCGATCAAGGCGATCAAGAGAAGCAAGCGAAGCGCGGGGAGACGGGCATTGATGTCGGTGAACCCGGGCCCGAAGAAGATGTCGTTCCTGTTGGCGTAGAGCAGCTCGAACATGTCCAGGCGGTAGACGGCGGCGCGCACCAGGGCGATGATCGCCAGCAACACCGAGATGTAGATCTTGGCCCCGCGGGTGGTCGAGATCCTACGACCGTCGAAGCGGATCGCTCCGTTGAGATATAGCGAGACCGCGACCACCACGGCCGTGAGGACCAGAAGGTTGAACACCCAGTCGAGCGCCATCTCCCAGAGGGGAAGACGGAACACGTAGAAGCCGATGTCGACATCGAAGATGGGGTCGGCGTCCCCGAAAGACTGCGAGTTGAGGAACAGGAATACCTGGTCCCGCCAGGAGGCCACCGTCAGCCCCATGATCACGGCGAGGCCCGCGGTGACCACCACCCTGACCTGACGGGCCCTGGGCTCGACCCACTCCCGGAATCTCTCGACCAGTTCCTCTTCCTCGGTCAGATCGAACGGCGCCCAACGCGGGGAGAACCGGTCGACGAGCTTGAGCGCACCCCAGAGGACGAGAAAAGACACCAGCACGCCGGCCGCTCCGAGGGCCATGGCCAGACCCCAGTTGCGCAGCCAGACGTCCTCGAACCCGATCGAGTCGAACCAGAGAAAATCGGTCCACAGTGTCCCCGCCGCGGTCAGCAGCAGATAGAGCGCGAACAAGATGGCCAAGAGGACCACGATCGGTCGGCGCCGGCCGGAGGTGTAATCGGATGGGGCCCTGGTGAACATCTGGTCCGAGTCTAAGACCCGTCAAACCCAAGGATTCTCGGCGCCCACGGTGGCCTCAGCCGGCGGTCACTTTGCGTGACTTGTCGATCCCCGCCTCGTAGCCGCGGAGGGCGATGTCACGGATCCGTCGCTCGGCTTCGTCGCTACGCCACACCCGGAAGACCCGTGAGGCCGCCGACTGACGCTCGCGAGGGCCGTCGCCCGCGGTTTCGAGTGCCCCACCGACAGCAGAGGCGAAATCGGAGGCGAATTGGGTGTCGGCCTTCGACGACGGCGTGCTGGGGCGTCTCAGCTTGGCTCCGGTCATCTGCTCGGCCACGGCATGGCCCGCGGCAAAGCTCTCCGCCCAAACGGCGACCAGTTCTGCGTGCACCGACTCGGCGATGGCGATCTCGTCGGGCCGCCAGTCGTCCTCGGTACGGAGACTGTCCAAAGCGACGTTCTGTACCTCCGTCATCGCCTTCTTCACCCCGCGCAGGGCGCGGTTGGTGATGGGCAGCAGCCGCGACTCTCGCTCGGCGATCCAGTCGATCCCTGCAGACGGCTCATCCTCGTCGACCTCCTCGTCTTCGGGCCGGGACTCATCGACGTCGCCAGCCGACGGCGCGGTGGTTTCGCCACCACCGCGCAGTGAGGCAAACAGGGCGGAGAGCTCGTCTGACCGGGGCTCGGGCTCGACCGTCTCGGTCTCCTCTGGTTCGGGCTCGGGTTGAGCTTGGGTGGCCTCCTCTGGTGCCGGTTTGGCCGGAGGCGGTTCCGGCTCGGGTTCCGCGGCTGGTGGTTCGGTGTGTTGGATACGGGCGACCTGGTCACTCATCTCTTCGGCGATACCTGCGTCCGGAGGTGGCGGTTCCCTCCCCTCGGGAGGGACGACACGCACGGTCTCGCCCAGCTCCCACTGTTTCTTCGCCTCCGCAGGTGGATGGACGACCTTGACGTTCGAAGGCTCGGCCGAGGTCAGGTCGAGGGCCCCACGTCGCTCCTCGAGCGACCCCTCGAGCCGGGTCAGCGTCGATCGTACGTTCTCCAACTCGTCGAGAAGCTCGTCGCGCCGTTGCTCCAATGCCCGGGCCCTCTCCTGGGCTGTGGCCGCCTGTCGGTTGGCCCCGTCGATTATCTCGTCCCTGCGGCCTGTGGCTTCGGAGGTGATCTTCTCCGCGTCCATGTTGGCGTTGCGCACCAGGTCTTCGGCCTCACGCCGCGCCCCGGAGGTGAGCCGGTGGGCCTCTCGCTCTGCCTCTCCCATGATGGTCAGCACATCGCGCTCGGCGGCTGCCCGCATCGCCTCGGCTGCGGCCGCCGACTGCTCCAACAGCTCCGAGCCGGTGACCCAGGCATCTCGCCGCAGCGCCTCGGCATCGGCTGCCGCCTCCTTGCGCATCGACTCGGCGTCGGCGATGGCCTCGGTCCGCCACCTGGTGGCATCGAGGCTGGCCTTCTCCCGCATCGAGTCTGCGGCCTCCCTGGCCGCCTGCAGGATCGCGGTGATCTCCCTGCCGAGATTCTCGAATTCGGCTTCGAGGTCGCCTTCCGGTCTCTCCTCGAGCTGTCCCCTCAGCTTGACACCTTCGGCCTCGAGCTCCTCGAGACGGGTGGCGACGGCTTCGAGCATCGACTCCACCTCGGTCCGGTCGAGACCGCGGAGAGTGGTGCGGAATTGGGCGCGCCTGACGGCGTCCGGAGTGACTTCTGAAGCCATCGGCAATAGAAGATACCGATCACAGCGCGTTGTTTCGCGATTTTGTCTAAGCGGCGTCGAGACTTTCGAGAAAACCGATCACTTCTTCGAGGGTTGCCACGGGGACGATCTCGATGGATTTTCGAGGCGCGGTGAGGGCACTCTGGTAGTTGCCCTGGGGCACGAGGATGTATTCGGCGCCCGCAGCCTCCGCCCCGACCACCTTCTGTCGAATGCCGCCGATGTTGCCGATGGTGCCGTCGAATTGGATCGAGCCGGTGCCTGCGATGGTCCTTCCCTTGGTCAGCTCACCCTCGGTGAGAGCATCGATGATGGCGACGGCGTGCATCAGCCCCGCCGAAGGCCCCCCGACGTCTCCCGCCTCGATCTCGATGGGGAACGGAGGCTCGGTCAACTCTCCGAGGACGATCCCGATCATGGGCACGCCGGGTTCGTCGTCGCGCTCGGCCAACTCCACCTCGAGCTCGACGGGGCTGCCCTCCCTCACCACCTCGATCTCGATGGTGTCGCCCACTTCATGACCCTCGAGGGCGGGACCAACGTCCTCGATGGTGGCGACCGAAGTCCCGTTGACGGAACGGATGGTGTCACCGAGCTCGAGCACCGCCGCCGCGGGAACCCCCTCGACGATCTCGTTGACCACCACCTCGATAGGCACCATCTCATAGCCGAGATACCGCAGAGCGACGGTTATCGACCGGAAGTTGGAGTCGTCCATCTGTTGGAGGACACGATTCCGATACTCCTCGTCGGTCTCGCCTTCGCGGCGAACTGCCTGTTTGCGCACCAGGTCGATCGTGGGGTCGACCCCGGCGATGAACGCCTCGAAAACGTTCACGTCCTGGCTGATGACGGTCAACATGAGCAGCTCGCCGTCGGGAGGGAAGATGGCCACCTCCTCGGCCACCACCGTGTCGGCGGCGTCAGAGACGGGGCCCGCCGAGTATGCGAGGTAGGGCAGCTCGAGATTCCAGGCGACGACACTCGTCACCCCCACGATGAACAGCGCCCCGATCAGATAGAGGGGCCAGGTGGCACTGGTCGTCCCAGTGGGTTCGGTGCTCATCGGCGGCGAGAGTAACGATGCGGTCGGGCTAGGGGTCTTACACGTATTCTCAACGGCATCTCGTTTCGAGGAGTTGAAATGACCTCAGCTGTGATCACCCAAAAGGCACTCCCCCGCTCGGGGATCGTCTCCATCCTGTCGGTCGTGGCGGCGGCGGCGATGACTGCGGTGGCCGCCCAATGGCGCATCGACCTTCCCTTCACGCCGGTGCCCATAACCGGTCAGACCTTCGCCGTCTTGCTCACCGGCGCCGCCCTCGGCTGGAGGCTGGGGGGAGCGGGCCAGCTCCTCTATGTCGGCGTCGGTGCCCTGGGAGCCCCCATCTTCACCGAGGCCTCCGGGGGGATGGAGGTGATCCGGGGGGCCTCCGGCGGCTACCTGATTGGTTTCATCTTCGCCGCCGGGTTGGTGGGCTGGCTCGCCGAGCACCGTCAGGACCGCAGTTTCGCCACCATGTTCACCGCGTTCATCGTGGGGTCGGTGGTGATCTATGTATTTGGGGTCATCGGCTTGATGGCCGCCACCGGCTGGCCGCTGGTCCAGGCCGTGGAGGGTGGTGTGGTGCCCTTCTTGCTGGGCGACCTGATCAAGGCATCCGGGGCCGGGCTGGTCTTGCCCGGCGCCTGGAAACTCTTCGGAGACCACTGACACCCCGGCGAAAGCCGGCTCAGGCCGTCTCCACCTCTTCGCCGAGATAGGCCTTGATCACGTTGGGGTTCTCCTGGATCTCGGCCGGCCTGCCGATGGCGATCTGCTTGCCGAAGTCGAGGACCAGCACCCGGTCGGCGATGTCCATCACCAGTCCCATGTCGTGCTCGACGAGGATGATGGCGATGCCCAACTCGTCCTGGACGTCGAGGATGAACCGGGCGGTGTCCTCGGTCTCCTCCAGGTTCATCCCGGCCACCGGCTCGTCGAGCATGAGCAGCTCGGGGTCCATGGCGAGGGCCCGGCCCAGCTCCACCCGCTTCTGGATCCCGTAGGGAAGAAGACCCACCGGGTACTTCCGCCACTGCTCGATCTCGAGGAAGTCGATGATCGACTCCACGATCTCCCGGTTGGCGATCTCCTCCTTCTTGGCCTTGCCCAACCAGACCGAGCCGGCGAGCCACCCGGAGCGCATCCTGATGTGCCGGCCGGTGAGGATGTTCTCCAGCACGGTCATGTGGGGGTAGAGGGCGATGTTCTGGAAGGTCCTCGCCAAGCCCCGCTCGGCGGCCTGATTGGGCTTGAGCCGCATCAGCGACTCCCCCTTCCATAGGATCTCGCCATCCTGGGGGTGATAGACCTGGTTGATCGAGTTGAACAGCGAGGTCTTGCCCGCTCCGTTGGGGCCGATGATGGCGAAGAGCTCGCCGTCGTCGACATGGAACGAGACCCCGTCGACGGCCTTGACCCCCTTGAATGAGAGGTGGATGTCACGCACCTCGAGGAGATGGTCGTAGGTCTCGGGGCCGTAACGGTCGGCGCGCTTCTTCAGCAGCTGGCCGCTCATTTGAGACGCCCCTCGCCCCGGCACGCGGTGCTCACGACAACCACCTCTTACGGCGCTTGTAGTGCTTGACTTCGCGGAACGACTTCTTCTCACCGGTGGCTTGGAGCCCGAGGTAGAACTCCTTGACATCGTCGTCGGCGAGGAGTTTCTGCGCCGGGCCGTCCATGACCATCTTCCCGGTCTCCATGACGTACCCGTGGTTGGCGATGGAGAGGGCCATCGTGGCGTTCTGCTCGATGAGCAGCACGGAGGTCCCCTGGCGGTTGATCTCGACGATGATGTCGCGGACCTCCTGCACCAGCAGCGGAGCCAGACCCAGAGAAGGCTCGTCGAGGATCAGCAACTTGGGATCCTGCATCAACGCCCGACCGATGGCCAGCATCTGTTGCTCCCCTCCAGATAGGTACCCGGCGGTAGCGGAGTGTCGATGTGCCAGCTTGGGGAAGAGATCCATGACCCGGGCGTAGGACTTCGTGAAGCCCCCTGGATTTGAATAGGCCCCGGCGCGGAGGTTGTCGTCGACACTCATCTCGGCGAACACCCGCCGACCCTCCATCACCTGGCTTATCCCCCGTCGCACCCGCTGGGCCGGGTCGAGATCGGTGATCACCGCCCCGTCGAAGGTGATCTCCCCCTTGGTGATCTCCCCTTCGTGGACCTCGAGCAGCCCGGTGATGGCCCGCAGGGTGGTGGTCTTCCCGGCGCCGTTGGCGCCGAGCAGGGCCACGATGTGGCCGTCACCCACCTCGAGGGAGGTCCCGCGCAGCACCAGGACCACGTCGTTGTAGACCACCTCGAGATTCTCTACTGCAAGCATCGGTCAGCCGTTCTCCGTCTTTCTCCGCTCTGTGAACGTTGGGTACGCCGATGACGCCACCAACGTTCACAGAAGGGGTGTGGAGTGGCCCGCTAGCAGCCACTCCACACGCGATCGTCAGCCCTCCAACTGGTAGCAGGCCTCGCTGAACTCGAAGGCGGCTGCAGCGTCCGAGACGTATCCGGGCTCGACGGCCACCTCACCGGCATGGGTCCCGTCGTCGAGACCCGCCAAGTCGACCCGCCACATGTTGGTGGCGCGCTGAAGCTGCTCGTCGGGGGTCCCTACGTAGGTCTCGTCGGGGGCGATGCCGTCGAAGCTGACGCTCTCCAGCGACTTGCCCGCGGCCAACACCCCGGCCTGGGTCATGTCACCGGCGGCATAGGCCGCTTCCAGGGCGCCATGCATCATCCGCGCCTCGACGAAGCCCTCGAGGTAGGCAGAGACCGGGCGATCCACCCGTCCACTGGCCGTCAGCAGGTCCTTGGCGGCGGTGACCCCAGGGGAGTCGTCGGACCAGAAGGAGTAATAGCTACCCCAGGTGGTCATGGCCGCCACCGCGTCCCTGATCGCAGAGTCGGGGGCGATGAACGCCGGGTTGTAGCTCGGTCCCGCGCCTGACCAGTGGGCGGTGGCGAACCCTGCCGCCAGAGCCTGGCCGAAGATCGGGCCCCACTGCAACGGGCTCGACGTCATGTAGACGATGTCGGGGTCGGCCCCGACGATGCCCTGAGCCACCGCGGTGAAGGCTGCCTCGTCGCCGGGGAGGATCTGCCCGCTCCCGTCGTAGACGATCTCCAACCCCAATGCATCGGCGGCCAGCTTGGCGCCCTCCATCGAGTCGAGGCCGTAATCACCGGGAACCGATGCGATCGCGAGCGTGGTCGCCTCCTCGCCCAACTGCTCACTTATGTAGCTGAGGACGTTCATCGACTCGACGCAGTACGGGGCACCGTGATGCATCAGGTTGTTGTTGTAAGCCGGGTCGGTCCATCCCGAGTACCAGGTGAGCGGGATGGCGAGGATCCCGTCCGCCTCGAGTTGAGGGATGATGGCCACTGTCTGGGGGGACCCGGTGGAGTGGCCGAAGGCCACCACCTCGTCCTTGAGCTCCTCGTATCGCTGCACGTGGACATCGGACAGATATTCGGTGTCCAGTGCCACGACATCTACCTCGAGACCGTTGATGCCGCCGTTGGCATTGACGTCCTCCCAGTAGATCTCGTGAGCCGCCACGATGAGCTGCACCAGCGAGCTGAACTGCCCCGACAGGTCGGAGAGCAGGCCGATCGTGATGGTCCCGGCCTCCAGGTCGACGCCGACGTCGGTGGCGATGTCGGCCCCCGCGCCAGTGGTGTCGGTGGGCTCTGTGGTGTCGGTGGGCCCCTCCGTGGTGTCGGTGGTTCCTCCTCCGGTGGTCGTGGTCTCTTCGCTTTCACCGCCAGGGCTACATGCTGCGAGTACCAGACCCATCGCAAGGAGGATCACCAACCACTTGGATTTGATCCTCATTCGTTTCCTTCCTCCTCGTTAGATCGAGACGGTTGGGCCGTCTCTGTCCGACCGTTCAATAGGTGAACGGCCAACCCTTCCAATAATTGCGTATTCGAAGCCATATTCCGTATAGACCGAGTGGTTCGAAGATCAGAAAGCCGATGATCAGCAAACCGTAGAGCACCAGGTTGACCTGTGCGACGCCCAGACCCGGCGCCACCCCGGCCTGGGTGTTGACCAGTCCCCAATCGCCCGAGCCGGTCGAGACGAGCAGGTCGGCGACAGGGACGAACACTCCCTCTCCCGCGGCCACGTAGGAGGCGAGCCAGGAGGTGAAGTCCTCCACGACGCGGGGAAGGATGATGACGAACACCGTGCCGAGCAGAGCACCCGAGACCACTCCGGCACCGCCGATGAGGACGATGGCGATGAACTCGACAGAGAGGAAGAGACTCCACGCCTCGGGGATCATCCGACCCACGAAGCTGGCGAACAGGGCGCCGGCCACCCCGGCATAGAACGAGGAGATGCCAAAGGCGGTCAACTTGTACTGGGTCTCTTCCACCCCCATTATCTCGGCCGCGATGTCACGGTCCCGGATCGACTGGAACGCCCGACCTACCCGGGTCCTCTGCAGGTTCTTCGCCAGCACCACGAAAACCACCGTCAGGGCGAGCAGGAAGTAGAACGTCTTGGCCTGTGGAGACAGCTCGAACCCGAACCAGGGGCCTCCGGTGACGAATGAGATCAGAGGTGTCTCCTCCTTCCACAGCCGCACCTCGAAGACGGGGAAAGACCGCCCCGACTGCGAGCCCCCGGTGATCGTCACGAAACGTCGAAACAGGTACTCGCCCACGAAGACCAGGCCAAGTGTGACGAACGCCAGATACAGCCCCCTGACCCGGACCGCGGTGGGCCCGACCGCCACCCCGACCAGGGCAGCCACCAGACCGGCGGCAGGCAGCCAAATCCAGATGGGGAGACCCATGCCGACCAGCGCGCCCGGAGGCGCCCCCAGCCAGGCGGCGGTGTAGGCGCCCAGACCCATGAAAAAGGCGTGGCCCAACGAGATCTGGCCCGCCAAGCCGGTGAGGATGTTGAGACCGAGGGCACCGATGGCGAAGATGCACACCGTGGCCAGGAGCCTCAGCCAGTCGGTCTGGGCGAGGAATTGGAAACCCGGGACGATCCCGAGCGGGACCAGGATCAGGAAGACCACGAACAATCCGGTCGTCACCTTCTTGGTCCAGGAGTCGAGAAGGGCCTGGTCGGATTGATAGGACGTGTGGAGGAGGGGTCGGCCTCTCATACCCGGCGGATCTCCTCGGTCCCGAACAGACCGTGTGGCCTGACCAACAGCACCACCAGCATCAACAGGTAAGGAACGATCCCGGGGAATCCCGAGCCCAGCGCGGGGAAACCGAGGAAGGTGGCGGCGGCAGCTTCGGAGAACCCGACGAGCAGGCCACCGACGATGGCTCCCACCACCGAGTCGAGACCCCCGATGATGATCGCCGGGAATGCCCTGAAGGCGAGAAAGGCAGTCCCCTGGTCGACACCGGAGGCGCGCCGGGGGAAGAGAGAGGCGAACAGGCCGGCCAATGCGGCCAGCACGGCGCCGATTGCCCAAGCTATCGAGAAGATCCGTCCCACGTTGACCCCCTGCGCCCTGGCCACCTCCTGGTCGAAGGCGGTGGCCCTCATGGCCACACCCATCCGGGAGCGGAAGAACAGGGCAATGGCTCCCACCACCACCAGTGCCACCACGATCTGGACGATCTGGGTGTGGGCCAGCCTGATCCAGCCGAAGTCGGAGATGGTGATCCCAAATGGGTCACCCATTGGCCTGGGAAACTGGCCGATGAAATCGTTCGTGACCGTGCGGAGGATGATGTCAAGGCCGAGGGTGACGATGGCGATGGCGAAGAGCTCCTCCCCGACCATGGGTCGGAGGAACACCCGTTCCAACAGGATCCCGATCAGCGCCATCGCCACGACCGCCAGCAGCACCGACCCGGTCCATGAGACCCAAGCCGGCGCGTTCGGCATCCATCTTCCCGGGATGTCGACGATGGTGGCGAACGAGGCGATGAGGAAGGCGCCCACCGCGGCCAGGGCGCCGTGGGCGAAGTTGAGGACCTGGGTCGACTTGAAGATGATCACGAATCCCGCCGCGAGCAGGGCGTAGATGGTGCCGAGCGAGAGCCCTTCCGCCAGCATGGTGGAGAATTGGCTCGCCTGCGTCTGCGTCTGAGCAAGGACGAGGAGATCGGGGATCACGACCGATACATGTCCTCTATGAGGTCCCCAAACATGTTCGCCATCGCCGACCGCTTCAGCTTCTGGGTGGCGGTCAACTCTCCGTCTTCGTGATCGAGCTCCTTCGGGATCAGCCTGAACTTGCGGATGTTCTCGGCTCGGGCGAACTTGGAGTTCGTCTCGTCCACCACACCCTGGATCAACTCGATCACGTCGGGCTTCTCCGAGAGGTCGCGATAGGTGGTGTAGGGGATGCCCCGTCGCGTCGCCCAGTCGCCGACCACATCCATCTCGATCCCGATCATCGCCGTCAGGTAGTTCCTGCCGTCTCCGATCACCATCGCCTCCTTGACGAACGGTGAGACCTTCAATGAGTTCTCGACCTCCGAAGGCGAGACGTTCTTGCCTCCGGAGGTGATGATGACGTCCTTCATCCGGTCGACGATCTTCACATGAGTCCCGTCCACCCAGATCCCGACGTCGCCGGTCCGCAACCAACCGTCCTCGGTGAAGGCTTCGGCGGTCTTCTCCGGATTGCTCCAGTACCCCTTGAACACCCCGGGATGCTTGGTCTGGATCTCCCCCGTCTCCTCGTCGATTCGAAGGATCCCATCGAGATAGGGCTCGCCTACGGTCCCTACCTTCGCGGAGCCGGGGAAGTTGGTCGTCGCGACCGCCGTGTTCTCAGTCATGCCGTACAACTCATAGATCGGGATGCCCAATCCCATGAAGAACTCGAGGACCTCGGGGGCAATCGGGGCCGCACCCGACGCGGCGTACCGACAGTGGCGCAGGCCGATCCGCTCCTTGAGGCTTCTGAAGTAGAGAAGGTTGAAGATCCAGTACAACACCCGTGCCGTGAGGGTGAAGTCGCCACCTTCAGCAACCCGCGTCTTGCCGATGTATCGCGCAGCCGACATCGAGGGCCTGGCAAACAACTTCTTGAAAAGCGTTGCGTCGTTGAGCCGTATGAGGATGCCGGCATGGATCTTCTCCCAGATCCGGGGCACCGAGAAGAAGATGGTCGGCTGGATCTCCCGCAGGTTCTGTTGGACCGTTTCGATCGACTCGGCAAAGTTCAGAACGGGCGCGTTCCCCGCCAGCGTCCAGGTTGAGAAGATGCGCTCGGCCACATGACAGAGGGGCAGGTAGGTGAGCAGGATGTCATCCGGGCCCACCTTCCGCTCGAGTCCAATCCGCTTTTCGTTGTTGACCAGGACGTCGAGGCAATAGGTGACGTTGCCGTGAGTGAGCATGGCCCCCTTGGGAGGTCCGGTAGTGCCCGAGGTGTAGACCAGGGTCAAAACGTCGTCCTCGGTGGCTTCCGCTATGAGATGCTCCACCGCACCCGGGTTGCTCTCGCGATGGGAGCGCCCCATCTCGAGAAAGTCGTCCCAGAAGACGAATCGATGGTCGTCGCGGACCGATCTGAACCCGCGCGGTTCGACGTGGATGATCTTGCGAAGGTTGGGCAGGGTCTCGATCACCGCCATGACCTTGTCCGTCTGTTCCTGATCCTCGGCGAGATGGATCTCAGCGCCCGAGTCGGAGAGGAGATATTGGACCTCGGCAGCCGGATTCGTCGGGTAGAGACCGACCGTGATCCCCCGGACCGCCACGGTGGCAAGGTCGAGGATCACCCACTCGGGGCGATCTTCGGACTGGATCGAAACCCTCGCCCCCGGGTCTAGCCCAAGTGCCAGCAGCCCATGCGCCGCATCGAGCACGGAGTCCCAGAACTCGGACCAGGTGATCTCTTGCCAGATACCGAAGTCCTTCTCCCGCATCGCAACCCTCTCGGGAGAATTCTCGGCCCACTCCCAGGCCATTGCCGCGATCGTCCTATAGCCGACACCGGCGGCGGGCGCGGCCTGTTGGTCGACCAGAGTCGTCATGGGTTGTCCTTCCTCACAGGGCCGCGGAGCCTATAGAAACCGGCCCGGTGGTGCAGCAAATGTCCCGCATAAATTTGAGCGCTTGTTCCTTGTGGCCCGCCTCAGCATTTGCGACGGGCCACTAGCTGCCATGGCTCCACTCGGCACCTCCCGGCCAAAACTCCTTCTTCCAGATCGGCGCCCTCCGCTTCAAGGTGTCAATGATGAACCGACCCGCCTCGAACGCGTCAGAGCGATGTGCGCAGGCCACGGCGACGGCCACCGACGCCTCGCCCAGCTCCACCCTCCCCGAGCGGTGCTCCACCACAACACTGAGGATGGGCCACTTGGCGGCGGCCTCGGCCACGATTCCCTCGATCTCGGGCTCGACCCTCTCGGAAAAGACCTCGTACTCGAGGTGGGTGACCCCCGACTTGTCTCCGGAGTGGTCCCTGACCGTGCCGAGGAAGAGCACGCTGGCCCCGGAGTCGGGTCGCCCGATCTCGCCTAGCAGACGACCGCCCTCGATCCGCTCGTCGCCCACCGTCACCCTGATCGATTGCCTCATCTCGCCCATAGACTTGTCAGCCTATGACAGATTCTCTCCCGCGGGAGCGCGCCGGCTCAAAGGGAGTCGACCCAGAGCCGCCACGCGAGCGACGCGGAGACCCCTGGGCGATCGCGCTGGGACTGCTCGGTGGAGTGCTCCTCGGGACCGGGCTCACTTTCGCCATCCTCGGTTATGTCGGAGTCTTCGAGGAGCCCACACCCCCGACGATCCCGCCCCCGCCGACGCTCACTGCCCCCAGCCCGACCGCGGCTCCTCCCACATTCGGCGAAGAGGTCACCGCGGCGTCGATAGCCAACGGGGTGATCCCCTCGACGGTGGCCATCGACATCAGCACATTCCTGCTGGGTGGTAGTGGCAGCGGGGTGATCTATGGGGACAGCGGGTACATCATCACCAACCACCATGTCATCGACGGGGCCAGCAACATCTCGGTCATCTTCGCCGACGGGGCCACCTTCCCCGCCGAGGTGGTGGGCTCGGACCCGATCACCGACATCGGTGTGGTCCTGGTAGCGCGTCAGGATCTGACCCCGCTCGCCATAGGCTCCTCCGACGAGCTCTCGATCGGCGAGCCCGCCGTCGCAGTGGGCAACCCGCTGGGACTCGCCGGCGGGCCAACGGTCACCTCCGGGATCGTCAGCGCGCTCGACCGCACACTGGAGACCACGGCAGGCAGCTCCCTGTACGGGCTGGTGCAGACCGATGCGCCGATTGCCCCCGGCTCCAGCGGTGGGGCGCTGGTCGACGCAGCCGGAAGACTCATCGGCATCACCACCGCGATCGCCGTCTCGGATGTGGGCGCGGAAGGTCTGGGGTTCGCAGTCCCCATCGACCTGGCGGTGGGAGTGGCCAACGACCTCATCGAGAGCGGAGAGGTCCGTCATGCTCTCATCGGAATCCGGGGCGGCACCGCCTTGGCCGAGGAAGACGGGGCCGCCTACCCGGTGGGGGTTCTCGTGGACAACCTGACCAGCGGCTCGGCGTTCGAGGATGCGGGCGGGCAGATCAACGACGTGATCGTCGCCGTCGACGGCCATGAGGTGCGCACCCTCGACTCTCTCCTGGCCCGTCTGCGCCGTCTCCGGGCCGGTGACACCATCCCCGTCCGTATCCTGCGCGCGGACAGCGAAACCACCCTCGACGTGACCTTGGGGCTTCTCCAATGAGTGACGACCTCTTCTCCAAGCTTTTCGAGCTGTTCAACCAGCCCGGGCCGGTCAACTGGAAGCTGGCCGCCGAGGTCGCCCGCCATCTCTCCGGTGAGCGCCAGCCGGTCGAGCCCTCGGCATCCGAGGAGTTCAGGGAGCTGGCACGTCTCGCCGAGTACCGGCTGGACGAGATCGCCCCCTTCCCGGTGCGGCCGGCCGTCGACGTGCTGCCCCTCGACCCTCGATCCTGGGCGGAGAAGAACCTGGAGTTCTATGGGTCGCTGGTCGAGCCCCTGGCCTCTTCTATCGGAGGTGAGGCGGCGCCGATGATGGCCCAGCTGGCGCCGGCGATCATCGGGCTCCAGGTGGGCTCGCTGGTGGGCAGCCTCTCGGCATGGGTCGTCGCCGGTTTCGACGCGGGTCTTCCCCCCGACCAGGTCGGCCCGCTCACCCTGATCGTCCCCAACATCGAGGCCTTGCAGATCGCTGAAGTCGACCAGCGTGAGGTCCGTCTCTGGGTGGTGGCCAACGAGGTGGCGTTCCGGGCGGTGTGCGAGGTGCCTTGGATCCAGGATCGTCTCGCCGAGTTGGTGGGCGATTACGCCCGGGCCGCCCAGATCGATCCGACCAAGCTCAGCGGTCTCATGATCGGTGGCAGCGACCCGTCCGACATCGAGAGGGCGATCGAAGAAGCGGGGGGGATCGAAGGGCTGATCGGCGGTGAGGAGGCCGAGGCCCCGCGCGGAGAGCTGTACGCCTTCCTGGGAGCCATGACCGGGTGCGCCCGTCTCCTCGCCCGACGAGCCGTCGGCGAGATGGCTCCCCACTTCGACCGCATCACCGGAGTGAGGGACTCCCAGCGCGACGAGATTTCGGCCACCCCCGCCATCGGCATCGGTGCGGTGCCGTCGGAGGCCATCCAGGCCGGCGATGCGTTCAACCAGGAGGTCGAGCGTCGCTACGGCCACGACGCCCTGCAGACGCTGTGGGCCGACCCCTCCCGCATGCCCAGCGCCACCGAACTCCGCGACCCCACCGCGTGGGCCGCCCGGGTGCTCCTCGACGGTTGGTCGTGAACGACTCCGCGTACCTCAGGTTCCCAGACCCACATAAGGGCCGTGCCGCCTCGAGAAACCACGAAGCCCGTAGAACCTAAGGTTCGCGCAGATGCCACTCGAAATCGGAACACCCGCACCGGACTTCACCCTCCTCAACCAAAATCGAGAACCGGTCTCCCTCGACGACCTGAAAGGCGCCCGATCGGTGATCGTGTTCATCCCTTTCGCCTTCACCAGCACCTGTGAGAGCGAGTTGTGCCAGATCCGCGACGAGTACTCGCTGTTCAGCGGGGCCGGCGCCCGCGTGGTCGCCATCACCTGCAACACCCTCCATGCCAACCGGGTCTGGGCCGACCAGCTGGGCTTTCAGTTTGACATCCTCTCCGACTGGTGGCCCCACGGTTTCGTTTCGATGGCGTACGACACCTTCAACGAGGGATACGGATACCCGGAGCGGACCACCTACTTCCTCGACGAAGAGGGTGCGATCACCGAAGTGACCAGGTCGGAGAACCTCGGTGAAGCGCGCTCGTTCGACGAGTATCGGGCAGCGCTCGGCTAGCCGGGTCTAGCCGAAGAGGGCTCGCCACCAGCGTCTGAAGAGCCCGGGGTCCTCAGGGTGGGGCATCGCGTCGAGCACCGCCGGGTGCATGTCGGGGGGCAGATCGCCGACCAGGGCCATGCCACCATCCCGGGTCTCCCACACATACGTGACCTGCCCGGCGGTGAAAGACCGGATGTAGGTGCCGGATTCCAGCTCCACGGTGGCCGCCTCGGGTACCACCACCGCGGTTGGCGTCTCGAAGAGGGCAAACGAGAAGAAGCCGTCCGAGTAATAAGCGAACCTGAAGCCGTCCTCGTCCTCATATTGGTCGAGACGCTCGAACCCCGAGATCTCGTCGGGAAGGATCGAGATCTCGACTGAGGAGGGGGTGGCAGTGGCCTCCCCGGGCACTGCATCATCGATCTCGGGAATCTCTGTCTCGAGCGAGACGAAGCGCCGCTCGCAATAGACCTCATTGTCGACGGTCAGGGTCACCGCCTCCACCACCGCTCCGGTCTCGTCGTCGACGACCAACTCTGCTCGTGGCTCCCCGTCGCGAATGAGCAGGTAGGCCAGCGCAGCACGTCCCAGGTACTCCACCGCCCCCCCGTCCTCGACGGTGTACAACGGGGCCGACTTGGTCTGGGCTCCGTCGACCGCGGCCTCCGCCACGACCCCGCCACCGCGGCTCAGCGCCCAGTCACCGGCACCCGCGGTCAGCTCGACGTCGTCGGTGACGGTCGAGGACACCCTCAGCTCGCCGCCCACCTGATCGATCCGGACCAGCGCATCGCGAACCCCGTCAGGAGTCGAGCAGCTGATGATCTGTTCCGCCGAGTAAGAGGCCTCGTGCCCACGAGTCAGCAACTCGTCGAGCTCGGTGGCGTGGGCCGCCGAGGCCGGCATCACCATGAGCAAGACGACGAGGACGATCACACGTCTCATTCGCTGCCTACAAACGGCGGGACGACCTTGGCCGGACCGAAGGCCGGGTCCAGCGATGCTCGGGCACCGAAACGACTGTTGAGATCGTCTATCGAGACCGAACCCGGTTCGGGTGTGATCAAGGCGGCAACGGCGATGACCGCCACCACCACCGCGGCCGCAACTCCCGCCCAGAGCCCTTTCTGATGTCGCAGCGGCACGACGACCCGGTCGGCCTCGGGAACGATCCCCTCGGGCAACTCGAGCAGCGGCAATGACCTGACCGCCGACCGCACTCTCTGGATCTGCTCCAAGTCTGAGGTGCATCTCCCGCAGGCGGCGAGATGGTCGAGCAGCGTCGTCCGCTCCGCGGGAGTCAACTCGCCATCGAGATAGGCGGAGATCAGCTCGGAGGGGTGCGTCACGTCAGCAGCTCCCTCAACATGCTGCGGCCCCGGTGGATCCGGCTGCGGACAGTGCCGATGGGAACCGCCACCGCGTGGGCGATCTCCTGGTACGAGAGCCCGATGACGTCGCAGAGCACCACCGCCTCACGGAAGTCGACGGGCAACTCGAGAAGGGCCTTTTGGATGTCGTCTCCCAATGAGATGCGCGCATACTCGGAATCGGCCGACTCGCTGGTGGCGCGGTCCCAACGATCGACCTCTTCGGGAAGGGGGGAGGTGGGTCTTCGCTTCTTGCGACGGACGTCGTCGAGGAAGGCGTTGCGGGTGATGCGCCAGAGCCAACCTTCGAAGCTGCCCGGCCGATAGTCGGCAAGACCCCGGCGAACCCGGAGGAGCACCTCTTGGACGAGGTCGTGGGCGTCGTCGGGGTTACCGGTGAGCCGGTAGGCAAAATTGTAGATCTTCCGTCCGTAGACACGGGCGACCTCTTCCCAGGTCAGCGGTATGGACTCCATCGCGGGAGACCTACTTCTGAAACGACGCCTGGCGGCGTTCAGTTCCTACGAATCGGAGACTTCTGTGGAGTCTGACTGCGAACTCTGCCGGTCGTCCTTCGTACCGTCCTCGATTCCCTTTCGAAACTCCTTGGCGGAGGCACCGAGAGAGCGGGCGAGGTCAGGCAATTTACGGGCACCGAAAATAAGCAGAACGATTAGCAGAACTATCAGCCACTCTTGTCCTCTGATCACAAAGATCCTCCTTGGAAGGGCATCTTACCCCGTGCCGGTGGTTTCCCCTCAAGGGCTACCCGAGGGCCATCGAGTCGATGAACCGCTGCACCCGTTCCCGGGTGATGAATTTCACCTTGGGTTGGTTGGTCTCGATCTCATGGATCAGGAACGGGCTGTACTTGTCCGACACCAGCATCCCGCGGTCGGCAGCGGAGGAGCCGAAGTCGGCGAGGAATCTGCGAATGACCCGTTCCTCCAGCTCGGGGTAGTCGCCCTTTTCGTATGCGTCGGTGCCTATGTAGGTCGAGACACCGTCTTTGACCGCCAGATAAGTCCCCTCATAGGCCTGTTCGGTGACGCCGTAGCCGAACATGCGCAGCAGGGCGATGACAAACTCGGGACCGTTGAGATTGGCGGGATCGGTGCCAAGGGCGCGCAGGCCACGGTCGAGCCCCTTGGGGATCCTCAACTCGTCACGAAGCGGGGGCAGCTCGTCGGCGGGGACGTCCGCCCTCGTCTCGTAGGCGAGCCCGTGGTCGATCCCCTCATCCTCGAATGGGGCCGCGAAGGGATCGTGGGCGATGTGGGACAAGCTGAGACCGGTGTCCAGCGCCGGGGGTGGCAGCTCTCCGGTGGCCGGCAGCTTGGTCCGTCCCACCACACGGACAGGGTCACGCCCGGCGAAGACGACGATTTGATCGACTTCGTCGATGGGCAAGGTGTGCCGCTTCTGCCGAACCACCTCGACCGCCTCATCGGTGAGCAAGTCGAACAGGACCTGATCATCCTCGTCGTCGAGTGGGACATCGAAGGTCACTCTCGCCTGGTCGCCCACCACGTGAAATGACTCGACCGGGGCGCGATGGCCCATCTTGGCCTCGAACAGGTCACGGCTCACCGCTAGACCGGTGGCGGGGGCGGTGCTCGAGGTCCTGGCTGCCTCCTCCATGCGCCGCTTGCGGTTGCGAAACATGTTGTAGACAAGAAGGCCGACGACCACCAGCACCACGACCACGATGACGAGAGGTTCCACTATTCGTTGCCCTTGTAAGTCACGCGCCGGAGTCTATCCGACTGGGCCCTCCTCGCCGGAGACGTCTTCTGCGGCGATGTCCTCGAGGAGGATCTCGGCCGTCGGTTCGTCGGCGCCCGCGTTGAGCCGGTCGATCATCCTCCGTCTCGAGGCGTCGGTTCCGAAGGCGGTGACCACGTCTCCCGCCTGGAGCATCGATTCACCCTGTGGCACCACGACCTCTCGGTTCCGCCTGATCGACACCAGAGTCGACCCCTCGGGCCAGGTGACATCTCTCACCCTGCGCCCATCGGCCATCGAGCCGAGAGGGATGCGGAAGTCGAAGAAGTCGGCGTCGGGGTGTGTCCGTTGTGCCAGCCGGAGCCGATGCAGATGATGGTCGGTGCTCGACGAGAGGGCTTCGTGATAGGCCTGCACCGCCTCCTCCCGACGGAATATCCCGACGAGACGTCTCGGATCGTCCACCGCCACCACGGGCAGACGACCGACACCCAACGCCGCCATCCGCTCCAGGGCCCGGGACACCGGGGTGTCGGGGTCGACTGTGACCGGCCGGGGCGTCATCACCTGCCCCACTGTCATGGCTCGACTGTCTTCGAGGGCGCGGTTGACGTCGGTGATGGTGACGATGCCAACCAACTCCCCCCGCTCCACCACCGGGACCCCGTGGGACCGATGGGCATAGAGCATTCGCTCCGTCTCGGCGATGAGCTGGTCGGGGGTGGCCACGAAAGGGCTCGGCGCCATGACGGAGCCGACGGTGACCGTGTCGAGGATGTCGACCTCACCGGTACGGGTGAGGCGGATCCCCCTCCGCTTCAGCGCGAGTGAGTACACCGAGTCCTGCATAAAGCGCTCGGCGAGGAATGTGCCCAACGTCGCAGTCAGCATCAACGGAAGGATCAGCCCGTAGTCCCGAGCCCCGGTCACCTCGAAGACGATCAGGATCGAGGTCAGCGGGGCCCGGCCCACCACGGCGAACATGGCGGCCATGCCCACCACGGCGAAGGCACCCGTGTCGAGCTCCGCAGCGCCATTCCAGAAGTTCTGTGCTAGCCGGGCGAACCCGGTGCCGACCGCGGCGCCCATGAACAGCGAAGGCATGAAGGCGCCTCCTGATCCTCCCGATGAGATGGTGAGACTGGTCGCCACCGCCTTTCCCAACGCCACCAGGATGAGCACCCACCAGAGCTCGCCACCGATCCCGGTGATGGCGTGGACCTCCTCCTGGAGCAGCAGTCGGCTGGTGACCAGTTGGCCGGTCCCGGACAACGAGGGCTCGACGAAGATGAGGGCGGCCACCAACAGGCCGCCGATCAGCGGCCTCCACCCGCCGAGCCTGGCACCGAGACGATGGGCGAGTCCATCGAACGCGTCGATGGTCCTCAGGAAGACAAAGCCGACCGCCACGATCAGAAGGGCGAGCAACCCGTAGAGAAAAAGCTCGGAGAACGAGTGGAGGCTGTACTCGCCGGCGCTGATGGCGAGCTCCTCCCCGACGATGCTCTGGGAGGTGATCGCCGCGGTGACCGAGGCGATGACTATGGCCGACATGTGCCGGGGGGCGAACGAGACCAGGATCACCTCGAGAGCGAAGAGCATCCCTGCGATCGGTGCATTGAAGGCGGCCCCGATACCGGCGCCCGCTCCCGCCGCCACCAGCGAGCGGACCTGGTCCTCACCCATGTTGAACCGACGAGATAGCCAGGACCCGACCGCGGCGCCGATCTGGACGATGGGGCCCTCCCGGCCGGCCGACCCTCCCGAGCCGACCGTGAAGGCGGTCGCCACCACTTTGAGCGGAGCCACCCGCCCCCGAATATGGCCACCACGCACCATGAGCGCCTCGGTAGCCGCGGGCACACCGTCGCCGGCGACTTCCGGAGCGAACCTCAAAGCCAGCCACCAGGCGATGAGAAGGCCGAGGGGGACGGTGAGGAATATCCATGCCCTCGAAACGTCCCAGAACCCGGCGTCGGCGGCGGGGAGGAACGGCCCCATGAGCCGGCCGATACCCTCGAGGGCGAGGACCAGCCCGGCGGCTCCGAGACCGACACCGACCCCGACCAGCGCGGAGAGGGCGAGGAACCCACCCATCTGACGCTCGGCGAGAACGCCAACGGCGGGCAACTTGCGAAGACTCGCCAATCGATTTGCCACGCCCGGCAGGCTAGAAGCCAAAATCAGGTTTCGATGCCCATCAAAAGCCACCTGCTCCGATCCCTCGACCCGCGGCTCCCCTCCAACCTCGCCCTCATCGCCCTCGTCGTGGTGGCCGCGGGGGTGGCCATGCTGCTCTGGCTGAACGGGGCGCCGGCGGCAGTGCTGCTCGCTCCTGTGCATGTCTTCCTCAGCTGGGCCCTGCTCCGAGAGATCGACCCCGACCATCCCTACACCGCGCAAGTGGGGGGAGCAATCGCCGGGATGTGGGTGCTGACCGGCGGGGAGACCGTGTCGGCCTTCGCGGTGGTGGGCCTCATGACCGGGGCCCGTCTGATCACCGCCAGCACCGGTCGGCGACCGCTGACGCTCGACCTGTGGGTTGTGGCCCTTGTTGGAATTGCGATCGGATTCAGTGTGGAGGGATGGGTGGCCGGATTCGGCGTGGCCGTGGCGATCTACGTCGATCATCGGCTCGGCGAGGTCGACAGACCGCTGGCGGTGCCGCTATCGGCTCTCGCCGCGCTCGGGACGACGATCGTGGCCTCGCTCACCGACACCTTTCCCCGGGTGGTTCCCGACGTGATCCCTTACATGACGGCGGCGGCGGGAGTGGCGGCCTTGCTCCTCCTCAGCCGGGACCCGGTGGAGCCGACGAGCCGGGTCGACGCCCGCCATGCCTCACTGCTCGACCACGCCCGGCTGCAGGCATCCCGATCACTGACCGCGGTGCTGGTGTTCGTAATGACCATCCTCACCGGCGCGGAGGCAAAGGGGATGGTCCCGCTGATAGCCGCGCTGACGCTGGCCGTCGTCTCCAACGAATTGGAGTTGGTACGACGGCGCACCCGGTAGATTTCAACCCATGTGTCGATCGATAAGAGTGCTTCGCGAAGGGGCCACACCGGCGCCGGACGAGGAGATCGAGGCGGCGGCCCGTCAATTCGTGCGGAAGATCTCAGGGTTCTCCAAACCCGCCTCCCACAACCAGGTGGTCTTCGAACGGGCGGTGGAGGAGATCGCCAACGCCTCCCAACGTCTCCTCGACAGTCTGGAGATCAAGGGCGCCCAGAAGGCCAGCTAGGGCCCCGAATCCCGTTCTGTGCGGGTCTATGGCGGCTAAGGCGCCATAGACCCGCACAGAACGGTGGGAGTCAGACCACCGCGAGTCCGATGCCGTGTCTCTCCGCGTTGGCCAGCGCCATCGCGGCGGCGGCAACGTCCTGGGCGGCGATGCCCACACTCTTGAACACGGTGACGTCCTCGCCGATCTGGGGGTTGGTGCCGGCGATCAGGTCACGCATGGTGGTGTTGGGCTCCAGGCCGGCCTGGATGAGGTCGCCGGCCTCGGCCGCGGCCGCCTCGACATCGTCGACCACCACAAAGGCTCGCTCGAGGAGCTCGGGGTTGAGCTCTGCCATTTCCGGGGTGAACGCTCCCACTGCGTTGATGTGCGTCCCCCGGCGGACAGACCCTTCGGAGAAGAGCGGGATGGTGGCCGGTGTCGCACACGAGATGACGTCGGCGGCGTGCGCCGCCTCGTCCGCATCGGCGATCGCCCTTCCCCCGACACGTTCGGCGAAACGGTGGGCATTCTCGATCGTGCGCGACCAGACGAGCACCTCCTCGATGTCGAGGACCGCACGGACCGCCTCGACCTGGTCGAAGGCCATCGCCCCTGAGCCCAGCATCGCCATCGTCCGGGCGTCCTCCCTCGCCAACAGCCTGGTGGCGAGACCGGCTGCGCCACCGGTTCTGATCGCGGTGACCGTCGGGCCGTCGACTACACCCAGAGGGCTGCCGTCGGAGGCGAAGACCGCCACCAACCCCGCCGGGTTCCCGGGGACGATCGACACCACCTTGACCGCCATCAGGTCGTCGAGACGTCCTGGCATGACCAATGAGGGACCGACCAGGGTGCGCAATGGGGACTCACTGTCGCCGGTGAAGGCGTGGGCCATCGCCTCGATGGCGTCGGACATCGACAGGGCCTCTCGTGTCGCTGCCGGGTCGAGAATGCGCATCAGGCGAGAACGCTTCTGACGGCGACGTCGATTGGCCGGCGGTCGACGGCGAACAGTTCCATCGGCACATCGGTGTCGAAGTCGGTGCCCGTCCCCGACACCGACCGGGCGATCATCGAACCGATGGCCGGCGCCAACTTGAAGCCGTGGCCGCTGAACCCGTTGGCCACCCAGAAGCCCTCGGCGCTCGTCGGCCCCACGATCGGATGGACGTCCTCGCGGTTGATGGTGTAGAGGCCGGCGATCCCGGAGACACGGCCCCTGGCCTCGAGACCGGGTACGCGATGGTGAAACGCGGCGAGCTTCATCTCGGTGAACAAGGCGTCGGGGACCCGCTTGAAGGTGTCGGGGTCGGCGACGATCTCCTCCTCGTCCTCGGGAAGGACTCCGCCCACCATCACCTGTTGGCCGCCCGACTCCGGTCGGAAGTAGGTGCCCGTGCCGGCGTCGATCCCCACCGGGAGCGGACCGAGGTCCGCGGGCCAAGGGCGATATACCGTCTGGACTCGGGTCGGGGTCAAGGTCCAACGCAGTTCGATTCCCGCCATCTCGTTGAGTCGATTGCACCACGGGCCGGCGGCGTTGACGACGAGGTCGGCCTCGATGGCCTCACCCGACGCCAGCATCACCCCGGCGACCCGATCACCCACCCTGACCAACCCGGTCACCTCTGCGCCAAACCTGACCTCGCCACCACGCATCCGGGTGGCGTCGATGAGGTCCTGGTTTGCCGAGACAGGGTCGACGTAACCGCCCTCGGGCTCGAAGAGAAAGGCATCCCCGGGGCGGCACACATGCTCGGTCTCGCCGGTCATGTCGAATGGGGCCGAGCAGGCCGACAGTGCGGGCCAGCGACCGGTGACGTCATCGGGACCGAGCATCTCCACCGCCACCCCCTGGGAGCTAAGTCTCCGGAGGTCCTCTGCGACCCTCTCCCTCCCCTCGCCGAGCATCCACAACACCCCCACCCGATGAAGCCGGGCCCGTGGCTGCGCCAGCCCGGTGAACTCCGACCAGTGCCCATAGGCCCCCTGACCGTGGGAGGCGAGGCGGACCACGTCGGGATGGGTGTATCGGCACCGACAGATCGAGGACGACGCCCCGGTCGAACCTTCAGACGGGCCCCGCGCCTTGTCGACGGAGACGACGCCGAGCCCGTGACGCGACAGCTGGTAGGCGATGGAGGAGCCGATGATCCCGGCCCCGACGATGACGACGTCGGCGCCGCTCGTCACCTCGCCGTCACGGTGTAGTCCCCGACGCTGTCGTCCCAGATGAGGTCGATCAGCCCTCTGGTGGCCGCCGCCTTGCAAAACTGGAGGAAGCCCCCGTAGCCGAACTTCTTCTCGCTGAAGTCGGGCTGTTTCTTTCGCAGCTGGTTCTTCAGCCCGGACAGAACCACCGGGCCGTCGGAGGAATCCATGTCATGGACCACCTGGTGGAGAAGATCGAACGCTCCCTGCTCGCCGGTGCTGCTGGTGGCCGGGAACTGCACCAGCGGGTCTCCCCGCCCGGGCCCGGCCGACAACTCGATGATCCCCTCCGTCTCGAGATGGCGGAGAAGCTCACCGAAGGCGCGGAACCCGAAATCGGCCTCAGAGAAGGTGGGGTCCTTGCGGAGGACCGCCCTCTTGAGCGACGAGGCCAGCACCTCGCCTTGACCGGACCGTAAGAGCCCGCCCAAGGTGGTGCTGACTATCGACTCCAGCTCGGTTTCCCCGTCCTCTGCCGTTTCGCTGGGGGCCGACGGGTCCCGGTCCCGGGCATCGACCCCGGCCAGGTTGTCATAGAACAGAAACTCGTCACACGCCGGCGGCAGCAGGTTCGAGGTCGAGGCCTTCACCCCCACTCCGATCACCTTCTTGTTGAGTTCCCGCAGCTTGTGGACCAGGGGTGTGAAGTCGGAGTCTCCGGTGCAGATCACGAAAGTGGTCACATATTCCCGTTCGAAGGCGAGCTCGATGGCGTCGACGGCCATCTTGATGTCGGCCGCGTTCTTCCGGGTGGCACCCATGCGCTGGGGAATCTCGATCAGCTCCACATGACTTCGGGTCATCGCCTGGCGGGCGTCGGCGAACATCGACCAGTCGGCATACGCCCTGCGGGCGATGACCCGGCCTCGCTCGGCGAGGGCATTCCCGATGGGGTCGAAGTCGAATTCCATTCCCCCAAGGGCCTCCCTGGCACCGATCGCGAGGTTCTCGAAGTCGATGAACAGGGCGATGCGTTCTTCTTCCATGTCCATGAATGTAGTGGGCGACCGTGTGGTCGATTTCGTTAGCTTGCGGTCGACCAAGTCAGGGGGATCTGTTGCCCAAGGAACTGAGGGTCCACGGGGTCTCCGGGACACCGCCGACCGAGTTGCTCTATTCGGCCCCGGTCACCTACGACCAGGGCTGGGATTTGGCCAAGGTGTACGAGCGGAATCGGGATGAGTGGGACGTGAAGGCATTCCACTGGGGCAGCCTCACCTCGAAATCGTCGCTGTCCGCCTTCTGGATCCTCCTGGCTCCGTTCGCCATGGCCAACGTGGCCGCCTGGATGAGCGAGTCGCCCAACGTTTGGTCGCGGATCTGGATTCGAGTGGCCGGCTTGTCCCTCTCCGGCATCTTCTTCGCACAGGCCGCCAACATGGGGCTCGACGTCCCCCTGTCGACCGGAACGGCTCCGACCGCCGCTATCTGGGTCTTCGGGACGCTCTGTGTCGCACTGGTGCTGGGTCTCGGGATGCTGTCGACACAGTCGACCTTCAGACCGCTCACCGTCGGCGAACGTCTTCGTCACTTGTTCATGCCGGCGATCGACGCCATGAACCCCATGATGAAAGAGCCCGCATGGGACGATCCCGCAGTCGAGACCGGACTGGTGGGGCTGCGGATGTGGGGCGTGCACTCGATCGTGCATCGGCTGCGTCGGATCCACCTGACATTCGGGATGGCGATCCTGTCCATCGTCGCCGCCCGTGCCGTGGGAGACGAGGCAGTCGAGGCCACGGCGACCGTGGTTGCCGGTGTGCTGTTGGTGGTGCTCGCCTTCACCGCCGGTGCCGGCGCCGCCAATGGCCTCGTCCTACGAGCCACCGCGGTCGCCCCCATCGTAGGGATCGCCCTGCTCTCGTGGGCACTGGTGACCATCTCCAGGGAAGGGCTCATCTCCCAGACGTTGAGTGTCTCCGATGACCTGACCTACGAGATCGCGTTGATTCTCGGCATCGCGGCCGGTCTCGGTCTCATCGGGGAGTTGGTGAAGAGCCGATTCAGGGCGGGTTGGGTCCCACTCGGCCTTCTCGCCGTGGCCACGCTTCTCGGCGGGACGTTGGGGCTCACCGGATCGATGCTCGTGGAAACCTATTTGTCCGATGCCGAGACGACGTCACAGACCTTCGACGGCGGCGCTGCGTTCGTGACCGTGGGCATGGCCGGGATGGTCCTGGTCATGGCGTTGACCTTCCTGGTGGCGATGGTCGCCCCTCGCAAGGACGACGACCGCACACCGTTCCGTCGTGGCGTGCTCCGTGCCCGGATGCTGCTCGCCGCAGCCGGGGTATACGGAGTGGTGGTGGGGGCAGCGGCGGTTCTCCTGAGCTGCCGGGGCGGATCCGGGTGCTCCCAGGTCAACATCGTGATGCCGGCTTGGGTCACCGAGGACAGCGAGAATCTCACAGTTCTGTTCGGTCTCCCTTTCGATCCGGCTTCCCTCCTGGGGTGGGCCAAGATCCTCATGGTCGCCATCCCTGCGGTCCTCATCGTCCGTTCGATCGTCGGCGGGCTGCTCCAGGGCCAGGACTCGCGAAGAAAGGTCGGCATCCTCTGGGATCTGGGATCGTTCTGGCCACGGTGGTTCCATCCCCTGGGCCCACCCGGATACGGGCCGTATGCCGTGGCCCGGCTGCAGACCATCATCTCTGAGGAGAAACCCGACGCGTTGACGGCCCACTCTCAGGGCTCGCTCATTGCGGCGGTTGCACTCTGTCTCACCGACGAGGACGACGCTCCGGGCATCTTCATCACCTACGGGTCCCAACTCGGTGACCTCTACCCGTCGCTGTTCCCGGCAGTCGGTTTCGACACCCTGATCGGGTCCACTGCGGACCAGGTCGACGGACGTTGGCTGAACCTGTGGAGAGGGACCGACCCCATCGGGGGTCAGGTGGTCGCCGACCTCGGCTCCCGTAATTGGGAGGTCAAGACGGGAAAGGGGCACTCGGGCTACGAGCTCACACCCGAGTTCTGCACCGCCCGGAAGGCGGTGATCACCGCTGAGCTCGAGCGGCCCCCTGACCTGGAGATGGCCAACTGCTGGGACAACTCCGGATCTGGGTAGCTCGATCCCTCCCATCCTGATGGGAGGTCTCGTCGTCGTTCACCGCAGCCCGTCGCGGACGACAAACCGGTCAGGTACCGGGAAAACCACTACCGCGAGTGGCGATTCGCCGACGGCAGCTGTCCACGGTGGTGCCCGGCTCGGCCAGCGAGGCATACCCCCGCCGAGAAGCGCAACATCGAGCCCGACGACGCCTCGGCGAAGTCGCGAGGCGCCAGCGTCCCATTCCGACCTCAACCAATGGAACAACACCTGGAGACCTCCCTCGCCGGGGCAGCTCTTCGACCACCACATCCCGGCTGTCACCCAAAACGACCACCTCTTCGTCTGTGTGTTCAGTAGCCAGGTTCGAGGAGGACCAAATGAACACTCTGGTCAAGAAGACCGGGACACTCGCAGTAGCCGCGATGCTGGTGGTGCTGATGGCAGCACCGCTCTCGGCGCAAGGAGCGGAAGTGACAAAGGGCTCGCTCGAGTCGTTTGCAGCCGGCACCGGTCACGCCGACTACGGCGACGTCGAGGGGAAGGCCACGATGATCCGCACCGCGTCGGGCAAGACGATCGTCGTGGTCACGGCCCGTGGTCTGACACCGGGCGAGACGTACGGGTCGCATGTCCACAAGCAGGCCTGCGACAACGGCGACGCGGGCGGGCACTACAGCTTCGGGTTCGCCGTGCCCGGCGGCGCCTTGGACGGGTCGGAGATATGGCCGGGGCCATTCACCGCCAACGCCGCGGGTCATGCCGTGGGATGGACCGTCGTCGGAGCCACCGCCGGGCCTACTGCGGTGGCGGTGGTCATTCACGCCCCGGGCGGGGCAAAGATCGCCTGCGCCGATCTCGGCTGAGCCCATGGTGCGGGTTGGCGTGCCGTCACCGACCCGCACCGAAACCCACTGAACAGAGGAACACTTACTTGTCCTGTTCACGAGTCGAAGGAGAACGATCCATGAGATGGAAGCCGGCATTGGGCGCGCTTCTCTTCATCGCGACGATACCAGTCGCCGTTTCCGAGCTGTTGGGGCCCGTCTGGTCGATGGCCGTGGTCCTCATCGGGATCGGCGCAGGCTGGCTCCTGGTCCCCGGCTTCTGGCGCAGCTCACTGCACGGGGCCATCGGCGGAGTGGCAGCCGGACTGCTCGTCCTCGGCCCCGGTTTGCGGATTGCGATGCGGGTGGTCGCCACCCTCGACCCGATCAGGTCCCCTGAATTCACGGTCGACGGGACCATGTTCATCATCATCGGCGTCGGAGTCATGATGGGAGGGATATTCGGTGTCATCGGGAACGTCGTCCGCGGCGGATTCGGTATCCCTACACGTTCCGCCGGCCTGGTCCCCGCCCTTCTGGTGATGTTGATGATCGGTCTCGACGGCGAGCTCCGCACCGAGATCGTCGAGCTCGGTGCGGGCCCTTGGCTCAACATCCCGATGTTCGGCGCCACGGCACTTGGGTACGGGGCACTGTGGACTCGGGTCGTGACCCGGCTCGAGATGAGACGTGTCGAGAAGAAGATACGTCACGAGACCGCAGAGGATGCCACGATGACACTCTCCAACCCGAGGGGTCTCGAGATATGAGCTGGTGGGCTATCGAGCTGATCACCAACGTGATCCTGGTCGCGGTGGTGGTCGTCCTCGGTCCCCTGATCAAGCGGTTCGGCCGGGCCTACGCCGGCGACATCTTCAGGGGCAACCCGCGGACCGGAAAGAGCTATCTGGTCTTGATGGACGTGGCGTACTACCTGATTTTCACCGCCTACGTCCTGTTCACGGTGACCCTCAGCCAGCCTCCAGAATGGGGGCCGGATGCCCGGGATGCACTTGGCGACCAGCTTCAACACGAGGTGTCGCGGATCGGCGGCATGCTCCTCCTCATGGGGGTGCTCCACGGTCTGAACGTGCTCAGTCTCCCGCTGGTGGGCAGGTTGCTCGGCTTGAGCAGGCATCTCGATGAGGACACGCCGGCCCTCGGCTGATACGTGCTCTGGCTGGCGGTAGTCGCAGCCGGTAAGACGGCGTGGACAACGGAGGAGGTGGCACGTGCCTCACTCGTCGAGAAGCTGTATCACCAAGAGGCGGTTTCCCTGGTGCGGTTGGCACGTCTGTTCACCGATGACCGCACCGGTGCGGAGGACATCGTCCAGGAGGCCTTCATCAGGCTCTATCACGCCGCCGAGCGAATCCAGGACACCGAAAAGAGCGCCGCCTATCTGCGCTCCATCGTGCTCAACCTGGCTAGGGATCACAACCGGCGCGGGCTCCTCTCCCTCCGTCATCAAGACTCGATGATCGATCGCAGGACGCCGGAGATACCAGAGGACCGGGTGGTTCGATCCGAGGCCCAGACCGAGGTCCTTGACGCCCTGAACGCTCTTTCCCCCCGCCAGCGCGACTGTCTCGTACTCCGCTTTTACATGGATCTCACCGAGAAGCAGATCGCATCGACGCTGGCCATCTCGCCCAATTCGGTGAAGACCCATTGTCAACGGGGGATGGCCATTCTCGCTGCGGTTCTGGGAGGAGACGAATGAGTCTCGAGAGCCGTCTCACCGAAGCATTGCATCAGACCGACGACTACCAACCGAGCATCGATCTCTTCGCCCGACTCAGCCGGAGCATCGAAGAAGACCAGGAACATCGGCGTCGGATACGAAGAGGGAGCGCCGCCGTGGTGGTCGGGCTCGGCATCGTGGCGACCTTCCTGATCGCGCTCGCCCATCACGATCCAGACGGCGTGCTCGTGTTGCCCAAATGGTCGATGCAGGTGGTGGTGTTCGCATTGCTCACCTCGTGTCTCCTCGTCTTCGGGCCGGCGATCAGACGTCTCGGTCAGCCATACCTTGCCGATGTCTTCCACATGAGCCAGGCGACGGGTGAGCGGTTCTCCAGACTCCTCGACATCGCCTATTACCTGTTCTTCGGCGGAGGAATACTCTCCAGTCTCGACCTGACCGAGGCAGGATTTCTCGTTCCGGCGACCGAGAGCCTGAGGTTCGGGGTGGAGCAGGTCGCCCTCTTCCTCACCGTCCTCGGATTGGCCCACGTCGGCAATCTCCTGCTGCTCCCGATAGTGGGCCTGCTCTTCGCATCGGTGACCAGGAGGGCACGACGCCGGCTCGCCGGATCCGAGGCACCACCGATATCCGAGAGGGCACGGAAGACTGATCGTCTGGCAATGGCGATCGTACTCACAGCGGTGCTTCTCGGGATCGGTGGCGGCCTACTGGTGGTCGCGCTGGTCGTAATGGGCATGTAGCCGTCCTTCACGCCGGCCGAAACCCGAATCCGGCCACGTTCTAGACTTGGACGAGGAGCGGAATCAAAAAGGCCATCTGACAAGGGCTTTTACAAGTTCATGCCCTCGTCCCTCGTAGCTCAGGGGATAGAGCACCGGTCTCCTAAACCGTTCGGGCTTGTTTCGAGTACTTGGAGGCACAAGCCAAATAGCCTCCTGACCAGGGCTTTTACCCTCTCACCGCCTCTCACCATTTTGCACCATTTCACCCCGGTTGCGGCCCAGGTGCGGCCCAAGTGCGGCCCAGCGCTGACTGGACCACGGTCAGGAGCGCATCCCCAACGGAACCAATCTGTCGGCCAACTCCAATACTGTGCAGGGGCATGGGCCAGAATGAGCGAGGCGTGTTCAGACCAGATAGCTATGTTGACGCCCAGAAGGCAGGAGTGGAGGTGAGGCCCCATGACCATTGAAGTGCTTGACCGCGAGCTCTATACGATCGGTGAGGCGGCTCGCCTTCTTCGCGTTCCTGCAAGTACTTTGCGCTGGTGGCTTGAAGGTCGCGACCACTACCCACCTGTCATCCGAATGGAGGCGACCGGAGCGAGCACTGTCACATGGGGGGAGTTCGTTGAGGCGGGTTTCCTTCGTGAGTATCGCAAAGCTCGCAGCCTCCAGCTTCTTCGGCCGGTCATCGACACGTTGCGAGAAGAGTTCGATGCCCCGTATCCGCTGGCGCATTTCAAGCCCTTCGTCGGCCCGGGACTGCAGCTGACTCTTGAGGCACAGCGAACAGCGGACCTCCCCGACGATCTTGCCATCGTGTATTAGATCACTACGGGCCAGCTGGTCCTCGCTTACGAAGCAAAGGAGTTTCTCCAGCAGGTCGACTTCGCACCGTCAGGCGTGCTATGGGCGGAACGTCTCTACCCAGCGGGCCGCGGATCTCCAGTGGTCATCGATCCGGACTTCTCGTTCGGCGCACCCACCATAAGGGGAATCAGAACCGGTGCCATCGCTGAGTTGGTAGAAGCTGGAGAGATCCCAGAGGCCGTGGCAGAGGACTTCTCGCTAGAGGTCCCCGATGTGAAGGCTGCGGGCTCCTATGAGTGGCACCACGCCGCCTAAGGGCCGACCGGCGCGCGTTCGCTATTACTTCGACGCCGACATCCTGGGTCTGGCGAGGTCGTCGCCGGACTCCGACACGACGTCACATATCCAGGAGATCCAGGCGGTGAGATCCGCAAACGCCACCGGCCGCCTTGTCCCATAACAGACCCCTCCACCCCCGACCTGGTCTGGATCCCTCAGGTGGCCAGGAACGGTTGGAGCATCATCACACGCGACCGCCAGATTGGCTCCTACCCAGCAGAGCGTGATGCTGTCATCGTCAATAACGCCAAGTACTTCGCCATCGCAAGCTCCGAGAAGCTAGATACATGGCACCAACTCGAGATTCTGATGAACCGATGGCGTGACATTGAGCATCTCGGTGAACAGCCCGGGCCGCTGATGTACGCCCTCTATCGAACGCGCGCGACTTCCGTCCTGTGACGAGACCTCGCGAGCGCATGCCCGATCCGAGATGTGAATCCCCTCAGCTCCACTAGCTCCTTCGAGCATTCCCATCGGGCCAGGGTGCCTGTCAGGTGCCAGTCGTCTCTCTCAAACGAACGAACGCGCCCCGAGGCCGGGTCCACATGTACTGTCCTTATGCGACGTCCCGACTTTGCGATGAAGGAGTGGGCCCAATGGCCAAACTCACTGCGAAGAAGCGCGCGAAGCTCCCTTCTAAGGAATTCGGTCTCCCCGAGAAGGCACGCACCAGCGAGGCAAAGTAGGAATCGGGGAACTACCCGATGCCCGACAAGGGCCATGCGATCAGCGCTAAGGGGCTCTCCCGCAAACAGCGCGAGGCGGGCAACCTTACGAAGGACGAGTTCGACCGCATCAACCGCAAGGCTGACAAAGTCCTCGAGGCTGACCAAGACACCTGAGGAACCCGGCCCGGTTTTGCAGGCTGCGTGTACCGCGATTTGAGGCGCACGCC
>DATKCZ010000011.1:0-36955 GCA_035512955.1 Acidimicrobiia bacterium
TTGGGGCCTCGTGGCTCCCCTTCCTGAATTCGGGGCCATAGGTGTCGTCCCAGATGACGGTGGTGAACAGCCACACGGCACACCCGATCAATATCAGCGGGAACAGTCTGGCGATCCAGGGATAGGTGCTCTCGGTGTTCCCCAGCCAACCACCGACGAGAGCGCCGATGGGGAGGGTCGCCCATCCGATCGCCCTGGTAGCCGTGACCACCCTTCCCAGCATCCTCTCGCCTGCGTAGATCTGACGAATCGTGGCCAGGGGAATGTTGATCACCGACAAGCCGAACATGTATGCGGCGAGCAAGACCATGGCGGCTATGCCGTAGGTGGTGAACATCACGGTGAGAAGGGCGACGCCCGACAACCCCATGCCGACGACCATCGATCGGCCCAACCCGAGCGCCCTGGTGACCCGGGGGGCCAACAAGGCCCCGATCAGGCCGCCGAGACCCATGAAGGAGAAGAGGACGCCGATGTGGGTCTCACTGTCGGTCTGGAACACGACCGTGGCCAGCACCACGAACGTCGCCTCCATGAAGCCGAGGACGAAGTTGGGGATCGATGAGGCCAGGGTCGATACCCGCAGGCGGGGCTCCTCCCAGATGCGGCGCATCCCGGCGACAAACTCGGTCACGAACGGGGCGCGGGGACCGGCCGTCTCGGAGTGGTGGGCCACCCGGCCGACATAGCTCAGAGACCAGGCCGAGACCACGAAGGTCACACCGTTGACGAAGAGGCCTACGGCCGGCCCGGCGAAAACCGCCGCCATCACCCCGGCCACCAGCGGTCCGATGGCGAAGTTGGCCTGGATCGATGCCGTCACGAACGAGTTGGCGTCGGAGAGTCGCTCCTTGGGGACCAGGGCGGGGATCATCGCATACAACGCCCCGTCGAAGAGAGTGGTGAACGAGCCGACTATGAAGGCCATGGCGAACACGGTGCCCACCCCGTAACTGCCTACCTGGGCTGCGAGGTAGAAGAACGCACACGCCCGGAGCAGGTCGGTGGCGATCATCACGGGTCGAAGATGGAAACGGTCGAGGAAGACCCCGCCGGCGAGACCGATCAGCAAGGTAGGTGCGGTCTCCAGCGCGTAGGCGATCGAGAAGTCGAGGGTGTTCTCCGATCCGGTGCCTTCCTGGATGTGGAGGACCAGCAGCGGGATGGTGAGAAGGGCGACGTAGGTGCCGAACTGGCTGATCGTCTGGCCGACCCAGAGCGCCATGTAGCGGGGGCCGAGCGAACGCATCGAGCTGATGAACTGCACCGATCACGCACGTTAACTTCGGGTAGCGCAGTGTCCAGCAGTTGTTAGATTCTTCGGTCATGCCCAATGCCAAGGAGATCCCGAATATCGCAGGCGAGCTCGTGGAGATGTCCCGGGACTACCTGCGACAAGAGATCCTCGACCCGGCGAAACAACTCGGCAAGCAAACTGCGATGGGCGTCGGTGGGGCCGTTGCGATGGCGATCGGCGCCGTGTGCCTGGTCTGGGGCCTGTATCACGGGCTGCAGATTTGGCTGCCCGAGGGCGAGTGGTGGGTGGTGCTCGCCCGAGGTCTGAGCGCCATCGCCGCAGCCGGAGGCGCCGGCATCATCGGATGGAGGATTCAGGTTGACACTCAGCAGAAATGACTTGGAGGCCAAGGCCCGCGAGCTGATCGACGCGGTCGACGAGACCAAGGCCTCGGCGCGCAACCTCGCCGTCCTCGGGGCCTTGGCCATCGGCGCCGTAGTGGTAGGCGCCTTCGTCATTGGCCGCCGACGCGGCTCACGTAACAAGACGGTCGTCGAGGTCTACCGCGTCTGACCCCTCTTTACCGTTCTGTGCGTGTTTATGGCGCGTGAAGCGTCACTAACCCGCACGGAATGGTTTGTTGACGAATCTGACGATCTCGGCGAGGACTTCTGATGGATTGTCCCGGATGTCCTTGGCGGTGAAACGACGGATCTCCCAACCCAATTCCATGAGTTGGTTCTGTCGCCAGAGGTCCCGCTGAAACTGCTCGGGAGTTCCATGAGTGTCAAATCCATCTGCCTCCACGATTCTGAGACGATCCGGCCATGCGAAGTCCGGGTAGGCAATCGACCCATCGGTTAGACGTAGTCGCAGTTGTTGGACGGGTCTTGGTATGGGTGCATCCATTACGAGGTGTTTCATGTCGATCTCCGTGACGCTTCCGGAGTTGTCTCCGGACACCAACCGGATCACCGTTAGCATCTTCCGGGTTCCCGCCACGCCACGACCCCCGTAGATGCCAACCCCCAGGTCCATCTTCTCCTCGTTGTCAATCCGGTTCGAATCGCCGACCTGGCTGCCTTCTCCAAGGTCCGCTCCGGCAACATCGGGGCGATGTCGAGGAGGGTCCTCTCGGGTGGGGTGATCGGTAGCCCATCGAGGATCATTCCTGGGTTGAGGCGACGTGTGCGATGGAGGATCACACCCTTGGGTTCTGGGTCTTCGTTGAAAGGCACCGTCACCTCGATCATTCTCCCGTAGACAGCGTCGAAACCCCATAGGACGGCTGCGGTTCGATGCGAGGCCAGGGCGTCGGGTCCGGCTGCCATGACGCCGGCCAGGACTTCCGTCTTCCAGGTGGCTGCGACCGAATCGATGTAGTAGACGCCTGGATGAAGCTGTTCGATCCGCCCGACTGAAAGCCGATGCATGATCTCGTGATCAGTGGCACCGCTTTCGATGAGCTGATTTCGGTGTAACAGGCCATGTTGAACAGCCGCCACCGACCTTAGGTAGCCCTCGTCCCACATACCTCCGAAGTATGAGGGAGCCCTCAGAGGAGTTCAATACCCCTGAGTTCGTACACTTCTGTGCGGGTCTATCGCGGTCCACGCGCCACCAACCCGCACAGAACGGTTAGGACTTGCTCGGCTTGATGATCTCGAGACGAGCCCGGCCCCGCTTCTTGTGATGGATGACCAGGGCGGTGCCCTTGGGCACGGTCTGGCGGTGGATCAGCTCGCGGCGGGGGGCGGTGCGACGAAGGTAGGCGACCGCAGCCAGGGCGAGACCCATGTAGAGCTGGCGACGGTCACCTTCACGCAGTCCCGCCAGGGCGCGTCGGTAGCCCTCGACCTTGGGGTCACGATATCCCAATGCCCGATTGACCAGCTTCTTCGTGAGTCTTGCCATGTGTCTACCGTTGGCCGACAGTCAACCTCATTAAAACAGCATGCAGAGCAAGAAATTCGTGCGGGTCGTGATCTGGGTAGTGGTGGGGGCGATGGTGCTCTCCCTGGGCGTCGCCGCCCTCTCACTTTTCTGATGCCTTTCCGAGAGGGAGAACCGGCGTTGCTCGTCGACGGCAAGGGCCGCCATTTCCTCCTCAAGCTCGAGTCGGGGCGGATGTTCCAGTTCCACAACGGGACCGTTCCCCACGACGAGCTCATCGGCGCCGACGACGGCTCTTGGGTGGTCTCCTCCGGTAGCGCGCAGTTGTTGCTGCTCCGCCCCCGGCTCGCCGACTTCATCCTCAAGATGAAGCGGGGGGCGCAGGTCGTCTATCCGAAGGACCTCGGTCCGATCCTGGTCTACGCCGACATCGGCCCGGGAATGACCGTCCTCGAGGCGGGGACCGGATCGGGCGCCCTCACCCTCGGCCTGGCTCGGGCGGTCGGCCCCACGGGGCGGGTGATCACGGTAGAGAGGCGGGACGATCACGCCGCCCATGCCCGCAAGACGATCGAGAGATGGTTCGGCCAGGTACCGGCCAACGTCGACATGAGGATGGGAGACGTCGCCGAGGTGGTGACCGAGGTCGCCCCGGAGCGTCTGGTCCTCGACCTGCCCGAGCCCTGGCATGCCATCGAGGCGGCGGCCCACTCTCAACCTGACGGAGCGCTGATATCCGCCTATCTTCCAACTGTGCCTCAAGTGCAGACCACCGTCGAGAAGGCGAGGAGCCTCGGGACCTTCGCCGAGATAGAAGTGAAGGAGTTTTTGGCCCGCGATTGGAACGTCAGCGGGCGTTCGGTCCGCCCCGAGCACGCCATGGTGGGGCATACCGGGTTCCTAATCTTCATGAGGAAGATCGCCGATGAACCTGATTCGACTAACCCAGAGAACTAAACCGGGTCATTCGTATACTGACCAGAGGCCACCGAAAGCCAGGAGGTAGCCGTGGATGACGGACGCAAACAGGAGGATGCCGCACAGCTTCGCAAAGTTGTGTCGGCGCTCGAGGAGGAAGTCTCCTTCTTGCGTCGTCGTCTTCGTGAGGCTCCGAGCAAGGGCGAAGAGCTCGAAACCGAGCTCACCCGGGCCCAAGACCGTCTCGACCGTGTGGTTGCACAGAACGACAAGCTCTCCGCCCTGCTCGAAGAGGCGAGAGAACAACTCGGTGTGCTCCGCGAAGAGGTCGAGAAGCTGACCCAGCCCCCGAACAACTTCGCGACGGTCCTCAACGTCAGCGAGGACGGCACGGTCGACATCCTCACCGGGAACCGCAAGCTGAGGGTGGCGGCCCAACCGTCGGTCGAGGTCAAGAAGCTCCAGGTGGGCCAGGAGGTCCTGCTCAACGAGGCCTTCAACATCATCGACGTCCGCTTCTACGAGCCGGCAGGCGATGTCCTCAGGGTCCGTGAGGTCATGGACGATGGGCGGGTGGTGATCATCGCCCACGCCGACGAGGAGCGGGTCCTCAACAGGTCCGAAGCCATGTTCGAGGTCTATCTCCGCCCCGGTGACTACGTGCGCATCGACCCCAAGACCTCCCTGATCCTCGAGAAGCTGGAGCGCCCCGAAGTCGAAGAGCTGGTGCTCGAGGAGGTTCCCGACATCACCTACAGCGACGTCGGTGGCCTGGCCGAGCAGATCGAGATGATCCGGGACACCGTGGAGCTGCCCTACCTGCACCGCGACCTGTTCCGGGAGTACCAGCTCGAGCCCCCGAAGGGGATCCTCCTCTACGGGCCCCCCGGCTGCGGGAAGACTCTCATCGCCAAGGCCGTGGCCAACAGTCTCGCCAAGAAGGTCTCGGAGCGAACCGGCAACCCCGATGTCCGCTCCTACTTCCTCAACATCAAGGGCCCCGAGCTGCTCAACAAATGGGTCGGGGAGACCGAGCGGCAGATCCGGCTCATCTTCCAGCGCGCCAAGGAGAAGTCGGACGAGGGCGTGCCCGTGATCGTCTTCTTCGACGAGATGGACTCCCTGTTCCGGACCAGGGGGACCGGGATCAGCTCGGACGTCGAGTCGACCATCGTGCCCCAGCTCCTCTCCGAGCTCGACGGGGTCGAGTCACTGAAGAACGTGGTGGTCATCGGCGCCTCGAACCGCGAAGACCTCATCGACCCGGCGATTCTCCGACCCGGCCGTCTCGACGTGAAGATCAAGATCAACCGGCCCGACCCCGTCGCCGCCAGAGAGATCTTCCGCATCTATCTCACCGACGAGACTCCGCTCGACGCCGAAGAGACCGGCACGTCGGACCCGGCTACCGCGATAGTGGCGATGATCGAGACCACCGTGACCGGCATGTATGCCGAGGACAAGGAGAACGAGTTCCTCGAGGTCACCTATGCAAATGGCGATCGTGAGACGCTCTACTTCAAGGATTTCGCCAGCGGGGCGATGATCGAGAACATCGTGCGCAGGGCCAAGAAGGACGCCATCAAGCGCCAGATCGCCGGTGGTGCCGTCGGAGTCCGCCAGAGCGACCTGATCACCGCGATCAAACAGGAGTTTCGGGAGCACGAGGACCTTCCCAACACCACCAACCCGGATGATTGGGCGAAGATCTCCGGCAAGAAGGGCGAGCGGATCGTCTATGTGCGCACCCTCGTCGGTGGGGACGAGGAGAGTCGTCTCATCGAGAAGGTCGCGGGCGGACAGTACCTGTAATGGCTCTGCACAAAGTGCTCGGAACCGAGACCGAGTACGGCATAGTCGTCAGGGGCGATCCCGGCTTCAACCCCGCCGTTGCCTCGTCTCTCGTCGTCAACAGCTACCCGGGCCAACGGGTCAAGGTGCAGTGGTCATATGAGGAGGAGTCTCCGGGACGGGATGCCCGCGGTTTCGGCCACGACACCTACGGGCTGATCGACCCCGAGGGGGCGGTGGTCAACTCGGTCCTCTCAAACGGCGCACGTCTCTACGTCGACCATGCCCATCCCGAGTACAGCGGTCCCGAGACCTACGACCCCCTCGAGGCGGCTCTCTACGACAAGGCGGGGGAGCTGGTCATGCACCGGGCCGCGGTGGCCGCCACCGAATCGGCCGGTCGACAGGTGTCGCTCTACAAGAACAACTCAGACGGCAAGGGCAACTCCTACGGGGCCCATGAGAACTACCTGCTCAGCCGGGAGACCCCCTTCGGCGACGTGATCCGGTATGCCATGACCTTCATGGTCACCCGCCAGGTGTTCACCGGCGCGGGCAAGGTGGGCAAGGAGAACGACCGGGAGGATGTCGACTACCAGATCACCCAGCGAGCCGACTTCTTCGAAGAGGAGGTCGGTCTCGAGACCACCCTGAAGCGACCCATCATCAACACCCGAGACGAGCCGCATGGCGACCCTTCGCTGTATCGAAGGCTGCATGTCATCATCGGTGACGCCAACCTCTCCGAGTACCAGAATTTCCTCAAGCTGGGCACCACGGCGCTGATGCTGGCCGCCCTCGAAGACGGGGCCATCCCCGACTCCCTCGACTTGTTCGATCCGGTGGAGGCGTGCTGGCAGGTGAGCCATGACCTGAGCTTGGGCAGGCCCCTGGAGCTCGACGGGGGTGGGACGGCCACTGCGCTGGACATCCAGGTCCGATATCTCGAATGGCTGAGCAAGTACGTGGAGAAGGAGCTCGACGACCCTGTCTGGGACCGGGTGATCGCCGAGTGGGAGCGCACTTTGAACCTGTTGTCGACCGACCTCGACCAGCTTTCCAACACCCTCGACTGGGTGGCCAAGAAGCGTCTCCTCGAGGGGTATGTGGCCCGTGACGACCTGCAGTGGGGAAACAACAAGCTGCGCGCCCTCGATCTCCAGTACCACGACGTCGATCCGGCCAAGGGTCTATACAACCGGCTCGCCGCTCGCGGCTCGATGCGCCGGCTCTTCACCGATGAGGAGATAGAGGCGGCGGTCGTCAATCCCCCCCAACGCACCCGCGCCTATTTCCGCGGTCGCTGTGTGAGTGAGTTCCCCGGATCACTGGTCGCAGCCAACTGGGATTCCCTGGTGTTCGACATCGGGGAATCGCATCTCAAACGTGTTCCTATGATGGAACCGCTGCGCGGTGACGCCGCCTTGGTGGGCGAGTTGCTGGACAGCGCCGAAGACGCCGCAGACCTGCTGCGACGGCTGGAAGGATGAGAGATGTCGGATAGAGAACGTGGCCAGGCGGAAGACCGCCGCCGAGAAGAGACCGAAGACCAGAGCACAGAGACGGTTGAGTCGGAGGCCGATTTGGACGCCCTCGACGATCTGCTCGATGAGATCGACGAGGTCCTCGAGGAGAACGCCGAGGAGTTCGTGAAGAACTACGTCCAAAAGGGTGGCCAGTGATAGAGAAGCCCTACGGCCCTCTGCCCCTAGACGCACCCATCCCGGGCTCCAGTTTCACCGATCTGCTCCAGTTCATCGGGGCCGGGCCAGCTGTGCCCATACCGACCGGATCGAGCCCGATCTCGGCCCCCGAAGGAACCACGGTCCTGGCACTCCGCTTTGCCGGTGGTGTGGTCATCGCCGGTGACCGACGCGCCACCGAGGGCCACCTCGTGGCTCATCGGCGAGTCAAGAAGGTGTTCCCCGCCGACAACTACTCCGCCGTGGCCATCGCCGGCACCGCGGGGCTGGCCATGGACATGGTCAAGCTGTTCCAGGTCGAGCTCGAGCACTACGAGAAGATCGAAGGCATACGTCTCTCACTGGAGGGCAAGGCCTCGTTCCTGGCGCGTCTGGTGCGCAATCACCTCCCCATGGCCCTCCAGGGCCTGGGTGTGGTCCCCCTCTTCGCCGGTTACGACGACAAGGAGGCTCGGGGGCGGGTCTACAGCTACGACCTGGTCGGTGGCCGCTACGAGGAGACCGACTTCGGGAGCACCGGGTCGGGCTCCCGACTCGCCAAGTCCTTTCTTCGCACCGCATATGAGGACGACATGTCCCCAGAGGACGCCATGGCCACCGCCATCAACGCCCTGGTCGCTGCGTCGAGCGAGGACACCGGCACCGGCGGGCCCGACCTGAGACGTGGCATCCTCCCCAACGTGGTGCGCATCGATGCCGGGGGAGTCGTCGAAGTCGCCGACGAGACCATCTTCCCTCTCGCCGAACACGCCATGGACAACGTGCGATGACCATCCCGTTCTATGTGGCGCCCGAGCAACTGGTTCGGGACAAGGCCGAGTTCGCTCGAAAGGGGATCGCCCGTGGTCGCTCGATCGTGGCCGTCGACTTCGCCGAAGGTGTCCTCTTACTCGCCGAGAACCCATCCAACGCCCTCCACAAGATCTCGGAGGTATACGACCGGATCGCCTTCGCCGGGGTGGGCAAGTACAACGAATTCGAGACTCTCCGCAAGGCCGGCATCCGCCAGGCCGACCTGATGGGTTACCTCTACTCCCGAGACGACGTGACCGCGATGGGGTTGGCCACCGCCTTCGCCCAGACGCTGGGAATGATCTTCACACGCGACCCCAAGCCATATGAGGTCGAGATACTCCTCGCCGAGATCTCCGAGGACGGCGCCGAGCATCGGCTCTTCCGCGTCAGCTATGACGGCACCCTCTACGACGAGCGGAGGTACGTCGCCATAGGAGGCAAGGCGGAGCAACTGGTCGAGGTGCTGGCGGAGCTGTGGAGCGAGGGGATGAGTCTCCAGGAGGCGTTCAACGCCGGGGTGGAAGCCTTCCGCCGCGCCGAGGGCCGGGAATCGGAGGGGTGGGAAGTGGCCATTCTCGACGGTGGCAACGGGAGACGCGCCTTTCGCCGGTTGGCACCCGGAGAGCTCGGAGACGGATAGATCGCCCGGTTCGGTTTAGCCTGAGAGGATGGACCGCAGGATCTTCGGGCTGGAAAACGAGTACGGGGTCACTTGCACGCTGCGCGGGCAGCGGCGACTGAGCCCCGACGAGGTGGCTCGCTACCTGTTCCGCCGGGTCGTCTCCTGGGGGCGGTCGTCCAATGTGTTCTTGGAGAACGGAGCCCGTCTCTACCTCGACGTCGGCTCCCACCCCGAGTACGCCACACCCGAGTGCGACAGCATCGAGGATGTGGTCGCCCACGACAAGGCGGGGGAGCGGATCCTCGAAGGTCTCGTGTCCGGGGCCGAGGAACGCCTCGAGGAAGAGGGCATCAGGGGCGAGATCTACGTCTTCAAGAACAACACCGACAGCGCCGGCAACTCCTACGGCTGTCATGAGAACTATCTGGTTAGCCGGCACAAGGACTTCCACCGCACGGTCGACGTCCTCATCCCCTTCCTGGTCACCCGTCAGATCTTCGTGGGGGCGGGCAAGCTCACCCAAACCCCGCGGGGCACCGGCTACACGGTGGCGCAACGCGCCGACCACATCTGGGAGGGAGTCTCCTCGGCCACCACCCGGTCTCGACCGATCATCAACACCCGTGACGAGCCCCACGCCGACGCCGAGCGGTACCGCCGGCTCCACGTGATCGCCGGCGACTCCAACATGAGCGAGTACGCCACCTTCGTCAAGGTGGGGACCATGGTGGCGCTGCTGCAGATGATCGAACGAGACGTCGTCTTCAGGGACCTCACCTTGGAGAACCCGATCCGGGCGATCAGGGAGGTGTCCCACGACACCACCTGCACCCGGAAGCTGCGACTCGCCAATGGTCGCGAGTTGAGCGCCCTCGACATCCAATGGGAGTATCTCGACCGGGCGATGCGTTTCGCCCGCAGCCCGGGGTTCCCCACCCAGGTCCAGGCGGCGGTCGATCGTTGGGAGCACCTGCTCACCGGTCTGGAGAAGGACCCGATGACTCTCCACCGTGAAGTCGACTGGGTGATGAAGTACAGGCTGTTGGACCGGTACTCGAAGAAGAGGGGGGTGCCCCTCTCCGACCCCCGGATGTCGATGATGGACCTCGCCTACCACGATGTCGACCGCACCCGCGGTCTCTATTACCTGATGGAGAACGCCGGTCTCACCGACCGGATCGTCACCGACGAAAAGGTCGCCGACGCCGTGGTGAGACCACCCCAGACCACGCGAGCCCGGCTCAGAGGGGCTTTCATCAAGGCAGCCAAGGCCCGCAAACGCGACTTCACCGTCGACTGGGTCCACCTCAAGCTCAACGACCAGGCACAACGCACCGTGATGTGCAAGGACCCCTTCAAGTCGGAAGACGAGCGAGTCGACAAGCTCATCGCCAGCCTATAGGGGACGGCATCTGCATCGGCGAACCCAGGGTTCCACACTCCGCTCAGCGGGGTCAGTTCTAGAACAACGCTCAGCGGGGTCTCCAACCCTGCGTTGCCAACAACAGACCTGGATTGGGGGCAATAACGTAGGGTCTTCATGCAGAACGTCGTCGAGCGGGTCCTCAACCTCCTCATCTACTTGCTGGAGTCGCCGGTGCCGGTGACGTCGAACGACATCCGCAACACGGTCCACGGCTATGCCGATCAGAACGATGAGGCCTTCCATCGGATGTTCGAGCGAGACAAGACCGTGCTCCGTCGTCTCGGGGTCCCGCTCGAGCTCGAAGCCCTCGACGCCTGGGAGATCGACGAGGGGTACACCGTCGATCCCGACCGGTACGCCATCCCCGATCCCGGGCTCAACCAGGAGGAGCGGTTGGCCCTCTCGGTGGCGGCGAAGATGGTCCGGCTGGGTGGCAGCGAAGCGGGGGTCGGGGCGCTCCTCAAGCTCGGGGGAATGGAGCGTGGCGCAGGTCTCGAACCTCTGGCTGCTGATCTCGGTGAGGGTCCCGAGATCCTGGGCGAGCTGTTCGGCGCCGTCACCGAGCGCCGCTCGGTCGAGTTCACCTATCGGGGGCAGGTGCGCCCGGTGAAGCCATACGGGATCGCCCATCGGCGAGGCCACTGGTACCTCGTGGGCAACACGCCCGAGGGAGAGCGCATGTACCGGGTCGATCGCATCTCGGCACTGAGCGTTGGCAGCAGGCCGGGGGCGTTCACCAAGCCGAAGGGGTTCGACATCCGCGCCGTGGTGAACGCCCAGCCATGGGAGGCGGGAGCCGAACCGGAGGTGACCACCAAGGTCAGGTTTGACTCGGATGTCGCCTGGTGGGCGGCGCGCAGTCTGGGCATGGCCGAGCCCAAGGCGGAGCTGACGGCGACCATCCCGGTGACCAACCGCGATGCTTTCGTCGGCTGGGTGTTGAGCTTCGGCAACTCCGCCGAGGTCCTCGAACCGGGGGAGATGAGACAGGCTGTTGCCGAACGGGTCTTCCAGGCATTGGAGCAGGTCTCATGACCAGCCAGCGCACCGTGTCCCGTCTCTCCCGGATCCTGGCGCTCATTCCCTATGTGCTGGACCGCGACTCGGCTGATGTCGGTGAGATCATCGAACGCTTTGGATACACCGAGGGCCAGCTCACCAAGGACCTCAACACCATCTTCGTTTGCGGTCTGCCCGGGTACGGCCCCGGAGACCTCATGGAGGCGTATCTCGACGAAGACGAGGTGATCATCGACGCCGCCGACTTCTTCGCCAAGGCGCCGCGTCTGACACCGAGCGAGGCGCTCGGGCTCCTCGCCGCCGGGATGGCTGTCATCGGCTCCGGTGAGGCCAGCCCCGCTCTCGAGTCTGCCGTCGAGAAGCTGGGCAAGGTCGTCATGCCCGGTGCCGACTCGGCGTTGACCGTCGACGTCGTGGACAACTCGCTTCATGTCGGGACCCTGCGAGATGCCGCCTCCGAACAGCATGTGGTCAGGATCGTCTATCGCTCGGTGGGTAAAGAGGAGACCACCGAACGTGACATCGAGCCTTGGTCGGTGTTCGCCACCCTCGGTCGCTGGTACGTCCTCGGTCACTGTCGTCTCGTCGGCGGGCAGCGCACCTTCAGGGTCGACCGGATCAAACAGCTCGAGGTTGCCGACGAGACCTTCGAGCGTCCCGACCGCGTGCCAGAGCCGGGGGTGGGGTACTCCCCATCTGAAGACGACATCGTCTGTGTCATCGACCTGCAGCCCCAGGCGCGGTGGGTCCTCGAGTACTACCCGGTCGAGGTGGTGCGGGAGTCGCCTCGCTCGACCCGGATTCGCTTCCACTCCCCGGACTCGGAGGTCCCCGCCCGGCTCCTCCTGCGACTCGGCACCGACGCACATCTCGTCGAGGGCGAGGAAGTCGCCGCCCGGGTCAGGGAGGTCGGGAGGTCTCTCCTCGCCAGATACCAATAGGGGTCGAACGACCTACTGGTCTCCCCTTTAGTTCGTATCACCACCTGCCGATCTGGTCTCTACCGAATGCGGAGACCGGAGACCAAGAAATGACCACCATCAAGACAACGTGCACCCGTTGTGGCGATATCCACCTGACCCCCGGAGACGTGGCGCTGGAGCTGCGTCCGGGTGGTAGGGAAGGTGACTATTGCTTCACCTGCCCGGGATGCACGTCGGAGCAGAGACGCCCCGCCAACTCACGCGTCGTGAGTGTTCTGCTCGCCACCGGGGTCCATTTCGAGGTCATCAACCCCGACCCGATCACCGAGAGGGAGATCGAGGCTTTCATGGTCGCCCTAGAGACGGAGCCGGATCCGCTCCGCCTGCTGGCCGGCTGACGAAGCCCTGAAGGTCGAGCGCCGGGGGGACGGTGCTCTGCGGAGAAGGTGGTGATCGGGCGGTCGCCACCTTCTCTTTACGCGGTGAGAAGCCTTTAGCATCACCAGATGCTGCAGACCGGCGAGATCATTGTCATCCTCCTGCTGGCCCTCGTCGTGCTCGGTCCCCAACGTCTCCCGGAGATGGCGAGGAAGATCGGGGGGTGGACCCGGGAGCTGCGAGCCGCGGCACGGGACATCACCAGAGGTCTGCAGGCCGAAGTCGAGGACTTCAAAGAGGTGGGTCGGGAGCTGCGGGGCCCACTCGACGAGGTCAAGAAGCCATTCACCGAGATCCGGGACGATGTGAGTGGTCTCGGCTCGGAGAAGTACCAGTGGAAGGGCCCCAAACCGGTGTCGGGGCCGACCCCTGACCAGGCGATGGCCGATCTCGAGCGCATCGAGGCCGAGGCGGCGGAGCAACCATCGGAGCCGATCGACCGACCCGAGGGTGAGGACGAGCAAGACGAGTGACTGACAACCCACAGTCGATCCTCTCCCATCTCAACGAGTTGAGATGGCGTCTCATCAAGATCGCCGGTGCCGTCATTCTGGCTTCGGTGATCGGGTTCCTCTTCGCCGACTCCCTCCGGGAGATCCTCGAGGCTCCGTTCTACGACGCGGCCCCCGACAACACGTTCCAGGCGCTCAAGGTCGGCGAGGAATGGGGCGTCCTGATGAGGATCGCACTCTTCGGCGGGCTCATCCTGGCCAGTCCGGTGGTCCTCTATCAGATCTGGGCGTTCGTCACGCCGGCGTTGACCGGCAGAGAGCGGAAGTGGGCCTTTCCCATCGTGGCGGCCCTGGTGGTCCTCTTCGTCACCGGGGTCGTGTTCGGCTACACGGTGTTGCCCCGTGGCCTCCAATTCCTCCTCGGGATCTTCGAAAACGTCGAGAACAACCTCCTCATCGGGGAGTACTACTCGTTCGTCTTGCGGTTCCTGCTCGCCTTCGGGGCGGCGTTCCTCTACCCGGTGTTCCTGTTTGCAACCGCAGCCGCGGGAATCGTCAGTGCGGAGCAACTGGCGCGGGGCCGGCGATGGGCGGTGATCCTGGTGGTGGTCGGGGCGGCGTTGATCACCCCGACCGGGGACATCCTGACCCTCCTGGTCCTGGCCGGGCCGCTGTACCTCATGTACGAGATCACCTACTGGCTGGTGAGGTTGGTCCTGAGGAAATGAGCCTGACCCGATTCTGGCGGGGGTTCGAGTTCGAGCCCGATGAGTTCCAGATCGAGGCTGCGGAGGCGATCGAGTCGGGGATGTCCGTAGTGGTCACCGCTCCCACCGGGGCCGGGAAGACTCTCGTCGCCGAGGCCGCCACCTATCTGGGACGCTCCGAGGGCCGAAGGGTCTTCTACACCACCCCGATCAAGGCGCTGTCGAATCAGAAGTTCTCCGATCTTTCCGCCATCTATGAGGACGGTGAGGTCGGTCTGCTCACCGGTGACAACGTGGTCAACCCATCGGCACCGGTGATAGTGGCAACACTCGAAGTGCTGCGAAACATGATCTACGCCGACCCCGATCGCCTCGACGATGTCGCCACGGTCATCCTCGACGAGGCCCACTATCTCCAGGACAGGTCACGTGGGGCCGCCTGGGAGGAAGTCATCATCCACTGCCCGCCCCATGTGCGCTTCGTATGCCTCTCCGCCACCATCTCGAACAACGAGCAGTTCGCCGAGTGGATCGGGGAGAGGAGGGGCCCGACCATGCTGATCAGCAGCAGCGAGCGACCGGTGCCCCTCGAATCGATGTACATGATCAAGGAGAGGTCGACGTCCGGAGCCATCCACTTTCTCCCCACGTTCGTCGAACGCGAGGGGCGAAGACGCCCCAACCCGAGGCTGGAGCACATGCTGGGGCTGGAACGTGGGCGGCGGAGACGCTTCAAGACCCCGAGCCGGTCTGAGGTCGTCGAAGAGCTGGCCCGCTCCAACATGCTCCCCGCCATCTACTTCATCTTCTCACGAGCCGGGTGTGACGCCGCGGCCAACCGTCTCGTCGAGGCGGGGCTCAGACTCAGCGACTCCGATGAGCGGAGGACGATCAGGCATGTCGCCGAGGAGCGTACCGAGCATCTCACCGAAGACGATCTCGTCGTGCTCGGTTACGACCGTTGGGTGAGCGCTCTCGAGTCCGGGGTGGCGGCGCACCATGCCGGGATGGTCCCCGCCTTCAAGGAGACGGTCGAGGAGCTCTTCAAGCAGGGTTTGGTCAAGGTGGTCTTCGCCACCGAGACCCTGGCTCTCGGGATCAACATGCCGGCCCGCTCGGTGGTGATCGAGAACCTGAGCAAGTTCGACGGCGAATCTCACGAGTTGTTGCAGCCCGGCGATTACACCCAGCTCACGGGGCGAGCGGGGCGGAGGGGGATAGACGTCGAGGGATTCGGGGTGGTCCTCCATTCGCCGTTCGTCAACTTCCGCCAGGTCACCGAGATCGCGTCTGTGGGCGCCCACGAGCTCAAGTCGAGCTTCCGGCCGACCTACAACATGACCGCCAACCTGGTCGCCAACTACCCCGAAGAGAGGGCGATGGAACTTCTCCGATCCTCGTTTGCCGCCTTTCAGCGCGAAGACCGCAAGGTGGAGACCGACGAGCGCATCGAGGCCCTGGAGCATCAACTTGAGAAAGAAGAGGCGCAGGCGACCTGTGAGCGGGGCGACGTCGAGGAGTACCTGGCGATGGTGGAGGCCGCCCCGCCGTCGCACAGGAGAGACGGCGTGGCCTCGTTGCTGGGCCCAGGAGTCGTGGTCGATGTCAAGGGCGGCGCCCGCGACGGGAGGTACGTGGTGCTCAAGCGGTTGTCATCCAAGAACGGCGGCTCCCGATATCTGGTCCTCTCCACCTCCGGCCGGGTCTCCACCATCGGATACCGGCAGATCCCCGATGACAGCGAGAGGGTCGCCCAGATCGACCTGCCCCAGCCATTCCGCCCTCGCGACCGGCGCTTCGTCCATGAGACCCTGCGAACGCTCCGCAAGGTCCCACCTCGACGGTCCGACAAGAGACCCCGGACTCACATGGCCGTCGCCCACCCGGTGGCGGAGTGCCCCGATGCCGCCCACCACGTTTCGGCGTTGCGCCGGGCGCGACGTCTCCGGATTCGGCTCGAACAACACCGCAGTATGCGCCGGTCATCGGGATTCGGCCTCGTAGAGGAGTTCATCGCGATCCAGAAGCTGCTCACTCATCTCGATTATCTCGACGGCTGGCAGCTCACTCCCCGGGGCACGCGGCTGCGCCGGGTCTACAACGAGGTCGACCTCCTCGTCACCGAGGCCGTCGAGCGGGGGATCCTCTACGACCTCGACATGCCCGAGCTGGTGGCATTGGCGTCGGTCTTCGTGTACGAACCGAGATCCGACCAGGCTTCACCCGCGGATTGGCCCACGGAGCGATTGGCCGATCGTTGGGCGGCGATCGAGGGCTTGTGGCGGGAGATCAGCACTCTGGAGAGTGAGCACCGGCTCTCGCCCATGAGACGGCCCGACCCCGGTTTCGGCCGGGTCGCCTACGAATGGGCCGCCGGGGCGAACTTCGACGATCTCACTGCTGGGTCGATGGCGCCCGGGGACTTCGTGCGGGTGAGCCGTCAGCTCGCCGACCTCCTCCGTCAGCTCCGCGAGGCGGCCTCGGAGATGCGGGACGAGGCAGACCTGGCGCTCCGGGCGGTCGATAGGGGCGTGGTCGCCGCCCAAGGGGTCGGTTGATGGTCTCCCGGTGGCGGGTGATCGTCAACCAGCGCGCCGGGCGCTCCCCGGTTGGTGTCGACTCGGTGAGATCGGCACTCGACGCCGCCGGGGTCGTTGCAGACATCGAGGTTCCCGGCACCCGCGAAGAGGCCGAGGAGGCGGTCCGGATCGCAGCCAAGGAGGGGGCCACCCATATCGCTCTCGCCGGTGGTGATGGCACGGTCAACATGGCGGCCAACGTCCTGATGAACATCGACGGCCTCGAGCCACCGGTGCTCGCGGTCCTTCCCACAGGCAGTGGATGTGATCTGTTGAGGACATTCGGGATCTCCCAGGATCTCGCCGAGGCGGCCCGTCACCTGGCCGGTGACGAGGTGTATCCCATCGACGTCGCCACCCTCGAAGGCGGCTGGGGCGTCAGATACTTCGTCAATGTCGCCCAGGTCGGGGTGGGGGCCGCCGCCGCGGAGACGGCGCCAAAGTTGAACAGGAGCCTGGGGGCGGCCCGGTACCCGTTGGCCTTTGCTGCGAGGCTCGTCCGTTTTCCGAAGGCGAGGGTGATCGTCGAGACCGAGCGCCGCCGCTATGAGTCCGAGGCACTGGCGGTGATCCTGGCGAACGCACAGTTCTTCGCCGGTGGGTGGAACGTCGCCCCTCGGGCGACGCTGATCGACGGGGTGCTCGACGTCCAGATAATCAACGTCAGGAAACGCAATGCACCCGCGTTGGTGCCCAAAGTCATCAGAGGGACCCACCTGCTCGATCGTTCTGTGCGACGGTTCTCCGCGGCCACATTCAGCATCGAGACCGACGTGATCTGGCCCCTGGAGGCCGATGGCGACTTCGTGGGGAATACCCCGGTGCGGGGCCGGGTTGTCCCGGCCGCACTACGCCTCAAAATCTGAGGAATGTGGCATACTCCCGCGCCGCGCGGGGGCAGAGAGTCAGGAATGGCGAAGAAAGACGCAACCACAGCAACCAAACCAGAGCACGAGGACCTCGAAGAACTCGATGAGCCCGAAGACCTGGACGACGTCGAAGACGTCGACGAGGAAGCCTTGGACGTTGACAGCGATCCTGACATCGACCCCGATATCGAGCCCGACGAGTTCGAGGACGACGATCTCACCGACGACACCGGGGACTACGACGAAGACGATGACGAGGAAGACTCCGGGGACCACGACGAGGAGACAGCCGAGGCACTCGAGGAGCTGGAGACCCAAGAGCTTCAGTTGCTCGACGAGGAGGCCAACGAGGCCCTGCTGGTCGACGAAGCGGCCGAGCTCAGAGCGATGAGACGCGAAGAGCTGACCTTGAATGTCGACGCACAAAGCCAGAAAGACGACGAGTTCGTCTGCCAATCTTGCTTCATGGTGAAACGCACCAGCCAACTCGCCAACAAACGCAAGATGATCTGCTTCGACTGTGTCGACTGAGCGGGTCACGGTCGCTCTTCCGACTTACAACGAGCTGGAGAATCTCCCCGATATCGCCCCGGCGGTCACCGCACACGGCTATCGGCTGTTGATCATCGACGATGACTCACCAGACGGCACCGGCGAGCTGGCGGATCGTCTCGCCGCGGGCTCCCCGCTCATCTCCGTCCTGCATCGCCCCGTCAAGCAGGGGCTGGGACCGGCATATGCCGACGGGTTCGACAAGGCGCTGGCCGACGGAGCCGAGGTCATCATCGAGATGGACGCCGACTTCTCCCACGATCCGGCCGATCTACCCCGGCTGGTGGCCGCCGTGGCAAGAGGGGCCGACTTGGCCATCGGCTCGAGGTACGTCCCCGGCGGATCGACACCAGATTGGCCGGTGCACCGCCAGATGATCTCCAAGGGGGGGAATCTCTACGCCCGGTTCATGCTGGGGATCCCCACCCGCGACGCCACCGCGGGTTTCCGGGCGTTTCGATCGGAGGCGCTGCGCAAGCTTCCCTATCGGGATGCGGAAGCCTCCGGCTACGGGTTTCAGGTCGAGATGGCGTGGAAGGCGCACTCCGCCGGTCTCTCGGTCGAAGAAGTCCCGATCAGCTTTCGAGACCGCACCAAGGGGAGCTCCAAGATGGGAGCACGCATCGTTGCCGAGGCGATGTGGCTCGTAACCGTCTGGGGGCTGGGTCGGGTGTTTCGAGCCCTCACCCCACAGCGACGATGAGAGTCGCCGCCCGGAGGGCCGAGCATTCCGACCTGGACGCCCTGGAGACGCTATATCGCTCCCTCGAACAGGAGATGGCGGCCCTGCACGCCATGTGGCCGGTCGCCGACGGCCTCGACGAGCCGGTGACGGCATCACTTCGAGAGGCCATCGACGACCCGGAAACCGTGTTGCTGATCGGCGAGATCGATGGTCACCCGTTTGGTTTCCTGATGGCTCGGGTGGAGCATCTCCACGCCCAAGCAGACGGCGAGTTGGTGGGGGCGATCCGGCTGATATACGTCGACCAGGAAGCCAGGGAGGTCGCCCTCGGCGAGGAGATGAGGGACGAGGCCCTCGCCATCCTGCGAGCTCGCGGGATCACCAAGTTCGACGCACATGTCCTTCCCGGTCATCGTCTGGCCAAGAACTTCTTCGAGGCCGGTGGCTTCGCGGCCCGGTCGATCATCATGCATCACGATGACCAAAGGGGTTGAGCGGCCTGGAGTCGGTGTCGGCGTGGTGCTGATCGACGATGAACGCATCCTGTTGGTGAAGAGGGGACGCGATCCGGGACGCGGGCTGTGGGCCGTGCCCGGGGGGAAGGTGCGGCTCGGTGAGTCACTTCGGTCGGCCGCCCGGCGGGAAACCAGGGAGGAGACCGGTCTCGACGTCGAGGTCGGCGAGGTGATCTGGGTCGGCGAGCACATCGACGAGGACCACCACCTGGTGCTCATCGACTTTGCCGCACAGATGATCGGTGGTGAGCTGGCCGCAGCCGATGACGCCGACGAGGCGCGTTGGGTGCCCCTCGGGGAGGCCGCCGCCTATCCACTCACCGTGACGATGCATGAGCTGATGGATACCCTGCGCGGATGAGCAGCCAGGCTGTAGCGCTCCTCCAACAACTGATCCGCAACGAGTGCGTCAACGATGGCACCCCCCAGAGCGGCCATGAGCACAGGTCGGTGGCCACACTTCGCGAGTTCTTGGGTGTCGACGGTGAGGTGTTCGAGCCCGTCCCCGGGCGTCAGTCGCTCATCTACCGGGTCATCGGCTCCGACCCCGATGCTCCCTCGCTGGCCTTTGTTCCTCATCTCGACGTGGTCCCCGTCGACCGGTCGGGATGGAGCCAGGACCCGTTCGGTGCAGAGATCATCGACGGTTTCGTGTACGGGAGGGGAGCGGTCGACATGCTCAATGTCACCGCCACCATGTCGGTGGCGGTCAAGCCGTACCTCACCGGAGAGAAACAACCCAAGGGCGATCTGCTGTTCGCCGCAGTGGCGGACGAGGAGGCCGGTGGCTCTCTGGGAGCCAAGGCACTGGTCTCCGATAGGTGGGATCTGGTGCACGCCGACTACCTGCTGACCGAGGTGGCGTACCCGCCGGTCTCTTACGCCAACGAGACTGCGGTGCCGGTGGCCACCGGCGAGAAAGGGGCGTTCTGGTCGCTGCTCCGCTCCACGGGCACCCCGGGGCACGGCTCGGCGCCATATGGATCCGACAACGCCCTGCGGAAGATGGTCGAGGCGGTCCACGGCATATTCAAAGAGCCGATGCCGGTGGCAATCACCCCGGAATGGCGTGAGTTCGTCGCCAGCCTCGATCTGGCGGACCACCTCAAAGCGGCCCTCGTCGACCCCGATCGGGTCGATGAGGCCATCGACACACTCGCCCTGACCGATCCACTGTTTGCCCGCTACGCACACGCAGTGACCCACCTCACCATCTCGCCCAACATGCTCAGCGCCGGGATGAAGGCCAACGTGATCGCCAGCTCGGCCGACGCCAGCGTCGATATACGGGCGCTCACCGGAATGGACCGGTCCTTCGTCGACTCACACCTCTACAAGGCCATGGGCAACGCCAGGGACGACATCGACATCGAACCAGTCCAGGACATGGAGTCGATGTTCAGCCCTACCGGCGGCCCGCTATGGGAGGCGATAGCCGACTCCGTCGAGCACATCGAGGGCCACCGGAGGCTGTTGCCGACGATCATGACCGTGGCCACCGATGCCCGGTTCTGGAGGCCGAAGGGGACCATCGCCTACGGGGTGGGGCTGTACGACGATCGCATGGACTTCACCGAGATGCTGGCCCTCTTCCACGGTCATGACGAGAGGGTCTCGGTGGAGTCGGTGGACCGGACTGCGACGCTCTATTCGGAGATTCTCGACCGATTCCTCGGATCTTGACCGTCCTCTGCGACCTCGACGGGGTCATCTACCGGGGTGCCACGGCGCTTCCCGGTGTCCCCGACGCCTTACATCGGCTTTCCCGTGCGAAGGTGGCGGTCTATTTCATCACCAACAACTCGACCCGCACGCCTCAGGCCACCGCCGAGAAGATCAACCGGCTGACCGGGGCACCCGTCGAGGCGAGCCGGGTGTTCACGTCGTCGATGGCGGCGGCAACGCTCCTCGAGGAGTCGGACAGCCCGGTCTTGATCGTCGGGGAGGACGGGGTGAGAGCCGCGGTGAGCGACGCCGGTCTGGCCATCACCGAGGTACCGGAGAAGGCGAGGGCCGTCGTGGTCGGGCTCACAAGATCGTTCTCCTACCAGTCGATCGCGGGGGCGATGGACGCCATTCGAAACGGCGCCCGGTTCATCGCCAGCAACAACGACCCCACCTTCCCCACCGAGCGCGGGCTGGCTCCGGGGGCAGGAGCGATAGTGGCTGCGATTGCGGCAGCGACAGGGGCCAAGCCCGAGGTGGCCGGGAAGCCCAATGAGCCGATGCGTGAGCTGATCCGATCGACGATCGGCGACCGCGCCTGGGTCATCGGCGACCGGAGCGACACCGACATCGCCCTGGCCGCCGGCCAGCCCGGATGGCGCTCGATCCTGGTCCTCACCGGGGTCACCAGCGGTGAAGAGGCAACCCGTTCCGGTGCGGACTTCGTCGTCGCCGACTTTTCCGCAGCCGTTGATCTGGTTATCGAGCATCTCGAGGCGTCATAATCGAAGCGATATGGACCTCAGTCCCGATCAAGTGGAAGAAATCGAGCTGATGTTGGAGAAGCTGGAGACCCTCGACCCCGCCGATCTGCCCGAGCCCGCCGCGGAGCTGGTCGACCTGCTGGCCCGAATCCTCGACGACCGGGAAACCGACAGTTGAGGTTCGCACTCCAGGTACGCACCGGCAGACCATCGATCGCGGAGTTCGCCGAGCGATTGCGGGCGGCGATCGTATCCAACGACGGCGAGGTGGTCGAAGACGCGGAGAGCCCACCGGACTTCGTGATCGCGGTCGGTGGTGACGGCACCATGCTGGGCGCAGTTCGCCGGGCGGTCGCCTGGGACGTCCCGGTGCTCGGGTTCAACCTGGGAACCCTGGGCTTTCTCACCGAGGCCGAGCCCGACGACCTCGACTCCGTGGTGAAACGCCTCACCACCGGTGAGTTCGACATCCAGAAGAGACTGACCGTGTCCGCCTCGATCGGAGGTGTGGATGCGGTCGGGGTCAATGACGTGGTGGTCGAGAAGATCGACAGCACGCGCCTGGTCAACCTGGAGGTGACCATCGACGGGACCGAGTTCGCCACCTACCGCGCCGACGGCCTCATCATCGCCACCCCGACCGGGTCGACGGCCTACTCGTTCTCCGCAGGGGGCCCGATGGTGGATCCGAATGTGGAGGCCCTGGTCCTCACCCCGGTGGCCAGCCACTCCCTCTTCGATCGGTCTTTGGTCCTGCCCGTGGGGGCCGAGATCGCGGTGACCGTGAAACGGGACCGGGCGGTGCGGGTCAACGTCGACAAATGGGACCTCGGCCAGCTCGGGGAAGAAGAGACGGTCCACATCGCACAGGGTCAAAGACCGGCCAGGTTCGTGACATTCGACTCCTACACGTTCCCGGGGCTGGTCCGAGCCAAGTTCGGTCTCGAGTGATGCTCGAGCACCTCGCCGTCCACAACCTCGGGGTCCTCGAAGAAGCCTCGATAGACCCTTCGGGGGGATTCACGGTGATCACCGGTGAGACCGGCGCGGGCAAGACCCTTCTCCTCGGTGGTCTCCGTCTCGTCCTCGGAGGGAAGGCCGAAGCGACTTCGGTGGGCCCCCACGGCGACATCGCCCAGGTCCAAGGTCTCTTCGCTCTCGACAACGAAGCGGTCGGAGCCACTCGGACGGTGCCTCGCAATGGGCGGAGCCGGGCCCACATCGAGGGCGCCATCGTCTCTGCCGACGCTCTGGCGGATCGTTTGGGGGGTTTCGTAGAGATCGTCGGACAGCACGACCAACTGGCGATCACCAGGCCATCACATCTCCTCGCATTGATCGACGACGCCATGGGTGAGGAGAAGCTGGCCGTGTTCAGGGGCGCCTACCGAGCGGCGTGGCGGGCCCTCCAGGACGCCATGGCGAGACAGCAGCGTCTCGGAGGTGACCAGATCGCCCTGGTCCGCGAGCTCGATCTCGCCCGATATCAGGCCGGCGAGATCGCCGGCGCCGGGTTGAGCCCAGGTCTGGACGAGGAGCTGGAGTCGAGCGTCTCCAGGCTGAGGAACATCGAGGAGATCCGGGAGCACCTCCTCGAGACCGTGCGCATCGCCGAAACCATGTCGGAGATGGCAGGAGAGCTGGTCTCCCGACTGCGCAAAGCAGCAGAGCTCGACCCGGGCTGTGTGCCACTGGCCGGCGAGGCCGAGGGCCTGGCGGGCGCGGTTTCCGAGCTGGGCCGTGAATCGCGGTCATCGGTCGACACGATGGATGCCGACCCGGCCGGTTTGGAGGAGCTCGAGCAACGACTGACCGCCCTCGGAGACTTGAAGCGGAAGTACGGCCGGACGCTCGACGAGGTGATCGCTTATGGCCAGCAGGCTGCGAGACGTGTGGAGGAGCTCGAGTCGCTGATCGGAGATGCCGAGCGGATCGAGTCGGTGATCGAGGCGGCCCATGGCGCCCTGGCGGAGAAGGCGAAGGCGCTGAGCGGGGCACGCCTCGTCACAGCGGACGCCGTGTCCGGCCGTGTCCTCGAGCACCTCGCCGACCTGGGTCTCGGTTCGGCGCGTGTCGAGATCGAAGTCGAGACCGTCGACCCCGGCCCGTCCGGTGCGGACCGGGTCACGATGAGGTTCGCATCGGACTCGAGGCTCGAGCCGGGAGACGTGGCGACGGTCGCCTCCGGGGGAGAGTTGTCTCGTCTGGTGCTCGCCCTTCGTCTCGCCACCAGGAGCGTCGCCGCGAGCATCCTCGTCTTCGACGAGGTCGACACCGGGATAGGAGGCAAGACAGCTCTCGCCATGGGGGAGAAGCTCGCCCAGCTGGCCTCGGTGGGCCAGGTCATGTGTGTCACCCATCTCCCACAGGTGGCCGCGTATGCCGACACCCACTACGTCTTGGAGCGGGGCCCCGATGGGACGGGTGTGGTCCGCCTGGTCGCGGGGGAGGATCGGGTCACCGAGATAACCCGCATGCTCGCCGGTTTGCCCGACAGTGCAGCCGGCAGGTCGGCGGCGGCAGAGCTCTTGGCGGGCGCCGCCAAATAATGGCCCTGGGCCCGGTGGGTGCTACTGTGGCATCCCGTCATGGACGGGCCGCTTTTCTCTCAGGAATCACCTCAAGAGGATCGGGTCCCGTCCCCTGACCCCACCAAATACATCTTCGTGTCCGGTGGCGTCGTCTCCAGTCTCGGCAAGGGGATAGCCGCGGCTTCGCTGGGGAGGCTTCTCAAGTCGAGGGGGTTGCGTGTCGTCAACCAGAAGCTCGACCCCTACATCAACGTCGACCCCGGCACCATGAACCCGTTCCAGCACGGTGAGGTCTTCGTGACAGACGATGGGGGGGAGACCGACCTCGACCTCGGCCACTACGAGCGATTCACGGGGGAGAATCTCCGCAGGACCTCCAATGTCACCGCCGGGTCGGTCTACCTCTCAGTGATCCAAAAGGAACGGCGTGGTGACTATCTGGGCGACACGGTGCAAGTGATCCCGCACGTGACCAACGAGATCAAGGAGCGGATCCATCGGGTGGCGGGCCAGGACGTCGACGTGGTCATCACCGAGGTCGGTGGCACCGTGGGTGACATCGAGAGCCTCCCCTTCCTCGAGGCGATTCGCCAGTTCGGCAATGAGATCGGGCGGGCCAACGTGATGTTCGTCCATGTGACCCTGGTGCCCTACATCGCGGCATCCGAGGAGCTGAAGACCAAGCCGACCCAGCACTCGGTGGCCGAGCTTCGTTCGAAGGGCATCCACCCCGATGTGATCATCGTCCGCTCCGATCGGGACATCGACGAGGGGGTACGCAAGAAGATCAGCCTGTTCTGCGATGTCGAGCCGCGTGCGGTCATCGCCGCCCCCGACGTCACCGACATCTACGAGGTGCCCCTGGTGCTACACGAGGGCGGTCTCGACCACGTGGTCTGCGATCGGCTCCAACTCGTGACCGGCCCGCCAAACCTCGAGGCTTGGGAGGCAATGGTCGACAAGGCGAAATCCGCCACCGACGAGGTGACCATCGGGATCGTCGGCAAGTACGTCGATCTCCCCGACGCCTATCTCTCGGTGGCCGAGTCCCTGCGTCACGGAGCCGCCTCGCTCGGTCTGAGACTCGACCTTTGCTGGGTCCCCTCCGACGAGCTCACCGGGCTGTTGTCCGACTCCTACCTGGAAGACCTCGACGGGATCGTCATCCCGGGCGGTTTCGGATATCGAGGCGTCGAGGGGAAGATCCAGGCGATACGTTACGCCCGGGAGAACGACGTCCCTCTCCTCGGTCTCTGTCTGGGTCTGCAGTGCGCGGTCATCGAGCTGGCCCGATCAGTCCTGGGCCTGGCCGACGCCAACAGCACCGAATTCGATCCGTCGACTCCCGATCCGGTCATCGATCTCATGGCCAGTCAGGAGGAGGTCGAGGACATGGGGGGCACGATGCGACTCGGGCTCTACGCCGCCAAGCTGGCAGAGGGGTCCAAGGTGAGGGCGATGTACGGCAAGGAGCTGGTCTACGAACGGCACCGGCACCGGTGGGAGGTCAACAACCGCTACCGCAAGGATCTGGAGAAGGCGGGGATGCGTCTCTCGGGGCTGTCGCCCGATGACAACCTCGTCGAGTACATCGAGTTGATCGACCACCCCTACTTCGTGGCCACCCAGGCGCACCCCGAGTTCAGGTCCCGGCCCGACGACCCGCATCCCATGTTTGTCGGTATCGTGGAAGCGGCCGCCTCCCGGAGGGCGAATCAGCCAGTCACTGAGTCGACTGAAAGCAGTGTGAGCTCTTGATCGTTGGAGTTCCCAAGGAGATCAAGACAGAAGAGCATCGGGTGGCCATCACGCCGATAGGCGTGCGTGAATTGGCCGATCGCGGCCACCAGGTCCTCATCGAGACCGGTGCGGGTGAGGGGTCCACTCTCACCGATGAAGAGTTCGAGGCACAGGGGGCGACCATCGTTGCCGGCGCCGCCGACGTCTTCGACGCCGCCGACCTGATCCTCAAGGTCAAAGAGCCCCAGACCTCTGAGATCGAGATGTTCCGCGAGGGACAGATCCTGTTCACCTATCTCCATCTAGCTGCCTATCCCGACGTGGCCGCGGGGCTGTTCAAGAGGGGGGTGCTCGCCATCGCCTATGAGACGGTCCAGATGCCCGACGGATCGTTGCCGCTGCTGGCGCCGATGTCGGAGATCGCGGGGAGGATGGCAACCCAGGCGGGTGCATACTTCCTGGAGAAGTCCCAGGGTGGAAGAGGGATCCTCCTCGGCGGCGTGACCGGTGTCAGTCCGGCCCAGGTGGTGATCATCGGGGGAGGGATCGCCGGTTCCAACGCCGCCGTCATCGCCATGGGCATGCAGGGCGATGTCGTGGTGCTCGACACCGATGTCAAGAAGCTGCGTGCGATCGACTCTCTCTACCAGGGGCGGATCGTCACTTTGCACTCGAACAAGCTCACCCTCGAAGAGCAGGTTCTCGACGCCGATCTGGTCATCGGGACGGTCCTCGTGCCCGGTGCCTCGGCCCCGAAGCTGGTGACCGAGGAGATGGTCAAGTCGATGAAGCGCGGGGCGGTGTTGGTCGATGTGGCGATCGATCAGGGGGGCTGTTTCGCCACCTCGCGGGAGACGACCCATGCCGACCCCGTCTACGAGGTCCACGAGGTGCTCCACTACGCGGTGGGCAACATCCCGGGGGCGGTTCCCCACACTTCGACCTATGCGTTGACCAACGCCACCCTGCGTTACGTGGTCGTGATGGCCGCCGAAGGGGTGAGCCGGGCCATGACCGCGCACCCCGAGCTCCAGTCCGGGGTCAACATCGTGGGAGACCGGGTGTGCCATCCGGGCGTGGCCGAGAGCCTCGGAGTCGACTACGTGCCGGCCATGGAGTCGCTGTCGGGCTGGTGAGCCAGGACCGGGTCTCGATCGAGGCCGGTGTCGAGGAGTACCTGGTGGCGCTGCGTGTGGAGAAGGGCCTCTCGCCCAACACTCTCGAGGCCTATATCCGCGATCTGCGCCAGTACCTGGAATTCCTCGAAGGAGAAGAGCCGACCGAACAGCTCATCGCAGGATTCGTCGGGGAGATGCGGGACAAAGGGCTCACCGACTCGACCATCGCCCGCAAGATCGCCTCGGTGCGGGGGCTCCATCGGTTCCTGGTGCTCGAAGAGCTCCGGGAGACCGACCCGACCGCCCTCATCGAGAGCCCGCGACGTCCCGACCCGTTCCCCAAAGCACTGACCGTCGCCGAGGCCATCGCCCTGGTCGAAGCCCCCGGGGGCGGCGATAGGGCCGCCCGGCGGGACAGTGCCTTGTTGGAGTTCTTGTACGGGACGGGGGCACGCGTCTCGGAGACCGTCGGGGTCGATCTCGCTGACGTCGACCTCGAGGATCGGGTCGTCCGGGTGACGGGCAAGGGCTCAAAGCAGCGCATGGTGCCCTTGGGTGGCAAGGCGGTGACGGCGATCGGGGCGTGGCTCCCCGACCGGATGGGTCTGGTGAGACGCGGGGTGAAGGGAGACCCCCTGTTCCTCAACCTGCGCGGTGGCCGGCTCAGCCGTCAAGCCGTGTTCGACATAGTCAAGAGACATGCCGCCGCTGCCGACATCGACTCAGCGAGGGTGTCACCTCATGTGCTCCGCCACTCGGCGGCTACGCATATGGTTGAAGGGGGAGCAGACCTGAGAACGGTACAAGAAATCCTGGGGCACGCTACGATCAGCACAACCCAGGTCTACACGCGGATCAGTTCCGCCCATGTGATGGAGATCTACGTCGAGGCACACCCGAGGAGCAGGTAATGGCGCTCGACATCGCAAGTGCAGAGAGAGCTCTGAGACAAGAGCGAGAACAACTGGTGCACCAGCTCGACGAGCTGGGTGCTGCCGAGTCGGGTGACCTCCGGTCGGATATCGACTTCGGGGGAAGCTTTGCCGATGCCGCCGCCGTCACCGCCGAGCGTACCGAGGTGCTCGGCGTGGTCGAGTCGCTGAAGAGCCAGCTCGACGATGTCGACACCGCACTCGCCCGCATCGAGGGGGGGACCTACGGGACCTGCGACAACTGTAGGGGTGAGATCGACCCCGACCGTCTCGAGTTTCGACCTGCCTCCGTCCTCTGTGTCAGCTGCAAGACAAGGGCTGCCTCCTGACTTGCCGGGCTCACCAGCCCATCTGATCCGACGTTTCCTCGACGTCGCCACCGCCAGGCGGCTCACCGGGGCCGAATCCGACATGGTCAGCGGATGGTTGACCCCGGAGCTCGCCGAGCTCTTCTTCGCCCAGAACCGAGCCGATCGGCGACACGGCCACCATGCCGCCCTCAGAATCATCGCCAGTGGGGTCGAAGATCGAGACGTCGTCATCGCAGCCCTGGTGCATGACATCGGCAAACGTCATGCCCGGCTGGGGATAGTGGGCCGCAGCCTCGCATCGGTGCTCATCCTGCTCGGTCTGCCCCTCACCGATCGGATGGGGGCCTACCGGGACCACGGGCTGATCGGGGCTCGTGAGCTCGGATCGGTGTCGGCACCTGCCCTGGCGATCGACTTCGCCATTCACCATCACCGGGAACGACCCGAGTCGATCGATCCGGGAACGTGGGAGACCCTCATCTCCGCCGATCAGCCGCCAAAGGCATCGTCGAAGCTGGCTCGGCGGATAACCTCAACCGCCACATGACCTTTCACGTGCGGACCACGGTCTTCGAGGGACCCCTCGATCTGCTCCTCCAGCTGATCACCAAGCACCAGCTCGCGATCAGCGCGGTGGGTCTCACCGGGGTGGTGGGGGAGTACCTCTCGTTCATCGACGAGATGAAGGAGCTCGACCTCGAGGTGACCTCGGAGTTCCTCCTCATCGCCTCCACCCTGGTTCAGCTCAAAGCGCAGTCTCTGCTTCCCACCGCCACCGACATCGACCTCGACGACGAGCTCGCCCTCGCCGGGGAGCGTGACCGTCTCCTGGCGAGACTGCTGGCCTCGGTGACCTTCAAGGACGTCGCCGCCGTGCTCCGACGCCGGCTGCAAGAGGGCAATCGATTCGTTCCCCGGGTTTCAGGGCTGGATCAGAAGGTCACCGTGCCCGTGCCCGATATCACTATTCCCGTGGACTCCGAAAGCCTGGCTGCGCTCGCCGACAAGGTGTTTGCCAGGGCGACCCTAGAGCCCGACCTGGACCATTTCGACCTCGACCTGCCCAGTGTCGAGAGGGCGATCGAGGACCTGAGGGAGCGAATACGGGCCGAGGCGGTCTCGTCCTTCGAGGAGCTCACCGAGGATTGCCGGCGCCCGGTCGAGGTGGCTGCCTACTTCCTGGCCCTCCTCGAGATGGCTCGCTGGGGCCTCATCGAGGTGTCTCAGGCGGATTGGACCGCCCCGATCGAGGTCCGGCATGTCGACGATGGTGCGATCGACCTCACCTCGGAGTGGGCCTCGTGAACGATCTCGCCGCACTCGAAGCCGTCCTGTTCGTCACCGAGCACCCGGTTCCCGTCGGAGAGCTGGCCGAGGTCCTCGAACTGTCCCCGTCGAGGGTCGAGGATTTGTTGTCGACCCTGACCGACGAGCTCGCCGAGCGGGAAGCGGGCTTGGTGCTCAGATCGGCCGCCGGTGGATGGCGGTTGTACAGCCACCCCGATGCCTATCCGTACCTGGAGCGCTTCTCCTCGTCGGCCACGGCCCGCAAGCTGTCGCCCGCTGCCATCGAGACGCTGGCGGTGATTGCGTACCGCCAACCGGTTTCACGCGGTCAGATCTCGGAGGTCCGTGGTGTCGACTCCGACTCTGCGGTGCGGACCCTGGAGCGTCTCGGCCTGGTCGAGGAGAGGGAACGTCTCAACCTCCCCGGGAACCCCGCCGTGTATCAGACCACGGAGCTGTTCCTCGAGAAGCTCGGCCTCAATGAGCTCGCCGAGCTGCCTCCCCTGGCCGACCACGTCCCTCCCCCCCAGTTCGTGGACACGCTGGAGGAGTCGCTTCGCCCCGGATCGGATTGAGCGATGGCGGAGCGAATCCGCATCCAGAAAGCAATCGCCAATGCCGGGCTGATGTCGCGCCGGGCCGCCGAGGAGGCCATGCTCGAGGGAAGGGTCCTTCTCAATGGGGCGCCGGTCGCGCTCGGGGATCGGGTCGACTCCGAAAGGGACGTGCTGACCCTGGATGGGGCCCCTATCCCGGTCGCCGCAGAGCTCGAAACTCACCTCCTCAACAAGCCATTGGGGGTGATCAGCACCGCCAGCGACCCCGGAGGGCGATCCACCGTCATCGACCTGATCGACTCGTCGAGACGGCTCTATCCGGTGGGACGGCTGGATGCCGACTCCGAAGGGCTCATCCTGGTCTCCAACGACGGGGAGCTCACCAACCGGGTGACCCACCCCAGCTACGGGGTCACCAAGAAGTACCTGGCCGAGGTGGAGGGACGGCCGTCGCGCTCGACGCTGCAGCGTCTCACCGAAGGTGTGACCCTCGACGACGGCCCCGCCCGGGCGCAGACGGTGAGGCTGGTCGAAGAGGGCCACGGCCGGTCCCTGGTGGAGCTGGTCATGCTGGAGGGACGCAATCGGGAGGTGCGCCGGATGCTCGATTCCGTCGGCCACCCGGTGAGACGACTCGTCCGCATCGCCATCGGTGGCCTCCACGACCAGAATCTCAAGCCGGGTGAGTCGCGACGTCTCGATGCGTCCGATATCCACAGATTGTTGACCGGCCATGGCTGAGGCCCCCGTCCTGGTACCGGTGCTGGGGCAGGTTGACGCCCGCATCCGGCCGCCAGGATCCAAGTCGGAGACCATTCGTGCCCTCGCCGCCGCGGCGTTGGCCGACGGTCGGTCCCATCTCTACGGCGCCCTGACTGCCGACGACACCATGGCGATGGTGGCCGCCCTACGCTCCCTCGCCATCGATGTGGGAGTCGACTCCGAGCCTTGGACCGTCGACGGCCGCGGAGGGAGACTCACTGCGCCTTCCCAGCCGATCGACGTCAACGAATCAGGGCTGACCGCTCGCATCCTGGTGGCATTGGCCGCTTCTCTGGATGGTGTCACCACCATCACCGGTCGGGGCAGACTGCCCCAACGGCCGATGGAGGGGCTCTTGGGCGCGCTGAGATCACAGGGAGTCGAGATCACCGGAGATCGGCTGCCTGTCGAGATCATCGGGCGCGGGCCCCTGTGGGGCGGGACCATCGAGGTGGACTGCTCGGCCACCAGCCAGTTCGCCACGGCCGTGATGCTGGCCGCGCCGATCATGCACAGGTCGTGTCGTGTCGAGATAAGGGGATTGACCGGGTCGCGGGGCTACCTGGACATGACCGCGTCGGCGATGCGCCGGTTTGGCGCAGCCGTGGAGCCGACGGTGACCGGCTATGAGATCGCCAACGGGGGGTATTCGGTGGCCGACGTGGTGATCGAGCCCGATGCCTCCGCGGCGGTGTACCCGATGGCGGTGGCGGCGATCACCGGGGGCCGGGTGGTCATCAAGGGTCTCGGTAAGTCGTCGCGACAGCCCGACCTGCGGGTTGCCTCCGTGCTCGAGTCGATGGGCTGTCTGGTGACCTGGGAGGATGCCGAGGTGACGGTCGACGCCCGGGGGGTGCAGCTCTCGGGTGTCGACGTCGAGATGTCGGACGCTCCGGACGGATCGCTGGGTGTTGCCGTGACTTGTCTCTTTGCGGAGGGTGTGAGCCGGATCTCAGGGCTCGAGTCGCTTCGTCACAAAGAGTCCGATCGTCTCGAGGCGATCAGCGGTGAGATCGCACGCGTCGGTGGCTTCGCACGGGTCGAGGATGACAGTCTGATCATCGAGCCGCGTCGTCTCCACGGCGCATCGATCGATCCACACGGTGACCACCGGGTCGCCATGGCGATGGCGATGGTGGGCACCCGGGTACCGGGCATATACCTCGAATCCCCTGATGTGGTGGGCAAAACCTGGCCATCGTTCTGGTCCTTCATCGACGACCTCGAAAGATAAGTCGTCGTCGGACGGCCCTTGTAACTATGTTTCTCCTTAACGGGAGGGCCCCGGTCTCCGACTTCGCCCCCATTGTCCGAATTCCCCCCAAGTCGGACAACCCTCCGGAGCCCGGGAGCCCTCCTGCCTAGCCCCTATCCTCACCCCCCGTGTCCTCGATGATCGTGACATTGGACGGCCCGGGCGGGACCGGCAAGAGCACCGTGAGCCGGGTCGTCGCCCACAAGGCCGGGCTTCCTCATCTCGACACCGGTGCCTTCTACAGGGCGGCCACCCTGGCGGTCATCGACTCCGGCGTCGACCCGACCCGAGCCGAGGAGGTGGCTGCAGTGGTCTCCCGAACCAGCATGAGTCAGGAGAACGGGCGGATGTACCTCGACGGGCGTGAGGTCTCAGCAGAGATCAGGGGAGAGGCGGTGACCGCGGCGGTCTCAGCGGTCTCCGCCCATCAGGCGGTTCGCAATATCCTCGTGGAGAGACAGCGCGAGTGGGTGGAGAGACATGGCCACCGCGGTGTCATCGAAGGACGCGACATCGGTTCGGTCGTCTTCCCCCACGCCACCGTCAAAGTCTATCTAGACGCGACTCCGGAGGTCAGGGCGAGACGAAGGGCTCTACAGACCGGAGACGACCCCATGGAGGTTCTCGACGACCTGAACCGCCGCGACCACTTCGACTCCACCCGCACCGCATCGCCGATGACGGTGCCCGAAGGGGCGACAGTGATCGACACCTCCCGACTCGGCTTTGACGAGGTGGTGGATCGGCTTCTCGAGATGATCCGGTCGAAGTCCTGATTTTCCCGACTCCACCTACCATTACCCACGATGACCGTTGAACGTGTCCTCCTTGCCGAGCCACGCGGCTTCTGCGCCGGTGTCGAGATGGCGATCAAGGCCCTGACCTGGATGACCAGGATCTTCGATGGGCCGGTTTACTGCTACCACGAGATAGTGCACAACGAGTGGGTGGTGAAGGCCTTCGAGCGGGTCGGAGTGGTTTTCGTCGACGACATGTCCCAGGTCCCGGAGGGGGCACCGCTCATGTTGTCCGCTCATGGCTCGTCACCCGAAGTGGTCTCCGCGGCCGGCGATCGTGCCGCGGTGGTCATCGACGCGGTTTGCCCTCTGGTCACCAAGGTCCACCATGAGGTGAAGATGATGTCTCGCAAGGGGTATGACATCATCTACATCGGTCATGAGGGCCACGACGAGGCCGTCGGGACGGTGGCGGAGGCCCCCGAGTCGATCACCCTCGTAGAGCCGGAACGGGGCTTGGGGGAGTTCTCCCCTGGTGACGAGGACAAAGTCGCCCTCGTTGCGCAGACCACGCTTGGCCTCTATGAGTGGCAGGAGGTCCTGGCAAATGCGTCGCTGCGTTTCCCCAACCTGAAGACGGCGCGGAAGTCCGACCTCTGTTACGCCACGACCAACCGTCAAGAAGTGGTCAATCAGCTCTCTGCGGAATGTGATCTGATCCTGGTGGTCGGTTCACACAACTCTTCGAACACCCGGGCACTGGTGCGGGTGTCTCATGAGAACGATGTCGCCGCCCACCGCATCGACTCGGCAGCCGACATCCGGCCCGAGTGGCTCGAAGGGGTGACGACGGTGGGGGTCACCGCCGGGGCATCGGCCCCGGACCATCTCGTTCAGGAAGTGATCGACGCGCTCAACCCGGTGCAAGGCTTCGAGTTGTGGTCGGTCACCCAGGAGGAGGAGTACTTTCCCCTGCCTCCCCAACTCCGAGCCTTCGTCACCACACTCCAAACCCTGGTCGAGGCGGGGGTCACCGCACAACCCGGCGGCGAGGCATGGCTCGAGCGCGACCGCGAGTGGACGGCCACCGAGGCGCTCGACCTGATCAGCATCTGAGGCCCGGTGAGCACTCTCCCGGTTGTGGCGGTGGTCGGCCGTCCCAATGTGGGCAAGTCGACCCTGGTCAACCGGATCATCGGCTCGCGTTCCGCGGTCGTCGAGGAGACCTCGGGGGTGACTCGTGACCGACGACAGTTCGACGCCGATTGGGCTGGCCGCGACTTCATCCTGGTCGACACCGGCGGCTGGGAGGTAAAGCCCGAGGGCGATCTCAACATGTCGATCCGCCAACAGGCCGAAGGGGCCGTCTCCGGGGCGGACACCGTGGTCCTGGTGGTCGATGGCACCGCCGAGCTGAGTGACGACGACACCGGGGTTATCTCGATCCTGCGTGCAGCAGGTCTGCCTGTCGTCGTGGCCGTCAACAAGATGGATGACACATCCATGGAATGGGAGGTCGACCGATTCTGGAAGCTGGGCCTGGGGGAGCCACAGCCGGTCAGCGCCTATCACGGGAGGGGGGTGGGTGAACTACTCGACCGGATCGTCGCGTCGCTGCCTGAGCCCTCTGACGTGGAGGTGACACCCGAGGTTCCCCGCATCGCCATCGTGGGACGCCCCAACACCGGCAAGTCGACGTTGCTCAACCGTCTCGCCGGCGAGGAGCGGGTGATCGTCTCGGAGCGTCCCGGCACCACCCGCGATCCGATCGACGTCGATGTCGAGATCGAAGGTGTCGTCTACCGACTGGTCGATACCGCCGGGATCAGACGCAAGCCGCAGATCACCGAGGACGCCGACTTCTACTCGGTTCTCCGGGCGAGGGAAGCACTGAAGCGGGCGGACCTGGCCGTGCTCATGGTCGACGCCACCGACGGGGTGACCCACCAGGACCAACGCATCGCGAGTGAGATCGTCGAGGCGGGCGCCGGCTTGGTGGTGGTGCTCAACAAATGGGACGCCCTCGACGAGGAGCAGCGGGAGGTGACCGAGCGCTCCCTGCCCGATCGGTTCTCGTTCATCGGCTGGGCACCGGTGCTCCGCGTGTCGGCCAAGACCGGCGCCCGGGTGGGTCGTCTCGGCGCCGCTCTCGAGGCGGTGATGAAGACCAGGGAGCTCCGGGTGCCCACCGGTGTCCTCAACCGCGAGGTGAGGGAGTGGGCGGCGGCCCATCCACCACCGGTGAGAAAGGGGCGGCGGCCCAAGCTCCACTATGTGGTGCAGGCGGGCACCGCACCACCCACCTTCGTGCTTTTCGTGTCCGGGGGCGAGCTCGGGGAGGACTACGTCAGGTACTTGGAGAACCGGCTCCGAGATGCCCACGACTTCACCGGGAACCCGATCCACTTCGTAACCAGGAACCGTGCGCCGCGATGACCGGGCCGGAAGACCAGGATGACCTGAAGACACCCTTCAGCTTCAAGCTGATGGTGGTGCTGGTGGTGCTCTACCTGGGCTGGCGTCTGGTGCAGGGTCTGGTATGGGTGTGGGAGCGAATCTTCTGACTAGGGCGGATGGGTGATGTAGGTGAGGCCGAACTGGCTGATCCATTGGATTGTGCCGTCGGGCTGTCGGCGATAGGTCCAAGCGGTTTGGTGCTTGAGTCGGTGGTGGTAACGGCAGAGTGGGGCGAGGTTGCAGAGGGTGGTCGCTCCGCCGACGGCCCAATCCTTGGTGTGGTCTATGTCGCATTGGACCGATGGCATGCGGCATCCGGGATGGATACAGGTGGGGTAGCGGGCGAGGACCATTCGTTTCTGTTCGGAACTGGGGCGTCGTCTGGTCGTCCCGGTGAACACGTCACCGGTGTCGGGGTCGGTGATGGTGTAGGTCCAGGTGGCGTCGGCTTGCTGTTCGGCGACTTGACGGGCGATATCGGCGACGACCGGTCCCAGTCCGGCGAGGTCGCCGGGATGGTCGTCGAGCCCGGCGAGAGTGGTGAGGTCGGCGGTCAAGTTCACCTGTGCCTTCCCGGCCTCCGATGAGATGGCCCCGGTGAGCAGGCCGGCGAAGACGTCGGCGCGGATCTGGTCGATGGTCCTTTGGTCTCCCCGGTTCTTGAGGCCGCGGGCGATACCGTTGATGTTGCAGTTGGCCGCCGAGAGGTCATGGGCGGGGAGACCGGTGGCGATCATGGTCCCCGTGCCGTCCGGGGCCAGCTCCGACCAAACCATGCGAGCATCGACACCCTGGAGGTATCGCTTCTTCGCTTGATCGGGGTCGACTGCAATCACCAGTTTTCGGAGACTGGCCGCGATCTGGCCGGTAGTCAGGTTCGAGGCTTGTCCGAGGATCCCTTCGATCGCGCTTTGGGCGGTGTCCTCGTCGACATGGGACACCCCGGCGAGGATGGTCCGCACCTTGGGGACATCGATCAGCCCGGTCTCCAATGCTTCGAGCAGGACGGGGTAGCGATGCGCCAAGTCGAATGCGACCGCCATCTCACGGTCAGAGGTGCGTCGGGTCAACGTCAACCCGGCACCAACCTCGGCGGAGGCGAACTCGGCCATCTCCGGAGACTCCCCGGCGTACAGATCGCCGACCCGGGACAAGGCGCGGTACTGGCGGGCATGATCGTGGGAGATCTGACGTTGCTGTGCCCGAGCGAACAAGATCGCAGCCCTGCCCGAGATGCTCTCGACGTCTATCGACGACAGGACCGCCGCCAGACGAAGGCCCGCTGGAATCGCATCCAGATCTCGGGGAATACCCGCGGCCTCTAGCTCAGTAGCGAACATATGTTCGAATCGTACAACACGCCACCGACAGATTTCAAGAGGGTCGTCGGGAGAAATTAAAGAAGCCCCGACAGACTCAGAACCGAAGTTCGAATCCGTCGGGACTTCCAGATCGGAATATACACATCCGTGCCAAGCTGTGTCGACAACGCGAAAAAAACCACTGACCCTATTCGGGAGCAGTCGCGGTCCGGTTGAACCTTCTCGGTCGGGCCGGCCGGAATTGAACCGGCGACCTCTTGACCCCCAGTCAAGCGCGCTACCAAGCTGCGCCACGGCCCGTGTGCCGTCAGGTTAACGGTTGGAAGACAACCAGGAGACATCGCTCCCGGCCTCAAATACCCTGGCTCGCCAATGACCCGGCCCCATCACGA
>DATKCZ010000012.1:0-14189 GCA_035512955.1 Acidimicrobiia bacterium
CCGGAGCGTTGGCGGAGGCGGACGGGAATCGAACCCGCCAGGGGTGCGGCGAAGCCGTCTGGCGGGGAGATGGCTCCGGGCTCGGCGGGGGACGCCGGAGCGTTGGCGGAGGCGGACGGGAATCGAACCCGCCAGAGACCGAATCGGCCTCTCACCGGTTTTGAAGACCGGGGGACCCACCAGGCGTCCGGACGCCTCCAAACAGTGGTCTCGGACGAGGGTAGAGCCACTCGGGAAACAGAGCGGATTCGGTGAAAGGGGCCGGCGACGACCGATTTCGCCCATTGTTTGGGGAACCTCCTCAGGGGTATATACGCTCTAATGCACATGCCTGAACGAAGCTTTGGCCGGACAGTGCGGTACAGACGGACCAAGCTCGGCCTCAGCCAGGCAAAGCTCGGAGAGCTCGTCGGACGATCCACCGCCACCATTCGAGCCTGGGAGCGCGACCAGACACGCCCCAACGACCCGGGCGTTCTGTCGACACTCGCCGCGATCCTGGCGGTCGACGAGCGCCAACTTTTCGACAAAGCCGATGTGGAGCCTCTGGAGGTGGAGACGAGTCCTACCGTGGAACAGGCTCTGGCCAGCCTCGCCCCGCAGCCGGGTCTGTTCGAGGATTCGGCCGGGGTCGAGGAGGCTCCGAGCGACGCTGACATCGACCAAGAGGTCGAGGAGGAGTCCTCAGATCGTGAGACCATCGAGACCGGCGACGCAGTCGAGAGAGCATGGCGCGATCTCGACGATGAGGAGCTCACCGCCTCACCCGCGTATGTGGCCCCACCCGACTCATATGTGCAGACTCCGCTGACGCCCACCCTGGCCGATGTCTCCTACATGGAGGACCATTCCCAGCGACAGATGTACCGGGTGCGCACTCTGGCCACGCTGGTGGCCTCCGTCGCCCTCGTCATCGCCTTCTTGTGGGCTTTTAGCGAGAGCCTGGGCGCCCTTGGCGAGTGGTGGGACGAGTTCTTCGGCAATCTGAGGCTCTGAGCCCGGGTTCAGCGCCGCTGGTCAACCTCCCCTCACCTTGGGTGAAAATCCGTTTCACCAATCCACGATCTGTGGCAGAATCTCTGCACCAGAGAAAGGAGGTGGTCCGAACTTGCATGAATGTTTCAGGACTCTGGAGGTGGCCAAGCGCTGAGCAGCGCTGACCGCTGATGCGCCGCTCGTCCCCCGGGACACGGTGGCGACTCCAAACTTGGACCACCCGGCTCTGGCTACCGCGGGACTTGTCCAACCGCGGCTGTTTCGAGCGAAATGCCGGGGCTGATCTAATCAGTGACCCCGCCCTCTGGGCGGGGTCACTCACGTTTCGAACCCGTTGGCCTGCATCCACTCGTCGTTGAACACCTTTGACAGGTAGCCCCGGCCCGAGTCGGGCACGATGACCACGACGATCCGGGTGTCGTCTTCGCGGGCCACCCGGAGGGCGGCTTCGACGGCCATCCCCCCCGACCCACCGGTCAGAACTCCTTCCCGTCTCGCCAACAGACGCGCCATCTGGAAGGAGTCGGCGTCGGTGACCTCGATGAAGCGGTCGATTACCTCGAGGTCGACCGTTTCGGGATAGAAGTCCTCGCCGACACCCTCGACAAGGTATTGATGGATGTCCCCGCCTGGGCCACGTGTGTAGATCGATCCCTCGGGATCGGCCCCGACCACTTCGAGGGCTGGCTTCTTCTCCTTGAGGAAGCGACCCGCCCCGGTGATGGTGCCCCCCGTTCCCACGCCGGCCACGAACACATCGATCGAGCCGTCGGTCTGCTCCCAGATCTCGGGCCCGGTCGTCTCATAATGGGCCCGGGGATTCGCCTCGTTGGAATACTGGTTGGGCTGGAACGAGCCCTCGATCTCCCTGGCGAGGCGGTCGGCCACCGCGTAGTACGAGTCGGGGTGACCAGGGCCATATTCGGTGGGTGTCTCGATCACTTCGACGCCGAATGCGCGAAGCAGATCCTGTTTCTCCTTGGAGACCTTGTCGGGGATGGTGCATATCACCCGATACCCCCGGGTTGCCGCCACCAATGCCAGCCCGACACCGGTGTTGCCCGAGGTAGGCTCGATGATCGTCCCGCCGGGGGCGAGCAACCCGTCGGCTTCTGCCTTGTCGATCATGGCCACGGCGATTCGCTCTTTGACCGAGCCGCCGGGGTTGATGTACTCGATCTTGGCCACCAGGTTGCCGGGTGGGTGCAGTCGGGAGAGCCGAACCAGGGGAGTGTTGCCGATCGCGGCGACGATGTCTTCGTTGATTTGCATCGGCTCGTCGTTACCTGGTGTTGTTCTTGTCGGATCGGGAGGTGATGAGCATCACGACGGTCACCACAACCGCTGCGATGACGGTCAGGACGCCGGCAAACCAGTATTCACCTTGCTGGGCGAAAGGGCCTGTGAGCGCCACGGCTCGATGATGGCAGATCGCGTTCTCCAAGCCACTCCCTAATCTGGCGCGGTGGCCAGACTGGTCGGTTACGCCTGGGGCGTCCTCCTCTTCAACATCATCGTGATCCTGCTCGGCGCTCTCGTCCGCGCCACGGGGAGCGGCGCCGGCTGTGGACGGTCCTGGCCGACATGTGATGGAGCCGTCGTTCCCGAGCTTAAAGGCGCCACCGCCATCGAGTTCACCCACCGTGGCGCCAGCGCAATCGCCCTCGCGTTGGTGGCGGTGCTGGCGATCCTGGTCTGGCGCAACACCGCCAAGGGCCATCGGGCCCGAACCGGAGCAGTCCTCTCGATGGTCGCCATCGTATGCGAGGCGTTGATCGGGGCGATGATCGTGCTCGCCGAGTGGGTGGCGGACGACGTCTCGTTGGCCCGGGCTGTCTCGGTGCCCCTCCATCTGGTCAACACCCTGTTTCTCCTTGCCGCGCTCGCCCTGACCATCTTCTGGCTCTCTGGTGGGGGGAAGCTCGACCTGCGAGCCCGCCCCGGCGTCTCTCGAGCGGTCGTCGCCGGGGGTGCCGCCCTCGTGCTCATCGCGGCTAGCGGGGCGATTACCGCGCTCGCCGACACCCTGTTCCCCAAGGGTGGCGGTGTCGACCTCTCGGCCGAGGCACACTTCCTCAGTCGTCTGCGAGTCGTCCACCCGGTGCTGGCGGTTTTCGCCTCTGCCACCGGATGGTGGGCCGCCTCACGCTCCGATGGGGGGCGCACCTGGACTGCCGACCTGTTGTTCGTCCTCGTCGGTCTGATGCTGGTGACGGGAGCGGTCAATGTCGCATTGGGTGTGCCGGTCTGGATGCAGTTGGTTCATCTCGCCCTGGCGGACACCCTGTGGGTCGCCTACGTGCTCACCTCCGCCGGTGCGCTCCAGACGTCGCCGGCCACCGCCTCGCGACTGTCGCCGAGCAGATAGCGGGGCCCGGTCCCCAGACCCGATGCGGCGTCGCCGGGGTTGAAGATTGCGCACGACCGCAATGACAGGCACCCGCAGCCTATGCAATCGGTCAACTCGTCTCTGAGGGCGACGAGCTCGGCGATCTGAGTGTCGAGGCGCGTGCGCCACGACTTGGAGAGTCTCTCCCAATCTGTCTTGGTCGGCGTTTTGTCATATGGAAGTTGGGACAACGCTTCGGCCAACTCGGCCAGCGACAACCCGACCTCTTGCCCGGCCCGAATCAACGCCACTCTCCTCAGGGTGGCGCGCGAGTAGCGACGCTGGTTCCCGTCGCTGCGCTGTGATGCGATCAGACCCTTGGTCTCGTAGAAGCGGAGCGCTGAAGTGGCGACGCCCGAACGCGAGGCGAGCTCGCCGATTGTGAGCAGTTCCATGAGCGGAAGGGTAGCGCGCCATATATGAAGTTAACTTGAACTCGGTCCGGGATCTCTGGCTCGGCAAGATCGGACTCAGACCTAGTGTCAGGTGGATGTTCGATCAACTCGGAGAAGGCGTCTTCAGACGGCGATACCAGTCACTCGATCTGAATGTCGGAGTGGTCATCGGGGCCGACGGAGTGCTCATCATCGACACCCGGGCATCCGAGCGGCAGGCAGCCGAGCTGGAGGCGGAGCTGAAGACTCTCACCGACCTTCCGGTGCGCTGGGTGGTCAACACCCATTGGCACTGGGACCACACTTTTGGCAACGCCATGTTCCCCGGCGCCGAGGTGTGGGGGCACGAACTGTGCCAGATCGCCCTCACCCAGCGGGGCGAGTACCTCAAACAGGGGGCGAAGGAGTGGCTTCCGCCGGAGCAGCATAGGGAGATCGACGAGGTCGAGATCGTTCCGCCGACCGAGACGTTCTCGGATCGAGCCTCACTCGATATCGGTAGGGCCATCGAGATGACGTACCACGGGTTCGCCCACACCGATGCCGACATCGTCGTCTCGGTGGGAGAGGCCGACGTGGTCTTCTTCGGCGACATCATCGAAGAGGGGTCGCCCCCGTCGTTTGGGGATAGCTATCCAGTCTCCTGGCCCCTCGCCTTGCGTCTGGCATCGGAGCATCTGGTAGGGACCGTCGTGCCTGGTCACGGTGACATCGTCGACCCGGTCTTTGTCCGTTCTCAACACGAGGATCTGGTCGCCGTGGCCGAACTCGCCACCCTTTTCGTCACCGGTGAGATCGACCCCGACGCGGCGATCTCCTCGGGGCCCTATTCCGAGGAGGTCATGAGGGGAGCACTGCTGCGAGCCCAGGCTGTCAGCTAGGCCGCGTCCCCCCAACGTTCGATCTCGGCGTCGAGGTCGAGTGGCATGACCACTCCCCGGTCCTCGTACTCGCCCCATGCTGCCCGCGGGAGCATCCACATGATCTCGAACTCGTTGCCGGCGGGGTCGGCGCCGTACAAGGAGATGGTGGCACCGTGGTGCGACTGACCGGTCAGGGCGCCCGACTGGTTGAGGGCTTCACGAATGGTCGCCAGGTCCCGGATCTCGTCCACCTCCCATGCCAGGTGGTACAGACCCACCGACCCTCGCGGTGGCTTGGGGGCGGGAGTCTCGAACAGACCCAGGTCGTGGTGGTTCTCAGAGCACGGGGCTCTGAGGAACAAGGCGTTGAACCCCTCCTCCTCGACCGCCACGGTGAAACCGAGGACATCGGTGTAAAAGGCTCGGGCCCGTTCCAGGTCGGAGACGAAGAGCACGGCGTGATTGAGTGACAGGGAAGTCACGATTGATTCAACGCGCCGACCGCCCCGCAGATTCCGGATCACCCCAACAGGTCGGCGAGAACGTCCCGGTCCGAGGTCGGAAGATCGCAGACGAAACCCCTGCAGACGTAGGCCATCGGTGCAGACCCCGCCAGTCGTCCTTCGAGCAGGGGAACCATCGTTGATCCGGTGGCGGAGGGAGCCAGGGCGATACCGGGTCGAAACCTGGACCAGTACACCACAGCCAGGTCCTGCCAGTTGGGGCCGACGATGGCGAGCTCTCTTCCGTCTCGTGCCGAATGGGCCACGGCCAGGTGATGCCCCACCATCGAGGGGAATCGGTCGGCGAACAGAGCGATCGATCCAAGAGCGGAGCTGCACAGCTCACGCCAGCGACTGCCTCCCGTGTAGAGGCCGGCCAGCAACAGGGCCTCGGCGGCCAGGGCGTTTCCCGAGGGCAGAGGGTTGTCGGTGAGGTCTGTGGGACGCTTGACCAGGTCCCCGGTCTCCGACGAGGTGCTGTGGAACCCGCCTTCGGGTCTGTGGAATTGGTCGAGTTGGTGCACGAGAATCATCGCCTGGTCGTACCACCTCTCCTCACCGGTGGCGGCGAACAGGCTGAACAGGCCGACAGCCAGACCGGCGTGGTCGTCGAGGAAGCCCGGCACAGAGGTCCGGCCATCACGCCACGACCGCATCAATCGGCCGTCGACGACCAATCTCTCGGTGACGAAGACGGCCGCCTCGTGGGCGTGTCGGAGGTACCGGTCGTCGTCGAGGACCGCCCCCGCCTCGGCGAGGGCGCGTATGGCGAGGCCGTTCCATGATGCAATCACCTTGTCGTCGAGCCCCGGGCGAGCCCGGGTCGATCTGGCCTCGAGCAGGCGCGCCTTGGCCTCTCCCAGGTCGGTGGGGGGCCGGTCGCCGACGACGTTGAGGATGTTGGCTCCTTCGAAATTCCCCATCTCGGTGACGCCGTAATAGGTCATCACCTCCTCGGCGTGTTCGCCCAGGACCGCCCGGATCTCGTCGCGGTCCCATACGTAGAACTTGCCTTCGACTCCCTCGGAGTCGGCATCCTCGGAGGAGAAGAATCCCCCGTCGGCATGACGCAGGTCACGAACCATGTAGTCGAGTGTGGAGCGGGCCACCTCCGCGAAGTCGTCCCGGTCGAGCTCCACTCCCGACCAGAGGTAGAGCCGTGCGAGCTGGGCGTTGTCGTAGAGCATCTTCTCGAAGTGGGGGACCAGCCAGCGGGAGTCGACCGAATACCTGGCGAACCCGCCTCCGATCTGGTCGTGGATGCCTCCCGCGGCCATCTCGTCGAGGGTCTTGGCCACCATGTCGCTGGCGTCTGGGGCCCAGGGCTCATCACAGACCCTCAAGAGGAACTCGAGCACCGGTTGTTGGGGGAACTTGGGCGCCCCTCCGAAACCACCGTGCACCGGGTCGAAGCCGGCTTGGATCTGGTTGTACGCCTTCTCGAGGTCGTCGACATCCGGGACATCTCCCCCGGGAATCTCTCGGGAGATGGCAGCGACCAGATTTTCGGCTTGCTCGGCCACCTCCTCGCGGCGGTCTTTCCAGGCTGTCCAGACGGCATCGATCACCTGAGAGAAGGTGGCCATCCCATGGCGTGCCTCCTTGGGAAAGTAGGTGCCGGCGAAGAACGGTCTGCCGTGGTGATCGATCCATACGGTCATCGGCCAACCCCCTTGGCCGGTCATGGCCTGCACCGCCTCCATGTAGATCGAGTCGACATCGGGTCTCTCCTCCCGGTCGACCTTGATGTTGACGAACCGCTCGTTCATGACCGAGGCAGTGGTCTCGTCCTCGAACGACTCATGCGCCATGACGTGACACCAATGACAGGCGGCGTATCCGACACTGAGGAGAACGGGGACGTCACGCTCCCGGGCGGCGGCGAACGCTGCCTCACCCCATTCCCACCAGTCCACCGGGTTGTCCTTGTGTTGGAGCAGATAGGGCGATGTGGCCGAAGCGAGACGGTTTGGCATCTCTATCACCGTAGGCGACCTTTCGCGCTGCGTTCTCGCCGGCGAACCGGGTCGAATCGGCCGACCCGGTTTGGCTGTATCGACCAGTCGTTACCCTCAATCAAATGAAGCGACTCCTGGTCGGCCTCGCCTCCCTCGCCCTGGTCGCGGCCACACCTCAACAAGTGCTGCCCGGGCTGGAGTCGGACGGTTACTACATCGAACCCGGTTCAAATGCGACCGAGCAGGTGGTCAGCGACGCGGTCTTCGCCGGGCGCTCCGACGGGGGCCGTCTCTACATCGTCGTCCTGGCCGAGGAGCCTCCGGGTGGCGCCACCACCTTTTCCGATTCGGCGCTCGACCTGCTCGAAGGTGACGGGTACGTGGTGACCATCGCACCACAGACTGTCGGATTCGCCGGCGACGAGACCGTCTGGACAGAGGACGAGATGAACTCCGCTATCGACGCATCGCTGGCGGGGGGCTCCGACGACGAGGTGGCCCGGCTCTTCATCGAATCGCTCACCGGTGAGCCCGTCGACGGGGAGAGCGCACCGGGGGGGCCGGGCGGCGGGATCCCCTTCCTCTGGATCATCTTGATCGGTGGCAGTGTCGTCGCAGTGTGGACGTTCATGAGTCGACGCAGCAGCGCAACAAGGTCGGCCCAGCGCATGACGCAGGTGAAAAACCTGGCCAAAGAGAAGCTCGATGAGGTGGCCAACGACATCCTGGAGATGGAGGACGAGGTCTCGATGTCCGACAACGCGGAGGCAAAGGAGCATTACCAGCGTGCCTCGGCCATGTACTCACAAGCGATGGAGGAGACCGATCGAGCCACCACCATCCATGAGATGCTCGAGGTAAGCGAGGAGCTCGACCTCGCCATCTGGGAGCTGGACTGTGCCGAGGCGATTCTCGACGGCAAGCCAAAGCCGTCCAAACCCGAGCCCCCGAGACCCGAGCCGATGCCTATGGAGACCCCCGGAGAGGGACCAGCCCAGACTCCGCCGGTGCCCCGATACGACCGACGCCCGCAACGGCAGAGCTCCGGCTCCAACGAGATGCTGACCATGTTGATGACGATGTTGGCCATGAGGGGCATGGGTGGCCGGGGAGGGGGCTTCGGAGGTTGGACCGGTGGAGGCGGCATGAGGCCACCGATGGGCGGTGGCGGAAGGATGAGAGGTGGAGGTCGTCGTCGCGGGTGACCCAGCCTGGGACCCGACCCGCTGCCCTAGACTCGCCGCACTAACGAGGAAAGGGCGCCGAGAATGTTCAAACGCTGGATGGCCTATATCAGGTCGTGGTTCAAGAGCACTTCCGAGCAGATGATGGATCCCGAGATCGAGATCCAGTCGGCGATCGACGATGCAAAACGTCGGGATCAAGACTTGAGAAACCAAGCAGCCAAGGTCATCGCCCACAAGACCCAGCTGAACAGCCAGATCGAGAAGGCGGCGAGCTCTGTCGGTGAAGCCAAGGAGATGGCCAAACAGGCCCTGATCAGGGCCGACGAGGCCAAGGCCGGCGGTGATCATGCCGGAGTGGAGAAATGGACCCAGGCCGCCCAGAGCCTCGCCATGAAATTGCAGGCGTCGGAGAACAATCTCGCTTCGCTGAAGGGCCAATACGAGACGGCGGTGGCTCAGGCCGAGCAGGCCAAAGAGGCGGTCCAGACCAACGCGATGCAGGTCCAGGAATTGAGTGCGAAGAGACTCGAGATGCTCGGCTCCCTGCAGCAGGCGAAGATGCAAGAGGCCGTGAACAACGCAGTGCAGACCATGTCGACTTCGATCAGCGACGAGGGGCCCAACCTCGACGCGGTCGAGACCAAGATCGAGCAGCGCAAGGCGGAGGCGATGGCCAGGGCCGAGTTGCATGAGGCCACACCCGAGGGTGCCGAACAGGAGTTGCGGAAGGCCGTGAATATGACCGAGGCCAATGCCAAGCTCGACGAGCTCCGGGCGGAGCTGGGCCTATAGAACCCGGGGAGGGCAGTCTCGTCCCGATGGGGAGGGTCCGTTGAGGACCCTCCTTCTCATGCGGCATGCCAAGTCGGACTGGGACGCCGACTATGGGGCGGACCACGATAGGCCGCTCAATGATCGCGGGGTCCGCAGTGCCCGGATCATGGGGAGGCTGCTCACCGCGGAAGACTTGGCACCCGACTTGGTGGTGACCTCGACAGCGGTCCGCGCCCGTTCCACCGCCGAGATCGCCAAAGAAGCCGGGTCATGGACTGCTGAGATCGTTCTGGAGCCCCGCCTATACGGCACCAAGTCCGACATCGCCATTCAGGTGGCGGCGGCAGCACCTCGGGTGACCCGACTCATGCTCGTGGGACATCAGCCCGCCTGGTCGATACTGGTCACGGCTCTGACCGGGGAGAGAGTAGAGATGAGAACCGCCACAGTGGTGTTCATCGACCTCGAGCTCGATGATTGGGCCGGTCTGGCTCCGGCCGGCGGTTCGGTCGGGGCGGTGCATCAGCCCCGCGATCACTTTGGCGGCGAGTTCGATCGGGACTGACTCCTGGGAGCTGGTGGGAGGAGTTAGCTCGAAGCGCCGGGTCCGAAGCCAGGTCGGGTTACTTCTGGCAGTATCCGGTCCATGACCTGGAAACTCGACTGCGGCTCCTATCGGCTCTTCGTCATCGAAGACGGGTACTACTGGCGTGATCCGGCCGGCTATCACGATCCAGCGACCGATCACGACTGGCGCTTCCATCCCCGGGACGACGAGGGAAGGGTGCGGATGAACTTTGGCTGCTTTCTCATCACCGACGGTGACCGCAACATCATGGTCGACGCGGGGATCGGTGACATCTCGAGAGAGGGGATGACCGCGGGTCTCATGCCGGAGGCGGTCGACGCCCTCGGGATCGCACGAGAGTCGGTGGAGCGAGTGATCTATTCCCACATGCACTACGACCACATTGGTGGCAGCCGGCGAAACGGCAACCTGGTGTTCCCCCATGCGCGGCATGTCTTTCACGAGAAAGAGTGGTCACATTGGAAGTCGATGGACACCGAGATGGGTCAGATGGCGCAGAACATCATGGCGCCACTGCTCGCAGCAGATGCCGTCGACTTCATCGACGCCGACACCGAGGTACTTCCCGGGGTGACCGCGGTGGAGTCCTTTGGCCACACCCCCGGTCACCTGACGGTGAGCATCATGTCCGATGGGACCAGGACCATCATCGGTGGAGATGTCAGCAACCACCCCTTCCAGGTGGAGCATCCCCACTGGAGTCTTCCGGTCGACAACGATCCAACCCTGGCCGCACAGGCCAGGGATCGGTTGTTCGAGGCGGTCAGGGACACCCCCACGACGTTCGTCGCCGGCCACTACCCGATGCCGGGGGTGGGCAAGATCGTCACCGACGACGGCGTCCGTGTCTACCAGCCGGGCTCTGTGGCCAAGGCTAAGTGAGAGCCAATGCAGACCAGGCGGGAGCAGAGAGCAATGCCTCACACTCGGACCGCACCTCCTCGCTGATGATCCTCATGCGGCTGGATGCCTCGCCTGGGTCCCAATCGAAGCGAGCCAGCGCTGTGGATTGCTGGAACATGCCCTCAGAAAGCGAGTTGCGCAATGTCTCGTAGCCGTCCAGCGCCTCGACCGACTCCGCTGGTGTGGTGAGCGCGGTGTCCACCGCCCTGGCGCACAGTTCCGCGTCCCGCAGGGCGTCGCTGATCCCGTGCGCGGAGATGGGGTCCTTGGTGTAGCCGGCGTCTCCAACCAGTGCCCAACCCGGTCCCCAAGCCTGGCGGATGAAGCCCGCCAGCCCGCTGGTTCCCCGAAACGGACTGGCTCGTTCGCCGTTGGCCACAATGTCGTCGAGATCGGGCCCGGCCACCCTGATCAAACGGGCGAACTCCTGCTCCGGGTCGTCTCGAAACCGCCCCCTCAGGTGAGCCGGTCGGCCGACGAACACCAGACACTGCCCGTCGTTGGTGGGGACCAGCCCGGCGTTGACCCCCGGTGTGAACTGGAACCAGAATCCTGGGGCGTCGATCCCTTCGTAGTAGGCGTAGTGGATCGCGTTGGTGGGCTCATGGGCACGATAGGTGACCGCACCGACCAGGTCGGCGACACGTGAGCGATATCCGTCGCCGCCGATCACGAATCTCGAGGTGATGTTCTCGGTGCTCTTCTCGCTGCCCAAGACGATTCCGTAGACGTGACCCTCTGGGGTCCGCAGCAGGTCGGTCATCCGCGTCCTGCCGCGAAATTCGGCCCCGGCGTCGATCGCCGCCTCGACGAGGACGTTGTCGAGGACGTACCTGCGCGGGGCGTAGAGGGTGTCGACCCCAAAGTCGGGCCGGACCTCGAACGGAATCCTCTCGGGGCCAAACCCCAAGGTGATGTGACGGACCGGGGGAGTCCCGGCCTCGACGATGCGATCGAGCAAGTCCCACCTCGACAGTTGGAGCACACCGCTTCTCAGGATGGCGTGGGTCGACACCGTGTCGGAGGGCATCGATGCCCGCTCCACGATGAGCACCCGGTGCCCCCGGCGTGCCAGCAACAGCCCGGTCGAGGCGCCGGCGACCCGACCCCCCACCACTATCACGTCGTAGTCGTGTGTCATGAGTCAAGACCTGCGAGCAGTGCGGGGCCTGGGGATCCCGGGCCCCGCACCGATCGAATGGTCATCGGGTCTCGATCTCCACCGAGACCGATGTGGGGTTGGTCAAGGCGTCGAAAACGGCCGAACGCGCCACGGAACGCTCGACAACCCTGCGCAGCTCCTCGGAGGAGGCGTCGCCTTCGATGGAGAGCTGCACCGTGATGCCCTGGTACCCGTTGCGCACCGAATCGTCGAGGCCCAACAGGCCGACGAGGTCGATGTCACCCGTCACCGTCGACTCGACCCGGCGCAGCTCGATTCCTCGCGCCGCGGCGATGTTGCCGATGCCCGCCGTTATGCAGGCTGCCAGGGCGTGGAGCAGGTGCTCCGCAGGGGTGGGGGCGTTGTCGGCAGCGACCAACTGCAAGGGATGGTCGGCCTCGAAGCTGCGCGACTCTCTGTGGGTCTGCTCGGCGCCGAGACCGAAGAAGTCGTAGATCGTGCTCCGGCTATGGGTGCCGCTGATCCACTCGTTCCTCGCCCGGAACTCGAACTTGGCCGCCTCCGGTTGCGCCTTCACCGCGTCGAGTGCACCAAAAAGTGCCTCGGTATTGACGCCGTTTGTCATATTGGTTGTGGTCATGGCTTGGTTCCTCCTGTGGTTGGTCATGGTTGGTGCACGGCGAACTGGATGTCGGCGCACTCGCCTTCGGATGTGGGGATCGCAGGTGGGTTGAGGAAGACCTCACAGCCGCCGGCGAAAGAGCCGATCTGGATCTCCTCGAGCCCGGGTATGGCCGGTCCGTGGCTACGAGCCACCAGGTGGATCTCGGCCCCTCTTGCGTCCTTGAGCAGGGCGCCGTCACCGAAGATGACCTCCGGTTCGATCTCACCTTCACCCAGGGTGGCGTTTAGGTTGACGTTCCCACCATTCGAGCCGACCTTGCCCGTCGCATACCCGGCAACGATGTCGGCGGCTTCGACCCCGGCGACGTTCAGCCCTTTGGTGGGGTCACCGTCGATGAAGATGTCGTCCTCGTTACACGGAGCCGAGCAATTCTCTGGCTCGTTGAAGACCACCCACCAGATGGTGATGGCTTCACGAGGGCCAAGCTCAGATGTCTTGAAGAGCATCCTCACCCCCTCGTCACCACGCCACAAATGGGAGTGACCGACCGACTTTTCCGGCTCGGCGAACCAGAAGACGCCCGAGGTCGATTTGGCGCTTCCGGCAAGTGCCGGGCTGGCAGCCGCGCTCAGAAGAGCCGCTGCCACACCCAGGATCATCCATCTCTTGTATCTGATATTCATCGTCTCCTTCTAGTTCGTTCGGTCGTTCGACTGATTTCGTGAATGCGTGAGTCACATGAGAGGACCTCCTTTGTCTGGTGTCAGATGAGCTCGGCGATCATTCGGGCGGCACGGGCCGCCCCGTCGGTCTCCACCGGTCGATAGTTGACCTTCCGCCCGATCTCGTTACCGATGGCGGTGGCCAGATCGTCGACGGAGGTGTCGGCGTAGGCCATGTGCCGGCCGGCCCCGTACTGGTCGAGCCGATGGCGGACGTGGAAGTTCTGCTCGAAGTGGTTGCGCAGCGGGAAGTAGAGGAAGGGGCGGTTCGCCGCGGCCAGTTCCATTGTGGTGGTGAGCCCTCCCTGGACCACGGCGAGGTCGCAGACCGACAGGTGGCGGTAGAGACGGTCCACGTAGCCGTGGACCTCCAGACCGGGATGGGTGGGCAGGCTCTCCGGATCGATACGGGGGCCAGCTACGGCGATCATGCGCAGCTCGGGCACCTCTTCCTTGGCCAGGGGATAGGCGGCGATCACCTTCTCCAGGAGGTCACGGCCCACCCCCGAGCCTCCAACGGTGACCACACACACCTTCACGTCTTCGCCGAAGCCGACCTCCGCCCTCCACGCCTCGGCTTCGTCGGGTGAAGGTGGGGTGAAACCCGTGATGTAGCCGGAGAACTCGAAATGGTCCTCGGTCCAGTCCCTGATCTTGGGGAGGTTGGGCCCGAAGACCTCCGGGTAGATGTCGTCGGGGTTGCCCACGAAGATCGCCCGGTCGCGGATGCGGGGGAAGCGGGCGATGTGCTCGATCATCTCCGCGTTGTAGTCCGCGGTGAGATAAGCCTCCCTCTCCCCACCGTCGGACATGGGGAGATAGCCGACGAAGTCGGTCATCCACACATGAGAGCCTCTCTTCAGCTCTGGGTTCTCGTGCCAGAAGTGGTCGATGTCCCATGCCTCGTCCCCGACGACCAGATCGTGGTTGCCCTCCTCCAACACCTCCTGGAAGATCATGAAATTGGCGAGGAGGATCTCGTCCATGCTGCGCAGCGCCTGGAAGCAGTGCAGGTCGTGCCCACTCGCCTCGGAGGCGATGTGGCCCGACTCCGAGGCCAGCCACCGACTTGCCGGGTGGATGGTCTCCCCGGCCCGCTCCAGCACCGTGGTCACCGGGTGCTGGGCCAGCCACTCGATCTCCAGATCGGGCTGCAACGCCT
>DATKCZ010000013.1:0-137430 GCA_035512955.1 Acidimicrobiia bacterium
GTGTCGGAGGGCGAACGGGTCAAGGTGACTTCTCGACGTGGCAGCCTGGAGGCACCGGTACGTTTCGATCGGTCCTTGCGACCGGGTCTGGCCTTCATGTCGGTTCACTTCCCCGACGAGACCGACGTCAACATCCTCACCATCGACGCCTGGGACCCGAAGTCGGGAACGGCCGAGTTCAAAGCGACCGCCGTCCGGGTGGAGGCCCTCAGCACCCCTGTGCCCGACGAGACGACCGTGCTCACGCCGGGAAGCGCCGGCTGATGGACCTGCGTCTGATGCTCGATCGGCCCACCGAGGCTGAGCGCAGCGCCGTCGATGACCTGTTGGGGCCCGAAGAAGGCTTCGACGGGCGGGTCGTCTTCGGGGGTCGTGCCGCTCGGCAGCGGCGTCATCTGCTGCTGCCTGCCCTCCACGCCGTCCAGGATGCCGCCGGCTCGGTGAGCAGGGGCGCACTGGCCTACATCTGTGAGCGGCTCACGGTGCCCCCGGCCGAGGCATACGGTGTGGCCACCTTCTACGCGCTGTTCGACACCGACGGCCCCGGGGGCCCGTCGATCCACGTCTGTGATGACATCGTCTGTGCCCAATACGGGGCCGAGGATCTGTGCGCCGCCCTCGACGCGTCGGGCACGGTCTATGAGCGGAGCCCCTGTCTCGGTCAGTGTGACCGGGCGCCGGCGGCGATGTTCCACCAACCCGGCATCGGCTACGGCAATGCCGCGCCGGTCACACCTTCCTCGTTCGGGGCCCCCACCTTCGACGAGCTCCCTCCCGGTCTCGTCAACCAGGACCGGGAAGAACTGACGCTGCTGCGCCGCATCGGTGTGGTCGATCCCAGCTCCCTCGACGGCTACCTCGAGACCGGAGGGTTCGAGACCCTGGCCAAGGCACGGGCGATGGGGCCGGAGGCGGTCATAGCCGCGTTGAAGACATCGGGGCTCAGGGGTCGTGGCGGAGCCGCATTCCCCATCGGTCTCAAATGGGAGGGTGTCCGTGAGGCCAGGGGTGGCGACAAGTACGTGATCGCCAACGGCGACGAGTCCGAGCCGGGGACTTTCAAGGACCGTCTGCTGATGGAGGGCGATCCGTTCGCGCTGGTCGAGGCGATGGCCCTCTACGGGTACGCCACCGGGGCCGGCAAGGGGTTCATCTACGTCCGCGGGGAGTATCCGACTGCGGAGAAGCGGCTCGAGAACGCCATCGCCCAGACCGTCGGCGCGGGTCTGATCGGTGACGGGTTCGACCTCGAGGTGCGGAGAGGCGCGGGGGCCTACATCTGTGGCGAGGAGACCGCCTTGTTCGCCTCCATCGAGGGACATCGCGGCGAGCCCCGGCAGAAGCCGCCGTTCCCCACCCAATCGGGGGTGTTTGGCAAGCCCACCGGCATCAACAACATCGAGACGCTGCTCGCCGCTCTCGAAGTGATCGCCCGGGGAGGCGAGGCCTTCGCCGCGGTAGGGACCGAGCAATCGACCGGCCCCAAGCTGTTCTGTGTCTCCGGGGCCGTGGCCAGGCCCGGTGTCTACGAGGTCCCCTTCGGGACGACGCTCAGGGCTCTTCTCGCCCTCGCCGGTGGGATCAGGGATGGCGGTGATCTGGGTGCTGTGCTCATGGGCGGGGCGGCCGGTGTCTTCGCCGACCAGTCGGCGCTCGAGGTGCCCCTGACCTTCGAGGACACCAGCGCCGCGGGCACCACGCTGGGCTCGGGGGCGATCATATTCTTCGATGACCAGACCGATTTCGGGGGGGTGCTGGGCCGCATCGCCCGGTTCTTCAGAGATGAGTCCTGTGGCCAGTGTGTTCCATGTCGCATCGGCACCGTCCGTCAGGAGGAGGCGCTGGCCCGGCTGCGCGCCCACCGCCCCCTGGGCTCGGTGTCCGAGGAGAGAAGACGTCTCGACGATCTGGCGGTGGTGATGACCGATGCCTCGATCTGTGGTCTCGGCCAGACCGCGGCCTCCGCGGTCCAGTCCGCGATGAAGCTAGGGCTCCCAGGAGTGCCGGCATGACCCTCACCGGAGCCGCCGTGACCACTATCACCGCGACGATCGACGGCCAGGAGGTGACCGTCGCCGCAGGGGAAACCATCCTCGAGGCCTGTCGCCGCTCGGGTGTCGACCTGCCCACCCTCTGTCACGGCCCCACACTGACACCGGCCAATGCATGCCGGGTATGTATGGTCGAGGTCGAGGGATCGCGGGCCCTGGTCCCCTCCTGCAGCCGGGCCCTGGACGAGGGCATGGTGATCAACACCGGCACCGAGCGCGCCAGACACAGTCGCCGCCTGGTCATGGAGCTCCTCGGCAGCGCCAGCCAGCTCGACCGGTCCGGTGACCGCGTCGACGCCTGGATGGAGTCTCACGGCGCCGACAGCGCTCGTTTCGGCGCGGCGGAGGCGGAGACGCCCCGGAGCAAGCCGGTGCCGGGGCATCATCACCCTCCATCGCTCCGCGAGGCCGCCGGTGTCGCCGAGCCGGCGAAGGTCGAAGACGATCTCTACGTGCGTGACTACAGCCGGTGCATCCTCTGCTACAAGTGCGTCGACGCCTGCGGGGAACAGCACCAGAACACCTTCGCCATCGCCGTCGCGGGCCGGGGCTTCGACGCTCGCATCTCCACCGAGTTCGACGTCGCCCTGCCCGGATCGGCGTGTGTTTACTGCGGGAACTGCATCGCGGTGTGCCCCACCGGGGCACTCGAGGGCAAGATCGCCTGGGACATGAAGGAGAACGGGACCTGGGACGAGTCGACCCAAGAGGTCACCAGGACGGTTTGCTCCTACTGCGGTGTGGGCTGCAACCTCGACATCCACACCCAGGACGGCCGTATCGTCGATGTGAGCTCCCCACTCGACCACGAGGTGACGCTGGGCAACCTGTGCATAAAGGGCAGGTTCGGGTGGAGCTATGTCGCCAGTGGGATGGGGACGGAGGCCGGTGAGGGGCTCGGGGGGAGTGCTCCCCCCTCGTGAGCAACGCCGTCACGCCTCGACGGGTGGTGCAAGTCAGGGATCAGGTCCGGGCAATGGACGACACCCTGGTGGTCGAGGAACCGCTCGAGATCAGACTCGACGGCACCGCGCTGGCGGTGGTCATGAGGACACCCGGAGATGACGCCGACCTCGTTCTGGGGTTTGCCATCACCGAAGGGATCGTGACCACCCCCGATGCGGTCAAGCGGGTGGTGTCCCTGGGTGGTGGTCGATGGGACCTGGAGACCGTGGACGGGGTGAGCATCGACCCTGCCCAGTTTCAGCGGAACTTCTACAGCACGAGCTCTTGCGGGGTCTGTGGCAAGGCATCGATCGACGCCATCCGCATCACCGGAGCCAAGCCGCCGACGGGCCCGGTGGTACCGGTGGAGATCTTCCTGTCATTGCCTCCCCGGCTGTTGGAGGCCCAGACCGCATTCCGCTCCACCGGAGGGCTCCACGCCGCCGCTGCTTTCGACTCCTCAGGGGAGATCGTGGCCGTCAGAGAGGACGTGGGCCGTCACAATGCGGTCGACAAGGTGGTCGGGCATCTCGCCCGGAAGGGCTGGCCGTTGCCGCCCCTGGGTCTGCTGGTCTCCGGCCGGGTCTCTTTCGAGATCACCCAGAAGGCGGCGGTGGCGGGAATCTCCCTGGTCTGCGGTGTCTCGGCAGCTTCCAGTCTGGCCGTCGAGCTCGCCGAGGAGTTCGAGATGACGGTCATCGGGTTCCTCCGGGAGGGCGGGTTCACCCTGTACACCGGAGGAGAGCGAGTGGGCGGACTCGAGTCGCGGTGAAGGCCTGACGCAGGTCTAGGGGCCCTCGGATCCGGCGAGCGCGATCAACTGCGAGATGGTCCGCCAGTTCCGCACCGTCGCCCTGACCCCGAGACGTCGCTCCAGCATCCCCTGATTGAGCTTCGACCGCCCCGAGCCATTGGGGAAGGCGAGATAGATCTCCCGACCCCGTCTTGTGAAGCGATCCGGCAGATAATCGTGGGCGTCGAGGGCGACATCGACTCCATGGGTGGGAACCCGATCGAGAAACGCCACCTGAAGCAGACGCTGATCGAGACCGAGGTCGGAGAACGGGTGAGCCCTTCCCGTCTCGGCCAGTTCGGTGGACGAACGTGTCACCACCGGGATCTCGAAGCCGAACAGATCGCGAAGCGCCGGCTCCAACATCCCGACGACGCCCTGTTCGTCGAGCGCCGTCTCGAAGACCAGATTGCCCGACTGGGCATATGTCCTCGGATTGTCGAGCCCCCGTGCCGAGGCGAGGTCGCGAAGCTCGGCCATCGCCACCCTGTTGTGACCACCGACGTTGATCCCGCGCAACAGGGCGACTCGGATGGTCAACGGGAGAGGGCCTCCGACAGGCGTCGGGCGGCGTCCGCCACCGCCTCACCGATCGCCTCCTCCCGGTCGGGCGCCGGGAATCGGTATGCCGGGCCATGCACGTGCATGGCCGCGGTTATCAGCCCGTTTCTCTCCAGGACCGGCGCTGCCACCGAGTTGATCCCCTCGACGAACTCCTCATAGACCCAGGCGTAGCCCTTCTCGCGGATCTCAAACAGGCGTTGTCGGACCTGGTCCCTGTCGGTCACGGTGTTGGGGGTCATCCGCACCAGCTCTCGGCCGAGGTAACGCTCCATCTGCTGCTCGGGCCAGTGAGCCATGATCACCAGGCCCGAGGGGACGAGGTGCATGGGGATGAGCTCCCCGGTCCAGTCCCGGACCTGAACCGGTTGGGCTGCCTCGGTCTGGTCCACATAGTGGACCTGGTACCCGTCCGGGATGGCGATTCCCGCGGCTTCGCCGGTGAGGGCGGTCAGCTCATCGAGATAGGGGCGGGAGAAGGCGGTCAGCTGGCCCGGCCCCCCCGCTGCCGAAGACAGTCGTTGCACGATTGGGCCCAGGCGATAGCGACGACCGTCTTCGTCGCGTTCGACCGCATCCATCTCTTCGAGGGTGGCGAGAAGCCGGGCCACGGTGCTCTTGGGGAGACCGACCCGGCGCGCCATCTCTGAGAGCCCGGCCGGCGACTGGGCCAGGGCCTCGACGATCTTGATGGCGCGGGCTACCGACTCGACGGCCATGTCGGCCCATCTTACGGGCCCCGTACCGCATGGCGGAACAGTGTGGGGCTAGCCGAGCGAGGCGAGCATGTCCTGACGCCACTGCTCGGTGGCCTCCACCCGATTGAAGGTGTAGACGTGGAAGCCTTCGATGTTGGCGGTCGGATCGTCGAGCAGCGGGGCCAGTCCCACCACGAGGTCATCGGGGCTGTACCCGCCCGGGCGCACCAGCTTTCCCGCCAGACCCTTGTTCTTGGCGAGAAACCGGGCCGACGGCCCCACCCCGATGCGCAGCGACAGCGTGATCAGCTTGCTCATCTCTGCCACGCCGGGGATCCCGACCCACACCCCGAGCCCGATCCCCGTCTCGCGGAGCGACTCGACCCAGTCACGGATCGACTCGGGGACGAAGCACATCTGGCTGGTGACGTAGGACGCGTACGGGGCCTTCTCCTCGAGGGCGTTCCGCATGGTGAGGTCGTCGACGATATGATGACCCTCGGGATAGCCGGGCACACCGATCTCGGTCAGCCCATGCCCGATCTGCTCCATCGCGGTGAGGAGGGCAAGACCGTCGAAGAACTCCCCCTGGGCCTCACCGTCACCACCCACCACGAATGCCTTGTGGATCCCGCCCCGATCCAGCCTGTCGAGGATCTTCCCCAACTCCTGCCGACCCGTGGTGAGACGTGCCGAGAGGTGGGGGACGACATCGAAGCTTCTGTGCTTGAGCTCGACGGTCAGGTCGACCGTGGCCGCCATGCCCTTTCCCGGTGAGGCGGTGACCGACACCGTGGCCCCCTCGGGGAGGAAGTGAGATTGATCCAAGGCGTTCTTGAGCGGGATCAACTCGTATTTGGGCCGCTCGAGCAGACGGCGCAGGGCGGCGACATGGGCGCTCTCGAGGTGCCGCAGGTCGAGGGACTTCTGTCTCATGACGCATCCGAGTCGGGGAACAAGTCCTTCCGCTCCCCGATCCAGGTTGCCAACCTGTGGTCGAGGTCCTCGTCGAGTGGCGGCGGCTGGTAGTCCGAGAGCATCTGGCGCCATCGCTCGTGGGCGCGGCCGGCGGCATCGCGGCCCCCCTCGCCCTCCCACTGCTCGAAGCTGTTGCTGTCGGAGGTGTCGGAACGCCAGAAGGCCTTCTCGAAGTTGGCCAGGGTGTGCTCGGCGCCGAGGAAGTGCTGTCCGGGGCCGGTGCTCCTGATCGCCTCCATCGCCTGGCCGTTCTCGGAGAGGTCGACCCCACCGACCAGCGCTCCGGCCATCCCGGCCATGTCGGCGTCGAGGATGAACTTCTCATAGCCCATCACCAGACCCCCCTCCAGCCAACCGGCGGTGTGTAGTACGAAATTGGTCCCGGCGGCCAACGTTGGCAAGAAGGTGGCGGCGCTCTCATAGGCGGCCTGGGAGTCGGTCACCTTGGAGGCGGTCAGGTTCCCGCCGCTGCGAAAGGGCACCCCGAGCCGTCGAGCCAGGGCGGCAACGATCCACAGGACCAGGGCCGGCTCGGGTGTGCCAAAGGTGGGGGCGCCGGACTGCATCGATATCGAGCTGGCGAAGGACCCGAGCACCACCGGTGCCCCGGGTCTCACGATCTGGGTGAAGGCGATGCCGGCCAGGGCCTCGGCCAGGGTCTGTGCCGCGGTGGCGGCCACCGTCACCGGGGCCATCGCCCCGGCGAGGATGAACGGTGTGATCAGGGTGGCCTGGTTGTTCTCCGCGTATACCTTGGCCGACCCCAGCATGGCCCGGTCCCAGGAGAGTGGTGAGTTGGCGTTGCACAGCGAGAGGATCACCGTGTTCTCCTCGACGAAGTCATCTCCGAAGACGATCCTGGCGATCTCAACGGTGTCCTCGGCTCGTTCGGGCGCGGTCACCGCGCCCATGAATGGCTTGTCGCTGTGTTTGACGTGGCTGTAGATCATGTCGAGGTGCCTCTTGTTCACCGGCAGGTCCACCGGCTCACACAGGGTGCCGCCGGCATGGTGGAGCTGGGGTGACAGATAGGTGAGCTTGGCGAAGTTGTGGAAGTCCTCGATGGTGGCATAGCGCCGCCCCTCCTCCAGGTTGCGGATGAAAGGGGAGCCGTAGGCGGGGGCGAAGACCATGTGCGGGTCTCCGATTTCGACCGATCGCTTCGGGTTGCGGGCATGCTGGGTGAATCTGGCCGGGGCACCGGCGGCGAGATCCCGACACATGCCCCTGGGGAACCTGACCCTGGAGCCGGCCACCACGGCACCCGCCGAGGCGAAGATCTCCACCGCCTCGGGGAAGTCGATGATCTCCACGCCGACTTCCTCGAGGATGGTGTCGGCGTTGTCCTCGATGATGCCCAGACCCTCCTCCCCGAGAACCTCGTAAGGGGGGATGGAGCGGGTCAGGTAAGGGAGGTAGGACGCAGCCCCGGATGACCTGGCCGCCCGTCTCGCCTGACGTCCGCGTCGCTCAGCCATCGGAGCGTTCCCTCGCACCCGGGCGTCTCCGCTTTCCCCCGGTGCGGGACGGCAGATCGACCACGGTCGATAGATTCGGGTAGCCCGCGGTCTTGTGGGGGATTCCGAGTGCAGCCACGAAGTGCTCCTGGAACCTCGGCTCGGTGGCGGTCTCGATCTTCTCCACCCTCTCGACCAGCCGTTCGACCTCGTCACGAGCGGTCTTGGAGAGCAATGCCATGATCGCCCCCGCCCCGGCGGCGTTACCGGCCCCGGAGACCGATCCCAGGTCGCAGTCGGGGATCATGCCCAGCACCATGGCGTACATGGGGTCGATGTGGTTGCCGAACGCCCCAGCCAGCCGGATCTGGTCGACGGTGTCGGTCCCGTAATGGTCCATGAGCAGTCTCGCCCCGGCGAGCAGGGCGGCCTTGGCCAACTGCACCGCACGGACATCCGCCTGGGTGACCAGTATCTGAGGGTCGGTCCACAGCACGTAGGAGTAGGTGCGCCCATCGGGGACCAGGCGGTCGGTGGGGGCGTCTCCGGAGATCGCACCGTCCTCATCGATGACACCGGCGAGGAACAGCCCGGCGATCACCTCGATGATCCCCGAGCCGCATATCCCGGTCACCGGCGTCGTCTCGATCTCCCCGTAGAAGCCATCCTCATCAGACCAATGCTCCCCACCGACCAAGCGTATGCGTGGCTCGAGTGTCTCCCGATCGATTCGAACCCGTTCGATGGCCCCCGGGGCGGCTCTCTGACCGGAGGAGATCTGGGCCCCCTCGAAGGCGGGCCCGGTGGGGCTCGATGCGGCGAGGAGCCGTTCCGAGTTACCGAGCACGATCTCGGCGTTGGTACCCACGTCCACGAGGAGTTGGATGGCCTCACTGCGCTGGGGCGCCTCCGAGAGCATGGCGGCGGCAGCGTCGGCTCCGACGTGTCCGGCGACACAGGGCAGCACGTAGACCCGGCCCCGGGGATGGACCTCGATTCCGAGAGCGGCGGCCTCTATCCGCACCGAATCGCCGGTGGCCAGGTTGAACGGTGCTGCGCCCAGCGGGGTCGGGTCGAGCCCGAGGAAGAGGTGGTGCATTATCGGATTCCCCACCAACACCACCTCGAGGACGTCTGCGCGCACCACACCCGCCTCGTCGACCAGCTCACCGATGGCGTCGTCGATGGCGGTCTGCACGATCCTGGTCAACTCAGCGGCTCCCCCCTCGTTCATCATGGCGTAGGAGACCCGGCTCATCACATCTTCCCCCAACCTGATCTGGGGGTTCATCGCCCCATGGGTGGCGATGATCTGCCCGGTGAGGAGGTCGCACAGGTGCCCGGCGATGGTCGTCGACCCCACATCGAATGCCACCCCCAAGGTGCGATCGTGAAACCCGGGCCATACCGCGGTGATGTCGCTCTCGTCGTGCACGGCCACGGTCACCGCAGACTTGCCCTCGATCAGCGACGACTGGAGGTCGGGCAAGACCCTCGGATCGAGATCCAACGCGGTCAGGTCCCATTGCCCTTCGAGGGCGGTGAGCAGCCGCCGACGGTCGCTCATGGAATCCCCCAATATCGATTCCTCCATCTCGACGTAGTACAGCCGCACAACGGGGTCGACGTCGATGTCGGGAACCTCGGGCCGCTTGCGGACCACCTGCCGGTGGACCCGGCTGCCGGCGGGCACGTCGATCACCACGTTTCCGAGAACAGTCATCTGGCACCCGAGGCGATTTCCGTCTTCGAGTGGCCGGGCACCGGCGTAGTTCAACTCGACGAGGTTGGGCTCAGAGACCCTGCTGGGGTCGAGGGCGATGGTCTTGGACGACCCGAGCTGGATCTGACATCGGCCACAAATGCCGCGTCCGCCGCAAATGGAGTCGAGGTCGACTCCCAGGGCGCGGGCCGCGTCGAGGACGTTGGTCCCGACTGCTATCTCACCCTGTCTCCCCGACGGGGTGAAGAGGACGCGAACCTCGCCCTCGGCCCCGGTCATGTCCCGCTTCTACGTCCGGTGCGTCGACGCTCCCCATTGCCTCCTCCGGAAGGCCGGCGATAGGTCTTGATCCAGCCAACACAGTCCACGTCGTTGCCGTTCAAGACGTTGGCCGCCATCACCGCCTGGCGCACCTCGGGCTCGAGGGGATTGGTGATCGCCGAGGTAAGCCCGCTCGCGGCCGCCATGGCGAGAAAGGTGGCGTTGATCCCGATCCGGTTGGGGAGGCCAAAGCTGATGTTGGAGGCCCCGACGGTGGTGTTGACCTCCAGCTCGTGGCGGAGACGGGAGACGAGACGAAACACCTGTCGCCCAGCGGTCGGCATCGCACCGATCGGCATGACCAGAGGGTCGACAACCACGTCTTCTCGGGGGATGCCGTGGTCGGCCGCCCGGTTGACGATCTTCTTCGCCACCTCGAACCTGACGTCGGGATCTTCGGAGATACCGGTCTCGTCGTTGCTTATGGCCACGACCGCCGCTCCATACTTGGCAATGAGCGGAAGCACCGCCTCGAGACGCTCATCCTCTCCGGTGACCGAGTTGACCAAGGGCTTTCCCTCATACACGGCGAGGCCTGCGGCCAGTGCGTCGACGATGGAAGAGTCGATCGAGAGAGGGACGTCCGTGATGGACTGGACCAGTTTCACGGTGGCGGCGAGGATCGCCGGCTCGTCGGCGAGGGGTATCCCGGCATTGACATCGAGCATGTGGGCGCCCGCCTCGACCTGGGCGGCGGCGTCGGCAGCCACCCGTGTGTAGTCGCCTTTTCTCATCTCCTCGGCGAGGAGCTTGCGCCCGGTCGGGTTGATGCGCTCTCCGATGATGACGAACGGATGGTCGAACCCGATAACCACATCCCGGGTGGCCGAGCTCAGCACGGTCAGTGTCATGTGGAGAGCCGGTGCCGGGGGGAGAGTTGCACCAGGGCCGGCTCCATCTCGCCATGACCCACGAGCCGGCGCTCGAAGCGCAGTTTGAGCCGCATGGCCGCCACCCTGGCTGCCTGGGTGAGGGCGGGGTCATCGACCTGGGCCAGGTGGACGACTCTCTCGTAGTTGCCGAAGTAGTCCTCGAGCAGCTCGGGCCAGCGGTCTAGCCCGAGCCCTTGCCAGATGAGACGATCGAAGTGCCTGGTCAGGTAGTCGGTGAGATACAGAGTGCCGGGCTCGTCTTCGTGCATGAGGTCGAACGCCTCGATCCCGGCATAGAACTGGTAACAGTGCGCACCGGGCAACCGTTCGACCTCGAACTCGTCGAGGACCTCGTCCAACAGACCACCCGTCCCACAGTCCCCATAGGCGACGAAAACGGTGTCGTGGCCCCTCGCAGCCTCGAGCTTGGCCCGTACCGCGTCAGGGATCTTCGCAGGAGTGTTGTGCAGGATGGCCGGCAGGCATTCCACCCTGATGTTGTGCAGACCGTTGCGGGAGACGATCGCGAGCAGTTCGCGGGCGAGGGCCCCGCAGCCGATGACGAGAACGGAGGGAGAATCAAGCCGCGCTGCCACGCCGCTCCGTGACCAGCCGCTTCGCCGTGTCGGCGGCGACGGCGGCATCCCGGCAGTAGGCGTCGGCCCCGACCGCCTCACCGAACTCCTCGTTGAGAGGGGCTCCGCCCACCATGACGATGTAGTGATCGCGGATTCCCTTGTCGACCATCGTGTCGATCACCACCTTCATATAGGGCATGGTCGTGGTCAGCAGCGCCGACATGCCCAAGATGTCGGGTTTGTGCTGGTCGAGTGCCTGGATGAAGGCATCGGCGTCGGTGTTGATCCCGAGGTCGAACACCTCGAAGCCGGCCCCCTCCAGCATCATCGCCACCAGGTTCTTGCCGATGTCGTGGATGTCGCCCTTCACGGTCCCGATGACCACTGTGCCGATCGTCTCCGCCCCGGTCTCGATGAGAAGTGGCCGGAGGACGGCCATGCCGGCCTTCATCGCCTTGGCGGCGAGAAGGACCTCGGGCACGAACAGGATCCCGTCTCTGAAGTCGATCCCGACGATGCGCATCGCCTCCACCAGAGCCTCATTGAGCACCCGGGTGGGAGTCCACCCCCGGTCGAGCAGGATCCGGGTCCCCTCGTCGATCTCATCGGCCATGCCGTCGTAGAGGTCGTCGTGCATCTGGGCGACGAGGTCGTCGTCGGAGAGAGTGGATAGGTCCAGCTCGACTTCGCTCATCCGTCCTCCTCGGCGCGTCCCACTCTGCGGGACGTTTGGGTGTGATAAGGAATTGGCGGCCAAATACTATTCGTGAAAACGTCGATTGGAAATGCAGTCCCTGGCCGAGGGCCGGTCCACTGGACGGTATGTCTCACGGCGAGACTTCCTCGAAGAGTGGGCGCGTCGGCTCCGACTAGGGTCGCGAGGTCGTGCCAGCCCTTCGATTCGGGACTTTTCTCGCACCGAACATGATGTCCGTCTATCAGGCGATCGCCGCTGAGGTCGGTGCCAGCCTGGGGGTCGAGACCGAGTTGGTGGTCGAGTCCGACTACGAGAACTGCCGCAACGACGTCAACGACGTGTGCTTCGTCTGCAGCCTTCCATACATCCACTTCGAGCGTGAGGGAGTGGCGCCGGCGGTGCCCGTGGCCGCACCGGTCCTACAGGGCGATCGGTACGCCGGGAGACCCATCTACTTCTCTGACGTCATCGTGCATCGCGACAGCGAGATCCAGCGCTTCGAGGACCTTCGCGGCCGATCCTGGGCGTACAACGAGCCGCTCTCACAATCGGGTTATGGGATCACCCGTTATCACCTGGTTGCGATGGGGGAGACAGGTGGGTTCTTCGGCGAGGTGATCGAGGCCGGGTTTCACGAGACCGCCATCCGCATGGTCAGAGACCGCGAGGTCGATGCATCCGCGATCGATTCCCAGGTGCTCGCCATCGAGATGAGGGATCATCCCGAGATTGCGGACACGTTGCGGGTAATCGATGCTCTCGGGCCCTCGACCATCCAGCCAGTGGCGGTGTCCAAGCGATGGGAGCCTGATTTCCGCGAGGCGATCCGTGATGTCCTCACTGACCTGCATCGGCGGCCGGGATTTGGGGAGATCCTCGACCACGGGATGATCGAGAGCTTCGTCGAAGTCGGTCCCGAGAGCTATGACGACATCCGCCAGATGTTGGAGACCTGCGAGCGCGCCGCCTTCATGGTCATCCGGTGAGGCTCAGGGCGCCCACCCTCCATTGGTCACATAGGAGGTGATCAGTTCGACTGGGAATGCCTGGTCGACCCGCTTCGCCTCGATCCGGACCTCGGACTCGAGGTCGTCTCCGCAGCTCCTGGTCTCTTCACGCCATTCGGCGATGTACTCGTCGGTGGTCGTCTTGCCCGCGATGGTCGCTGCCCTGTCCACGGCGACCATGAAACGGTCGGGGAGCGGTGCGCTGGCCCGATTCCGGCCAGCCCGTGCCTTGACCTGGGCGGGGATGTCTCGCCAGTAGATCACGGTGACGTGCGGGGTCTCCCTCCTCTCTCCACGTCCCATTCCTCAGAACAGCCCTACAACGTTGCCGTCGTCGTCGACATCGACCTTCATGTAGGCCGGGTTGGCGCCCAGCCCGGGCATGGTCCGCATCTCGCCGAGCAGCGGGGAGATGAACCCGGCCCCCACCGAGGCGCGCACCTCGCGGACCGGGACGGTGAATCCCTTGGGGGCGCCCTTGAGATTCGGGTCGTGGCTAATCGAGAGATGTGTTTTGGCCATGCAGATCGGAAGGTACCCGAGCCCCGCCTTCTCGAACCCGGCGATCTGGGTCTCTGCGATGGGGGAGTACTCGACTCCGTCGGCCCCATAGACCCTGGTCGCGATGGTCTCGATCTTCTCCTTGATCGGACGGTCCAGGGGGTAGAGATAGTCGAAACGGCTGGGCTCCTCACAGGCCTTGGCCACTGCCTCGGCGAGCGCCCCGGCCCCTTCGCCCCCTTTGGCGTGATGGTCGGTGGTCACCGCTTCGAGCGCTCTAGCGGCCAACGCCATCTCAATGATCAACTCGTGCTCGCGCTGGGTGTCGGTCGGGAACCTGTTGATAGCCACCACGACGGGGACGCCAAACGACTTCGCGGTGGCGATGTGAGCTTCCAGGTTGGCCATCCCGGCCCTGAGCAAGGGAAGGTTCTCCTCGGTGTAGGCCGAGTCCAGTGGCCGTCCGGCGACGACTCGCGGCCCGCCGCCATGCGTCTTCAGGGCGCGCACTGTGGCCACCATCACCACACAGTCCGGCTTGAGCCCCGAAACCCTGCACTTGATGTCGAAGAACTTCTCCATCCCCATGTCGGCGCCGAATCCCGACTCGGTCACTACGAAGTCGCCGAGATGGAGGGCGACCCGGTCGGCCAGGATCGAGGAATTGCCGTGTGCGATGTTGGCGAAAGGCCCGGCGTGGACGAAGGCCGCCTGTCCTTCGAGGGTCTGCATCAGCGTGGGGTTGAGGGTGTCTTTCATCAGGACCGCCACCGCCCCGGCCACCCCGAGATCTTCGAGGGTTATCGACGCACCATCCTTGGCCGACCCCACCACGACGCGGCCACATCGTTCCCGAAGGTTCCTCAGGGCGGAGGCGTAGTTGTCGCCGTCGGCGAGGGCGAGGATCGCCATCAGCTCACTGGCTACGGTGATGTCGTAACCGGACTCGCGGGGGCGGCCGTCGGCTGCACCGCCCAGACCGAGCACCACGTTGCGCAGTGCCCGGTCGTTGACATCGACCACTCGTCGCCAACTGATCTTGTTGGGGTCGATGTTGAGACGTTTCAGCCCCAGCTCGGCGAGCTGTTTCGTGGTGAGCCGCCCCTCGTGGTACCAGCGGGCGTCGATGGCGGCGGCCACCAGGTTGTGTGCCGCGGTGATGGCGTGCATGTCACCGGTGAGATGGAGGTTGAACTCGTCCATCGGCACCACCTGGCTGTGACCGCCACCGGCTGCGCCACCCTTGATGCCGAAGGTGGGGCCCAGGCTGGGCTGTCGGATGCATGCGATCGACTGGTGCCCCAGGGCGCCGAGACCTTGCACCAGTCCGACTGTCGTGGTGGTCTTGCCCTCCCCGAGGGGAGTCGGGGTGATGGCGGTGACGTCGACATACTTACCCTTGGGTTTGGCGCCGATCCGGTTCAAGACGTCGAGGTGGATCTTGGCCTTGGTCGTGCCGTAGGGGATGACCTCTGATTCCTCCAGCCCGTTCTCGCCAGCGATCTCCATGATCGGCTTCAGGTTGGCCGCGTAGGCGATCTCGAGGTCGCTGGGGAATGGTCGGGCGGGACTCAAAGGACTTCTCTCCTCGCGCTGGCTGGTCCATTTGTGCTGCGTGATGGTACAAGTGCCACCCAACGGCACAAGTGGTTTGGCTCGACCGGGGTGGGTCCCCTTTGGTTATCTTCGGGACTCGTCGAATGGGAGCAGTGTTGAACACGAAGTATCGGGTGGTGATCGTGGGTGGCGGTGTGGTCGGGGCCAGTGTCGCCTATCACCTCGCCAAGCTGGGGTGGTCCGACGTGGCCATCATCGAGCGATCCGTGCTGACCGCCGGCTCCAGCTGGCATGCCGCCGGTGGGGTCCACGCTCTCAATGCCGATCCCAACATGTCCGCGCTTCAGACCTACACCATCGATCTGCTGTCGGAGGTCTCCGCGGAGTCGGGTCACGACATCAGTCTCCACATGACCGGCGGGATCTCGGTGGCCTCGGCTCCGCAGCGGTGGGAATGGCTCCAGGCCACCTACCGGATCTATCAGACCATGGGGATCGAGGACTGCTGGCTGATGACCCCTGAAGAGATAGCCGACAAGTGCCCGATAATCAGCACCGAGGGGGTGCTTGGCGGGCTGTGGGCCGACCGGGAAGGGCACATCGACCCTTCGGCCGTGGTCCACGCCTACGCCAAGGCAGCCCGTCAACGGGGTGCGGATGTCATCGAGCACAACCGGGTGGTCGAGCTCAACCCGAGACCGGACGGGACCTGGGACGTCGTCACCGAGCAGGGGACCATCCACGCCGAGCACGTGGTCAATGCAGCCGGGCTATGGGCCAAGCACGTGGGACGGATGGTCGGCTGGGAGGCGCCGGTGTCGCCTCTCGCCCACCACTACCTCATCACCGAGGAGATGCCCGAGATCGAGGATCTCGACTTCGAGATCCCGATGATGATCGATCTCGAGGGCTTTACCTACATGCGTCAAGAGCGCAACGGGCTTCTCGTCGGAATCTACGAGATCGAGCACAAGCACTGGAACATGGATGGTGCGCCGTGGGACTACGGCGTCGAGTTGCTCACTCCCGACGTCGACCGCATCTCCAACGAGATCGCCATGGCGATGACCCGGTACCCGGTCCTCGAGCACACCGGAATCAACCGGTGGGTCAACGGCGCCTTCACCTTCTCTCCCGACGGCAATCCCCTCGTCGGCCCGGTTCCCGGTCTGCGCAACTACTGGTCTGCATGTGCGGTGATGGCGGGGTTCCTCCAGGGTGGCGGTGTCGGCAAGTCGCTGGCAGAGTGGATGATCGAGGGAGAGCCCGAGGAAGACCCCTTCGCCATGGATGTCGCCCGCTTCGGCTCCTATGCGGAGAACCGGGAGTACATCAAGGAGAAGACCGGGCAGTTCTACTCACGGCGCTTCGTGATGACCTTCCCCAACGAGCAGCTCTGGGAGGCCCGTCCCCTCCGGATGGCGCCGGCATACGACGCGATGAGCCGGGCCGGCGCCTACTGGGGAGAGATGTACGGGCTGGAGGTGCCCCTCTACTTCGCCCCGGAGGGTTTCGAGGAGACCCCCACGCTGAAGAGGTCGAACGCCTTCGACATCGTCGGTGAGGAGTGCCGACGGGTTCGTTCCGGGGTGGGGGTGATCGACATCACCGGGTTTTCCCGATACGAGGTGACCGGCTCCAGGGCCGAGCAATGGCTCGACCGTCTGATGTCGGTCAAGCTGCCCGTTCCCGGTCGGATCAAGCTGTCGCCCATGCTGGGCCACGACGGCCGGCTCAAGGGCGACCTGACCCTTTTCAACTGGGGTGACGGCACCTGGTGGATCATGGGCTCCTACTACCTCCGCGCCTGGCACATGCGATGGTTCGACGACCATCTCGAAGACGGCGTGTCCGTGCGTGACGTGTCCGATGCGGTGGTCGGGTTCGGTCTCAGCGGCCCAGGGTCACGTCGGCTGATGGAGTTGGTCAGCCATGACGACGTGTCCAACGAGGCCATGCGATTCATGAGGTGCCGCGAGATGGACATCGGGCTCATCCGCGCCAAAGTCGGCCGGATCTCGGTGACCGGTGAGCTGGGATATGAGATCCATTGCTCCGCAGCCGAGCACAACCTGTTGCGAAAGATCCTGGTCGAGGCCGGTCGCGAGGTGGGGGCAGTCGAGTACGGGTTCAACGCCATGGGCTCGCTTCGCATGGAGAAGAGCTTTGGCATCTGGTCCAAGGAGTTCCGTCAGGAGTACACGCCGGGGATGACCGGGATGGATCGGTGGATCGACTGGTCGAAGGACTTCATCGGTGCCGAGGCGGCTCGCAAGGAATGGGACGAGGACGGTGCCGAGCTCAAGCTGGTCACCCTCGAGGTGGATGCCCTGGATGCCGACGGGTCGGAATACGAGCCGGTGTGGTCGGGTGAGAAGCGGGTCGGCTACGTGACGTCGGGGGAGTATGGCCACGTCGTCGGCAAGAGCCTCGCCATGGCCCTGGTCGATCGCGAGCATGCCTCCGAGGGAACCGAGTTGAGCACCCATGTCGTCGGGGTGGAGCGACCGGCGACGGTCATCGCCACCTCGCCCTACGACCCGAGCGGCTCGGCAATGCGGGGCTGACCTGACGCCATCAAGACTTGGCGTCGTTCTGCCGATGCGCCTCGATGCCCAACGATGAGCGCAAGAGCAGCGAGGACCTGATTCGGGAGGCACAGAACAGGCTTCGCCCCCCGCGTACCGAGCCCAGCTCCGCCGAGCGTGTCGGGGGCTCGGCCGAGGCGTCATCACCGCGAGTCGAGCCGACGCCGGTCGCGGATCGCCCGGAGCGTCAGCCCCCGACGACCGAACCGCCATCCCCGCCCATCGAGGTTCAGCCTCCACGCCGGTCGTGGTGGACCGAGAGACGGGTGCTGAGCTGGGCCGTGACCGTCTTGGTCTTCGTGGGGTGGGGCTTCTTCTCCTCGCTCGACGATGCCAGCCGGGATGGGACAGGGGAGATCGTCTCCAGCGGCGACCTCGACGTGATGACACTCCAGATCGGCGACTGCTTCAACGATCCTGCCGAGTTGGAAGACGTGGTCTTCAATGTCGCAGCAGTCCCGTGCGCTCAGCCTCACGACAACGAGGTGTTTGCCGTCCACTCGATCGCCGGGGTCTTTGGCGATGTCTACCCTGGTGAGGAGGCCCTCGACGGGCATGGGTACGAGGTTTGCAGCGGCGGGCTCTTCGACGCCTACGTCGGCACCCCCTACTCGGATTCTGCTCTCGCCGTGTTCACCTTCACACCCACCGACGAGTCGTGGGGCCAGGGCGATCGCCAAGTGGTGTGCGCGCTCTATCGGCTCGACTTCTCCAAGCTGAGGCGGACCGCGCGCGCGAGCGGACTGTAAGGGGGACTGGCACCAAACGACCCTCTAGATTTCCGGGTCACGCCGCCCCGGCGAGCAACCAGGTCGCGTAAGCCTTCGGCCATGACATGTCCTGTTCCTCGGAGCGGTAGCGAAGGTCCGCCTCGGCCAGCCAGGTGGCGAGCTCCTCTACGCTCTTCTCGGTGCCGAGGATCCGATTCACATCGTCGACGAGGTGCTCCGCATACCAGTCCGACCATTGGGGATTTACTCCTCCGGTCGCAGCGTGATGCGCCCGGGCGGTGTTCACGAGATGTCCCACCAGAGTGTTGAAAGATTCCGGGTCGTCCACGAGCCCAAACTACCCGTGATCGGTGGGTTTCGGTCGGTATCCTGACTCGGGTGTCCGAGTGCTGCAACCCCTCCGGCTACCGGGACTTCTTCACTCCCAAAGAGGCTCGTCGCAACCTGCGCAAATTTGAGAAGAAGGGCCTGGACAAGATGGCCCGGCGGCTGGTCGACTATCTCACAGCCCGCGGGCTCGAGGGCCGTTCGGTGCTGGAAGTCGGTGGGGGGATCGGTGCCCTCCACCTCGAGCTGCTCGCGGCCGGGGCGTCGGGGGCAGTCAACGTCGAGCTCTCCGACGGGTACGAGGGAGCGGCGAGGGAGCTGATGGAGAGACGAGGGCTCGGGGACCGGGTGGAGAGACGTGTGGGCGACTTCGTCGAGCTCGCCGGCGAGGTCGAAGCAGACGACGTCATCATGCATCGCGTCATCTGCTGTTATCCGAACATGGAGCGGCTGATGGGAGCCGCCTTGGCGGCCAGCAAGCGATTCGTAGCGGCAACCTTTCCCGGCGATCGGGCATACACGCGATTGGCAATTGGGTTCGGCAACGCGTTCTGCCGGATCCGCAACGTCGACTTCCGTGGCTTCGTGCACTCTCCAGACGGCATCGTGGAGACCGCGCGGGATGGCGGGTTCGATGTGGTCTTCCGTGACGGGAACTTCTTCTGGCAAGGAGTCGTCTTCGAAAGGGCGTGACCGGCCGTCCTCCGTTCCGTGCGGATCTACCGCGCGTCACGCGCCGTAAACCCGCACAGAACGGTCCAGAGAGAGCAGACGCGAGAAACCCCGAGGGAGTGAGACCGAAGTCACACCCTCTCGGGGCTTTCGACCCGTCTGGCACTCCAGCCCGAAGGCTGGTCCGCCACACGGATACCGAAGTCGCCTCTCGGCCACTTCCGTCACGATTTGAGGTTGCCCTCAATCCGTTAAACAGAACGTATCCGGTTGACGGCCGATTGCCAAACCGAAACGCTCATGAAATTTCGCGATCTCTGAGATTCTTCTGTGAGGAGGCGCGCGTCGACCGCGACCATCTCAGAAGATGGACCGAGCCGCGGTTCAGTAGTCGGTCTCGACCCCGCCCTCAGCCCGCCTTCGCTCCACGAACTCCTCCAACTCGGCTCGAACCGCAGGGTCCATCGGCGGCTCCTCGTAGCTGTCCAAGAAGACGTCGACCAGTTCGATCATCTTCCCCTTGGCCTCGGGCTTGCCGGCCTCTTCCCAGCTCTCGTAGTTGCGCCAGTCGGAGAGCAGCGGCTGATAGAAGGCGGTGCGGAAGCGCTGTAGCGTGTGGGGCGTGCCGAAGAAGTGGCCGCCGGGACCGACGTCGCGCACCGCATCGAGGGCGAGACCGGCCTCGCTGAAGTCGATGGGGTCCATGAACTTCTGCACCATCGCGCACAGGTCTGCATCGAGGATCATCTTCTCGAAAGAGGCACGCAGACCCCCTTCCATCCACCCCACCGCATGGAGGATCAAGTGGGCACCGCCCATCACCGCTCCCCACAATGAGAACACCGACTCGTACGCCGCCTGAGCATCGAGGGCGTTGGCCGCGTTGACCCCCGAGGATCGATATGGCAGGCCGTACCGCCGGGTCATTTGACCGGTGATCATCGATGTCTGGATGAACTCGGGGGTCCCGAAGGCCGGCGCCCCGCTCTGCATGTCGACATTGGAGGTGAAACCCCCGTAGATCACGGGGGCCCCGGGCCGGACCACCTGGGTGAAGACGATGCCGGCGAGCGCTTCGGCGTTGTGCTGGGCGAGCGCACCAGCCACCGTCACCGGGGCCATCGCCCCGGCGAGAGTGAACGGGGTGATGACGATCACCTGGTTGCGCGAGCTGAACTCGATGATGCCCTGGAGCATCGGGTGGTCGTAGCGGAGCGGAGAGCTGGCGTTGATGACGCTGAGTATCGATGGTTGCTCGTCGAGAGTCGCATCATCGACCTGACGGGCGATCTTGATCATCTCCAGGGCGTCGGTGTTCCTCTGGGCCCCCAGGCTGTATGCGTGGATCACCCGGTCGGACAGAGTCAGCATGTCGTAGAGAGCGTCGAGGTGACGGACCGAGGCATGGATATCCACCGGCTCGACGGGATATCCGCCCCACAGGTGCACGGTGTTGATGGTGTGCCCCAAACGGAGCAGTCTCTGGAAGTCTTCGCGGTTCCCGACCCGGCGACCCCCGGCCTCATCACTCACATTGGGCGGGCTGGACACTGCGGTGAACGCCACCGAGCTGGCCCCCATGTGGACATTGCGTTCCGGGTTCCTGGCGTGAATCGTGAACTCCGAGGGGGCTGTCGAGATCTTCTCCTCGATGAAGTCGGGATCGAATCGAACCCGCTCGGAGTCGGGGTCGACCCGGGCACCGGCATCGGCGAGCATCCGGCGCGCCTCGGGGTTCAAGAAGTCCATGCCGATCTCGGAGAGGATCTGGAGCGACGTCCGATGGATGGCCTCGATCTCGTCCTCACCGACGAGGTCGACGGGGTCGAATCGTCGGCTGGGCTGCTTCCACGGAGCCTGTTCGGGGACGACCCGCCCCTCGGGCCGGTCGCCACCCCGTTGCCGGCGGCCCCTGCGTCTCGGCTGTGTCTCGTCCGCCGTCATGCGCTCACCTTCGAAGGGAACCTAACAGTGCACCGCAGGGCCCGCTTTCCGTAGTGTGCCCGGTTGAGAGCAAGAAGAGCTGATGAGGAGAGCGAGATGAACCGGGGATTCGGCATCGACGCCAGCGTCCCGCTGGATGTGGCCCAGGAGGCGGCCTCGTTGGTCGAGCGGGCCGGTTACGGGTCGTTCTGGGTCAACGGAAGTCCCCATGATGGCGCGTTGGACATCATCGAAGGCGCCCTGTCCCGGACCGAGCTCGACGTCGGCGTCGGGGTGTTCCCGTTGACTCACATCTCGGCCGACGCACTGGTCGCGGAGGTCCGCAGGCGCGAGCTTCCCCAGAAACGGCTTTGGCTCGGCGTCGGCTCCGGCCGGAGACCGGGTGCCCTCGACGAAGTGCGCGAGGCGGCCCATACCTTTCGGGAGGACCTCGATGTGACCGTGGTCACCGGAGCGGTCGGGCCCAGGATGCTGGCCCTCGCCGGCGAGGTGGCCGACGCGGTCATCCTGACCTGGTCGTTCGCCACCGAGGCCGAGCGGGCCCGTGGCCTGGTGGCCGATGCTGCGGCCGCGGTAGGCCGTGACACCCCCACCGTGGTGTCCTTCGTCCGCTGTGCGCTGCTGCCCCAGGCAGAGGAGGCCGTCTCCGAGCGGGCTCGGGTCTATGACGCCATTCCTCACTACCGGGAGGTCTTCGCCCGCCACGGCATCACCGCGGCCGACACCGTGGTCACCGGAGGGTCCCGGGCCGAGCTCCTCGAGCGGATCGAAGCCGAGGAGTCGGTGCTCGACCTCTCGGTGATCCGCGCCATCCCGGCCGAGAGCACCGTCGAGTCACTGTCGGAGCTGGTCATCGCCTGTGCCCCGTAGCGGTCAGGAGGAGAGGCCGAGCCCCGTTCCGGCGTCGAAGATCACCTCTCGGATGTATGTGGAGTACGAGCGTGACGGGAGGATCAGGTAGGAGGGCACCTCTTCGTGGTCGTCTCTCACCAGTTCGGTGACGACACCGGCGAAGAGTGTCCGGGCTGCTGCGCCGTTGGGGAACATCCCCTCACCGAGATCGAGGGCGCACACCCGGTTGATCAGCTCCGCGGCTCGCCGACCGGTGAGCCGGAACAGAGCCCGGACGTGGGTCAGTTCGACGGACTCACCACCGGGCCGGTCACCGAGAACCGTCGACTCTCCAGGGCTCACCGACCACATCAGATGCTCGCCCGAGCCTCGCGAGGTTCCCGGGCGTATGTCTTCGCCGGCGGAGAAGACCCTCCACTTGGATGTCGAGGAGAGGTCGGCGAAGTCGAGGTCAGCCACGGGCTCTGGTTCCTTCCGGGTCGAAGTGGGCGTGCTCGGCGAGCACTCTGGCCGCGGCCGTCTTCCCGTTGGGAAGCCTGATCTCGATGCGGTGACCCGGTCGATCCAGGTGAGCCTCGACCTGACCCAGACATATCGAGCGTTGCAGTGTCGGGGACATCCGGCTCGAAGTGATCCGTCCCCGGATCCTCCCGTCGGAGTCGACGATCTGGCATGCCTCGAGGGGGAGAACCGTCGGGTCCTCGGTCTGAATCGCCACCAGATGGGGGTAGTTCCCGCCCTCGACCTGCCAGGCGAGCTCGGGCTTGCCGACGAAGTCGTGTTTGTCGAGGCGGATCATCGCATCGGCTCCCATCCCGAACCCTTGGGTCAGCCCGTCGGTGTCCTGTCCGACGATGAAGTGGCCCTTCTCCAGGCGAAGGATGCGCTGTGCCTCGACACCGAACGGCCGGACTCCCAGGTCGGAGCCTTTCTCCAGCAGTTGCTCCCAGACGCCGAGGCCGTGGCTCGACGGGATGTGGATCTCGTAGGACAGCTCACCGGTGAACCCGATTCGCCAGACGAAACAGTCGGCCACGCCGGCCACGGTGCCGGTGCGCACCTGCATGTAGCCGAATCGGTCAGAGTCGAGGTCGATGTCGGTGATGCGGCCCACCAGCTCGCGTGAGCGCGGTCCGGCGACATTGATGCTGGCGTAGCCGTCGGTGACGGCGGTCATCTTCACGTCCCATTCCGGGAAGCCGGTCTGCAGCCACTCATCGAGCCAGTTCCACACCGTTCCCGCCCCGCCCGACGTGGTCGACATCATGTAGTGGTCTGGGGCGAGCCGCCCGGTGACGCCGTCGTCGAAGACGACCCCGTCCTCGGCACACATGATCCCGTAGCGAACCCTGCCGATCTCGAGCTTGGACCATTTGTTGACGTACACGAACTCGAGGAGCTTGGGCACGTCGCTTCCCCTGAGGTCGATCTTGCCGATGGGGCTGACGTCGATGATCCCGACGGTCCGGCGGACCGCCCTCACCTCGCCAACCGGGTCGCCATAGTGCTCGGGGCGGATCCACTGGCCAGCAACCAGGGGGATGGCCCCGTGCTCCTCATGCCACGGTTGCATGGGTGAGTAGCGCACCGGCTCGTACTTGCGCCCGGCGAGCGTGCCCAGCCGGATCGGGGCGTAAGGCGGGCGCCAGGTGGTGGTGGAGGTCTCGAGGAGGCTGGCGTTGGTCGCCTCACCGTGCACCGCCAACGCGTTGACCGCCTCCAGCTTTCCCTGCACTGGCCCCATTCCCGCGGTGGTGTAGCGTTTGGCCAACTCCATCGTGTCGTAACCCTCTTTGGCCGCCGCGATGAGGTCTTTCGAGGTGACGTCCTCGGAGAAGTCGACGAATCCGTGGGTGGAGGAGCGGTACATCTCCGGATGGGGCTGGTGCTCCAGCACCGGGATGTCGCCGGGAGGCGACGGCGGAGGGTCGATGGCGACACCGGCAGGGGCCGCCTTCTGCCATCGAGCCCTCACGGTGAGGGCCCGACGCGCCGCTTCGGCGCCGGTGGCAGTCCCGTGGGCGATCAACTGATCGGTGGGGCCGTCTCCGACGATCCCCCCCGTGGCCATCACATCGTCGGGCAGGTCGGCGGGGACGAAACGGGCGGCACGAGGCAGGTACACCGGACTATCCCCTGCCATGTTGAGCAGAGCCGTCGGCGAGGTCCAGCCGGTGGCGGTGACCAGCAGGTCGGCCTTCACCCGGTTGCCCCTGGAGTCGAGGACACTGTGCACCTCCTTGGTGCCTCGCGCCTCGAGGACGGTGCGGCCCTCGCGGGCATCGAGGACCGAGACCACCTCGACCGCTGCCCGCTCCAGGTCGGCCACCGCCGCGTCCCCCGAGGAGTTGGCCGTGACCACCACGGCCCGGTCCCCAGGTCTGACCGCATAGAGGTTGATGAGCCGGCGCACCGCGGTGGACAGCATCACCCCGGGCAGGTCGTTGCCCTTGAAGACATAGGGGCGCTCGAGAGTTCCCACCGCCACCACGAGACACTTGACCCGGGCCTTGACCAGACGCTCCTCCACCCCGGGAGCGTCTCGTTGCACCACCGACACCCAATTGTGGTCGTAGCGCCCGGTCACCACGGAGTCGGTCATCACTTCGATGGCGCCGGTAGAGCCCACCTGTTCGATCAGGTCGCCGAGGGTCGCCAGCTCATCGGCTCCGCCCCAACGCAAATGACCCCCTAGCTCTGGCTCCTCCTCGACGAGGATCACCGATGCCCCCGCCTCGGCGGCGGCAATGGCGGCGGCCATCCCCGCCGGCCCGCCACCAGCCACCAGGACGTCGGGGTGGACGTGGCGATGGTCGAAGCGCCCTGACTGGTGCTCGGCGCTCACCGTGCCCCCGGCGGCGAACCGTCCCAGCACTTTCTGGTACACCGGCCAGAGCGGGCGAGGGGCCATGAACGTCTTGTAGTAGAAGCCGGGGGAGAGGAACCGGCCGACCAGCTTGTTGGATGCCTTCACGTCGAAGTCGAGCGAGGGCCATGCGTTTTGGGCCACCACCACCATCCCCTCGGCCAGCCGCTGATGGGCCGCCCGGACGTTGGGGTCGTCACCCACCTGGACGATGGCGTTGGGGTCGTGATAGGTGGCGGTCAACAGCCCCCGGGGGCGGTGATACTTGAAGCTCCGCGAGAGAACACGCACCCCGTTGGCGGCCAGGGCGGAAGCGATGGTGTCTCCGGCCAACCCGCCATACGTCGAGCCGTCCCACTGGAAGCGCACAGCCCGATTGCGGTCGATCACCTCTCCCGGCTGGGGCCCGATGCGAAGAGAGCTCACCGGTTGTCTCCGACGAGGGCGATGCTGCGTATCTCGTTGGTGCTGCGATGTCGCTCCAACATCAGGTAGCGCCGGCACCCGGCGAGGTGAAACCAGCGCTCGGACACCCAGCCCGAGACGTTGGCCCTCATGTAGAGGTATCGGCGCCACGTGGCGGGATCGGTCTCCCCCACCTGGGGACGGGGACGGACCTCGCCACCGAATGTGAACTCGTCGCTGTTGCGGGGACCGCAGTTGGGGCAGATTATGACCAACATCTAGTCAGTGACCCACCGCGGCTGCGCCCTTCTCGGCCGTCAGCGTCCCTTTCTCGAAGCGCTCGAGGCCGAACGACTCGATGAGCTCGCCGGGACGCCCGCTGGCCACCATGTCGGCCACCGACTCCCCGGCCACGGGCCCGGCCTTGAAACCGTAGGTGCCCCAACCCACGTCCACATAGAACCCCTCGACGGGCGTGGGCCCGATGATGGGGCCGAAATCGGGGGTCATGTCACAGAGCCCCGCCCACTGGCGGAGAAGCCGCATGTTGGAGAGGGCCGGCATCAACTCGAGCACGTGGGTGGCCAGACCGGTGGTGAACTCGAGAGAGCCACGTGTGGAGTAGCTGGCAAAGGGGTCGACGCTGGCGCCGAAGACCAGCTCACCCCGGGCCGTCTGGCTCACGTAGGTGTGGAGGCTGCCCGAGACGATCACAGGGTGGAGGAACAGCTTCACCGGCTCGGTGACCGCCGCCTGGAGGGGGTGGGTGGTGATGGGCAGCGTCACCCCGGCCATCGCCGCCACCAGGGACGACCAGCCGGCGGTGCAGTTGATGACCGTCCCGGTCGATATTGGGCCGCGGCTGGTCTGCACCCCCGTCACCCGTCCGCCCGCCACGTCGATGTCGGTCAGCTCGGTCTCTTGATGGATGTGGACGCCCAAGGCGTCTGCCGCCCGGGCATAGCCCCAGACCACGGCATCGTGACGGATGATTCCCCCGGGAGGGTGCCACAGCGCACCGAGGATCGGGTAGCGGGGGTGCTCCGACACGTCGAGGAAGGGTGCGAGCTCCTTGATCGCCTCGGGGCTGATCACCGAGGAGTCGATTCCACCCAGCTTGTTGACCTCGGCCCGCCACCGCATAGTCCGCAGCGAGGAGTCACTGTGAGCCAGGGTCATGTGCCCGCGCTGTTCGAACATGACATTGAAGTTGAGATCCTCGGCCAGGCCCTCGTACAGCTTCACCGAGCGGTCGTAGAAGCGGGAGCCTTCCGGTGTCAGATAGTTGGAGCGGATGATCGCGGTGTTCCTCCCTGACCCTCCACTCCCGATGTAGCTCTTCTCCACCACGGCGATGTCGGTGATCCCGTGGTTGCGCGCCAGGTAGTAGGCGGTGGCCAGCCCGTGGACGCCCCCGCCGACGATGACCACGTCGTAGGAGCGCTGCAGGTCGTGATGGTCCCAGACCCGGGGCCACGTCGAGCGTGACATCCCGTGCCGGAACAGGCTCCACGCCGAGAATTTGGGGGTGGGCTTCATCGGCCTCTTCTCATTTGTGGGGCGACCCTAGATATGCTCGACCCTCATGAGCGAGACTCTCGAGTACGACGCGGTCATCATCGGTGCGGGGATCATCGGGGCCAACCTGGGCTTTGAGATGTCGAAGGCGGGATACAGGACGCTGAACATAGACAAGCTCCCCGCTGCCGGATACGGGTCCACGGCGAATTCGTGTGCCATCGTCCGCACCCACTACTCGACCTGGTCGGGGGTGGCCATGGCCTATGAGGGTTTTCATTTCTGGAAGGACTGGGCCAACTATCTGGAAGTCGAGGACGAGCGTGGCGTCGCCGGGTTCGTCCAGTGTGGTGGTGTCTTCGTCGGCGACGACGAGCGCTACACCAAGAAGGTCCTGCCGTTGTTCGACGAGATCGGGATCGAGTACGAGGTCTGGGACGCCGACGCCCTAGCCGATCGTCTGCCCGGGATCGACACCGGTGAGCATGCCCCACCCAAGCGACCCGAGGACGACGAGTTCTGGGAGGACCCTCCGCGACAGATCACCAGCGTGGTGCACTCTCCCATCGCCGGATACATCACCGACCCACAGCTGGCGACTCACAACCTGCAGCGCGCTGCCGAGGCCAAGGGCGGAGAGTTCAGGTTCAACACCGAGGTGACCGGCATCAGGGTCGAGGATGGCCGGGTGGCCGGGGTCGAGCTCGCCGACGGCAGCTTGGTGCTCGCCCCGATCGTGGTCAACGTCGCCGGTCCCCACTCCTTCGTCATCAACGAGATGGCCGGGGTGGCGGGCTCCATGAACATCAAGACCAGGGCGCTGCGTCACGAGGTGCATCACGTCCCCGCGCCCGCCGGCCTCGACTTCGAGAAGGACGGGATGTTGGTGGGCGACGACGACCTCGGCACCTACTTCCGCCCCGAGGTGGGCAACCACATCCTCGTCGGCAGTCAGGACCCCGAGTGTGACCCCCAGATCTGGGTCCAGAACCCCGACGAGTTCGAGCGGGCTATCACCGAGGACCAATGGCGGGCCCAGGTCCTCCGCCTGGCCAGGAGGCTGCCGACCCTGGGAGTCCCCAACGAGAAGAAGGGTGTCGTCGACCTCTACGACGTGAGCGACGATTGGATCCCGATCTACGACAAGACCGACCTCCCCGGCTTCTACGTGGCGATTGGCACCAGTGGCAACCAGTTCAAGAACTCACACATCGCCGCGTACTGTCTGACCCGGCTGATCCAGGCCGTCGAGGCGGGGCACGACCACGATGCCGACCCGGTGAAGTTGAAAATGCCCTACACCGGTCTGGAGATGGACATGGGGGTGTTCAGCAGGAACCGGGAGATCAACGAAGCCTCTTCTTTCAGCGTCCTCGGCTGAGACCACTAGCTTCCAGCGGCTGACGTCGTCAGTCGAGGAAGAGATGTCAAATCGGTGGATCATGCACAAGTTCGGCGGCACCAGCCTGGCCGACGCCGACGCCTACCGGGCGGTCATCTCGATCATCGAGGGCGGGGAGCGCCCCCGACAGGCAGTGGTTGTCTCGGCGTCGGCGGGGATGACCGACGACCTCATCGAGCTGGTTGCCAGGGCCGGCCGGCGAGACGCCACCTCCGCGGAGCTCTCGGAGAGGCTGCGGGACCGTCAGGTCGCCCTGGTCGAAGCCCTCCTTCCAGACGCCGAAGCCCGCGACCTCGTCGCCCGAGTCGATGAGGACATCGCCGACATCAAGGACGTGTTGCGCGCCTCAAGTGTGATGGGGGCTGCTGTGGAGAACGCCATCGGCGCGGTGGCCGGGTTCGGCGAGGTGTGGTCGGCGCAGCTCCTGGCCGGCCAGCTGGCGGGCCGCGGGATCTCGGCGACCTGGCTGGATGCCAGGAGAGTGCTCGTGGTCAGCCCGGCCGAGCCCACGCCAAGAGTCGATTGGGAGACGAGCAAGGCCAATCTCGACGCCTGGCTCGCCGAGAACCGATACGACGTCGTGGTGATCACCGGATTCATCGCATCCGACGCCAACGGGGCGCCAACCACCCTGGGGCGGAATGGGAGCGATTACTCCGCCTCGATCTTCGCCTCCCTCTTCGAGGCCGACGAGCTGATCATGTGGAGCGACGTCGACGGGGTGATGAGTGCCGACCCGCGCCTCGTCCCCCAAGCCAAAGTGCTCGAAGATCTGTCCTACGACGAGGCTATGGAGCTCGCCTACTTCGGGGCGAAAGTGCTCCACCCGGCCACGCTGACCCCGGCGATACGGACCGGGATCCCGGTGACGATCCGCAACACCTTCAACCCGTCGGCGCCGGGCTCGAGGATCTCGAGGACCTCATCGGCCGACAAGCCGGTGAAGGGATTGGCCTCCATCGGAGACATCGCCCTGATCAACATCGAGGGAACGGCGATGATCGGCGTACCGGGCATCTCCGAACGGCTATTCGGGGCGCTCAGACAGGCGGGAGTCTCGGTGGTGATGATCTCCCAGGCCAGTTCGGAGCATTCCATATGCTTCGCGGTTCCCCAAGACCATGCCGAGCGCGCCAGGAGAGCGGCCGAGAGCGCCTTTGCCGCGGAGCGCAGCAGAGGACAGGTCCAGGATCTGGAGGTCACCCAGGGATGCACCATCCTCGCCGCGGTGGGTGACGGTATGTCAGGGACCCCTGGTATCGCCGCCCGTCTCTTCGGCTCGCTGGCCCGAGCCGGTGTCAACGTCAGGGCGATTGCCCAGGGGTCCTCGGAGCGCAACATCTCGGTGGTCATCGACGGATCCGATGCCACCCGGGCCCTGCGCTCGGTCCACTCCGGGTTCTATCTGTCCCGGCAGACTCTGTCGCTCGGTGTGATCGGCCCCGGCCATGTCGGGGCCACCCTCCTCGATCAGATGGCCGGCCGGCTCGAGTGGCTGCTCGAGCAATTCGGGATCGACTTGCGGGTCCGGGCCATCGCCTCGAGCAAGGAAATGGTGCTCGATGAGCAAAGCATCGAGCTGGGATCGTGGCGGGATCGTCTCGGGGGTCCCGACGCAGATACCCGGGAGTCGGATCTAGACGTCCTCGCCGACTACGTGCAGACCGACTCGGTGCCCCATGCAGCCATCATCGACTGCACCGCCAGCAGCGACGTCGCAACGCGATACGGGGAGTGGCTCTCCAGGGGCATTCACGTGATCACACCGAACAAGAAGGCCAACAGCGGGCCGATCGAGTACTACCGGGAGCTACGGCGGGCCGGTCGTCGCGCCGACGCCCACTACTTCTACGAGACCACCGTGGGAGCGGCCTTGCCAGTGATCCAGACCCTGCGCGACCTGGTGCAGACCGGTGACGAGGTCCGACGCATCGAAGGGGTGTTGTCGGGCACCCTTTCCTATCTGTTCAACAGCTTCGACGGCTCCACACCCTTCTCGGAGATCGTGAGGGCGGCCCGGGAGAAGGGGTACACCGAGCCGGACCCGCGCGAGGACCTTTCCGGGATGGACGTTGCCCGCAAGGTGGTGATCCTGGCCAGGGAGATGGGTGTGGAGGCAGACCTCTCCGACATGGAGATCGAAGGTTTGATCCCGGCCGGTCTCGAGACGGGGTCCGTCGACGAGTTCCTGGCCCGCCTCGGTCACCACGACCACCAGATGCTGACGGTGGTCGACGAGGCGCGCGCGGAGGGCCGGGTCCTCCGCTTCGTCGGGGTGATCGACCCGGAGCAGGGGTGCGGAGTATCCCTGCGCTCCTATGAGATGAATCACCCCTTCGCCCGCATACAGCTGACCGACAACATTGTCACGTTCCAGACCGCCCGGTACCACGAGAACCCCTTGGTGGTGCAGGGCCCGGGCGCCGGGCCCGAGGTGACCGCCGGGGGCGTGTTCGCCGATCTGCTCCGACTGGCCAACTACCTCGGCGCGACACTCTGACCCGACCGCTCTCAGCCGAGCTCGGCACCGATGAGAACTGACGGCATGGGGCCTGTTCGTGATCCCCGCTACCCTTGGGCTGACCATGGCACGGAGCTACCGCGATTACGTCTCCGAAGCGAAACGGCACATCGTCGAGATCACCGCTGAGGACCTGGAGAGCCGGCTCGGGGAGCTGACTCTGATCGATATCCGGGAAGCCGACGAGTTCGAGCAAGGTGCCATTCCAGGGGCGATCTTCGTCCCCCGGGGACGGCTCGAATCCACGATATCGACTCATGTCCCCCATCCCGACCAGGGGGTGGTGCTCTACTGCGCCGGTGGCTCGCGTTCCGCTCTGGCGGCGCGCACCCTCCAGGACATGGGTTACACCGACGTCTTCTCGCTCGAAGGGGGTTTCACCCGATGGAAGGAGGAAGGTCTGCAATGGCGGGTGCCGGAGGGCCTCTCATCCGACCAGCGGGGTCGATACAGCCGGCACCTCCTTTTGCCCGAGGTGGGCGAGGCAGGGCAGATCGAGTTGCTGGAGGCCAAGGTGCTCATGGTCGGGGCAGGCGGCCTGGGCTCGCCGGCCGCCATATACCTGGCGGCGGCCGGTGTGGGCACCATCGGCCTCGTCGACTTCGATGTCGTGGACGCCAGCAACCTGCAGCGTCAGATCCTTCACAATCTGGACAGGCTGGGCCAGCCCAAGGTGGAGTCGGCCCGGGAGACCCTGAACGCCCTCAACCCGGACACCAAGGTTGAGACCCACAACGTGCGGCTCACCGCAGACAACGTTTTCGACATCCTCTCTCACTATGACGTCATCGTCGACGGTGGCGACAACTTCCCTACGCGGTATCTGGTCAACGACGCCTCACTCCACCTGAGGAAACCGGTGGTGCACGGCTCGATCTTCCGGTTCGAGGGCCAGGTGAGTGTCTTCGACCCGTACCACGGGCCCTGTTACCGCTGCCAGTATCCCGAGCCCCCACCACCCGAGCTGGCCCCCTCCTGTGCCGAGGCGGGGGTGCTCGGCGTGCTGCCTGGCATCATCGGCTCGATCCAGGCGGTTGAGACGATCAAGCTGATCCTGGGCATCGGCGAGAGCCTGGTGGGACGACTCCTCACCTACGACGCTCTCACCCAGGAGTTTCTCACTCTTCGCACCAGACGTGATCCGGCGTGTCCCGCTTGTGCCGACGAGTCAATGCCGCCCCGGATCGTGGAATACGACCAGACCTGTGCCTATCCGGGAGCTGTCGCCCGCTCCAACTGAGAGCGAACTCTTCTCCTGCTCTCAGCTCAAGCCCTGAAGGTCCCCGGGAGGGGTTGGTGATGGGGCTCCCCATGGGCCTCGCAGCTGACCGGGCACCAGGTTGGTTAGGTTGCTGCAATCTCCAAAAGAGGTGAGTCCCTGGCCCGAGTGTTCAAGAGCCCGCTTGCCGATGTCGAGATCCCCGACACTCCGCTGACATCCCACGTCTTCAGGGATGTCTCCCTGCACCCCGACCGGGTGGCGGTGGTCGATGGGCTCACCGGCGCCAGCTACACCTATGGCCGGCTCCACGACTCGGTGCGGGCCGTGGCCGGTGGTCTGGTCGCTGAAGGCCTCGCCAAGGGTGACGTCTTCGCGATCCTCGCCCCGAACCTGCCGGAGTACGCCATCGCCTTCCATGGGGTTGCATACGCGGGTGGGATCGTCACGACGATCAACCCCACCTACACGGTGGGGGAGATCGGCGCCCAACTCCGTGACTCGGCGGCACGGATGCTGCTGACCATCCCCTCCCTGGTCGAGTCGGCGGTGGCGGCCGGGGAGGCCAGTGGTGTCGAGGAGGTCTTCGTCTTCGGTGAGGCAGAAGGGGCACGATCGTTCTCGGAGCTGGCGGCTGCCGCGCCCTTGGCGGCCGAGGTCCCCATCGACCCGGCAGAGGACGTGGTGGTGCTCCCGTATTCGTCGGGGACCACCGGGCTCGCCAAAGGCGTACGACTCACCCACCGAAACCTCGTGGCCAATCTGGTGCAATACGAGTCGATCTCCTCGGTCAGCGAAGACGACGTGATCCTGGCCGTGCTCCCCTTCTTCCACATCTACGGGATGCAGGTGCTGATGAACGGCGTGCTGTCGTGCGGGGCCACCACGGTGACGATGCCCCGTTTCGATCTCACCGAGTTCCTCCGCATCATCGAGCAGCATGCGGTGACCAGGGTCGCCGCGGTCCCACCCATCGTCCTTGCCCTGGCCAAGAGCCCGCTGGTCGATCAATACGACTTGAGCAGTCTCCAACAGATCGGGTCGGGCGCGGCCCCACTGAGCGGCGACGTGGAGCGGGAAGCCTCCGGGAGAACCGGCGCCACGGTGGTCCAGGGCTTCGGGCTCACCGAGACCAGCCCGGTCACCCATGCCATGCCCGCTGGTGAGACGAGGAGTGGATCGATCGGCGTGCCCGTGCCCAACACCGAGGTCAGGGTGGTCGACCCGGAGTCGGGGGAGTCTCGCGGGGTCGGTGAGGACGGGGAGATCTGGATCCGAGGGCCCCAGGTGATGAAGGGTTATCTGAACGACCCCGCGGCCACCGCCGCCACCATCGATGAGGACGGCTGGTTGCGCACCGGGGACATCGGGCGGGTCGACGAGGATGGCTATTGGTACGTGACCGACCGTCTCAAGGAACTGATCAAGTACAAGGGTTTCCAGGTGGCGCCTGCGGAGCTCGAGGCCGTGCTCCTCACCCATTCGGCGATCGCCGACGCCGCCGTGATCCCCATCCCCGACGAGGAGGCCGGAGAGGTGCCGAAGGCTTTTGTCGTCCTGCAACCGGAGGGGACTGCAACGGTCCAGGAGATCATCGACTACGTAGGGCGAAAAGTCGCCTCTTACAAGAGGATCAGGGAGGTGGAGGTGATCGACACCATCCCCAAATCGCCCTCCGGCAAGATCCTGCGACGGGAGTTGCGCGACCGTGAGCTGGCCGCCTCCCCATAGACCGGCCCCCCGGGCGGCGAGACCCGAAATGCGCGATCGCGACCGATCGCGCCATTCAGCTGGTGCAGGAGAATCTCAACTCGTCGGACACCGCAGGAATGTCGTCGGGGCTGAGGCGGCGCGAGTCTCGGGTTAGCGGGACCGACGCCCGAACAAGCCGCCACTGAACAAGAGCCCGGCACCGAGGACGAAGCCGAAGTCGTACCAATTGCCGTTGTTGTGGACCTCGTAGATGTTCACGCTGTCCGAGAAGAGAGAGATGAAGAACGTGATCGGGGCGATGAACCCGTGCCACAGGCCCATGAAGAACCCGGCCACGTCGCCGTCGGGCGGTGCGTTGCCGATCTCGGGATTGATCCCGGCCGTGCAGGCCGCGGCGAGCACCACGACCGCAAGGAGCAGGACGAGGAGCCGAGCCCGTCTCACGCCGGTATCACCTCGACCGGTATGCCGTTGAGCACCGCATTCCCCGAGACGGGGTCCATCTCCCCGGTGGAGAGACGGTTGGAGTTGACTCCGGGCCGGGCGGAAGCCACCGACAGGCTGGCTCCCTCGAGATCGTGGCCCCATCCATGGGGGAGGCTGACCACACCGGGCATTATGTCGTCGGTGATCTCGACCGGGGTGACCACCGATCCGGCGGCGGAGGAGACCTTGGCGTGGCCACCGGGCACCACCCCGATCCGGTGGGCGTCGGCTGTGTTCATCTGCAGGGTGCAACGCTCCTTTCCCTTGACCAGCACATCGACGTTGTGCATCCAGGAGTTGTTGGACCGGACGTGGCGGCGACCGATGAGGACGAACCCCGACATCGGTGTGCGATCGATCGCCGCCCGCAGCCGGGGCACGTCGGCGATGAGCGCCTCTGGGGCGAGCTCCACTTTTCTCGAAGGGGTGCACAGGTCACCGGGAAGCCGCGGCTGCAATGGCCCCAGGTCGACACCGTGGGGGGAGTCTTCCAGCCTGTTCAGGCTCAGACCGTCGTTGTCTTCTCCATAACCGTCACCGTAGGGACCGGTGCGGATGAGAAAATCGAGCATCCGGACCGGTCCCCGGCTGCCGTCGGTGGCGTTGAAGATCTCCTCGGGCGAGCGCCCATGGATCCGTGAAGCGGGGTCACCCACCGCCGATCCCACGGTCATCGCGAACACCGCGTCGTCGAGTGCGGCGATGTCGGGGTGGGCGCCCTTACCAGTCACCACTGCACCGAGGCGCAGGAGGACCTCCCATTCATCGGGGGTTCCCGCCGGCAGCTCGTAGAGCGCCGGCGAGAAGTTGGCGATGTTGCGCACGGACAACTGGTAGAAGGCGAAGTCATAGTGGGGTCGGCGCAGGGGAGCCGCACCCGGGAGGACGACATCGGCGTGTCGGGTCGTCTCGTTGAGATAGAGGTCGACCGACACCATGAACTCGAGCGAGGCGAAGGCCTCGTCGAGCCGGTCGCTGTCGGGTGTGGACAGGATGGGGTTCCCGGCGATGGTGATCATCGCCTTGATCTGTCCCTCACCGGGCTCGATGATCTCCTCGGCCAAAACCGAAACGGGGAGCTCCCCCCGCGTCTCCGGCAGGCCTCTGACCCTGCTCACCCATCTCCCGGTCTGAAAGTGACGTCGCGACCTGGGCTGCTCGTGGGCGGAACGGGAGAACATCGCGCCGCCCGGCCGGTCGAGGTTCCCGGTTATCACGTTGAGGACGTCGACCATCCACGATGCCATGGTCCCGAACTCCGCGGTGTGCGTGCCGATCCGCCCGTAGACAGCGGCTGCTTCGGCGGCGGCCAGCTCGCCGGCGACACGGCGGATGGTGGCTGCGGGCACCCCACATCGGTGCGCGACGGTCTCCGGCCCGAAGCCATCGACGGCGGCGGCGACCTCGTCGAGACCGGCGACATGGCCTTCGAGGACCCCCAGATCGACCAGTCCCTCATCGAAGATGACGTTGGCGAGAGCGAAGAGAAACATCGGGTCGGTCCCAGGGCGGATCGGGATGTGCTCGTCGGCGGCTCGAGCGGTCCTGGTCTTTCTCGGGTCCACCACGACCACCTTGCCTCCCCGTTCCCTGATCCCCTCGAGCCGCCCCGGCCAGTCGGGGGCGGTCGCCAGGCTCCCGTTGGACTCGTACGGATTGGCCCCGAGCATGAGGAGATACCCGGTGCGGTCGAGGTCGGGAACCGGGATCAGGTCGGGGTGACCGAACAGGTGCCCGGACGAGACGTGCTTGGGCATCTGGTCGACGGTGGCCGCGGAGAACAGGTTCTTCGAGCGGAGCATCTTGAGAAAAGCCCGGGTATAGAGCACGCCCGACATCGAGTGGACATTGGGGTTGCCGAGGTAGACGCCGACGCCGTTGGCACCGTGCTGGGAGATGATCGGTGTGATCTTCGAATCGATGAGCTCGAACGCCTCGTCCCAGGTGGCCTCCTCGTGTTTGCCGTTGCGTTTGATCAGCGGGGCACGGAGACGGTCCGGGTCCTTTTCGAGCTTGCCGAGGGTCGAGCCCTTGGGACAGATGAAACCATGGCTGAAGACATCGGCGCGGTCGCCCCGGATCCGAACGATCTCCCCATTTCTATGGCTGATCTCCAACCCGCAGGTGGCTTCGCAGAGAGGACAGGTTCGGTAGTGGATGGCGAGCTCAGGAGGACTCACCCCGGGGAATCTAGCCGAGGTGTGCATCCCGGCGGGTGGGAGGTGGATGCCGCGGCCGATTCTCCGGCCTGGCTGCGCTCAGCCGCTGTGGCGGATGTCGATGACCGCACCCGGCTCCAGCCCTTCCTCGATCGCTTCCCAGATGCGCCGAGCCGCCTCTTCGGGTTCGACGAGTCGACCCTCGTGGAGAAGGTCGTGAAACCTCTCCACCCGGGGGAAGTCACGCTCCTCGGTCTCCCGGATCTCCGACTGCATCGCCGTGGCCATCACCCCAGGGGCTATCGCGGCCACTCGCACCCCACCCCGGCTCTTCTGCTCGGCACCGGCAATGCGCACCCATTGGTCGATCGCCGCCTTGCCCGCACCATAAGAGGACCATCCCGGGTAGACGCTCCTCGCCGCGCCGGAGGTGACCTGGATGAGGTCGAAGACTCCCTCCCGGTCCCGGACGGCCTCGAGGAAGGCATGCCCGAGGACCTGGCCCGCCGCACTGTTGAGGAGGACGTTCTCGGTGTAGGCCCCGGTTTCGACTTCGCCCGCGAACCCGATCGGGGTGAGAGTCCCCGCGGCGTGGATGAATACGGCCCGGGCGGGGCCGTGCCTGCTCAGCAAGGAGCGGAGATGAGACCCGACCCCTGCCCAATGGGCCGGATCGGCGAGATCAGCCCGGTAGTGCTCGATTGGCTCGTCTCCGGGAGGGCCCGAACGACTGATGTCGACCACCACTGCCGGAAAGGGCGTGGACCGGGCCAGGGCGAGTCCCAGGCCGCTCGAGGCACCGGTGATTACGACCAGGTCCGTCACGTGCTCAGCGTAGGGCCGCCCACCCGCCCACCTCCTCGGTCCCGGTCCTCGAGCCCTTCGAGAACTCGTTTCGCGCTGAAGGTGGACAGCCGGCTGTCGGAGACCGTCGTGGCCATCAATTTGGCGCGGGCTCGACCGGACGGCCCCGGATCGATTTGGCGGTGAGAGCCATGAAGAAGAGCACTATCGGTGTCACCGCCATGGTCGCCGACCCCGATGTGTTTGCGTGATAGCTGATGATCAACCCGATGGCCACCGAGACCACGCCGAGGGTGGCGGCAACGGCCATCATCACCGGGACTCGCTGGACCAGCAGGGCGGCGGTTGCCGCCGGCCCGACCAGCAACCCAAAGACGAGAAGCGTTCCCACCGTCTGGAACGAGGCGACCACGGCGAGGGTTATGAGAGCTAGCAGGGCGATATGGGCCAGCCTGGGGTGAAGACCGAGCAGCTTGGCCTTCTGCTCGTTGAACGAGAGCACCAGGAAAGGGCGGAACAGGAGAACGGTCCCCAGCGACGTCACCACCAAGAGGACGGCCAGGAGCCCGATGTCGCCAGGGGTCACCCCGAGTGCGTCGCCGAAGAGGATGGCGGTGAGGCTCCCGCTGTAGGAGTCGGTCCGCGAGATCAGGATCACGCCCAACCCCAGCATCCCCACGAAGAGAAGCCCGATACTGGTGTCCTCGGAGAAGGCGGTCTGCCGATGCACCAGATTGATGCCGGTCAGCATCACCAGGGCGGCGGCAGCTGCGCCGATGAGGAGGTTGAAGTCGAAGAGGATGGCCAGGGCGATGCCCGGTACCACACCATGGACCAGGGCGTCCCCGAGAAAAGACATCCCGCGGATGACCACCCAGGTACCGACGAGGGCCAGCGCCACCGCCGCCAAGGAGCCACCCAGCAGGGCGCGCTGCTGGAAGGCGAGCTGGAAGGGATCGATCAGCCAGTCCACGAACAGCAAAGGTAGCTGCGCCGTCCTAGCCGGAGAGGGCATCTGCGATGCGGGTGGCATTGATGTGGAGCATCCCGACCAGGGTGTCTGCCCTGCTTCCCGACTCGCCCAGCGACTCGGTGTACAACTCGACAACGCTGACCTCGTGGCCCACTTCGGCGGCCACGGCTTCCGCCAACCGCGTGGGCTGGGTCGTCTCGGCGAAGATGGCGCGGACACCCTGACGCCGCATCTCATCGACCAAGGCAGCGAGCTCGGCGGAGCTCGGGTCACTCAGGGTCGATCCGCCGGGGACGACCACTCCAACCACCGAGAACCCGTAACGCTGGGCGAAATACCCCAGTACTTCGTGATTGGTCACCAGTCTGCGATCAGGCCGGGCGATCCCAGCAAGCATGTCTGAGATCTCGGCGTCGACAGTGTCGAGCTCGGCGGCGTACGCATCGGCTCGAGCCGCCCAGTCGAACGAAGGGTCGATTTCGGCGATTCTCTCGGCGATCAACCCGGCGGCGACCGCCATCCGAACCGGGTCGAACCAGACATGAGGGTCATCTCCGATCGCACTCTCGAGCGGTAGGGGCTCAATGTCGGCGCCAACCGCGTAGACGTTGGCGCCGTCTGTCTCGGCACTCTTCAGCACGTCGATCAGCCCTTCTTCGAGACCGAGCCCGTTGGCAACGACGAGATCCGCGGTTTGCAGGGCGATGACCTGTTGTGGTGTCACCTGATAGTCGTGGGCATCGGCGCCGAGCGGGATGATCACCTCCACCCGGCCCCGGTCACCGACGATCTGACCGACCACATCCCCCCAGATCGAGGTGGTGGCCACCACCGTCAGCTCGTCGGAACCGCGGTCGTCTCCCGGGCCGCATCCGATGGTCAGCAGAACGAGCAGGGTCACCGCCATGACCAGCCGGAAGGGGGTTCTCGAGCCCGGTCGGTGAATGAGAATCGTTATCATGCAATTGAGAATCATAATCATTATGATTGGCCAGGTGACCAAATCGACCCTCGATCGCCAGGTGCAGCTGAGACTTCTCGACCACGACGTTCGATACACCAGGGGCCGTCGCGTCGTGGTTGCCGCCCTCTCCAGGGCTAAAGGCCCGCTCTCGGCCAACGAGCTGAGCCGGATGATCGGCGATGTACCGCTCTCATCGATCTACCGCACGCTGGCAGTCCTCGAAGAGGCAGGTGTGGTCGCCCATCATCTCGGGGCCAAGGGCCTGACCCGTTTCGAGTTGGCCGAGTGGCTGACCGGTCACCACCACCATCTCGTCTGTCTGGACTGCGGCTCGGTCTCCGACGTCGAGATACCCAAATCGAAGGAGGAGAGCGTCAGGCGCCTGGTCTCCGAGATCGCCGAGTTGGCGTCGTTCGATGCCACCGAACACGCCCTGGAAATCGAGGGCAGGTGCGCACAGTGCGCCTGAACGGTCAGGCAGTGCGTGCGCGCGGCCTGAGGGTCGAGTACGGCGCGACGGTCGCCCTGGCCGATTCGGACTTCGATGTGGCGGCAGGGGGCGTGACCGCCCTGATCGGGCCCAATGGGTCGGGCAAGTCGACCCTGCTCAACGCGATCGCAGGGCTCATCGAGCCCTCCTCCGGGTCGATCGAGGTGGCTGTCGAGCCGGAGCGCCTCTCCTATGTGATGCAGTCGACCAAGGTCAACGACAATCTCCCAGTCACCGTGAAGGAGGTGGTGACGATGGGACGCTACGCCCGGGCCGGGGTGTACGGGAGGTTGCGGTCGCCGGACAGACAGGCAGTAGAAGATGCGATGCACAGAGTCGGCGTCTCCGATATCGCCTCGCGACACCTCCATGACCTATCAGGCGGGCAACGCCAGCGAGTCTTCGTCGCTCAGGGTCTGGCCCAGGACCACGACATGATCCTGCTCGACGAGCCGCTGACCGGCATCGACCTGACCACGGCGCAAGCCATAGATGACGTGCTCCACAGGGAGACCGAGGAGGGATGCACCGTCATCATGACCACGCACGACCTCTCCGAGGCGGAGCTGGCCGATCAGGTGCTGCTCCTTGCCGGCCGGGTGGTGGCCTGGGGGGCCCCTGGTGAGGTCCTCACCGAGAACAACCTGGTCGCTGCCTATGGCCCCTCACTTCTCCATGTGGAGAAGGGGCGGTTGTTCCTCGACGATCCTGCTCACATGCCTGCGGAGGGTCGGCACGCCCATAGGGAGCGCTCGATTCACTCCGAGAGCGACCGCTTCGATCTGCACGGCGAGTAGCCACGCCAACCGCGGCCCATAGCGATTATTCGATCGCGGGCGGCCGATTATGGCGGTTAGCGTGCTCACTCATGTGGGAGATCCGCACCATCACCGATGACGATGTCGATCTCTTCAGAAGTCGGCTGTCCCGAGGCTTCGGCGGTGACATCGACTCGGACGACTCCGCCGCAGAGCGCTTCCGGTCCATCTTCGAGTACGACCGAACCCTCGCCGTCTTCGAAGCAGGAGACATCGTGGGCACCGGTGCGGCTTTCTCCCTGGGGGTCACCGCTCCCGGGGGTGTCGAGGTCCCTATGGCGGGGACCACGGTGATCTCCGTGCAGCCGACCCATCGGCGACGAGGAGTGCTGCGGGAGCTGATGGACAGACACCTCGAGGACGTCACCGACAGGGGAGAGCCATTGGCGGGGCTGTGGGCCTCGGAGAGCTCGATCTACGGTCGCTTCGGATACGGGCCATCGACATTCCGATACAGCACCGAGATCGATACCCCCACGGTGAAGATGTCGGATCCTCCGGCGAAGCGGTCGGTTCGACTGATCGACTCCGAAGATGCCGAGTCGATGATTAGGTCGGTCTATGAAGCGGTACGTCCGACTCGCCCGGGGATGCTCACCCGGAGCGATCCATGGTGGACGCACCGGCTGATGGCCGATCCGGAGTCGTGGCGCGGGGGCAAGTCAGCACATCGATACCTGGTGTTCGAAGAGGACGGATCGCCCACCGGGTATGCCACCTATCGGCAGAAGGAGAAGTGGGAGGACTTCGTCGCCGGGGGAGAGATCAGGGTGACCGAGGTGATCGCGGCCGATCCAAACGCCCACAAGGGCATCTGGGCCTTCCTCACCAACATCGACCTGTTCAACAAGCTCGAGTGGTGGAACTTGCCACTCGACGATGCGCTCCCCAACATCATCACGGATCAACGACGGGTCCGGCGCCGTCTGGTCGATGCGCTATGGGTGCGGGTCATGGACGTCACGGCCGCACTCGAAGCCAGGGGATATGAGCACGACGGAACGGTCACGATCGAAGTGATCGATCCGACGAGGTTTCGGGCGGCAGGCACCTATCGACTGGAGGTCGTCGATGGTGTGGCGGCGTGTGACAGGACCTCCGCCTCGGCGGAATTGAGGTTGGGCGCAGACGTTCTCGGGCATCTCTACCTGGGTGGTGGAAACGCTATCGCCATGGCCGACGCAGGTCGGATCGAGGGCGATCCCGCGGCGGTGGCGAGGCTGCATCGGATCTTCCGAACCGATCGCGCACCTTGGTGCCCCGAGGTCTTCTGAGTCCTCGCTTCTACTCGGACTCGTCGGCGGCTCCGGAGGATGTCAGCGCTCGGCCCGGAGTCGATCCCGGTTCCTCGTCAGCACCGTCTCACGGAGACCGGACGGCCCGCTGTTCGGCCGCCTGCCACATGCCGGTCTCGCCGCATGTGCAGGTGAAGTGGGCGACGAGACCGGAGTCAGTGGGAATCAGGGCAGTGATCGCCGTCGTGGGGAGGAGGACCCTCGATCCGTGTCGGTAGCAGAAGGGTGCGAACATCAGCAGTTCTCCAATTGGTTGCATCGTCTCCAGTCGAGCATGGCAAGGCGAGCCTGTTGGACCCGCAGTGAGGACTCCACCAGGTCCGAGAGGGTGGCCTCCGATCGTCTCAGGGTCTGATGTGACTCCCATGCCTCTGCCAACTGGTGGTACAGGCTGTCGAAAGTCTCGGTCGCGTACATCGTGAGGCTCCTCCTTGGTAACAAGCTAATCCGATATGAGTCCTTACAGGATACGTCGGCGGCTGTAATTAGTCAAGGAGATTTCACTCATTACTGTTTCCGGTTTGGTGAAGCGAATGCCCTGTTGGCGCTCCCAAGCAACCCATGGAGGTAGCGTGGTCGGTACTTTGAGTGAAAGGTCAAATACCGATGTCTGATTCGGACGTGGCGCGCCTCGACTCACTGCTCGAGTCGCTGATCGTCGAGCACCCTCCTGCCGAGACCCCCCACACCGAGTTCTGGGGAGCCCAATATGACAAGGGGCTGGCCTGGGCGTGGCACCCGGAGGGCTTCGGTGGGCTCGCCCTGGAGCGAAGACACCAGACTCGGATCAATCAAGCGCTGGAAGAGGCCGGGGCCTCGACCGAGAACCGATCCACCAATCTCCTCGGCATCGCCATGGGGGCAGGAGTGCTCGACGCCCATGCCACCGATGAGCAGAAGAGACGGTGGCTGCGCCCGATGTTCACCAACGAGGAGATCTGGTGCCAGCTCTTCAGTGAGCCGGGAGCCGGCTCCGATGTGGCCGGTCTGTCCACCAGGGCGGTCAGGGACGGTGATGAGTGGGTGGTCAACGGTCAGAAGGTGTGGACCACCCTGGCCCACATCGCCAAATGGGGCATGCTGATCACCCGAACCGATCCGGAGGCTCCCAAGCACCAGGGTCTCTCCTATTTCATCGTCGACATGATCGCACCCGGTGTCGACGTGCGCCCCCTCTTCCAGATCACCGGGGAGGCTGAGTTCAGCGAGGTGTTCTTCAACGATGTCCGGATCCCCGACGACAACCGGATCGATGCGGTGGGCGCCGGATGGAGAGTGGCCCTGACCACCCTGATGAACGAGCGAATAGCCATCGGAGGTGGGGACGCCCCCCGGGAGAGCGGCTATATCCGCCAGGCCGTCGAGGTGTGGCGGGAGATCGGAGGGGGCGACCCGGTGATGAGGGACCGGCTTCTCGCCCTTTGGGCCGATGCCGAGGCTGCCCGTCTCACCTCGGTGCGGGCCAACGAGCTGGCCGGCGCCGGGATCCCCGGCCCGGAAGGCTCCACCGGAAAGCTGGCCTGGGCCAATCTGAACAAGAGGATCACATCCTTCACCGTAGAGCTCTTGGGCCTCGACGGGACCCTGTACCCCGACGGCTACGACCTGGTCAGACCCGAAGGCGTCCCCCGGCATGGGCCCCAGAAGGCCTTTCTCCGGACCCGGGCCAACTCCATCGAAGGCGGGACGTCGGAGATCATGTTGAACATCCTCGGCGAGCGCGTTCTCGGTCTTCCCGGTGAGCCCAGAGTCGACAAGGACCTGCCCTGGTCGGAGGTTCCCCGTGGCTGAGACCCCCACCTACGCCTCGACCGAAGAACAGGGCATGATTCGTGACACTGCCCGCCAGTTCCTCGAGGACCGGGTCGGTCTAGGCCGGGTGAGGGATCTGATGATGTCCGAGGAGGGGTTCGACCCCGTGATTTGGAAGGAGATGGCGGAACTGGGCTGGACCGGTCTCGCCATCGCGGAGGGCCATGGTGGTGCCGGATTCGGGCCTGTCGAGATGGGGGTGCTCCTGGAGGAGATGGGGAGGCAGGTGACCCCCGGGCCGTTCTTCGCCAGCGCAGTCCTGGCGACCACCGCTATCCAGGAGATCGGCACCGCGTCGCAACAGGAGGCGTGGCTGCCCGGGCTCGCCTCGGGTGAGACCGTGGCCAGCCTCGCCGTCTTCGAGGAGCCCAGAAACTGGAGTCCGGCCGATCCCTCGACGTCGGCCTTTCTCAGCGATGACCGCTGGACGATCAATGGTTCGAAGCGCTCGGTGATGTCCGGCGTAACCGCCGACATTCTGTTGGTCACCGCGGGCACCGAGGACGGGGTCGGTGTGTTCCTCGTCGACCCGGGGTCGGACGGTGTGGTGATCGAGGAGGAGCCGGTGCTCGACCCCACCCGCCGACAGGCAAAGGTCAATTTGGACTCCGTCGTGGTCGACTCCGCCGCCCGTCTCGGAGAGGCCGATGCCACTGCCGCACTCGGCCGCACTCTCGCGTTGGGCACTGTTGCCCTGGCATGCGAGCAGGTCGGCGGTGCGCAGAGATGCATGGAGATGTCGGTTGAATATGCCAAGACCCGGTACCAATTCGGCCGTCCCATCGGGTCGTACCAGGCGATCAAACATCGCTGCGCCAACATGTTTATGAGGGTGGAGCACGCCAAGTCGGCGACGTACCACGCGGCCCGGGTGACCGAGGACCCATCAGAGCTGGCGATCGCAGCTCCTCTCGCCGGATCGGTTGGGTCCGAGGCCTACGTGTGGGTGGCAGGCGAGAACATCCAAGTCCACGGGGGGATCGGGTTCACCTGGGAGCACGACGCCCACATATATCTCAAGCGGGCCATGGCGTCGTCGCTGTCACTGGGATCTCCCCATCACCAGAGGGATCTGCTCGGGAGGGCGCTACAGATCTGAGAACGCTTTGCCCGCCCGTTCTGTGCGGATCTATGGCGTCTGGGTCTGCATAGATCCTCACAGAACGGTCAGGGAAGTGGATCACTCCTGCCCGGAATAGGGGATGCGGGCTACTTGCTGCGCAACTTGGGATCGAGGGCGTCGCGGAGCCCGTCGCCGATGTAGTTGACACTCATCACGGTCAGGGAGATCAGCACCCCCGGTGCGATGACCCGCATCGGTGACAACTGGAGATAGTTGTTGCCGTCGAAGAGGAGACGGCCCCAGGTGGGGAAGCTCGCCGGGAAACCGAGCCCCAGGAAGGAGAGCGCCGACTCGGTGATGATGGCGACCGCCACCCCGAGGGCCGCGGAGACCATGACCGGGCTCAAGGTGTTGGGAAGGATGTGACGCATGATCACGTTGCGATTGCGGGTCCCGATGCTGTTGGCGGCGAGGACGAACTCCTCCTCCTTGATCGAGAGGACGTCACCTCGAACCACACGCGCCGTCTGCATCCAACTGGTCACACCGATGATGAAGACCACCAGCAGGAAGATCCCCAGCTCCTCACCGAAGGCCTCCTTCAGACTGTCCCTGAAGAGCATGATGACCACCAACAGCAAGGGGAGGATGGGCAACGCCAGGAACAGGTCCGTGATCCGCATCAGCGGACCGTCGAGTTTGCGGAAAAAGCCCGAGAGGATCCCGATCGCCGTGCCCAGGAACACTCCGAAGAGCATCGCAGCGAATCCAACGGAGAGCGAGATCCGACCACCGATCAGGACACGGGCGAGGACGTCACGACCGAGATTGTCGGTACCCAGGGGGTGCTGCGCGGAAGGCGCCTGGTTGGTTATCGAGGTGTCCACGGCATAGGGGTCGACTCCGTAGATGAGAGGCCCGAAGACGGTGGCGAAGACGATGAGCCCCAGAAGAACCAGCCCGACCACGGCGCCTTTGTGCTTCTTGAACTGACGCCAGACGTCCTCACGCAGCGTGCGATGATGCTCGCCGCCGCCAGGCGCCGCTAGACCGGTTTGCTCGTCGACTCGCTCCTGTGTGGTTGCCATGTCTGTTCCTATTCAGTCAGTCGTAGCGGATCCGCGGGTCCATCACGCCATAGGTGACGTCGGCTATCAGGTTGAAGACCACGATGAGCACCGCGAACATGAAGGTAAGGGTCTGCACCATCGGCACATCGGATTGACCGATGGAAATGATCAGGAGTTGGCCCAACCCGTTGATCCTGAAGATCTGCTCGGTGATGATGGCGCCGGCGAAGATGCCCGGGACCTGGAGTGCGATAAGGGTGATAACCGGGATCATGCTGTTCCTCATTACGTGTGTCATCACCACGCGGTTCTCCCTGAGACCTTTGGAGCGTGCGGTGCGGACGTAGTCCTTGTTCAGGTTGTCGAGCATCGACGATCGGGTGAACCGGCTCAAAGCGGCGGCGTTGAACAGGGAGAGCACTGTGATCGGCATGATCATCTGCTCGACTTGGAACCAGATGCTGTCCCAACTCGTCCAGTCGACCACATGGGTCGTGGTGTAGAAGGAGGGGAACCATCCCAGCCACACGCTGAAGATGACGATGGCGAGGAGACCGGTGAAGAAGACCGGCACCGAGTAGCCCACCATCGTCACGAAGGTGCCGACGTTGTCGAACGCCGAGTACTGCTTGTAGGCGGAGATGACGCCGACGGGGATGGCGATGACGATCCCGAGGACGAAGGCGATGCCCAGGATCCACAGCGTCTGGGGCAGCCGCTCCATGATGATGTCGATGGCTGGTGCCCGGGAGGACCAGGAGATGATGCGGGCCCGGTTCTCGCAGTCGCCGATGCAAGTGCCGAAGATCGAGTCGATGGCGTTGAGCGGCTCGTTGATGAACATGAGTTGCATCCACCTGAGCCACTTGACGAGGAAGGGGTCGGTGAAACCCATTGCCTCCCTGATCCGCTCACGGACCTCGGCCGGGAGCGTAAGAGGTAGCTGGGAGCTCGGGTCGCCCGGGGCCAGATCGAGAATGGCGAAGATGATGAAGCTGATCACGATCAGCGTGGGGATCGCGAACAGCGTCCGTCTGACGATGTACCTGCCCATCTCTACCTGCCCGAGGTTCGTGGTAAGAGAGCCTTTCAGGTTTGACCCTGAAAGGCTCTCTTGTCAGTAGGTCGAAGTCTAGAGCAGCCCTATCCGCTGCGGGTCCAGTCTTCGATGTTCCATAACTCGGAATCCCATCCGTTGACGTCCACGTAACCATCGAGCGTGCTCGCGAAAGCGGAAACGCTTCCACGATTGACCAACGGGATGACCGCGTACTGCACCATCAGGTCGTTCAGCTGAATGATCAGCTCGTTGCGCGCCGGATCCGTGAGAGACGTCTCGGACAGCTGCTGCCAAACCGCATCGAACTCCTCACTGGCGAGGCGCTGGAGGTTGCCTCCACCCCATGAGTTCGTCGACTCGGGGATCTCGCTGCTCAAGTTCGACTGGAAGTAGCTCTGAGCGTCTGTGCCCACCGCGGAGTTGGTGTACAGCTGGATGTCCGTGAAGAACTTCCAGATCGACGCATCGCTGGCCGCGGTGCCGTCGAAGAACAGACCCGCGTCCTCGTTTCTCATCGAGGTCTCGACGCCGATCTGCTCCCAGTACACCGCGATCAGATCCTGTTCGGACTGACGCACCGCGTTGGTGGAGGTGACCACCTCGAACGAGAGCGGGAGCCCGTCGGGCGTCTCACGCACACCGTCACCGTCGGTGTCCAAGTACCCGTTCTCATCGAGCAGCGCGTTGGCACCCTCGATGTCATGGGTGAGACACCAGTCGTTGTTGGTCGACAACGCGTCACCTGGCACGGGCCAGATGTTGCAGGTCGGCTCACCTGCGGGGCCGTACGCCACGGCCACCATCTCCTCGCGGTTTATCGCCATCGACAATGCGTCGTGGAGAACCTGGTTCTCGAAGAAGTACGGGTTCGGGTTGCTGCCGTCGGCATAGTCAGACGGTGGGTCACCGTCCGGGTCGGTTTGGTTCAGGTTGAGGTGCTCGACCGAGGTGTTGAACCCGACTGCAATAATCCCGTTTCCGGCTGCCTCCATGGGCCCGAGGATCTCAGGGGCGACCTGGAGGTTCCAGGCATAGTCGGCTTCGCCGATCTCGAGGACGGAACGTGCCGTTGCCTCGGCGTCGCCGCCACCCTTGATCTCGGCGGTCCCGAAGAAGGGCTTGCCCTCAGGGATCTTCCGATAGTTCGGGTTCATCTCGTACAGCACTGTGTCTTCGGCCCGCAGCTCGGTGACCACGAAGGGCCCCGTGCCCACTGGCTGGAAGTTCTGCTCGGTGCAGGCCGTTGCGGCCTCACCGACACAGTCGGCGAACTGCGCCCGCTGGAGCACCGGCTCGGTCGCTCCGACAAAGGGGACGTACGGCCACGGTGTCGGACCGTCGAAGGTGATCTGGACGGTCGAGTCGTCGACGGCTTCGACACTGGTGACGCTTTCGAACGCCGGCGAGATGCAGCCGGTCAACTCGTCAATGCAGTACTCCCAGGTGAAGACGAAGTCGTCTGCGGTCAGCGGTGTGCCATCCGACCAGAGCACGCCGTCCTGGATGGTCCAGGTGATCGAGGTCAGGTCTTCGGCGATTCCGCCGTTCTCGACAGTCGGGACCTCCGTTGCCAGCGCAGTCACGATCTCACCGTCCGTGTTGTACTCGGCGAGACCCTCCAGGACCATAGATCCGGCTTGGATGTCCTTGGTGCCCGTTGACAGATAGGGATTTGCCTGAGATACGGCCTGCCACTGCAGGAGCAACAGGTTTCCACCCTCACCGGCGCCACCGCCGGTTGGCGGCTCCGTCGGTTCGGTGGAGTCAACAGATGTGGTGGTCGCGCCACCGTCGCCGGTAGTGGTGGTCCCATCAACGTCGCCGCCGCCGCATGCCGCGACCACCATGGCAAACACGGCGAGCAACGACAGCAATCTTGTTTTCTTCATGTCTTATTTCCTCCATGTGCCGGAACGATCGTCCGGCATCAGAGGGCAACGCTACCAGCGTCTCGGATGCTGGGGCGAGGAAACGCCGGCCGATTCGCTGCTTTCCGATAACTGTCCGATAACCGACAGTTGCCATTCGAGACCGCGGAACTACAAACCTCAGGTATTGGACCTCATGTAAGAAACCGACAGCCCCGAGAACGCGAGCGGCCGTTTTCTCGAGATCGTGAGTTCCGTATCGGGCTACCTGCGGTTATCGGACCAACCTCGGGCAGGAGCGCTAGATCGGTGTGACGGTGAGCGTGCTGTCCAACTCGGCGAAGTGACAGGCCACCCAGCGGCCCGGCTCGAGCTCGCGCCACTCGGGCACCTCGGTCACACAGCGCTCTTTTGCCACAGGGCATCGGGTGTTGAAAGGACACCCCGGGGGTGGGTTGGCGGGGCTGGGGATGTCCCCCTCGAGGATGACCCGCTCCCTGGTCGCCTCGACCACGGGGTCGGGGACCGGGACCGCCGAGAGCAGCGCCTGGGTGTATGGATGCTTGGGGTCGTTGTAGAGATGGTCGACGTCGGCCAGCTCCATGATCTTGCCCAGATACATGACCGCCACTCGATCGGCGATATGGCGGACCATGGAGAGGTCGTGGCTGATGAACAGATAGGTCAGGCCGAGGACCTCCTGGAGATCCTCGAGGAGATTGACCACCTGGGCCTGGATCGAGACGTCCAGGGCGGCTATCGGCTCGTCGGCCACGATGAAGTCCGGGTTGAGGGCGATGGCTCTGGCGATGCCGATGCGCTGTCGTTGCCCGCCCGAGAACTCGTGGGGATAGCGGTTGGCGTGCTTCGGCTCCAGACCGACCAGGCTCAACAGCTCTTCGATTCGCTTCTTGCGGTCTTCCCCCTTGGCCTTGTTGTGCTCGGTCAATGGCTCACCGATGATCGAGGCAACGGTCATCCGGGGGTTGAGCGACGCATGGGGGTTTTGGAAGATCATCTGCATGCGGGGTCGAAGAGAGCGCAGCTTGTTCCCGGTGGTCACCGTCAGGTCGACGTCCTCGAACTGGACTACACCCTCGGTGGCTTTTTCGAGCTGGAGGATCACTCGCCCCGTGGTCGACTTGCCGGAGCCGGACTCACCGACGAGCCCCAGTGTCTCGCCGCGTCGAACGTCGAAGGTGATGCCGTCGACGGCGCGGACGGCCCCAACCTGACGACGGAACACTCCCTTCATGATAGGGAAGTGCTTCTTCAGGCCTTGGATCCTGACTATCACATCGTCGGTCTGGGGGGCGGGAGCAGGTGGCGCGGTGGGAGTCTCAGTTGCCATAGCGAGGCCGGTCGTTGTCGAGGTCCCACCAGCAGGCGGTCTTGCGGCCATTGCCGATGTCCATCAGAGGAGGGTTCTCCTCGCGGCATTTGTCGTAGACGTACGGGCACCGCGGTGCGAACGGGCAGCTCGTGGGGAATTCGTAGAGGTCGGGCGGCTGACCCTTGATGTTGACCAGGTCCAGACCCTTTTGGTCGAGTCGGGGCAGCGATCCCAACAGGCCCTCGGTGTAGGGGTGTTGGGGGTTGGCATACAGCTCGTTGACCGGGGCCTCTTCGACGATGAGCCCGGCGTACATGACGAGTACACGTTCGGCAAGACCGGCGACGACCCCGAGGTCATGGGTGATCCAGATCACGGCGGTCCCCAGCTTCTCCCTGAGGTCGCGGACTATCTGGATTATCTGGGCCTGAATTGTGACGTCGAGGGCGGTTGTCGGCTCATCGGCGATCAGTATCTCGGGATCACAGGCGAGCGACATCGCGATCATCACCCGCTGTCGCATGCCTCCCGACAGCTCGTGGGGGTAGTTTTTCAGTCTCGCTGCCGCGTCGGGGATGCCGACGAGGTCCAACAACTCCTTGGCCCGGAGTCGCAACTGCTTCTCCGTCAAGTCGGTGTGGAGCCCGAGGGCCTCGGTTATCTGATATCCGATGGTGAGCACGGGGTTGAGTGAGGTCATCGGGTCCTGAAAGATGAACCCGATCTTGCCCCCTCTGATCGAGCGAAGCTCGTCGAGGTCGACTTTGAGGAGGTCTTGGTCACCGAACATGGCCTGACCGGACATGATCTCGCCGGGTGGCATCGGGATCAGGCGGAGCAGGGACATCATGGTCACGGTCTTGCCCGAGCCGGACTCACCCACCACCCCGAGAAACTCGCCGCGTTTGAGATGGAAGCTGACACCGTTGACCGCATGAACGGTCCCGTCCTGTGTGACGAATCGGGTCTTGAGGTCGTCGACCTCGAGGACCGTCTGGATCTGAGTCTGTGTCACGCTGCCCAATCGCTTGTGAGGTGAGGGCAGAGTAACCCCAACTTTCGCGATAGGTGCCGGAAAGTAGGACTCCTACCCGCTATCGCCGATACTCTCCCAAACCTCTCTCTCGGCCATGTCGATGATCGTGTAGGCCATCGCCAGCGCACCGTCCCTAATCGCCTCGTCGCCGCTCTCGGTGACGGTGGCGGCGGCGAAGTCCTTTTGATGATTGACCGCGCCGTTGGTCTCGATGGCCAGCATCGGATGGATCGAAGGGACCACCTGGCTGAGGTTGCCCATGTCAGAGGACCCCCCGGATGCCCCGACCTCGGCCTCGAGGGGGAGGGGACGGCCCAGTGCGGTCGAGTTCTGCTGGAACAGCTCGGTCATGATCGCGCTGTTGACCATGTTGAGATAAGGATGTCCGAGCGGGTTCAGCTCGAGACGGCAACCCGTGGCCCGGGCCGCGGCCTCGAAACAGGCGTGGACCTTGGGGATCAGCTCCTCGAGCCGCTCGGAGCCCGCGGAGCGAATCCCCCAGGTCGACCTGGTGTAGGCGGGGATGATGTTGTTGGCGTCCCCGCCATGGTTGATGATGCAGTGGACCCGGTCGCTGGGAAGCAGCTGCTGTCGCAGCGTGGCCACGTTCATGTATGCCTGGACGAAGGCGTCTAGGGCATTGATCCCCACCTGGGGGGCGAACGCGGCGTGGGACTCCTTTCCGTGGTACTCGACGGTGAAGCTGCTCCGTGCCTGGAAGCTGGGGTCGAGCAGGTCCCGTGGGCTGGGGTGGATCATCATCGCTGCAGCGGCGTCTTGGAGAGCCCCGGCGTCGATGAGGTCGACCTTGCCCCCACCCCCCTCCTCGGCAGGGGTGCCGAGCACGGTGACCCGGATGCCCAGCTCATCGGTCAGGCCCGCTACCGCGACTCCCGCCCCGAGAGCCGCAGTGGCGATGATGTTGTGACCGCAGGCGTGTCCGATCTCGGGGAGAGCGTCGTACTCACAGCAGATGACGACTCGTGGCCCCGATGAGCCGGCGGTGGCTTCGAACGCGGTTTTCAACCCGTGTGTCGGATGTTCAACCTCGAACCCGTTGTCCCTGAGGAAGGCGGCGAGCTTGGCGGAGGACTCGTACTCCTCATACTGGATCTCGGGGTTCTCGTACATCCACCTCGAGATCCCCCGGAGCTCGGCCTCGACGGCGGTGAACCTCTCTTCGGCTGTCTGTTTGCGGCTCATGGGCGCACGGTAGCCAGTGGCTTCACAGGCTCTCCCATACGTCCTGTTCTGCCATGTCGATGATGGTGTGGGCCATGGCCAACGCACCGTCTCGCAGCGCCCGTTCCCCCGAAGGGGTGACGGTGGCGGCGGCGAACTCCGGCTGGTGATTCACCGCCTCGGTCTCGATGGCGAGGGAGGGATGGATGGAGGGGACGACATGGCTCACATTGCCCATGTCCGACGAAGCCGAGGTTTCGATTCCCGAGTCGGCGAACGTGGGCATCGACCTTCCCAGAGCGATGCAATTGGCCGCGAACAGTGCGGTCATCACCGGGTTGGAGATCAAATCGACATATGGCTCGCCCTCGTACTCGATCTCGAGCCGGCACCCCGACGACTGGGCGGCCGCCTCGAAACAGGCGAGCACCTTTTGCTTGATCGCATCGAAGCGATCGGCGGTGGCCGCCCGGACGATCCAACGTGATCTGGTGAGGTCGGGTATCACGTTCGGTGCCCCGCCCCCCTCGGTGATCACACCGTGGACACGGTCCCCCAACTCGAACTGCTGTCGCAGAGTCGAGATGTTGTTGTATGCCCCGACGAAGGCGTCGAGGGCGTTGATACCGAGTTGTGGTGTGGCGGCCGCGTGGGCGGTCTTGCCGTGGAAGGTGGCGACGAAGCCCTGGGCCGCCAACAGCTTCGGGTCGACGAGGTCGTGTCGGCTGGGGTGGATCAGCAGCGACGCCGCGGCGTCCTCGAACGCCTCCGCCTCGATCAGATCGATCTTGCGGCCCCCGCCCTCTTCGGCGGGAGTCCCCAGCACAGTGACCCTGATGCCGAGCTCATCGGCGAGACCGGCCAACGAAATGCCGGCTCCCACCGACGAGGTGGCGATGATGTTGTGGCCACAGGCATGTCCCACCTGGGGGAGGGCGTCGTACTCGGCGCATATGACCACCCGGGGACCCGATGACCCGACGTTCGCCTCGAAGGCGGTGCTGAGCCCGTAGGCCGGATACGTGACCTCGAAGCCGTGCTCACCGAGGAATTTGGCGAGCCTGGCCGATGACTCGAACTCCGCATCGCCGAGCTCGGGGTTGTCGTACATCCACCTCGAGATCTCTGTCAACTCCCTCTCGACGGTGGAGAAGTCGTCGACTGCTCTCTGTTTGTGACTCATGACCGCACGCTAACGGCTGGCGGTTGTCGACAGCCGGGCGTCGGGCACCCCCGTTCAGGAATCAGTCGCCTGGCCCGGTGAGGACTGCGGACAACGTACGGAAGAGGATGCGCAAATCGAGGGTCATCGACTGATCCTCGACGTACTTCTCGTCGAGGTCTGTGCGCTCCTCGATCGAGAGCGTGTCACGCCCTTCGATCTGGGCCAGCCCGGTGATCCCCGGTTTGACTGCGAAGCGCCGGTTATCGACCCCGACCACGTCGGCTTCCGACTCGACGAGGGGGCGGGGGCCGACCAACGACATCGAGCCCTCGAGAACGTTCCACAGGTTGGGCAGCTCATCTATCGACCAACGTCTCAAGAAGTGGCCGACACCGGTGATACGTTCGTCGTCTTCGATACGGATCGAGGCGACGGTGTCTTCATGACGGGCCGCCTGGAGACGGGCGAGGTGCTCGGCGAACACGGATTCGTCGGCCTCCGGGACCATGCTTCTGATCTTCAACAGCCCGAACGGGCGCAGGTTCCTCCCCATCCTCGTCTGCCTGAAGAAGATCGGCCCCTTGCTGTCGACCCGAACTGCTAACCCGGCGGCCAAGACGATCGGGGCGGTCAACACCAGGAGCACCAGCGACACCCCGATGTCGACCGTTCTCTTGGCGAGTTGGTAGGCGGCCCGGCTGCCCCGGGCCGTCCTCGCAGTCTCCCCGACGGCAACCGCCCCGGTGACCAGGGCGATCAAGGCGACGACCTCGCCGCTGGCGAACCCCAGGGCCACCCTCCCCACGGCGTCGATCCCATTCACCAGAGTGGACGCGCTCGCTGCCGCGGCCAGACCGGCCAGCCATGCCACACCGAGACGGACCGGCTGGTTGCGAGCCACGAGGATCTGTCCCACGAAGAGCCCCGCGCCGGCGAGCACCACCCCCACCGCCACGGCCGAGGTGACGAACCTGGTCGGGGCGAAGTCCGACCCGAATGCCACCTCTACCACCCACGGGCCAAGAAACCAGCCCAGAGCGGCGGCCAGGAGGGAGAGCCCGGCTGCGGCCCAAGCCATGCCCCGAGCCCACGATCTCAACTCATGTCGCTCGCCCCTGGCAGCCATCTCGGTGAAGGGCGGGAGGACCCGGGCAAGGAGGTTGTACCCGAAGGTCAACGGCGCGCGGCCCAGCGTGAATGCGGCGAAGGCGATGCTGATCTCGACAGGCGAGCCGCCGAGGAACCCCACGATGAGGGGCCCACCCAGCAACAGAGCTTGAGATGCGGCGGAGGCGAGGACCAGCCCGCTGAGAAGCCCCCGGTCAGACATCATCTCGCGCTCGGCGGCGTCGAGCTGCCTGCGTCCCAATTCGACCTTTTGGAACGGATGCCACAGCATCACGATCGCCGGGCCGATGATCAGACCGAGTGCAAAACCCGACGCCGAAGGTCGAACGATGGTGACGCCGATCGCCACTACGAGCCTCAGCACCGAGGCGGCTCCCGAGGAAAGCCCGTATGCGCGGAACCGCCGCCATCCTGCGAGATGCCCCCGGGCCGCGGCGAAGAAGAAGTGTCCCGCCACGGTGAGGGTCGTGAATACGATGAAACGCCGGTCGCCGTTGAGGTAGGAGTCGACGCCGAGCCAGGCGAAGAGGGTGGAACCCAGGATGCTCAGACCTCCCAGCCAGTAGGCGCGTAGGGGGAGACCCGTGTCGGAGCGATCCACGGTGAGACGGCGCACCACCAGTTGCTCGATGGGCATGAGGAGCACTATGAAGGTGAGGAAGTGCACCGTGAGCAACACCGACACCGGGGCGAAGGCCTCGGCCCCAAGAGTCCGCCCACCGATCAGTTGGTAGGCGTACGCGGCGACACCGGCCACGGCACTGCCCCCCACGATGTACGCCGTGCCATCGCTGCGCAGGTAGGCGTATCGGGTCTCAGGCGTGGAGGGTGCGCGCTCGCTTTCGGAGTCCATCAAACCGGTGTTAGCTCAATCGGGTCTCGGCATTGGGGATTTTGGTACTCGCGTTGAGAAATTGCCGCCCCCGAAGCTAGGGAAACACCGTATGGCCCCATAAGATCGGAGTGGCTTGGCATCTACTGCAGACACCCCCGGGACGAGCTCGAAGCGTGCATCGCTTGCCGCGCTGGCATCTGCGGTTGTCCCCGGTTGGGGCCAGATATATGCCGGCAGGCCGGAGCGGGGCAAACGCCTGCTGATCGTCGACGGGGCGATCGTCGCCCTCAGCCTGGGCGCCATTCTCTGGCTCCGGCTCGATGTCCTCAAGCTGTGGGTGTCGACCACTGCGCTCGCCTCGATGATGGTGGTCAACCTGGTGTTGCTGGGTTACCGGTGGTTGGTGGCCACCGACGCCTACCAGTCGGCAGGCGAGCCCGCGCCACGCTGGCAGACCAATCTCGTCATCGGCGTGGTCGCTTTCGTGCTGGTAATCCCCCATCTCATCTTCGGCTATCTGACGGTGACCCAATACAGCCTCATCAGCAGTGTGTTCGGGGGACCCGAGCCGGTGGCGTTGCCCCCCGAGGCGACGACCACCACCCTGAGCGGCGACCCCGTGTTGGCTCCGGTGACCACCACGCCGGCGGTGGTTACCGCGACGACGGTGGGGCCCGCCCTGTGGGACGGCCTGGAGCGTCTCAACATCGCCCTGCTCGGCGCCGATGCCGGAGCGGGGCGACAGGGGCTGCGCACCGACACCGCGATCGTCGTCAGTCTGGACCCACAAACCGGCGATGCGGTGATGTTCTCCGTTCCCCGGGACCTCTCCAATGCGCCCCTACCCGACGGGATGGGGCGATGGGACTGTGACTGCTTCCCCGATTTGTTCACCCATCTCTATGACGCGGGCGAGACCAATCCCGCGGTCTTCGAGGGCCCCGACACCCCGGGCATCAATGCCGTCAAGGGTGCCCTGGGTGAGATGTTCGGCATTCCGATCCACCACTACGCGCTGGTGACTCTCGACGGTTTCGTCGACATCGTCGACGCTCTGGGTGGGGTGACCATCGAGGTCCCGGTGACGATCTTCGACAACGAGTACCCCCACGAAGACGGGACCATCGAGAGCATGACTATCGAGGCCGGGACCAGACATCTGAATGGTCACGAGGCCCTGGCCTACGCGCGTATCCGACGCCAGTCCAATGACTTCGCCCGGATGCACCGTCAGCGCTGTGTGCTCGAAGCGGTGGTCGAGCAGTCGAGCCCCACCGAGATCCTCTTCAGGTTTGGCGCCATTGCCGAGGCCCTGAAGCGGAGCCTGGTCACCGACATTCCCGAAGAGAGACTGGCCGACTTCATCGACCTTCTGCCCAAACTGTCCACAGAGCGCATCGTCAGTCTCCGGATCACCCGGGAGCGGTACAAGAGCGGCGAGGGCGACGGCCGTGTCTACTACGACATCGAAAGGATCAGGGACGACGCCCGGGCGCTCATGGAGAATCCGGGCTCGGCCCTGGCCGATCTCGGTTTGGACAGCCTCGACGGGACATGTGGGGAGGGAGACGAGGACCCGTCAACGGGGCTTTAACCCCGGAACCCATGTGCGCCGGCAGTCGTTGATTCGGCACCTTCGCCATGTCACGATCCGCCCCCATCGACGCCGCCTCGAAGAGACCGAGTGGTCTGGTAGCGATCGCCTCCTCGATCGCTCCCGGTTGGGGCCACATCCTCATCGGGAGGGTGGGAGTCGGCCGTGCCCTCTTGTTCGTCGACGGGCTCTCGGTGGTGGCGGTGCTGGTATCGGTCTTCTGGTTCCAGGTCGAGCTGGTCGAGGCGTGGGTTACCCCCACGGCTCTGGTGGCAATCCTGGGTCTGAACCTCGGAGCGCTGATCTACCGGGCCTCGGTCACGGTCGACTCCTTCCTCACCTCGGGCTCTCGTCGATGGTATGACTGGGTCGGAGCGATGCTGGCAGGCATCCTCCTGGTCGCCCCCCACCTCCTAATCGCCGGTCTGACCCTCATCCAGTACGACCTCCTCGACACCGTCTTCGCCCCCGCCGGGGTCGAGGCCGCGGCGGCAACGTCGACGAGCGCGGGGCGCCCGCGCCGACGACCACCGCCGTAGAGGCCACCACTTCCACGTGGCCAACGACGACGACCACCACGGAACCGAAGATCTGGGATGGGCACCAGAGACTCAACATCATGCTGCTCGGCAGCGACGCCGGCGTGGGTCGCATCGGGACCCGAACCGACACCATCATCTTGGTGAGTATCGAGCCGGAGCCCGGGAAGGTGGCGATGTTCTCGGTACCGAGGAATCTCTCCGCCGCCCCGCTCCCCGAGGGGATGGGTCGGTGGGACTGTGACTGCTTGCCCGACATCATCACCCACCTCTGGGCGAACGGTGAGTGGTATCCCGATGCCTTCCCTGGCCCCCAGGAGCCGCCCATCAACGCGTTGAAAGGGGCACTCGGCCTCATCTTCGACGTCGACATCCATTACTACGCCAAGGTCGACCTCAGGGGCTTCGTGGGCGTGGTCGATGCGCTCGGCGGGGTCTCGATCGACGTCCCGGAGACCATCGTCGAACCCATCTACCCCCACGAGGACGGGGGCACCGAGCACGTCGTCATCGAGGAGGGGGCCCAGGTGCTCGATGGGCACCGCGCCCTGGCGTACGCGCGCATCCGCCGTAACTCGGGGGACTTCGCCCGGATGCATCGTCAGCGATGTGTCCTGGGCGCCCTGGCCAACCAGATCGGGCCGTTCGACGTGCTCAGCGGCTATCACCAGTTGGCGACCGCGATCGAGGAAAACGTGGTGACCGACATCCCGATCGACCGTCTCGGCGACTTCGTCGAGTGGCTGCCCAAGGTGAGCACCTCGAGGGTGGCTTCGCTGCGGATCACTCGTTACAACTACGGGGCGGGAGGTCACCCCGGCCAGCAGTTCTACGATCTGGAACGGCTGAGGGCTGACGCCCACGCCCTCATGGCCGACCCCGAGACCGCCCTCGACACTCTCGACGGGTTTGGCCTCGATGCGACCTGTGAGGAGTCCTTCGAATAGCGGGGTTACTGTCGGGGGGGTGACCACAGCCTTCCAGTTGGCCGACGACCTGGTCGACGAATTCTGCGCCCTCGACCCGATCATCGCGACACATCTGGGTGTGGCAGGCTCCGACGATCGTTGGGGTGACTCGTTCGGTCTCGCCGGGCTCGAGGCCGAGAGAGAACTGCGGGAGCGGTACGTGTCGCGGTTCGGTCCGTTCACACAGAGCGCCGACCCGAGAGAGCGGCTCGCCGCCCGGGTCATGGTGGGCTCGATGGTCGAAGCGCGCCGCTCGTACGAGCACGGTGACCACTTCCGTGACCTGAGGCACCTCGCCTCCCCGTTCCACAGCATCCGGTCGGTGTTCGATGTGATGAAGACCGCCACCACCGAGGACCGAGACCACGTCATCGCCAGACTCGAGACAATCGCCCAACCGCTTCGAGACTACGTCTCGCTTCTCCAGACGGGGAACTCCGCCGGGGTGGTCGTGGCGCAGCGTCAAGTGCGTTCCGTCATCCGCCAGGCCCGCCGCATGTCCGACGACACCGCCTCGACCGACGCCATCGTCGACAAGCTCGAAGCCTCGGGTCTCGGCTCCGGACGGCTCTCGGCTGCGGCCGACACCGCCAGGGCCGCCATCGGCGAGTTCGCACATTGGCTGGAGACCGGCTATCTGCCCCATGCCGTCGAAGAGGATGCAGTCGGTCGTGACACCTACATCCGCGCCGCCGACCGTCTCGTCGGCCTGGAGGTCGATCCTGATGAGGCCTATCAGTGGGGCTGGGACGAGTTCCATCGTCTTCAAGCCGAGATGCAGAACGTGAGCGACGAGATCCTGCCCGGTCAAGGGGTGGAGAGCGTCAAGCACCACCTCGAGACCGATCCGGAAGTGACGGCAGCCGGCACCGACGCACTGATCGTCTTCGTCGAGCAGACCCTGGCCCGGGCGGTAGCCGATCTCGCCGGGTCGCACTTCGAGGTGCCCCACCTGATCAGGCCGCTGACCGTGCAGTTGGCGCCCCCCGGCAGCCCGCTGGGTGCCTATTACGTCGGGCCATCGGAGGATTTCAGCCGCCCCGGTGGTGTCTGGTACTCGATCGGGGATCAGGAGATTTTCCCGCTCTATCAGCATGTCTCGACCGCCTACCACGAGGGCTTTCCAGGCCATCACCTCCAGATCGCCACCGCCATGTCACGAGGTGAGGAGATAAGCCGGTTCCAGCGGGTCTTGACCTGGTACCCGGGCTACGGCGAAGGCTGGGCGATGTATGCCGAGGTGCTCATGGGGGAGCTCGGGTATCTCGACGACCCCACGCACTATTTCGGGATGTTGGCCAAGCAGATGTATCGGGCGGCCCGGGTGATCGTCGACATCGGCCTCCACCTGGGAAAGGACATCCCCCTGTCGGCCCCGATCGCACCGGGCGAGAAGTGGTCCTTCGAGCATGCCGTCGAGTTCATGCAGGTCTACGGCTTTCGAACCGAGGACCAGGCGAGCGACGAGGTGCTGCGATACCTGGGCTGGCCGGGTCAGGCCATCGCCTACAAGCTGGGCGAGCGGGAGATCCTCTCGATCAGGGACGAGACCAAGACACGGCTGGGATCGGCCTTCGATCTGAAGGAGTTCCACTCAACCGTGCTCAACCACGGGGCGATGCGGCTCGATCTCCTTCGTGAGGTGGTGGCCGACCGGCTGGGGTCGTGAGGGACGCATCCGTCAGGAGGTGGTCGGCGTTCCACAGGCTGGTGTACCGGCTGACCGGGGGTTTGGTCGGCCGACGGCTGGCCGACAACGACGTGCTGTTGCTGACGACCAGAGGGCACATCACCGGCCGCCGACACACCGTGCCGCTGCTCTACTTGAGGGATGGCGAGAGGCTCGTCGTCATCGCCTCCTACGGAGGGAGGGCGCAGCACCCAACCTGGTACCGGAACCTGGTCTATCAGCCGTCGGTCGAGGTCCAGGTCGAAGGGGTCTACGTGCCGATGACGGCCCGGCCCGCCACCGGGACCGAGCGATCCGAGTGGTGGCCGCGGGTGGTCGCCGCCTACGAGGGCTACGCGACCTATCAGGCGAGGACCGATCGGGTGATCCCGGTGGTGTTCCTCGAGCCCGGAGATCGATCCGAGGACCGCGCGGACTGATTGGTGGAGACCTCGGCTGCGGGTGACCCCGCTCCTGGCTGTCAGGGTCAATGGACCGTGGGGCCTATTTCGCAAAACCCCTGGCCTCCCGAAGAAAACACATGGGCAATGTGGCGCGAAGCCGTTCCACGTTCAGAAGGCGGACGATCGTGGTCTCGGTCGGCTTCGCTCTGTTCGTGCTGTTCCTGGTGGCGGGTCTGGCGTTCGCCAACTCGATCAGCGTCACCAGGGTGACCAACAACGCCCGCTCGCTGCATTGGACCAATGCGGCCGTGGGCACCTCGGCGCTCATCCGCGCCGGCCTCGTCCAGGCGGTCACCTTCGCCGAGCTGGAGGGCACCGGCGTGGTGACATCGGAGGATTTCGAGTTCGCCATGGAGCAGGTCGATGGGGCCGACTCGGAGTTGGAGGACCTGCTCGCAACGGGGACTGCCCACGAATCCCATGCGGCATTGGCGCGATTCTTCGCATACGTCGCGGACACCGTCGACTTGCTGCACAGCGGCGATGTCGCCGCAGCCAAGGAACAGGTCATCACCGACGTGGAGACCTCATACCAAGACCTGGTGAGTGCTCTCGATGCGGAACAGGCCGCCATCCAGTCGGCGATCGAGGAGAACAGCGAGGCCGGCCGAACCCTCAACGCTTGGGTCGTCTTCATCCTCACCTTGGCCGTGCCTGGCTCTGCGGTGGTGGCCTACTTCGTCATCGCACGACGTCAGGTGCGGGCCCTCCAGGAGCGCAGCCGGGTGGAGATCGAGGCCGAGCGCACGGTCAGCCGGGCCAAGGACGCCTTCATCGCCGGCCTGTCCCACGAGCTGAGGACCCCTTTGACCTCGATATACGGCTTCGCCGAGTTGCTCACCGACGGTGACGTCAAGGGTGTCGAGGCCAGCCGGGAGACGGCCCGGATCATCGCCAATGAGGCTGCGGAGATGACCCGGATGGTCGACGACTTGTTGGCCGCCTCCCGCTTGGAGAGCACCGGTATCGAGATCGAGATGACCCCCACCGCGCTCCAGGAGGTGGTGGAGGGAGCGGTCAACCCGTTCCAGCGTGCCGGTCTCGAGATCGACCGGGAGCCGACGTCGGTGACCATCAACACCGACGGCGCCCGGCTGAGGCAAGTCCTGGTCAATCTGATCTCCAATGCGGTCCGCCACGGCGGGCCCAAGATGGGTTTGGTGGTCTCTCTCGGGCCGAGCACCGCCGAGATCGAGGTTTGGGACAACGGCTCCGGTGTCCCCGAGGACCGGGTCGAGCGTCTGTTCCAGCGCTTCGTCCACGATGGGGCGGCCTCTCTGCTCACCGGAAGCATTGGGCTCGGTCTGGCGGTGGCGTCACGTCTCACCGATCTCCTGGGCGGCGAGCTGCAGTACCAGCGCTACTCGGGCAGGACCTACTTCACCCTCACCCTCCCGTTGTCGGCCGAGAGCGAAGAAGAGTCCAGGGACGATGAAGAGTCGGTGGCCTCGATGATCAAGGCGCTTTCGACATGAGGAGATGTCTGGGCGGCGTTCTCGTCATGGCACTGCTGGTTCCTGCCGTCGTGGCATCGGCTGGCAGCGAGAACTATCGCGACGACTTCGGGGAGATCAGCTACTCGGGCAGTGACGGCAGTCTCGAATGGTCGGACCCGTGGGTGGAGTCCGAGGACAACGACCCCGAGGGCGGGAACGACCCCGCCGCCGGCCAGATCAGGGTCGTCGACGACGGGAATTGCTCCAACAACAAGTGTCTCCGTATAGAGGGTGGTCCCCTGGCACAGCTCTGGATCAGCAGGAAGGCCGATCTCACCGGGTTCATGACGGCCGATCTGTCGTTCGATCTCGAAATCGACCCGGCACTCCTCTCCACTGCGACGCTTGCCGTCCAGGTGAGGGGAAACGGATCGGGATGGAAGACGCTGAAGACCTACCCGCTCCTCTTGAACGATGGCTCATTCGAAGAGTCGTTTGACGTCTCCTCATACATCGGCGCCGACTTCGAGCTTCTCTTCAGTCTCGACAACGTCCTCGGCGGCGATGACGTGTACATTGACAGAGTCGAGATCGAAGGGTCGGTGACTCCCTCGACGTCGACCACCTCGACCACCTCCCTCACGACCATCTCCGTCCCGACCATCACCGTCCCGACCATCTCCGTCTCAACCACCTCAACTACCTCCGCCCCGACCACCTCAACGACCCAGCCCCGGGTGACAACCACCACACCCCGGCCCAATACGACCGAGACCGAGGACCCATCTTCGAGCGCTGGTGAGGGTGCCACTACCACCACCACTAATCCCACCGCCTCGGCCGACCTTCCGATCCCACCCGGTGACGGCGGGCTCAGAGACCCCGGGGTGGGTCTCCTCGCCGACTACCGGCCGGGAATGATGGGTGCCCTCGACTTCGAGGGGGTCGAGGTTCTCGGTGCAGAGATCAACGCAGACTTCACCATCGCCGTCGAGGTCTTCGAAGCCACCAAGCTGTGGATCGCGGTTCTGGCGCTGCTGATCACGACGGTCCTGGTCAGCGGTCTCGACCGGCGACGCTCGAAGTTGGGGCCCGGTTAGCACAGGTGTCCGGGCGCTCATTCACGGGGGGCCAGGGCCTTGTCGTGTGGCGAGCGAAATCGTGGAGTCACCCTGACATCGCCGAGCCATCTCTCCAGCTCGTCGCCGCGGTAAGCGATCGCCGACCGGGCCTCGGCCCCGACCTCCTCGAGAAGCTCGTAGACCACCCGCCCGTCTCGTCGCTGGGCCCACCCACCGACGACCCGGCCATCCGCCCAGACGGTGGGCCCGGCATTCCCGTTGCGGTCGAACAGCTTGGAGTAGTGCTCGCCGAGGTACCAATCCCGTTCCTTCCAACCCATGATGGTGGGGTCGAGCGAGGGAAGGAAGGCGATCCAGGGCCCAGGCGGGGCAACCGGGTCGAGGTCGTCGGGCAGCAGGTACCCGAGCTTGTCGTCGTCCAGTGACACCGCGACCGCTCCGACATCGGCAAGCGCCTCTCTCACCCGTCTCACCGGCCATCCGGTCCACCACACCACGTCGGCTTCGGTGGCCGGCCCAAACGAGTGCAGCCAGGATCTGACCAGCACGGCGCAGGCGACATCTATCGGCACTTCTTCGATCGGCCCACCCAGCCAGCGCTCGGTCTCGGCGTAGCTGTACTGGCCGCTGACCCAGCTGCCGGCGGGGCGGGCTCTCACGACCTTGGATTCCATCGCCAGCTGCAACAGGGTCCGGCTGGACATTCCGGTCGTCCCCTGCACCTTTCCCGCTTTGTTCCTGAAGACGATCTTCTGGGCGAGCTCGGGGAATTGTCGGGAGAGGTCGCGGGCGAAGAGCTCACCATTGTCCCGAACCGCCGCCAGCGTCCGGCGCATCATGGAGTCGAGCCAGGCAGCTCCGTCGTCGGAGATCTCTCCTTTCTCGATGATCTCGATGCTTCTTCGCCGTTCTCTCTCGGCGATGACGCCAGTCGACGAGGCGACGAGGATCGGGAGCATCTCACGGTCGACGACCCACAGAGTCCGCCGCATCCCGATATGCCGGACCAGAGAGCGACCCACATACAGAGCACTTTCGAGATCGGGCACCTCGAAGCCGGCGACCCGGGCCCATACCGAGAGATAGACGGTCACCGGGTCGCTCGAGTGGAGGGCGACCAATGCTCGGGCCACCTCGGTGGGGTTCGAGCCCGAGGTGGCGAGCAGGTGACGTCGGGCGAGACGTGCCCTGCGCTGATCGCGACTGATGTGTGGCACCACTCGTTGTATAGCCGCCGAGCAGGGAGGGTCGCCCGGGAACCGATGACGTTCGTTAGCCTCGACGTGTCCGGCCCACCAGAGAAAGGCTCGAAAATGGCACTCCGCAGCATCGGTCGCACTCATTGGGAAGGTGACCTGCTCAGCGGGTCGGGAACGGCCAGCCTGGACAGCGGCGCCGCCCCCGCCATGCAGGTGACCTGGAGGGCGCGGACCGAGGAACATGGGTCATTGACCAGTCCCGAGGAGTTGATCGCTGCCGCCCACTCCTCCTGTTACTCGATGGCGTTCTCCAGCATGCTGGCCAAGAACGAGACCCCGCCGGGGAGCCTCGACGTCACCGCCACGGCCACCTTCGTCCCCGGCGAGGGCATCACCACCATGGAGCTGGAAGTCGTTGGAAACATCGACGGCATCTCGGAGGAGAAGTTCCTCGAGCTCGCCGAGGCTGCCAAGGTTGGCTGCCCGGTGTCTCAGGCCTTGGCCGGCAACGTAGAGATCAGTCTCGACGCCAGACTCGCATAGCCGCGTCGACCGCCAAATCTTCCCGATCGGTCCGGGAGGGAATTCAGTCGGTCTGACGTTTCCGGTAAGCGGCCACCGCTTCGCGGGTGGAGCAGGTGTTGGAGCAATGACGACGAGAGCGGTTGCGCGAAGTGTCGATGTAGACGTCATTGCACCCTGCGGAGCCACAGACTCCGAACCGGTCGACGCCGTGCTCCACGATCACGCTGGCGAGCCCCATCGCGGTGATGGCGCCCAGCCAGGAGACGATCGAGGAGTCGAGCGGCTCGAAATGGAGATGAGGCGTGCCGCTGTGTGTTGACAAACGGGGAGTGGCGCCGTACTTCTCGAGCAGCTCGTTGACACAGCCCGCCGCAGCTTCTTCGTCACCCGACTCGATGATCCTCCGCAACACGGCGCGCAGCCGCTTGACCGCTTCCAGATCGCTCTTGCGGGGGGGCTTGGCCACTCCCTCCCACATGCTCTTGTAATCGTCGAGGAACGACACCAGCTGTTGTGGATCGGCCAGGTAGTCCTGCTCGATCCCCAGGGTGTTGGAGAGGGCCACGGCCAGCTCCACCGGTTTGGTCGTGTAATGAGAAAAATCCATTTGACTTGTTACCGAAGAATGTCTATTGTAATGAGTGTACGTGGTAATGGTTCTTACTGCAACCAACAGTTTCCAATAGATGAAAGGGAGAGCGACATGTTCGACGTCGCCAGAGTCATTCAAGAAGACCGCCGGCATCAAGCCGACATCCACAGAATCGTCTCCAGTCTGCCCAGGGAGCGTTCAGTGTCGGTGGGTCGCTACCGGGTAACCGTTTCAAAGCGGCCCGGTAGGACCCTGCCGGCGGCCTAAGAGTCGGGACGGCCGATAGGGTCCTTCCTCCATGCCTATCGGCCAACCCGATTCTGTCGAGCCCCACGCCGACCGTCTCATCCGCGAGGCGATGGAGGCGGGGGAGTTCGATGAACTGAAGGGGACGGGGAAACCCATTCCCGGTGCAGGCACCACCGACGACGACCTGTGGTGGGTTCGAAGCTGGATCCAACGCAACCTGAGCCCGGAGGATCCGGAGGATCAGGACTCGACCAGGTCCGAATAGATCGACTTGTTCTCGGCGTCGAAGCAGACGAATACCACCTCATCGACGGTGCCCTTGTCCGCCATCCAGTCCTCGACGGTTCTCACCGCCACCACTGCGGCCTCGCGCTTGGGGTAGCCGTAGACCCCGGTCGAGATGTTGGGGAACGCAACCGAGCGACAGCCGTTCTCGGCAGCGAGATCGAGGCTGTTCTCATAGCACGACGCCAGAAGCCGCTGGTTCTCCTCGAGGTCGTGGTCGGCCCAGATCGGCCCCACGGTGTGGATCACGGCGCCCGCCGGAAGATCCCCGGCTTCGGTGATCATGGCCTGGCCCGTTGGTAGAAGACCGTGTGCGGCCACCCAAGCCCGGCACAGCTCGAGGATGACCGGGCCACCCGCTCGATGGATCGCACCGTCCACTCCACCTCCTCCGGCGAGACGAGGATTGGCGGCATTCACCACCGCGTCGACCGCGAGGGTGGTGATGTCCCCTTCGGTCGTCGAGATTCGAGTCATCCTCGCCTTGGCGTCGATTGTGGGATCTCTTGCCCCCCACGGCACTTGGATGCACAGTGGAGCCACTCGGCCTGTGGAACGTATCAGAAGCGGGTCCGAAAGTTTCGCGTTTTCCGTAGCGGGGACGTCGCTCGTGGGCTAGCTTGTCCACCCGAAACCCCTGTTGGGAGGCAGGTTGAGACCGAGGCGGAGTTTTGGGGTCTGTTCACACAGCTCCACGTTGACCACGATCACTGCGGGCATGGCACGTGTGGTGTGCGAGTCCTGTGGACGGGTGAGCGTCCACTATGTCGAGTCGGCCGTGCAGATCTTCCCCGACATCGAGCGGGTGTTCCCGGGCACGATCTCCCGTGTCGCACCCGACGAGGCAACTCGCGGCGCAGCATCGCGCTACCGCAAGTGCCGGCTATGTGCCCAATCCGCCGCCTTCATGGTCCCTGACGGGCTTATGTGCGACGAGCACGCCTGGCAGGCGGCTGCCCGGCTGGATTGGGAAGAATCAGACCCATGGGTGCCCATCAGGATCGACAAGTCCAACGCGTAGAGGCTCCCTCGATCGAGGGGATGGTAGACCGGGGAGCTCTGCCAGAAGGCGACGACACGCCCCTTCAGCCGAAGGTCAGCCAGCCTGCGAAAACCGCACCCAGCAGCGTTATCGGGGCAAAGAACATTCGTTCCCAGCGAGAGCCCCAAAACACGCTGTAGATGAACGAGACGGCCAAGAAGGCGGTGACGGTCAACGTGGCCGATTCCATCCATCGCTGGGGTATCGGGGCCCAGTCGATCGCCTCGGTGGCGATGGCGAGGACCAGGGCCGAGGCGAGGAGCAGGAACGCGTAGGTGAAGGAGCGCACCCTAAGACTGGGGTCGAGCAATCGGGGCCGTCTGCCCGACCAGACCAGCTCTCCGAGACGGACTCCTGACCCAATGACGAGATGGACCAGGGCGACCCAGCCCAAGAGGGCAGCGGTGGTGAGGGCTGCGGTCTCGAGACTCATGGGCCACAAACATACAAGGGGCGGACACCGGCGGCAGGAAACACCGACATCGCTACCGTTCCCGGGATGAAGCAGATCCAGCACTGGGTCGAGGGCTCTTTCACCCCCGGATCCTCGAAACGCACCGGGCCGGTGTTCAACCCCGCCACCGGCGAGCAGACGGGCGAGGTGGCATTCGCATCGTCCGAAGACGTCGATGCCGCGGTCACCGCGGCGCGGGAGGCCTTCAAGACATGGCGATACTCCTCCCTCACCCAGAGACAGAACATCATGTTCGCCTTCCGCGAGATCGTGGCGGCACGTCGTCGCGAGATCGCCGAGGTGCTCACCTCCGAGCATGGCAAGACCGTCGATGACGCCATCGGAGAGGTGCAGCGCGGTCTCGAAGTCATCGAATTCGCCTGCAACATCGCCCACCTGCTGAAAGGCGAGTACTCCGAGCAGGTCTCCACGGGTGTCGACACCTACACCATTCGTCAGCCGCTCGGCGTCGTCGTCGGGATCACCCCTTTCAATTTCCCCGCCATGGTGCCGATGTGGATGTATCCGATCGCCATCGCCTGTGGCAACACGTTCGTGCTGAAACCGTCGGAGAAAGACCCCTCCACCTCCCAGCTCGCCGCGGAGATGCTCGCCGAGGCGGGTCTGCCCCACGGGGTATTCAATGTGGTGCACGGGGACAAGGAAGCGGTTGACTCTCTCATCACTCATCCCGACGTTGCTGGCATCTCGTTCGTGGGCTCCACCCCGATCGCTCGCTACATCTACGAGACCGGCACCAGGCACGGCAAGCGAGTCCAGGCTCTCGGTGGCGCCAAGAACCACATGATCGTCCTACCCGACGCCGACATCGACCTCGCCGCCGACGCCGCCGTCAGCGCCGGGTACGGCTCGGCGGGTGAGCGATGCATGGCGATCTCCGCGGTGGTGGCGGTCGGCGAGGCCGGGGACCGGCTCATCGACGGGGTGCAGAGCCGAATCGACAAGCTCAATGTGGGCCCCGGCGACCAGCCGGGCGTGGAGATGGGGCCCCTGGTCACCAGACAGCATCTCGATCGGGTGCGTGGTTACGTCGATGCCGGTGAGTCCGCGGGTGCACTGCTCATCGCCGACGGCCGTGATTTCGTCGTCGACGGCTACGAGGAGGGGTACTTCATGGGCCCCACCCTCTTCGACCGGGTGACCCCCGAGATGTCGATCTACACCGACGAGATCTTCGGCCCGGTGCTGTCCACCTTGCGGATGGATCACTATGAGGACGCCATCCGACTCATCAACGAGAATCCCTATGGGAACGGCACCGCGGTGTTCACCAATGATGGGGGGGCAGCCCGTAAGTTCCAACAGGAGATCCAGGTGGGGATGGTGGGGATCAACGTCCCCATCCCGGTCCCTCTGTCGTTCTACAGCTTTGGCGGCTGGAAAGACTCGATCTTCGGCTCCCACGCCATCTACGGCCCCGAGGGGGTTCACTTCTATTCACGACAGAAGGTCGTCATCTCGCGCTGGGCCGACCCATTGCACCGGGGCGTGGATCTCGGGTTCCCCACCCACGATTGAGAACACCTCTCTCTAGACGTCGCCCGTGGTCGACACCTCTTCGTATTGAGTCGCTATCCCTCGCTCTTCGGGGGTGCCCGGGATGAGGTTGTCCAGCAACAACCCGAGCACGGCCGCAGTAGCAATCCCCGATGACCCGATGGAGACGATGATGTCGGTCAGCCAGTCGATGCCGAAGAAGCTGAAGTCCTGTGCCGTGCCGAAGTAATGAGGGAAGACGAACCCGGCGAAGAGCACGAAGCCCACGATGAGCAGGTTGCGCTGCGAGTCCATGTCGGCCCGGCGCAAGAGGGAGAGCCCGATGGCGGCGATGAGGCCGAACAGGGCCAGATACGCCCCGCCGACGATGGGCTGGGGGATGGTGGCCACGATGGCGCCGAACTTGGCGATCAGCCCCAGGACCACCAGCGCTCCCGCCCCGAGCAGGACCACGTACCGGCTGGCCACCCGGGTGAGGCCGACCAGTCCGATGTTCTCCGAGTACGAGGTGGAGGCGAACCCACCGAAGAGGCCGGTGGCGAAGCATCCCAACCCTTCCGACCCGATTCCCCGGTTGATCGTCCTCGACTCGGGGTCGCGCCCAGTGGCGAGACGGGAGATGGCGTGATAGTCGCCGAAGGACTCGATCATCGAGGCCAGGTAGGCGGCCAGGATGCCGATGAGAAGGGTCCAGTCGAACAGCGGGGTGCCCCACGGGAGGAGGATGCCGCCCTCTCCAACCGTCACCCCCCTGATCCAGTCGGCATCGCCCACACCGGCAAAGCTGACCGCGGGCGGAGACCCCTCCTCGAAGATCCCGATCAAGGTGAGGACCAGGGCGACCACGTAAGAGGTGATGATGGCGAGCAGGATCGGGAAGAGGGAGAAGAAGCGGTACTTGGGCGCCAGGACCAGCGAGTAGACAAAGACCAGGGCCAACATCAGCAAAGCAAGCGGCCAGTGCAGGGCCGAGGTGTTGGAGGCCGGTGCGAACAAGGAGAGCCCGATCAGGGCGATGACCGGGGCGATGGTGATCGGGGACACATATCGCCGTAGGAGCCCGAACAGACCACCAAACCCGATGGTGACCTCGACCAGCGCCCCGACCAGGATCAACCCGGCGATGTAACGCATCGCATCGGCTCCGGGGTGGGTGGCGATGATGGCAAAGAACGGGACCAGGAAGGCAAAGGACACCCCCTGGATGATGGGGAGCCGTGAGCCGATGGTCACCTGGAGGAAGGTGGCGATGCCCGAGCAGATGAAGACAGAGCTGATGAGGATGGCGATCTGCACCTGGTCCATCTCCATCACCGGGCCCAGGATCAGGGGCACCAGGATGGTGGCCCCGAACATGGTGAGGACGTGCTGGAGCCCCAACCCCAGCGCCTTGGGGAATGGCCTCGGTACGTCCTCCAAGCCGTAGTTGAGCTCCACTCGAGTGGGGCTGGTGACGCTCATCTTTCCTCCCTCTGAGCTAGGCAGTGACGTGTCCATAAGTTAGCAATCCAGGCCGGGTGGATGTCGTCGAAAACGCACCTTCCCCTTCTGCCGGGGAAGGAGGCGCAGGGGCACGTTCGTCAATGAGACGAGTAGGTTTGGGACCACAACTGGCCGACCAGGAGGATTCGATGGCCAACACCGTGCGCGCCGCCCTCGTCCAGACCGCGTGGACCGGCGACAAGGAGTCGATGGTCGAGAAGAACGTCAAGTACGCCCGTGACGCCGCCGCGCAGGGAGCACAGGTGATGTGCTTTCAGGAACTGTTCAACGCCCCGTACTTCTGCCAGGTCCAAGACGACGAGCACAAGGACACCGCGGAGGCGGTGCCCGACGGCCCTACCACGCAGCGGATGATCGAGCTGGCCAAGGAGACCGACATGGTCCTGGTCGTGCCGATATATGAGAAGGAGGACGACGGGCTCCTCTACAACACCGCCGCGGTGATCGACTCCGACGGCACCTACCTGGGCAAGTACCGCAAGACCCACATCCCCCATGTCAACGGTTTCTGGGAGAAGTTCTACTTCCGACCCGGCAACACCGGTTATCCGGTCTTCGACACCGCGGTGGGGCGGATCGGGGTGTACATCTGTTACGACCGCCATTTCCCCGAGGGCTGGCGCGCCCTCGGTCTGGGAGGCGCCAAGATCGTCTTCAATCCCTCCGCCACCAGCAGGGGGCTCTCGATGTACCTCTGGAACCTGGAGCAGCCCGCCGCCGCGGTCGCCAACGAGTACTTCATCGGGGCGATCAACCGGGTGGGCAGGGAGGAGTATGGCGACAACGACTTCTACGGCTCCTCCTACTTCGTGGATCCCCGCGGCCAGCTCGTCGGCGAGTCGGCCTCGGACACCGACGAAGAGGTGATCATCCGCGACCTCGACCTCGACGTGATCGACGAGGTCCGCAAGGTTTGGGCCTTCTACCGGGACCGACGCCCCGACGCCTACGACAGCCTCGTCGCTCCGTAGATGGGCAAGCACGCCGAGCTTCTGGCGAGGCACAAGGAGGTCCTGCCCACCTGGATGGCGCTCTACTACGCCGATCCGATCGCGATCGTCGACGGCGAGGGGCGCCGGGTGACCGATGCCGAAGGAAAGGAGTACCTCGACTTCTTCGGGGGGATCCTCACCACCATGACCGGCTACCGGGTGCCCGAGGTGGTCGAGGCGATCAAAGCTCAGGCCGACCGGATGCTGCACACGTCGACGTTGTATCTCATCGAGTCTCAGATCGAGTTGGCGGAGAGGATCGCCGGGTTGTCAGGGATTCCCGATGCCAAGGTGTTCTTCACCAACTCCGGCACCGAGGCCAACGACACCGCACTGATGCTGGCTACCCAGTATCGCAAGTCGAATCAGGTGCTGGCGCTGCGGGGCAGCTATCACGGCAAGTCCCACTCCGCGGTGGCGATCACCGGTCAAAAGGCATGGTCGGCGACCAGCCTCTCGCCATTCTCGGTCACCTACGTCCACGGTGGCTACAAGCTGCGCAGCCCGTTCGGGCACCTTCCCGACGACGAGTTCACCGAGGCATGCGTCGCCGACCTGCGTGACCTGCTCGACATCGCCACCGCAGGCGACGTGGCGGCGATGATCGCGGAGCCCATCCAGGGGGTCGGCGGGTTCGCCACCCCGCCCGACGGTTTCTTCGGCGCAATGAAAGAGGTGCTCGACGAGAATGGGATCCTCTTCATCACCGACGAGGTGCAGACCGGCTGGGGGCGGACCGGTGAGCATTTCTGGGGATACCAGGCCCACGACATCACCCCCGACCTGCTCACCTTTGCCAAGGGCCTGGGGAACGGTCTGGCCATGGCCGGGGTGGTGGCCCGCGCCGATATCATGGACTGCCTCAGGGCCAACTCCATCTCGACATTCGGGGGCAACCCGCTCGCAACCGCCGGTGCCTTGGCCAATCTCGAGTACCTCGTCGAGCACGACCTGCAGACCAACGCCCTCAAGATGGGCAACCAGCTGAAGGATGGCATCCACCACATCGCCGACGACGTGCCCGAAATCGTCGAGGTGCGGGGCAAGGGCCTGATGATCGGCGTCGAGTTCGGCAACCCCCGGGGCAAGACACCGGACACCGCCCTCACCGCGGCGGTGATGGAAGGGGCCAAGAGGGAGGGCCTGCTCATCGGCAAGGGCGGTCTCTACGGGAACACCCTCCGCATCGCCCCACCGCTCACGGTCACCGAGGAGGAGGTCGAGGAGGGCCTGGAGAAATTGAGAAACGCGATACACCGGGCACGGAAGGAGTAGCCAATGGGCAAGACACTCATCAAGGGCGGCACGGTGATCACCGCGATCGACCAGACGGAGGCGGATGTCCTCATCGACGATCGCAAGGTGGTAGCCCTTCTCGCCCGGGATCACAGCGTCGAGGCCGACGAGGTCATCGACGCCACCGCCAAGCTGGTCATCCCCGGGGGCATCGACGTCCACACCCACATGGAACTTCCCTTCGGGGGCACTTTCGCCGCCGACACCTTCGAGACCGGCACCCGCGCCGCCGCCTGGGGAGGCACCACCACGATCGTAGATTTCGCGGTGCAGACCGTGGGTGAGTCTGCGATGGAGGGTTGGGAGGCGTGGATGGAGAAGGCTCGGGACAAATGCGCCATCGACTACGGGTTCCACATGATCACCGGGGACATCAACGACCAGACCCTCAAGGAGATGGAGTTGTTGGTCCGTGAGGGCGTCACCAGCTTCAAGATGTTCATGGCCTACCCGGGGGTCTTCTACTCCGACGACGGCCAGATCGTCAGGGCGATGCAGAAGGCCGCCGAAGACGGCGCGACCGTCTGCATGCACGCCGAGAACGGCATCGCCATCGACGTGCTGGTGGCACAGGCGCTGGACCGCGGGGAGACCGACCCCATGAACCACGGCCTGGTGCGCAGGTCGATCCTCGAAGGGGAGGCGACCCATAGGGCGATCAGGTTGGCCGAGATGACCGGCGCCCAGCTCTACATCGTCCACCTGTCGGCCAAGGAGGCGCTCGACGAGGTGATCGATGCCCGTGACCGGGGTCTCAACGTCTTTGCGGAGACCTGTCCCCAGTACCTCTTCTTGTCCCTCGACAACCTGGGCAACGGGTTCGACGGTGCCAAGTACGTCTGCTCGCCCCCGCTGCGCGATGAGTCGGCCGGTCACCAAGAGCGTCTCTGGCAGGGTCTGCGCACCAACGACCTCCAGGTGGTGTCCACCGACCACTGCCCGTTCTGCATGGGTGACCACCACACCTTCGGCACCCAGAAGCAGCTGGGGCGAGACGATTTCTCCAAGATCCCCAACGGCATGCCCGGAGTCGAGAACCGGATGGAGCTGCTCTACAGCGGCGGAGTGGAGGATGGCCGCATCAGCCTCAATCGTTTCGTGGAGATCACCGCCACCACTCCGGCCAAGATGTTCGGGATGTACCCCAAGAAAGGGACGATCACGGTCGGCTCCGACGCCGACATCGTGATCTTGGATCCGGCCGGTCAGCACGTCATCTCAGTCGACACCCATCACATGGATGTCGACTACTCGGCCTATGAGGGTTGGGAGATGACCGGCAAGGTGGAGACGGTCTTGTCGAAGGGAAAGGTCGTCATCGCCGACGACCAGTACGTCGGGTCGCCAGGCGATGGTGAGTACATCTCCCGCGGGACCAGTCAGTACACGCTCTAGTCGAACGTCCCCACCCTCGCCCAGACCCGCAGGCTGGTGTACACGGTCCCCAGCATCAGGGCGACCATGGCCGCCAGGGACACCTTCGCCTCCCAGTCGGTGAACCCGACCGCCAGTGCGGCCGCACTCCCGATCAGCATCGTGCGCTCTGCCACCAGGTAAACAGGCTCATATGAGCGCCGGGACGCCAGGGTCAGGGTGAGCACGGTGATCGAGACCATCGCGGCTGCCATCGAGCCCACCAGCAGCCATCGCACCGCCTCAGGAAGAGGTTCGGCGGCGTGGCCCACCGTGTCGAGCACCGCGGCGCCACCGGCGGCGATCGCCATGACCAGAGGCAGGTGGAGGTAGAGCCAAAGCTGGGTCAGACGTGAGACCGGGGCACGATGGGACACGAGGTCGAAGTACAGCCACCAGAGACCCACCGCCACCCCCAACCCGAGGAGCCCGATCACGATCTCGTCGGTGTCGAGGGGTGTCAGGTCGGCCAGGCCGTTCACGGACCCGACCACCACCTCTCCCAGCACGATTATCACGAACAGGCCCATCCGCTCGATCAGCGAAGGAGTCACCGCGATCACCGCGTCGCCTCCTTGACTCTCCGGTGGGGTCCATCTGGTCATCGCCACCACGAACCCGGCCAGCTCGATCAGCAGCCCGAGTGCCCACATCCAATGAGTCAAGGGCGGATCGACGAGGACACTGGATCCGAACAGCAGGGCGGAGCACAGGTAGGCGATCGAGTAGGGCACCGAGGCGGGCCGATGATCCGGATCGTGGATACCGGTTCGAAACCACAGCACCACGAGCAGGAACGTGTTCGCCGTGTAGCCGAGGGCGAATCCATGAGCCCCATCTCCGGGGACCCCTCCGGCATGCACCGCCATCACCGCGACGGCGAGCATCTGGGCGAAGGTGAAGACACGGGTGCTCAGGTCGTCCACCGCGTGCAGGTCGTGATAGAGGGTTCCGTTGATCCATGAGGACCACACGGCATAGAAGAGGAAGACGAACCAGCCCACTCCCGACCAGGAAGGATGCTCGGCGAGGGTGTGGGCGAGCTGGGCGATGACCGCCACGAACACCAGATCGAAGAAGAGCTCGAGGAAGGTGACACTGCGATGTGGGTCGCGGTCTTCGAAACGACCAGGAGGGCGCCAGAGCCTGCGCAAGCCGGATCTCGTGCTCACCCGGGCGAAGATACCCAGTCGACGCTCCTGTTCTCTATCACGCTCGCGTCGTCGCTAACTTCACGGGATGGACTTCGGCGTAGTCCTCCAAACAGACCCTCCCGCGAGCAGGGTCATCGAATTGGCCCAGATGGCCGAGGGGCTGGGGTTCACCCACGGCTGGACCTTCGATAGCCATGTCCTCTGGCAGGAGCCCTTCGTGATCTACTCACGGATACTCGCTGCCACCGAGCGGATGGTGGTGGGGCCGATGGTGACCAACCCCGGCACGAGGGACTGGACTGTCCTCGCCTCATTGTTCGCCACCCTCAACGACATGTACGGGGAACGCACCATCTGTGGCATCGGAAGAGGCGATTCGGCGCTCCGCTATATCGGGGAGAAGCCGAGGACCCTGGCCACGATGGTCGAGGCGATGGCGGTGATCAAGGCCCTCGTGGCGGGGGAGGAGATCATCTACAACGGCAAGCCGCTCTCGATCCCCTGGATCGAACAGGGCTGGGACCTCCCCATGTGGGTCGCCGGGTACGGGCCCCGCGCCCTGGCCACCGTCGGGGAGCACGCCGACGGCTACATACTGCAGCTCGCCGACCCCCAGGTGTTGGAGTGGACCATGGCCGCGGTGCGGGCGGCCGCGGTCGAGGCGGGAAGAGATCCCGATGACGTCGCGATCTGCGTGGTCGCCCCCGCCTACGTCGGTGATGACATCGCCCATCAGCGGGAGCAGCTCCGCTGGTTTGGCGGCATGGTGGGCAACCACGTCGCCGACATGGTCAAGCGCTACGGCGAGGACTCGTCGAAGGTGCCTGAGGTCCTCTCCGATTACATCGAGGCCAGAGAGGGATACGACTACGACCACCACGGCAAGGCCGACAATCCCTCCACCGACTTCGTCCCCGACGAGATCGTCGATCGCTTCTGTGTGCTCGGCACCGTCGGCCATCACATCGAGAAGTTGTCGATGCTGAAAGAGATGGGGGTCGACCACTTCGGGATCTACCTGATGCACGACGACCAAGAGGGAACTCTCGGGGCCTATGGAGACTCGGTGATCCCAGCCGTCAACGGTTGAGGTTCTCGACCATTGGATGTCATTCGATGACTGGCTCTGCCTAGACGTAGGCCGAGCCGATTGCCGCGGCGTAGACGGTGATCATCATCAGCAACATCGCATAGCCGGCCAACCCGTGGTCACCGAAGTCCTCGTTGAGCTTGGCCGCCGTCAGCCCGACGGCGGCGAAGAAGAGAAGCGTTCCGATTATTTCCGGCAATTCCTCCATCGCCTCCCTCTCCACGTTCGCTGTCGGGACATGACCCCCATACCCACCACCACCCGCTGCCAAAACCACGCGCCTGCAGTGGTAGAGAAGACTGTAACCGGATCAGAGCGGTCCTCGTCTCGGTTTCTGGTCCGATGGAGGGGAAGGGAGAGGCCCTGATACGTGTTGTTGGTCTTGTATGGAATTGGGCATCACCAGCTTCGCCGAGACCATTCCCTCTTATGGCGGAGGGGACACTGTGAGTCATGGCGAGAGACTCCGGCAGATAATCGAAGAGGTCGAGACCGCCGAGTCGGTGGGTCTGGACGTGTACGGGCTGGGGGAGCACCATCGGCCCGACTTCGCCTCCTCTGCTCCCGCGGTGGTGCTCGCCGCCGCGGCCGGTCGGACTTCGAAGATCAGGTTGTTCCCCGCGGTCTCCATCCTCAGCACCGACGACCCGGTGCGCGTCTTCCAGCAATACGCCACCCTCGACCTCGTCTCTTCGGGTCGTGCCGAGCTGTTGGTGGGGCGGGGGTCGTTCATCGAGTCGTTCTCCCTGTTCGGCTATTCCCTCGACGACTACGACGAGTTGTTCGCCGAGAAGCTCGATCTGCTCCTCCAGATCAGGGATAGCGAGGATGAGGTCGATTGGTCGGGGAGATTCCGGGCACCGATCCAGGGCCAGGGCATCTACCCCCGGCCCGAGCGTCAACTGCCGATCCGGGTTGCGGTCGGCGGGACGCCGCAGTCGATCGTCAGAGCGGCGACCAGGGGGTTGCCGGTCGCTCTGGCCATCATCGGCGGGAGTCCCGACCGTTTCGTGGCACTGGCCGACCTTCATCGGAGGACCCTGGTGGAGTCGGGCTTCGAACCCAGCGATGCCCCGTTGTCAGTCCACGGCCACGGCTATGTAGCCGACAGCGATGCGCAGGCCGCCGAGGAGTACTACGCCTCATATGCGGCCGCGATGACCCGGCTCGGCCGGGAGCGCGGCTGGGGCCCGATGACCAGGGAGCAATTCGAGTGGATGCGCTCACCGGAGGGCTCATTGGTGCTCGGCGACGTCGAGACAGTGGCAGCCAAGATCCTGCGCTGGAAGGAGGTGCTCGGCATCAACCGGTTCGAGCTCCATGTGAGTGTGGGCACCGTCCCTCACGACAAGGTCCTCCGCAGCATCGAGCTGCTGGGCACCAAAGTGGCCCCGATCGTCAACGAGAAGGGCGACTGACGATTGCGGGCCACCTCGTCGGACTGCCGGCCCCAGTCCCCCCGGGGGTTGACGGCCGGCGGTGTCACTAGTACAACATTGGACTCAATGAGCAGCACACCCGCATTCGCGGCCTGTAACTGGTGGTGGTCCACCCCATAGAGGTGGCGACCGCGCGGCTCATTTCTTGAAGCGACAACGACCCACCTCGACCACGAGGTGGGTTTTCTGATTCCAGAAGGCACTCCTCGAGGCCAACGACCCCCAGAGGACCTCATGGAATCCACTTACGACATCCCGGGAGACCTCCACCTTTCGGCGTGCGCATGCCCGAGGGCGTCTCGCGCCGATCGTGTTCCCGCATCGAGCGAAGAGCCGTTTGGAGTAGGCGCGTGAGAGAGATCATCGGAAAACTCCTCTCCGCCGAGGTCCTCACCGAGGAGGAAGCCGGGCGACTAGTCGCCTATTTGACCGGAGAGGATCTCGACCCGGCGGTGGCCGCCGCGGCGCTGGCCGGGATGAGGACCCGGGGAGAGACCGCCGATGAGGTCAGAGTGTTCGCCAGGGAGCTGCAGGGAATGGCCCTGCGACCGGCGATACCGGACACCTCCCGGGCCGTCGACGTGGTGGGGACCGGTGGCGACTCCTCGGGGTCTCTCAACCTGTCCACCGGGGCTGCACTCTTGGCGGCCGCAGCGGGTGCCCCGGTCATCAAGCACGGCAACCGCTCGGTGTCGAGCCGGAGTGGCAGCTTCGACGTGCTCGCCGCCCTTGGCCTCGACGTCCCGTGGGACGCTTCCCGGGCCGGTGAGGTCTTCGAGGAGACCGGATTCACCTATTTGTTCGCCCCCAGCTTCCACCCGGCGATGAGGTCGGTCGCCCCGGTGCGCCGGGCATTGGGCGCCCGAACCATCTTCAACCTGGTCGGACCGCTCGCCAACCCGGCCCGGACCCCGTTCCTGGTGGTCGGCGCCTTCAGCCCGGAGGCAGCGAGGATGATGGCCGACACGTTGTCGGGCATGGAGATAGTCAGGGCGTTCGTGGTGCACGGCGAGCCCGGCTGGGACGAGCCGACCCCGGTGGGACCCTACTTGTTGTTCGACGTCACCCCTGGAAGGGTGACCGAACGTCTCGAGGACCCCGCCGATTTCGGGATCGGCCGGTGCCGTCCGTCAGACCTCACCGGCGGGCATCCTGATCACAACGCGGCGGCGATCCGGAGAGTCTTCGCCGGGGAGCCCGGTCCTCATCGAGACGCACTGGTGATCGGAGCCTCACTGGCGCTGAGGGTGACCGGGTCGAAGCCCGCAACGGCCCTGCAACTGGCCGGGGAAGCCCTCGACGAGGGCGCGGCCTGGGATCTTCTCGACCGGCTCTCGGCAGGGGCACACCGGGAGCGAGTCGGTGTCTGACTTTCTCGCTGAGATGTCCCGGGCCAGCTCTCTTCGGGCTCGGAACGCCCGGGGGAGGGCCAAGGTCGGGGGTCTCGCCTCGCGGGTGGAGTCGGCGCCGCCGCCGGTTGGACTGCAGCTTGCCCTACCGGGGTTCGACGTGATAGCAGAGGCCAAGCTGTCCAGTCCTTCCGGAGGGCGACTCGTCGGAGGTGATCCCGGTACCGACGAGGTGGTCGCTCTGGCCCTCGGATTCATCGGGGCGGGGGCCGCGGCCCTCTCCATCCTCACCGAGCCGACCAGGTTCTCGGGCTCGCTCGAGCATCTGCAGGCGGTGTCGTCGGCCACTGCGGCTCCGGTCATGAGAAAGGACTTCGTGGTCGACCCGGTGCAGGTCCTCGAAGCACGGGCGGCCGGCGCCTCCGGTCTGCTCCTCATCGCCCGGATGCTGCCCGGGGAGCTCCTGGTGGAGATGACCGATCAGACCCTCGACTTGGGGATGTTCGCTCTCGTCGAGGTGTTCGACCGCTCCGATTTGGAACGTGCGGTGGGTGTCTTCGGCCGCGAGGTCCTTGTCGGGGTGAACTGCCGGGACCTGGTCACCCTTCAGGTGGACACCACTCGATTCGAGGTGATGGCACCGCACCTGCCCGACCACCTCCCCGCGGTGGCCGAGAGCGGGATCTCCTCGGAGGCCGAGGCCGCCGCGGTCACAGCCGCTGGCTACCGCATGGCGCTGGTCGGCTCCTCACTGGTGTCGGGCCAGGACCCCTTCGGCAAGTTGGCGGCATTGATCGGCGCGGGTAGAGACGCTCTCGCCGGGGTGGATGGAGGATGAGCCTCCTCATCAAGGTGTGCGGCGTGACCGATCGGAAGACCGCGCAGGTCTGTGTCGAGGCCGGGGTGAAGGCCCTCGGCTTCGTGTTCGCCGACTCCCCACGTCGGCTGTCTGCAGCCCAGGCCGAGTCGATCTCTGCGTCGCTCCCACCCGGGGTGTTGCGAGTGGCCGTCTTCCGGCGCCCCTCACAGGAGGAAGTCGCAAACGCTCTCGAAGGGTTCACCCCCGATCTGGTCCAGGCCGACCATGAGGCCGTTCTGTCCCTCCGCGGAGTGAGCACACTCCCCGTGTACCGGGAACATGACCACTCGGCGCCTGGTGGGGGCCGGTTCTTGTTCGAAGGCCCGGTGAGCGGGGTTGGCCGCGGGGTGGACCTCGCCCGCGCCGAAGAGATGGCCCGACTCGGCGAGATGGTGCTCGCCGGCGGGCTCCGACCCGACAACGTCGGGCGGGCGATCACCAGGGTCAGACCCTTCGGCGTCGACGTGAGCAGCGGAGTGGAGTCCTCCCCGGGGGAGAAGAGCCCCGAGCTGATTCGAGCATTCGTGGCCGCGGTCCGCGCGGCCGAGGAGAGGCAGGTGAGAGTGTGACCCTCGAGAAGACATCACGCCAACAGGTGCCTCCGGATGGGAGATACGGCGTCTACGGGGGCCGATATGTCCCCGAGACCCTGATGACCGCCCTGCGCCGCCTGGAGAGCATGGTGAGCGAGTTGGTCGACGATCCCGGGTTCGGCGCCGAGCTCGCCCGGGAGCAGTCGCTCTTCATCGGCCGCCCCACCCCCCTGACCCCTGCCGAGCGGCTTGGGGCCGGTTGGGGTGCCCGGGTCTACCTGAAGCGAGAAGACCTCTGTCACACCGGAGCCCACAAGATCAACAACGCTATCGGGCAAGCACTCGTGGCGCGTCGGCTCGGAGCCACCCGGATCGTGGCTGAGACCGGTGCCGGGCAACACGGAGTGGCCACCGCGGCGGCCGCGGCCCGCCTCGGGCTGCCCTGCACGGTCTACATGGGCGGGGTCGACGTGGTCCGGCAGCGCAGCAACGTGGAGCGGATGAAGCTCCTCGGCGCCGAGGTTGTACCGGTGGAGAAGGGGGACAGGACCCTTCGGTCGGCCATCGACGAGGCGATGCGCGACTGGGTGTCCGACCCCGAAGGCACCTACTACCTCCTCGGCTCCGCAGTCGGGCCCCATCCCTACCCGATGCTGGTGGCAGGGCTCCAGTCGGTCATCGGGACAGAGGCGAGAGAACAGATCGTGGAAGCCACCGGGTCGCTGCCCGACGTGGTGGTGGCCTGTGTGGGAGGCGGCTCAAACGCCATCGGCATTTTCAGGGGCTTCGTCGACGATCCGAAGGTGGCTCTCCTCGGTGTCGAGGCGGGTGGTGACGGCCGGGCCCACAGCGCCACCCTCGTCTCGGGCACGGTGGGAGTGCTTCACGGTGCCATGACCCCTCTGCTTCAGGACGAACACGGTCAGGTGCTGGAGACCCATTCGATCGCCCCCGGTCTCGACTACCCGGGGGTGGGCCCCGAGCATGCCATGCTGCGCGACTCCGGGCGGGCCGGCTACGTGACGGCCGACGACAGGGAGGCGCTGGCCGCTCTGAAGGAGTGCTCCACGGCCGAAGGGATCATCCCGGCACTGGAGTCCGCCCATGCCCTGGCTGGTGCCCGCCGCTGGGCACTGGACAATCCGGGGTCGCTCATCGTCATCTGCGTGTCCGGTCGAGGTGACAAAGACCTCGACATCATCGGGGTGGCAGACGATGAGTGATCCCGCCGGCGCGGTGACCAGCGCCATCGCGAGCGCCGGCGGACATGCCATATGCGCATACGTGACCGCGGGTTATCCGAGCCAGGAGACGTTCTCGGACGTCCTCACCTCGGTCGCCGCCGCGGCCGACGTCGTCGAGGTGGGCATACCGTTCACCGACCCCATGGCCGACGGCCAGACCATCCAGCAGGCCAGTCACGAAGCCCTGGCCCAAGGCGTCGATCTCGACTACGTCTTCGACACGCTGGGGGACCACCAGCTCTCGGTGCCCCACCTCCTGATGGGGTACTACAACCCGTTCCTCGCCTACGGACTCGACCGGCTGGTCGACCGCATGGGCTCTGTGGGGACATCGGGTGTGATAGTCCCCGATTTGCCCATCGAAGAGAGTGAGGAGCTGGCGGCAACGCTGGAGGCGCGCGGTCAGGGCCTGGTCCAGCTGGTGGCCCCGACGACGCCACCCGATCGTCTTCGCAAGCTGGCCGCCGCCAGTCGCGGGTTCGTCTACGCGGTCACCACCAAGGGAACCACCGGCGGTTCCACCAAGTTCGACCCCGACGTCCTCGACTATTTGGACCGGGTCAAGGCGGTCTCCGAGCTCCCCGTCCTCGCCGGGTTCGGCGTCAGGGAGCGGTCCCAGATGGCCGAGCTGGTCGGCCACGTGGACGGCGTGGTCGTCGGGTCCGCGCTGATCGATGCCATCGCCCGGGGTGACGACCCAGGCCGGTTCCTCCAAGGGCTCCGCCCGGTGGGGTCCTTCCGCTGACGGGTGCGCACCGAGGGGGGTCCCTCGACCCGCCTGTGGACGCAATCGGGAAGAAGGTGCCGGGGGGAGCGGTTGAAGGGGTCCGTGAGCGCCATCAGAGATCTCGTCCAGCTCGGTTTCCCTTGGGAAGGGTTCGACCCGTTCCTTTTCACCGTTCACCACCTCGACCGTTACCCGGCCGGAAACGAGCGTCTCGGCCCGGTGACCTCCCTCGACGGTCGGAACATCGGGTCGGACTTCTCCTATCGGGACGGGTGGAGCATGTACCACGGTTCCACGGTGCCCGGCTTCCCCCAACATCCCCATCGCGGCTTCGAGACGGTGACGGTGGTGAGACGAGGTTATGTGGACCACTCCGATTCGTTGGGCGCCACCGCCCGCTACGGCGAAGGCGACGTGCAGTGGCTGACCACCGGGAGCGGGATCATGCATGCAGAGATGTTCCCCCTCCTCGACCCCGAGGGGGAGAACACCCTCGAGCTGTTCCAGATCTGGCTGAACCTGCCACCGGAGTCGAAGATGGTCGACGCCTATTTCGGGATGTTGTGGAGTGAGGGGATCCCCAAGATCTCACCTGCTGTCGGTGTGTCGATCGACACCATCGCCGGGAGTATCGGAGCCTCGACACCACCCCCACCGCCACCGGACTCGTGGGCCTCGCGGCCGGACACCGACTTCGCCATATGGCTGATCCGTCTCGCACCCGGAGCCGTCCATGACCTGCCGCCCGCCGAATCAGGGACCAATCGGGCTCTCTACTGCTTCCAAGGAGACGACCTGACGATCGACGGCGCCGCGGTGTCTGCCGACGTCGGGGCCCGACTCGATCCATCGACACCGGTGAGATTGGAGAACAATGGCGCCCCGGCCGAGTTCCTGATGCTGCAGGGTCGCCCCATCGGCGCCCCGGTGTTCCAAATGGGGCCATTCGTCATGAACACTGCGGAGGAGTTGCGCCAGGCGGTCGACGACTACCGGCGCACCCGATTCGGGGGCTGGCCTTGGTCCGGTCCCGACCCGGTCCACGATCGCAGCGACGGTCGTTTTGCCCTCCACGCCGACGGCAAGGTCGAGCACCGCGATCGACAACGTGTCTGAGCCACGTGATCCATCAACTCCGCATCTACGAGATCTTCGATCACAACAAGCAGGCATTCCACGATCGCTTTCGTGACCACGCCCTGCGGATCATGCAGTCATACGGCTTCGAGTTCGTCTCGATCTGGGAGTCGAGTGTCGACGGGCGCACCGAGTGTGCCTACCTCCTCGAGTGGGCCGATGCGGAGGCGATGAGCTCGGCCTGGGCGGCGTTTCGGGAGGACCAGGAGTGGAAGGACATCAAGAGGGTCACCTCCGCGGATCAAGGTGACTTGGTGGGCGAGATCGAGGACAAGGTCCTCCGCCTCACCAGCTACTCACCCGAGCGCTGAGCCTCAGACCACCATCCCGACGAGTGCTCCCATCCAGAGCAGGCTCTCCACCCCGAGCACCTGATTGATCTGACGCCCGGCGATGGTTGCGGCGACCCGGTCGCCCTCCTCGATGGCCGCTCGAAGCTGCTTCGACGCCGACCGGCCCATGGTGGCGCCCACGACGATGGCGGTGAGCACCAACCCGAGCCCCGCCCACACCCCGATGCTGACGGTCTCCACACCGACCGCCCATGCCAACAGGCCACCGGAGAGCAGGGTCCCGAGACCGGTGAGCTGTCCCAGTCTCTCGGCGCGACGGAGTCTTCCCAGCAGAGCCGGCGCCTGTGGAGGCCCCGCTCCCGCCGATTGCCGGATATCGCCGGGTATGAGCAGCTTGTGGCCAAACCAGGCGGCAGCGACGGCTATGTGGAGGATGCGCAGGGCGAGGATCATCGTCAACCGGGGAGCCAGCCTACGCCCCAGCACCCGCGGGAGGCCCGAGGGCCGGGCATCCGGTGGCAGAATCACCGGATCAGCTTCATCTCACGTGCACGGCATATGGCCGAGGCGACTCCGGACACACGCAACCGGGTGGTCGATCTGATTCGCGTGCTTTCGATCCTTGTCGTGGTCTTCGGTCACTGGCTGATGGCGGCCATTACCTTCCAAGAAGGCGAGATCGTCCCCGGTCACCTTCTCGAGTTGGCTGACTGGACCCACCCGCTCACCTGGGTCTTCCAGGTGATGCCACTCTTCTTCTTCGTCGGCGGCTACTCCAACGCACTCTCCTGGCGATCGGCCCGACGAAAGGGAGAGCCCTACGGAGCCTGGCTGCGAGCGCGGTTGCGCCGGCTCGCCCTGCCGGTAGTGCCCCTGCTCCTGGTGTGGACGATCGGGGGTTGGATCGGTCTCCAGGCCGGTCTCGACTGGGAGATCCTGCAGCTCGCCTCCCGTGTCGCCCTGGTCCCGACATGGTTCCTGGCCGCCTATGTGGTGATCGTGACCCTCGCCCCGCTTGCCCTGGCCCTCTGGGAGCGGCTCGGATGGTGGTCGATCCTCTCTGGAGTGGCCCTGGCGGCCCTAGCCGACGTGTTGTCCATCGCCGGTGGCCTGGTCCAAGTGGGTTTCCTCAACTATGTGTTGGTATGGGGCACCGTCCACCAGGTCGGATACGCCTGGGTCGACGGGGAGCTCGCCACGGCCCGGCGTCGGGTCGCCCTCCTCGTTGCCGGGCTGGGCGCCACCCTCGCCCTGGTGTGGTTGGGCCCTTACCCGGTGGCCATGGTCGGTCTCGACACTGCCCAGGTGACCAACTCGTACCCACCCCGGGTGACTCTCACCTTCCTCGGGTTCTTCCAGGCCGGTTTGGTGCTGGTCCTGGAACGTGCTCTCGAGCGATGGATGAGTCGTCGGGGCGCCTGGACGGCTGTGGTGGCGGTGAGCGCTCGGATCATGACCCTCTATCTGTGGCACCTCACCGCGATGGTTTTCGTAATCGGATTTGGCCTGCTGGTCGACGGCTACGGCTTCGGGGTCGTGCCTCTGTCGGCTGCATGGTGGCTGTCGCGGCCCGTCTGGTTCGCGGTTCTGATCATCCCCACCATCGGCTTGATCGTCCTCTTCGGACGTTTCGAGCGGCCGGAGAGCGACCGACGCCCTGCTCCGCCGTGGTGGCGGCCCGTGCTGGCCGTCCTCTTGGTCTGCGCCGGGCTGGGGCTGCTGGCCGCCATTGGCATTGCCGACGAGCAGGGGCTCAACGGTCTGGTCCTCAGCCTCCCGGTCATCGGTGTGGTCCTCGGCGGGGTGTCACGCTGGCCGGGCAGGAGCGCGCCTCGACTCACCTAATCGGCGGTTCCCGATGGCTGTGTCTCAGTCGCCGTCGGGCAGGATGACGCCGATCAGCCAGCCGGCTATCGACACCACCACCGAAGCCCAGAACGTCGCCCAGAAAAAGCCCGTGGAGGTCAACCCGAGGTCGAAGACGTCGGGGCCCGAGAGCCACACCACCAGTTGTAACACCAGGGCATTGACGACGAGGAGGAACAGCCCGAGCGTGAGGATGATGAGCGGAAGGCTGAACAGCTTGAGGATCGGCTTGGCGATGGCGTTGGCCAGGCCCATGATCGCCGCGGCGATCAGGAACTGCCACCACTCCCCGTCGAACTCGAAACCGTTGACCAGCCAGACGGCCACCCATAGCGACGCCGCGGTGGTGAGAAAGCTGAGTATGAACCCCATGCGGCCAATCTATTCGACCAGTGTCGACCATGCCCGGGATATCGGTCGCCTCTCCAGATCCGAGACCGACAGTACCCGCCCGCCAATACCATCGAGCCGGTGATAGACAATGAGCACGGGGAGGTCCCCTTCGATCAAGAGGGGTTTGACGAGAGCCAGGAGCCGGTCCCGCCTTCGGTCTGGCGGCGCCCCCTCCTGGTCGGGGTGGCGGCGTTGACCGCGATCGCCATGATCCTGGTTCCTCTCTACAACCTGATCGGCACCCGGTCGGTGGCCGACAACGGCCTCGAGGTGTGTGGTTTCGACTACTGCGTGGTGCAGGACGCGGTGAGAGAGGCCCGGCTCGACCTGACAATGAGCCGGCTCTCCAACACTCTCCTCGACGACACCGAGGCGGGAGACCTGGCCGACGAGCTGACCGAGCATCTCGGAGTGGGGCGAGTCGAAGTGAAGGTGGTGGACGACCTCGAGGGGCACATCGGCGGGGTGTACGACGTGGAGACGAGGACGATCTCCATCGAACGGCCGGCGCGGGCGTGGACTGTCCTCCACGAGGTCGCTCATGTCCTCGAGCCGGGGCACGGCGCCGACTTCCAGAGGGTGGTCATCGATCTCGCCACGGTTATCGAGGAGGAGAACGGCTGAACCACGCCGGCCAGGCAGTACCTTCTCCGCCCTGTGGCAGCCTCTGGTCTCCTCCAAAGTGGAGAAGAGGCTCCTCGGAGGAGGGACCATGCCGCGATCCGGGCGTTCCACCGCAGCGTTGCATTCGAATCGGGAGTTCTCGTCGTCGTCCTCCGGGCGATGGTGGTCGAGCTCGGTGCCTGACCCAGGGGCCGCGATCCTGTGAGCCCATCCGCCAATGTGCACCCCAACTCGATCACGGTCGCATTTCGACGGCCGGATGACACCGCTCGCAGCGTCCTCGTCCTCGACGTACCGCTCCGGGTGCGCCTTCGTCCTACGTCCTGGCGAATCGGCGCCCCCGCCTCGCCGAAATACGTGAAGTACTTTCGTTGGAGAGCACTAAGAGCGGCGCTTGGGCGGTCCGGGAAAGAATGCGTTGGTCCGCTCGACATACGCTTCGTACCCGGGGCGGCGCCGGCTGATGTTCTTCTCGAGGAGGAGCACTCCTGAGACCCGGATCAAGAGAAACGACATCACGATGGGGGAGAAGATGGCCCACCAGGCGCCTCCTGCCAGGGCGACGAGGTATATCCCCCACCACACACAGAAGTCGCCGAAGTAGTTGGGGTGCCGGGTGTAGCGCCACAAACCGCTATCCATGACCCCGCTCTTCGAGTCGGGTCGCGTCCTGAATCGGGCGAGCTGGAAGTCGCCGAACGACTCGAAGAACAGACCGACGGCGAACAGCCCCACCCCGACGAAGTCGAGCCAGTAGAGCGGCCCGTCGCTCGCCTGTGTCACCACCGGTGGCACCGCCACCACCCACATCAGCACCGCCTGGGGCCCGAATACCTTGAACAGACTGATGATCCAGAACGCGTCGGGGCTCTTCTTCCTCATCTGCTGATAGCGACGGTCCTCGCTCTTGCCGATGTTGCGCCAGGCCAGGTACCCGGTGAGCCGCAAGCCCCAGACGGTGACTAGCACCAGAATGAGCAGCGGCCGGTCGGCCAGGGTGTCGAGCGGGCCGAACAGGTACGCGGCCCAGGAGGCCACGACGAACCCGAACCCCCACACGATGTCCACGATCGAGACGTCGTTGACGATGACGCTCACCACCCAGGTGGCCAGCATGAGGATGGCGATGGCCAAAGCGGCGATCAGCAAGAGGTCAGCCATCGGCCGCTTCCGACCGCAGAGTGGCCCGGCTGGAGGTCGGCGCCATGCTCAGGGCTTGATCAGGGTCATCGCCATCGGATACCGGTAGAGCTCGCCTCTCGAGGCGGCCAGCGTCCCGAGGATGGCGAAGACGATCTCGAGGAGCAAGAGCATCACGAGAAGGATCAAGATCAGCGCGGTCAGGACCAGACCCACGATCGTCACGGCCGCCAGGAATGCGACCACGATGCCGACGACGAAATAAACCAGGATCGAGAGTTGGAAGTTGAGGGCGGCCCGGGCGTGTGGCTCGACCACGGGGTCTTCTCTCCTGATCAGCCAAACGACGAGCGGGCCGATCACCGACGGGATGCCCACGAACTGAATCAGGGCGGAGGCGTGCGCCACCACTCTCCAGGTCTGTTGCTCGGACGAGGGCTGGCTCTCTGCGGTCACCGCGGGGAGGTTAGGTGGGTACCTGCCCGGCACGTGTCTTACCAAGTGCGGTGTAGATCCAAGACCACATCACAACGCCGGCAGCCGCCGGGATGTCCGCGTCCCGGCCGGGTACCGTCGGGGGCGATGCGCCGGCCTGTCCTCGCCCTGATCGTCCTGGCAGCATGCTCCGGAGGCTCTGACCCAGATTCGGCATGGTCTGAGATGCAGCCCATGGGGGTGGCGCGTAGCGAGCATCCCGCGGCGCTCCTCGCCGATGAGGTCATCGTGGTCGGAGGGTTGATCGAGCGAGGCCCGGGACGAATCGGAGCAACCGCGAGTGTGGAGGCATACGACCCGTTCGAGGACACCTGGAGAGTTCTCCCCGACCTGCCCGTGCCGCGGCACCATCTCATGGCGGCCGTGGTCGACGGTCGGCTCTTTGTCCTTGGCGGATTCTCCGAGTCCGGTTTCGATGCGGTGAGCACGGTATGGGAGCTGGTTGGCGACGCCTGGGAGGTCCGCGCCGCGCTGCCCGTTCCGCTCGGAGCAGCCGCCGCGGTGACGCTGGACGGTGTCGTCTACGTGGTGGGGGGTGCGCCTGTCGGGGGACTCTACCGATATGACCCCGGCAGTGACGTCTGGGCTTCGCTGCGCGCTCCATCCCACGATCGGGAGCACCTAGCGGCTGTCGCCTTCGGAGGGGAGGTCTGGGCTCTGGGCGGCCGCTGGCAAGGAGAGATGTTCTCCTCGACCGAGGTCCACGACCCGGAGACCGATTCGTGGCGCCCGGGGCCCAGCCTCAATGAGGCACGGTCAGGGTTCGGGGCAACGGTCGCGGGGGAGACCATCGTGGTGGCCGGTGGAGAGGTGTTCGACCCCGACCGGGCCCTGGTCTCGGTCGAGATCCTTGGGGAGGGTGAATGGGAGGTGGGAGACCGGCTGCCCTTCGGTCTGCATGGGAACCCGTTGGCTTTCGTCTCCGGTGCTCTCTACGTCCCCGGCGGCTCGACCAGGGCCGGAGGAGTCGAGAACCCGGGCACGATGCTTTCGCTTCGCGCCGGCTGACTGCATGCCCGCAGCAGGGAAGTTTCTCTATCCGCTCACACTGACCGTGGTGTGCATGCCGGCCTCGAAGTGGTCGACCAGCCGGCCCTCGTCGTCCTCGGCGACGATCCGGCAGGTGAAGCTGAACGTGCCCGTCCCCAATTCGAGTGCCAGGCCGGTGGTCTCGCCAGGCTGGAGCAGCCCCGTGGCGGCGACGACTGCACCATCGGTGTCGGTGACCACCAGGGTGTGGGGGTAGTTACCCGAGTTGGCCACAGAGATCGATTCGGTGTCCTCACCAAGCGTGGCCGGACCGGAGATCGAGAACTCGGCCAGCTGGAACGATTCGGTTGAGACCGTGGTCGTGCACCCGGCAAGGCCCAGACCGAGGGTGGCCACCAGTGCCATTGCCAACCGAATGGCGCTGCTCACACGGCCTCCATGACCCGGTCCTCGACCACGGCAGGCAGAGCGATCTGGAAGGTGGTGCCCACTGGAGAGGTACGCACCGAGATCGACCCACGCAGGGCTTCGACCATGAGCCGGACCAGGTAGAGCCCGAGCCCGGTGCCCGAGCTGAAGCTCTTCTTCTCGAACTTCTCGAAGACACGGGGCAGGAACTCCACATCGATGCCCGGCCCGTCGTCGGCCACGGTGAGGTACACCGCGGTCTCCGGGCGGGTCCCCACCTCGATGGTCCCGTCGATCACGTTGGCGGTCGAGCAGGCGATGTCGACCCGAGTAGCTCCGTGGGTGCGGGCGTTGTCGGCCAATGAGGCGATGGCGAGGGTGAGCGTCTGCATATCGGTTCGCACCCAGGTCTGTCGGTCGGGTGATGGCGTCTCGTGGGGGGGAGTAGCGCCCGTGGCAGTACAGAACTCCTCGATGGGCACGCGGGCGAGCTCATATGAGAGCCCCCGGTTCTCGATCCCGGCCACCGCCAGGATCTGGTCGATCATCTCTGTGAGCCTCTCCCCGTGCGACACCATCGAGTCGAGCAACTCACTCCGCTCCGCGTCGCCCAGCTCACCCCGGCGCATCAGCTCGGCCCCGGTGACCAGGGTGGTCAGCGGTGTCCTCAGCTCGTGATTGATCATCAGGACGAAGTCTGAGCGGATCCGCATCTTCTCCTCGGCGAGAGCGAGGGCGGTCTCGGCCTCGTGACGCGCCTCGGCCAGCTCGATGTTTGCCGCCGCCAGCTCGTCCGAGTGGGCCCGGAGCAAGGCCGACTCCACCGCCAGTTCTCGGTACTTCTGCGTGGCCCGGGCATGTCCTACGAAGACGGCCACGCCGAGCAGCGCGAAGACGCCGGCCAGGGCGAGAGCCTGGAGGGTGAGCGGCTGGATCTCGCCGGGTTGCACCCTTCTCGCCAACAGCTCGCTGAGGTCATAGTGGAGCAGCAGGGAGCCCTCGACGTCCGACAAGGGAGAGATCACCTGATAGAGGATGCTCCCCGATGGCCATTCGACCACTCCGTCGATCTCGAGCGGTCGGTCGATGGCAACGGCGAGAGCGGCGAATCGCTCGGTGGCGACCCCGTAACCCAAGAGCGAGTTGGCGACCACGTTCCCCGTCAGCCTCCCCGAGGTGGAGGCGACCACGACCGAGTCCTCGTCGACCAGGGACACCGCTTCTATGCCGAGCAGGTTGCGGGCGTGCCGCACACCTTGACGGGATGACCCCCACTCCATGATGACCTCTTTGGCCATCGCCGCGTCCGCGACGAACACCTCTCCCTCGCCGATCGGCTCTGACGCCCGTTGCTGGTTAGCAATCGCGGCGAGCAGCGCCGCCGCCGAGAGAAGCAGAGTTATGGCGCCGACGATCAACCACCACCTGGATGGCCGTCGGATGTCACCGGTTGGAGGTGTCACCTGGTATTGATCGGTCGAACCCGCTTCTTTCTGTATGTGATCAAAGGCCCAGAGTGTCCCTAATCCCGAGGGACGAGGTGGGACCAGAGCTCAGGGTTCTCGATCAGAAAGGGCTCGAGATCGCCGGCGGGGCGTCCGGTGAGACGCTCCACGGTGTCTGAGACGGTTTCCATCTCGCCGGCGGCGATGGCCAGATAGGAGCTGACCCATCCCGCTATCTCCCAGTCCGGAGCGCCGCTGAGTCGACGCGACTCCCATGCCTCCTCCACGGTTTCGTCGACATAGCCGATATCGCGCCCGGTGACTCGGCTCAGCACCGCAGCCGTTTCCTCGAGATTCAGTGCTGCAGGCCCGGTGTTGTCCAAGGTCTCGCCGTCGTAGGAGCGGTCCTGCATCACCGCCACGACTGTGTCGGCGATGTCGTCTCTACTGATCCAGCTCACCTTGCCCTCGCCGGCCGGTCCTTTGATGGCCCCGTCCGGCCCGGCGAGGAACGGGACGAAGTCGGCGTACATGCTGGAGCGCAGAAAGGTGAACCGCACGCCGCACTCCCTGATGTGCTTTTCGGTGGCGTGGTGCTGACGTGCCAATGTGAAGGTGGCATCGGGTGAGGCGCCGAGGAACGAGAGGTAGACGATGCGCTCGACACCTGCTCGAACCGCGGCGTCGATGGCCGTCATGTGCTGTTCCAGACGGTGTCTCGACTCACGCCCCGAAACCAGGAAGAGCGTGGAAGCTCCCCGCAGCGCTCGCGCCATGTCCTCGAAGTCCCCGTAGTCCGAGGCTTCGACCGCGACCGCCCCCGGGAGCACAGGGGCGTCGGCTGCCTGGCGCACCACGAGCCGTTGTTCGACGCCGGCGTGGGAGATGCGCCGGGCCACCCGGCCCCCCACCTCCCCGGTGGCCCCGGTGACCGCGAGTTTGGGGAGGTTGCTCACGGGTCCATTCAAGGGTTCGCTTCGATGTCCGGGTTCGTTGGCCCATCGGCCACGCAGAGTGAGTAGCGTTGGAGCGAACCCAGCAGTAGGAGCATCGTGACCCGCAGAAGCAGCGCCATCCTGGTCGTCCTCGGCATGGTGATGGCCCTCATCCCCACCACGGTTGTCCTCGCCGCAGGGCCAGGAACCACCATCAACGAAATCAGGATCGACCAACCCAGCACCGACGACGACGAGTATTTCGAGTTGTCCGGAGAGCCCGGTGCCGGTCTCGACGGGCTCACCTATCTCGTCATCGGTGACGGGGCGGCCGCACTCGGCTCCGGTGTCATCGAAGCCGTGGTCGCCCTGTCCGGGCATTCGCTCGACTCCGACGGGTTCTTCGTCGCTGCGGAGGACACCTTCACCCTGGGCACCGCCGACCTGGTCACCTCATTGAACTTCGAGAACTCCGACAATGTCACCCATCTCCTCGTCGAGGACTTCACCGGCTCAAACGGTGACGACCTCGACACCAATGACGACGGTGTGCTCGATGTCGAGCCATGGGCGAACCTGGTCGACCTGATCGCCCTAGTCGAGGAGGAGAACCCGCCGACGGGCACCGAGTTCCACTACGGACCACCTGTCGTCGGCCCCGAAGGCAGCTTCGTCCCCGGTCATGTCTACGACTGTGAGATCGATGACTGGACGATCGGTGTGTTCGATGGCGGCGACGACACCCCCGGCGAGGTCAACGTGTGTGACGCAGAGGAGCCCGAGGAACCGGAGCCGGTCGCCCGCTTCATCAACGAGATCCAGGGTGATGGTGCTGCGAGTCCCCTGGAAGGTGAGTTGGTGACCATCACGGGTGTGGTGGTTGGTGACTTCCAAGGCAACGAGTTCGCCGGTGACCAGCTCGACGCCTTCTTCGTCCAGGAGGAGCCGGCGGATTGGGATGATGATCCCGACACCTCCGAGGGCATCTTCGTGTTCGCACCCGACGCGGCCGACGTCGCGGTGGGCGATGTGGTCGAGGTGACCGGGACCGTCGACGAATTCTCCGGGAAGACCGAGATCACCGATGTCACCGAGGTCCTGAAAATCGGCACCGACCCGACCAGCGTCGTGGCCACGCCGGTCTCCTTGCCGGTGACCAGTCAGTCCGACTGGGAGCCGTTCGAGGGCATGCTGGTCACCTTCCCACAGGATCTCTTCATCTCGGAGTACTTCAACTTCGATCGTTTCAACGAGATCGTGCTCACCACCGACCGGCAGTACCAGGGCACCCATGTGGCCGCTCCGGGGGATTCCGCCAACGCGGTGACCGCGGCGAATGCCCTGGCTCGCATCACTCTCGACGACGGGCGTAGCAGCCAGAACCCCGACCCGGCCATCCATCCCAACGGGGCCGAGTTCACCCTCGACAACACCTTCCGCGGTGGTGACATCCTCCAGGACGTCACCGGTGTGATCGACTTCGCCTTTGGGCTCTACCGGATCCAGCCGGTCCACCTCGATGACCCATTGCCGTCGGTGACCTACGTCAACGCCAACCCCCGGCCCTTGTCTCCGGACCCGATCGAAGGTGAGGTCAGGGTGGCCTCGTTCAACGTGTTGAACTTCTTCACCCACCTCGATGACGGTGTCAACGACTTCTGTGGTCCCACCGGCGACCTGGAGTGCCGTGGTGCTGACACCCAGGAGGAGCTCGAACGCCAGCTCGCCAAGCTGGTGACTGGGGTGATCGCCTTGGACGCCGACATCGTCGGCATCCAGGAGATCGAGAACGACATCCTCGAATCGGACGGCGATCGGGCCCACGATGCAGTGCTGACCCTGGTCGAGGCGCTCAACGCCCTGCAGGGGGCGGGCACCTGGGCATGGGTGGGTGAGGCCAACCACTACAACGACTACCCGGTGCGCAACGAGATCATCTACCGGACCGCGGACGTGGAGCTGGTCGGTGATCCAATAGCCCTGGCCGATGACGCCTTCGACGACACCCGACCCGGGGACGTCGAGCCATTGGGTCGTCCGCCACTGGCCCAGACCTTCCGTCAGATAGTGGACCGGGGCAGTCGTCAACCGTTCACCGTGGTGGTCAACCACTTCAAGTCGAAGGGCTCGGACTGCGCCACCATCGGTGACCCGGATATCGGCGACGGGCAAGCCCACTGCAACCTGACCCGGGTTGCCCAATCCGAGGCGTTGCTCGACTTCATCGATGTGCTCGAGGCGGAGACCAGTGGTGTGCTGGTGATCGGCGACCTGAACAGTTATGCGATGGAAGACCCGATCACCGCCCTCGTCGAGGGCGGGCTCACCGAGTTGGTCGAGACGTTCATCGGCGCCGACGCCTATTCGTTCGTGTTCGACGGCCAACTCGGCTACCTGGACACCGCCCTGGCGACCAGGTCGATGTTGAATCGGGTGCGAGGGGTGACCATCTTCCACATCAACGCCGACGAGCCCGACATCCTGGATTACGACATGAGCTTCAAACAGGACGCCCAAGACGACCTGTTCGAGGCCGAGCCGTACCGGGTGTCGGACCACGACCCGGTGATCATCGGGCTCACCTTTGGTGGCTCCGCTCGCCGCGGTGGCTGAGATCTGACCAACCGTTCCGCGTTCCCCGGTGGGACGAGAACTCCCCAACCGGAGCTCTCGTCCCACTTTGGGACCGGGGGAGATTCTCCCGGATGGTCTGCCGCGGCCTAAATGTCGAGAAATGACGCCAGGGCAGCGGGAGGACCTGCGGTAATGTCGGCCTCAGATGACACCGAACAGGGGTGTGCGTGCTCGCCTCGAAGCCGCGACCAGGGACTGGACTCTTCCTTCGAAGCTCACGATGGCGGTGGTCCCCATCGCGCTGGCCGCGTCGCTGGCGGGCGGTGCCCTCGTCTGGCTGCTCATCGAATCTGACGACTCGTCCGGATTCTCCGCCATCGATGCGGCGGCGATCGGTCTGGCTGTCCTCCTCTTCGTATTGGCGGTCGGATCGGTGCTGGGGGCATTCCTGATGGGCAGGTCGTTGGCAGCGCGGATCGACCAGGTTTCGACCGTGGCGCGGCGAGTGGCCAGTGAGGATCTGGCCAATCTCATCGATGCGCTGCGTGGGCCCGATGCCGACATCGAGGAGATGGAGCCGCTCCACCTGGAGACCGATGCCCAAGACGAGGTAGGTGACCTGGCGCGTTCCTTCGAGGAGCTGCATCAATCGTTGGTCGATGTCGCCGCCCGGCAGATGGAGGCCTTGCGTGGCGGTGTCTCCAAGATCTTCGTCACCCTGGCTCGACGCAACACCTCGCTGGTCGACCGTCAACTCGCCCTCCTCGACGAGCTCGAGTCACGCGAGGAAGACCCGGTGATCTTGGGTGGCTATTACAAGGTCGACCACTTCGCCACCCGTATGCGTCGCAACGCCGAGAGCCTTCTCGTCCTCGCCGGGGCCGAGCCGCCCCGGGTGTGGGCCAGGTCGATGGACATGTCCGACGTGGTCCGCGCCGCGGTCAGCGAGGTCGATGACTACCAGCGTGTGGAACTGCTGGCCCTCGAGCCTGCGATGCTCTCGGGTGGGGCCGTGGCCGACGTCGCCCACCTCTTCGCCGAGCTCTTGGACAACGCCACCCAGTTCTCACCGCCGAGCGAGACGGTTCGGGTCACTGGTCTCTTCGACATGGACGGGTACCAGTTGAGCGTCACCGACCGGGGTGTCGGGCTGTCCAACGCCAGGATCGCAGAGCTGAACGGGGTCTTGGAGAGCCCTCCGGCCCTCGGTCTCGCCATTGAGCCGACCCTCGGGATCTACGTCGTGGCCCGACTGGCCGCCCGTCACGGAATAAAGGTCGACCTGATGCCGGCCGTTCCGGGGGTGACGGTGAAAGTCACCATTCCCCGAGACCTGCTCGAGACCAAGCGGACCAGGCCACCGTCTCACGAAGGCAGCATCTTCGCCTCCGATCAGATCGATCTCGACGCTGAGTACGCCGACCCGGCGACCCGGGAGTATGTGTTCAAGAGAACTCGCCCGGAGAGCATGGTGAAGGCGGGGTCGGAGGTGATCGACCTCACCGAGCCGGCGATGACGGGCCCCGACCCCGAGCCGGCCGGCTCGAAGAACGAGTCCAGCCGGATCGAGACCGTGGCGGGAGAAGAAGACCCGAAGGAGGTCGGCGACCTCCCGGTGCGCACCCCCGGGCGCGCCTATCAGGATCAGGACTCAGGTGTCCCGAGCACGGCCCCGGGTGACGGCGCCATCGGGATCAAGTCGGCTCTCTCGGCGTACGACCGGGGACGGCGCGCCGCCGAGTCCGACGACCAGCCCGAGCGGGTCGACGACGCGCCATCCGAGAGGGACCCGAGTTGACCAACGCCGCCAACAACCTCAATTGGCTTCTCGCCCGTCTCTGCCAGACGGTCCCGGCGATAAAGGAGGCGGTCGTCGTCTCCTCCGACGGTCTGGCACTCGCTGTATCGGAGGGTGTCGATCGGGAGACGGCCGATCGACTCGCCGCGGTGTCCTCGGGGATGATCGGGCTCGCCTACGGCTCGGCCGGACGGTTCGGTGCCGGGCCGGTCTCCAACGTCATCGTGGAGATGCAGCGGGGGTGGCTGTTCGTCACCGGAATCCGTGACGGCTCACTGATCTGCTGTCTCACCGAGAAAGAAGTCGACATGGGCGCGATTGCCTTCGAGATGTCGATTTTCGTCCAACGCGTGGGTGACAGCCTCACCCCGGAGGTGCGTCAGGAGCTGAAAACGGCCCTGGTACAACCGGAATGACCACGTTGAGGGGCCAGCCCCGAAAAGGGGGTCGTCTGGTTCGTCCATACACGATGACCGGGGGGCGCACCGGGGCCGACCAGCCTCGTTTCGCCCTCGAAGCGCTGGTCTCCGCGACCGCAACGGGTTTGAGGATGCGGTCCCAGTTCCACTGGGAGGCTGCCGAGATCATCGCCATGGCCCGCAGGCAGACTGCAATCATCGAGCTCGCCGCATTGCTCGATGTCCCCATCGGCGTGGTGAGGGTCCTCACCGCCGACCTGCTCGAGAAAGGGGCGGTTAGCGTTGTCGACCCGCCGTCCCAAACGGTCGCCGAGAAAGACAGTCGGGCCTACACCGATCTCCTCCAGAAGGTGCTCGATGGAATCAAAGCCCTCTGACCAGATTCCACTGACCCCGGTCAAAATCGTCGTTGCCGGTGGTTTCGGTGTCGGCAAGACCACCTTCGTCGGGGCCATCTCCGAGATCGAGCCGCTCCGCAGCGAAGCCATCATCACCGAGGCCAGCGCCGGGGTCGATGAGCTGTACGTCGACACCAACAAGACCCACACCACCGTGGCGATGGATTTTGGCCGGATCACACTCCAGAACCACCTGGTGCTTTACCTGTTCGGCACCCCCGGCCAGGACCGGTTCCACTTCATGTGGAACGAGCTGGCCAGGGGGGCGATCGGTGCGGTGGTCCTGGTCGACACCCGTCGCATCGAGGCGTGTTTTGCGGCCATCGACTTCTTCGAACAGCGTGAGACCCCCTTCGTGGTGGCGGTCAACACCTTCCACGGCCAGAAACTGCACGGGGATGAGGAGGTGAGAACCGCCCTGCAGATAAGCCCGGAGGTCCCCCTTCTCTACTGTGATGCCCGGGTGAGAGTGGATGTCCAACGTGTGCTCGCCGCCGTCGTCGAGCATGCGCTGAGCCGGGTCGGATCCGACGACCCGGATGACGAGTATCCCAACCTCGGGGCGGCTGCGGAGGGACCAATGGAGGGTCGGTTCGGCAGTCTCCGGGGGCGGGGTGACCGATTAGGCGGGGACGCCGAGCCTGTCGGCTGAGGCCTGGATCCGGGGGTTGTACACCGTCTTGATCGGCTCAGAGGGGAGACTCAGCTCGAACACGTTGATGTGGTCGGGGGTACGGCGATAGACGATGTCCCCGCCCATCTGCCGGGCCATGTGTCTGCCCACCGTCAGACCCAACCCCACCGCGGCCGGCTTCGTCACCGGCCGGCCGTCGTGCAGGCCACCACTGAATATTCGCTCACGCTCTGCTTCGGGGAGCTCGGGCCCGTCGTCTATCACCTGGATGAGGATGTCAGGCCCCGAAGTGGTCGTCCTCAGCGCCGCGTTGGGGCCCCCATAGCGAAGCGCGTTGGCGATCAGACCCCGCAAGACCTGCTTGGCTCGCACTGGGTCGGCCCAAATCGAGGCGTCGTGTGTAGAGAGTGGGAGGTCCTCCGATCCGGGGACCTCGGCCATCGCCTCGCGGCACAACGTGTCGACGTCGGTGGAGCGGGCAACGAAGGTCACCGGTCGGGTCTCCGTCATCGCCGAGACGATCAAGTCGTCGACGATCGCCGAGATCTCCCTGACGTGGGTCTCGACCCGGTCGAGCAGCGGCGTTTCCTCACCGGCCCCGGAGACGAGGGTGAGGAGAGCACCGAGAGGGTGGCGGATCTCATCGCCGATGGCGGCAACGAACTCGTCTTTGCCTCTGACCAATCCCTCCAGGTGTTGCGACAGCCGATGCGCCGCGGTGGCATCTTCGAGTTGCAGAACCACCATCGCCGGCTCGGTGGGGGTCTCGTCGATCATCGACAGTGACATCCGGGCCCAGATGACACCGCCCCCCGCGGTGATGCAACGCATCTCGGTGGTGATGGTCGGGGTGGCCTCTCTGCCCAACTCGAGCCAGGCCCGATCGAGCTCGGCGTGATCGTCGGGGTGGACCAGGCTCCGCAGCTCAGAGCGGAGCAGCCGCTCCTGGTCGTAGCCGAGCACTTCGACGACTGCCCGGTTGGCGAGCACGAACCTACCCGACCGGGCCAACAGGGCCATCCCGGTTGGCGCCTCGGAGAATCCGCGTCGGAATTCGTCGCCGGGGCCTTGGTCGGGACGGGGCCCTGCGACACGCCAGCTGCCCATCAGCACCACCGCCAACAGCACCAGGGAGCCGGTGTGGAAGAGGGCCCATCGTGTCGGGTCGGCGATGGCGTCGGGGCGGCCGAGCACCACGTCGGGGATGAAGAGAGCACCGAACACGTGCTGCGCCGTGGTATAGACCAATCCGACCAGCATGGGCTTCCAGTCGCGGAACAGGGCGATGAGGCTGATGACCACGAAGAAATGGAAGTGCGACTCGGCTAGCCCGTTGCTGTAGTGGACCAGGATCCCCGAAGCGTTGAGCAGGCCGACGGCCACGGCCGAGGCGGCAATGCCGCGGTTTGGGGCCCACATCGCGGTGAGGGCCGGGATGACCAGGAGCAGAGACTCGAGCCCGATCCGGGACGGCGGCTCGCCCGAAGCAAGCCCGACCAATGCCAGGAGGGGCAGATGCGCCCAGAGCACGGCTTGGAGCCATCGGTGGCGGTTGATCTGACGGGAGACCACTGGCATCCCGGCACCTTATCCCCGGGGTAGCGGTGTTCTCGGCGTCTTCGCCGACGGGTTTGCACATCGCGTGCACCGGCGCCGCCGCCCGTAACACCGGCCAATCCTTGTCGCCGACAAACCCGCAGAAGTAGGGTCATGTTCATGGAAATCGTCGATCTGATGCAGATGGCTCTCGCTCGGGTCGAGGAGAGCCGTGTCGAGGTGGTCACCCTGGAACCTGCCGAGGTCTCGAGCGAGGTGGCCGGTGGTTTGGCCCAGATGGTGTCGGAGTTGGTCCACAACGCGGTTTCGTTCTCCGGCCCGCACGAAAGGGCACGGGTGACGGGTCTCTTCGAGCCCGACGGCTATCTGATCTCGATCTCCGACAGCGGACCGGGAATAACCGAGGACCGCATCGCCGAGTTGAACCGATTGCTGAAAGACCCCGGTGCCAAATTGAGGGAATCGGAGCCGACCCTTGGACTCTTCCTGGTGGCGGGTCTGGCAGCTCGTCACGACATCTCGGTGCGCCTCGTTCCGGCGGTGCCAGGCACCACCGCGCGCCTGGTGATCCCGCTCGCCCTGGTTGAGAAGACCACCGAGCCGGGGCTGGGCTCGGGGGTGTTTCCGCTCGCTCAGGATGTCGACGGTGCCGCCGAGGCGCTCCAACCGCCTCGTCGTCACTCTCAGCTTGGCGGCAGAGCCTCCAGCACCGGCATGCTGGAAGGTCTCATGGAGGAGCTCCGTGACATCGCACCCGGCAGCGGCGACCCCGGGCAAGGCGGCGGAGCCTCCGGTGTCTCACAGTCGGAACACGACGCCACAGAGGCCTTTCTGGCCAAGATCTTCGGCCCCCTGATCGGCAAACCTTCTGCCCGAGCGGTGCCGTCGCCGGTGAACGGCAACGGCATGGGTGAGGGGATCCCGGAAGCCCCCACACCCCCGGCGCGCGGGGAGCAACCGCCCGAGAAGGACTCCGGGTCGGCCGGCACGACACTGCGGGTTCGGGTGCCTGGCCAGAACTTCGCCGGGTCCGAAGACGAGCCGAGCACGGTGGCCGCCGAGTGGGCGATCGACATCAGGGCGGCTCTCACCGACTACGACGAGGGACGGCGCGCCGCCGCCGAGGTCGACGAGCCGAACAGCCTCGAAGACGACACCTGACCCGAGCCTCCACCGTCATCTCTGGATGATCGACAGGCAGGTGAGCCCGCCGTCGGCGGCGAGGATCTCCGACACGTCGATGGGGACCACCACGCGACCCAGGGACTCGACCCGGCGTGCGGTCAGCGGTGCATTGGATGTCACCAGAACGGTGTCACCCAGCGGCAGGGCGCTGAACATGTGACGTTCGGTCTCCTCCTCGTGCACGATGCGAAGACCGTCGAGCAAGTCTTCGTCCACCGTTCCCGGGGTGACCACCACGGTCTCCGCATCCACCGGGAGCACGCCAGACTTGAGGTGGAGCACCCCGGCGACATCCACCGGGACCAGGCGCATGCCCTGATCGGAGACCAGCTCGCCCAGCTGCTCGACACCCGACTCGTTGGTCCGCTGTGACCGTCCCACGTACACGGTGTCACCCATGATCATCACGTCACCGCCGTCGAGGGTCCCCGGTGCCACGATCGAAGTGAGCGGGAATTTATTCCCCAGCAGTGCCGCCACCGACTCGACCTCGGGGCGTCGGGCCGGAGCCCCCGGTCGGGTCATGATCCCCCGGGATCCCAGGAGCACCGCGGTGTCCTCTACGAACACACAGTCGGGCAGTCGATCGTCGGCGGGGATCGTCTCGACATCGAATCCGGCCTCTACCAGACGACTGACGTACTCGGAGTGTTGTCGCCTCGCCAATGCCACCTGCGGCGCCCGGCCGTGCTTGCCCACGATGGCCTGGTCGAAGGTCTCAGGGACTGGACGCACCCATGCCGAGGCCATGGGCGGGACTATACGGTTGGGATCCGAGCTGTTCGGCGTCCATGTGGGGGAGTCTCGCTGCGGGGGCGGCCCTGGTGACGGACCGGCTCGCCATCGGAGATATGAACCAAACGGGCCCGCGATGCGTAACAATGACTGACCAAGCATCTGGAAGGACCCATGAAACAACTTCGTCTGTTGACACTCGTCGTCTGCTCCCTGGCCATGGTGGCCTGTGGAGACGAATCAGGGGGAGACACCACCACCACGGCCGGGGATCCCACGACCACGCTTGGCAGCCCCACCACCACCGGGGCGACCGGAGATGAGGCGTCGATCGTGATCTCGGGGTTCGACTTCAACGGCCCGGCGACGATCAGCGCCGGCACCACGGTCACCGTCACCAATGACGACGCGGTGCCCCACACCTGGACCTCCGAAGACGGTGTCTTCAACAGCGGTACCCTCGCCGGTGGGGAGACCTTCGACTTCACCTTCGAGAACCCTGGCGAATTTGCATACTTCTGCTCCATACACGCGGAGATGACTGGTTCGATCACCGTCGAGGGGTAAGCGGTCGCGAACCGCGAGCAGCGGTGTTGCGTACTCCCGGTATACCCCAGAAGGAGGAGTCCTTTGCATTTATCGAATATCACCCGAGCCGTCGCCATCTTGTCGACCCTCGCCATGGCGCTCGCCCTCGCCCTGCCCGCTCTCGGTGGAGGACGGCCCCTGAGTGCCGACCTCTCCGGTGACAACGAGGTCCCGCCCTCGGGGTCCGCCGCCACGGGTACCGCCAACTTCACCCTCAACCAGGGTCAGGGCGAGATCTGTGCCGACATCGTGTCGAGCGGCTACGCCGAGGGCGAGGTGATCGTCGCCGGCCACATCCATCGTGGCGGGGCAGGGGCAGTCAACCCGCCTCTCGTCGACTTCTTTGTGACGTCACCGAACCACAGCATGTGTGTCGACGTCGAGTCGGCCCTCGTCAAAGAGATCCGGCAGAACCCGGGTGACTTCTACTTCAACTTGCACTCCAACTTCACACCGGGCGGTGTGATTCGGGGTCAACTGTCCAGGTAGGGGTTGTTGGTTCGCGACCCCGGTCTCGCAGCGCCGAGTATCTGGCAGAATCGGGGTCGTGGACCGAGCCGTGCTCGAGCAATTCAGGGCTGGTGATGCCCAGGCGGTCAAAGCCGTCTACGACGAGTTCGGCGGCCCGGTGTTCGCCCTCGCTCTGAGTGTCCTGAGGGATCGTGATCTTGCAGCCGACGCCACACAGCAGACGTTCTTCAAGGCGTGGCGTGCCGCCTCGACATATGACGCCGATCGCGAGATCGGTCCCTGGCTCTACGCCATCGCACGACGTACCGCCATCGACTTGTTCCGCAGAGGAAGAAGGGTCGTCCCCAGCAACGACGTCGACAGTGTGGTCACCTCACCCGGTCTCGAGGTGGCCTGGGAGGTGTTCGAGGTGCGGGCGGCTCTGGACCGACTGCCCGACGAGGAGAGGATGGTGGTCAAGTTGAGCCATCTCGATGGGCTGACCCACACTGAGATCGCCGAGCGGCTCGGCATCCCGGTGGGGACGGTGAAGTCACGCTCGCATCGCGCCCACAAGAGGCTCTCCGAGTCTTTGAGCCACCTCAACGAGATATGAGCGACCTCGAGCGCATGGAGTCGGATCGCATCGACGAGATACTCAGGAACGAAGCCGTCTGGGCCGACCCACCCGGCGGCGTGGAGCAGGCCGTGCTGGCTGCGATGACCCGGTCGGGCCCGGTGGTCACCTCCACCGGCCAGACCCGAAGCAGATGGCCGGTCTACGCGGCGGCCATGGCCGCAGTGGCAGCCCTGTTCGCAGTCCTGGTGCTGGGCCCGCTCAACGATGGGGGTGGAGACCAGAGGTCCTTCGAGCTGCTCGGAGCAGACGCCGCCCCCGAAGCCAGGGGAACCGGAGCGGTGGGGGCGACCGAGGCGGGATGGTGGATCAGGCTCGAGGTCCTCGGGCTCGATCCGGCCCCGGCCGGGGCCTACTACGAGGGGTGGGTCGCCCGGGGGAGTGACCGTGTCAGCATCGGGACGTTCCATATGAGACAGGGCCAGACGGTGACCCTGTGGTCCGGAGTTCCGATGGCGGAGTACCCGGAGCTCATCGTGACTCTGCAGACCGAAGGCGCAGGAGTCGCCCCGTCGGAACAGGTGGTACTCACCGGCACACTGGCCGAGTCGGGCTCGACCTGACCGGGACCATTTCCACCGTTCTGTGCGGGTTTATGGCGCGTAACGCGCCATAAACCCGCACAGAACGGTTGTTTTCGGGGTGGATGCCGGGTTGGGCTGGTAAGAACCTGGCTGTGACCACCACCGAACCACCAGTCAGAAGGTCATGGGGCCGCATGCTGGGTATCCGGAGCGAGGAGAAGCCTCTGGTCGCGTGGATGGTGGCATTCTTCCTGGTGGTCCAGTCGAGTCATGGTCTCGCGGCCAACGCCGCCGACGCCCTGTTCTTCCTCAGGTTCGGCGTCGACCGATTGCCTTTGATGATCATGTTGTCTGGTGTGGCGGTGATGGTCTTCATCCTGGCGCACAGCACCGGTCTCGCCTACCGCGGGCCCGCTCGGTGGTTGCGGACCGCGACCCTCGTGTGCTCGGCATGGGCTGCCGTGGAGTGGTTGGGCGCCCAGGTCGATTCCCGTTCCGTCTATCCGGTGATCTGGATCTCGACACAGGTCATCATGATGGTGACCCTCACCGTGATGTGGAACGCGGCAGGGGCGGCGTGCACCACCCGTCAGGCCAAGCGTCTGTTCCCGCTCTTCGCCACCGCCGGTGTCGCCGGAGGTGTGCTGGGCAATCTCTTGACCGGCCCGCTCGCCGCCTTCCTCGGCACCGAGAACCTGCTCCTGGTGCAGGCGGCGTTGTTGCTGGGCGGGGCCGGGTTGTTGGCCAAGGTGCGCACCCTGTTCACCGATGACGAGATCGACCCCCCGGCCTCGATCATCAGGGAGATCACCGCCACGGTGTCCACGGTCTGGTCGACCAAGTTCCTCAGGATGGCCGCCGTCATCGCCATTGCGATGTTCTGCCTCTTCTATCTCGTCTACTTCCCCTTCAGCGAGTCGGTGGCATCCTCCTTCGAAACCGAGGAGGCCACCGCCGGCTTTCTCGGCGTCTTCTCCTCGGTCGCCACCGCAGCCACCTTCCTGTTCTCCCTGTTCGTCACCAATCGTCTCTTCGCCAGATTCGGGCTGGTGGTCTCGCTGATGATCGTGCCCGTGGTCTACGCCGCCGGCTTCGGCATCTGGCTCATCGTGTTCACCCTGGCCAGTGCGGCACTGGTGAGGGGTCTGCAATGGGTCACGGTCAACGCCATCGGAGTCACTGCCTTCAATGCCCTGTTCAACGTGATCACCGGGAGGAGACGTGGCCAGATGGTGGCCTTCATGACCGCGGTGCCGGCTCAGATCGGGGTGAGCCTGGCCGGGGTGTTACTGGTCGTCACCGCGGAGGCTGCGGTGGAGGTGATGTTCATGGTCGGGCTGGGCTTGTCCATGTTGATGCTCGTCATGGTGATTCGGCTCCGGGGGGCGTATTTGGGTGCAGTGGTATCCGCGGTGAGACACGGGGTGGTGGGGATCTTCGATGCGCCGGCCCATGGGGTGGTCAGCCCGACCGACGCCGATGCACGGCGGGTGCTCGTCGAGCACCTCGGGGACCCCCGACCAAGTGCGAGGGCGCTGGCGGTGGCGGGTCTCGCCCGGTTCGGGGACGCCGCCGCCGCCGTCGAGCCCCTGCTCAGCGATATTGACCCCCTGGTCCGCTCGGCGGCATTCGACACGGTCTGTGTCATCGACCCCGGTCGGGTGTCCCATCACGCCTCGAAGGCGGTGGGTGACGAAGTCCCCGAGGTGCGACTCCAGGTGCTCCAGTATCTAGCTGCCCATCCCGAGGACAACGGGGCGCCCCTCGCCGAGAAGGCGCTGACCGACCCCGATGCCAGGGTGAGGGCGGCCGCGGCCCGCGTGGTTGGCGGGACGGTCGGGGAGGGTGTGATCGCGTCGTTGCTGGCCGACCCCGATCCAAGGGCGGTGGCCGCCGCGCTGGCGGAAACCTCCCGCCCCGCTTCCACCATCGCCGTCGACCCCACGCCGTTCCTCGACCACGAGAGTGCGCTCGTCCGTAGCGCGGCCGCGGTCGCCTTTGGGAACCGGCATGGCGAGCCGGCGGCGCTACGACCGGGCCTCGACGACCGATCGCCGAGCGTGAGGCGAGCATCAGCCTCCGCTCTCGCTGCCAGCGCGGGGGGACGGGAGATCCTCATGGATGTGCTCGCCACCGGGTCGGTGAGCGCTTCGGAAGCGGCTCTCAGCGAGCTGACCCCGGTCGAAGAGCTCGCGGACGACTTCACCATGTGGGCACGGTCGGAGGCCGAGCGCGCCGCCCGCTTGATGGCCTACGCCCGTGCTTTGCAAGGAGAAGAGCACTCACCGTCCGGGCAATACCTGCTCTCGGTTCTCCGGATGCGGACCCGTCGTCTGGTGGACTGGGTGTTGTTGGCCATGACCACTCCGGAGACCCGAACGGTCATGCCCATTGTCGCCAGGGGGGTGAGGTCGACCGATCCCGAAACCCAGTCCCAGGCGATCGAGGCCCTGGAGACGGTGGGGGCGCGCCAGGTGCTGAGCGTCCTCCTCCCGCTGCTCGAGTCCGATGGCTCGAAACCGCCCCCGAGTCGCGAGCGCGCCCTCGACGAGCTCAGCGCCGACTTCGACCCATGGCTGAAGACCCTCGCATCCCGGACCTTGGCTGAGACCGAAGGCTCCGCGGCCGATGTGTCCGTGCCAAGCTTGTCCGTGATGGAGCCGATGGCGACACCACGGATTCTGAGCGCGATGGACAAGGTTCTGGCACTGCAGCGCGTTCACATGTTCTCCGAGCTCGACCCCGAGGACCTCGACCTGATCGCACGAGCGACCACCGAGTCGAGTTACGAGCCTGCGGCGCCGGTCTACCTCCGGGGAGAGCCCGGTGAGGAGTTATTGCTCATCGTGGAGGGATCGGCTGTGGTCACCACCGGGGAAGGCTCAGAGCGAAGACTCATCGAGACCTACGGGCCCGGCGAGCAGGTCGGCGAGCTCGCCTTGCTGACCGGCGGGGCCCGCTCGGCCGATGTCCACGCCGGTGAGGAGGGACTCCGGGGTCTGGCCCTGTCCAACTCCGATCTGATGTCCGTGCTCGAGGAGCGGCCCGCGGTCTCTCTGGGCATGTTGGGCACACTCGCCAAGCGCCTCATCGAACAGACCTGAGCTCATCACCACAGGTTCACACCGTGCCATTGGCGAGTCGTCAACCCGAATTTGGAGCCAGGGGCTTCAGTTAGGCTCGCCAAGAGTCGAGTGGAGGAGTGAAAAGTCGAAACCATTGAAGTCGGCAGAGAGGCGATCCGGAAACATGATTGGGACCGGGCGCTCGAGGTACTGACCGAGGTCGACCAGGACGGGGGCCTCTCACCGGATGACCTCATGCTGTTGGGCGATGCCTACTGGTGGTCGGCCCAGCCGGATCAGGCCCTTGACGTGTTCGAGCGAGCATACGAGGGCTTCCTCGACCAGGCCCGTCTGTCTGACGCGGCCACCGTGGGGGCACGGCTCGCCTATTTCGCCATGCGACGAATGGCGGTCTCGGTCGCCACCGGGTGGGTGGCCCGGATCACCAGGCTGCTCGATGGCCAGTCCGAGTCCGAGGGACATGCCTGGTTGAAGATCCTCCACGTCGCCGAGGCGCTGTTCGTGAGAGGCGATCTGGACGCGGTGATCGCCAACGCCGATGAGGCCTTGGGGATCGCGGAGAGACAGAACACGGTCGGGGCCCAAGCACTGGCCATGAGCTTCAAGGGAATCGCGTTGACATACAAGGGGGAATGGCGGGAAGGGATGGCCCTCATCGATGAGGCATCGATCCTGGCCATGTCGAGGGGCGCCGACCTGCGCGCCTCGAGTGACGTGTACTGCAACACCATCGGCGTGTGCAGCAGCCTGGCCGACTATCAACGAGCCGGTGAGTGGACCGAGCAGGCCGAGCGGTGGATGAAGAACAACTCGGTAGGTGGCTTCACCGGGGTGTGTCAGGTGCACAGGGCGGAGTTGAAGCGGTTGCGGGGAGCATGGTCGGAGGCAGAGCACGAAGCCCGCATCGCCTGTGTCGAGTTGGAGCGGTTCCACCTGCTCAACGGTCTCGGCTTCGCCAACTATGAGATCGGGGAGGTCCGGCGGCGCATGGGAGACCTCGAAGCGGCAGAAGAAGCCTTCATGCGCGCCTACGAATACGGTCATCCGGCACAACCCGGGCTCGCCTTGTTGAAGATGAATCAGGGGAAGCTCGAGGAGGCCGCCGGGTCGATCGCCGCCGCCCTCGCCGCCACGTTGTCCGATAGCAGCGCCACCGACGTACTGACCCGGGGCCACCTGCTGCCGGCGCAGACCGAGATCGCCATAGCTTCCGGAGACTTCGAGCTGGCTAGAGAGGCGGTGGCCGAGCTCGAGGAGATCGCCCGGATCTACGACTCACCCACCTGGCACGCCATGGCGCTCACCTGCCGCGGATCTGTGGAGCTGGGGGAGGGTCATGCCGAGGAGGCCCTTCGCATCCTTCATCAGGCCTGGCGGCTCTGGCAGCAAGTCGATCTTCCTTATGAGGCGGCGCGGGCCAGAGAGCTTCTGGGAACAGCGCGTTCTGCGACAGGTGACGAGCCCGGAGCCGGGCTGGAGTTCACGGCGGCCCGCTCGGTCTACCAGAGGCTCGGCGCCCGGACCGACTTGGAGCGTCTCGAGGCCACCGGCGGCGGCGTAGGCAGCGCCGCGCGGCGCGAACGTCTCACCAAGGCCTTCATGTTTACCGACATCGTCACCTCTACCGACCTGATCGGCCTCATCGGTGACGATGCATGGGAGCGGCTCCTCGATTGGCACGACCGCGAGCTGCGCGAGCTGATCTCCAGTCATCGGGGAGAAGAGGTCCGTCACACCGGAGACGGGTTCTTCGTTGCCTTCGACTCCCCTAGGGACGCCATCGATTGTGCGGTCTCCATCCAGCGCCTGCTGGTGGAGCATCGTCTCCAGCACGGGTTCTCACCCACGGTGAGGGTCGGCATCCACCTGGCCGAGGCGACCAGGCAGAGGGGTGACTACACCGGGGCGGGTGTCCATGTGGCGGCGAGAGTCGGCGACTTGGGCGGGGGAGAGGAGATCGTGGTCTCAGCGCCGTTTCTCTCAGCAGCCGGGGCGGTCCCATATCCGGTCTCCGAGCCCCGTGAGGTCGAGCTCAAGGGGGTGTCCGAACCGCTGATGGTCTACATCATCGACTGGCGGTCCTAGGGCGGCCTGCGCAGGTATCCCCGTATTGAACTAGGTTTTCCACGTGAGGGCTCGCCCGGTCCTGTTGATCTTCGTCGTCACCGCCTGCACCGCCTCCACGGCGGGGACGACCACCACCATCTCGGTGGCGACCACCACCAGTTCGCTCACCGCACCCACCACGACCACCACGGTCGGCGCGGTGACGACTCCACCGCCGGCTACCACAACCCCCACCCTGGCCCCCGATTCGCTGACCATCGTGACGTTCGCGGTCCCCAGCGGGTCGAGGCCACACGATGTGGCGCCCGCCGTCGATGGCGGTGTCTGGTACACCGCTCAGGGATCGGGGGAATTGGGCTGGCTCGATCCTGAGAGCGGGGAGACCCGTCACATCCCCCTCGGCCCCGGTTCCCGGCCCCACGGTGTCATCGTGGATGAAGAGGGGACACCGTGGATCACCGACTCGGGCCTGAACGCCATCGTGGCGGTCGACCCCGACACCGGCGAGGTGACCGTCTTCCCACTATCCGACGACGCCGGTGGGGCAAATCTGAACACCGCGGTCTTCGACACCGCCGGCACCCTCTGGTTCACCGGTCAGAGTGGAATCTATGGAGCGCTCGACCCTGAGACGGGCGAGATCCAGGTATTCGATGCCCCCGGGGGCAGGGGCCCGTATGGGATCACCGCCACACCTCTGGGCGATGTCATGTTCGCCTCACTGGCCGGCTCGTACGTCGGCGCGATCGTCGAGGGCGGAGACGTCACCGTCCTCACCCCACCCACCCCGAACCAGGGGGCGAGACGGGTGTGGGCTGACTCGAAGGGGGCGGTCTGGGTGAGTGAGTGGAACAGCGGGAACCTGAGCCGTTATGACCCGAGCACCCAGGAGTGGCAGACGTGGCTGCTCCCCGGCGGCGATCCGGCGGCTTATGCGGTCTTCGTCGACGACAGGGACATCGTCTGGGTCAGCGACTTCGCGGCCAACGCCATCATCCGGTTCGACCCGATGACCGAGACCTTCAACAGCTACCAGCTACCCCACGACCCCGGCGAGGTCCGTCAGATCCATGGGCGACCCGGTGAGGTGTGGGGTGCGGAGTCCGCAGCCGACCACCTGGTGGTGATCAGGACCCGGTGACCCTGGTGCGGGCCCCGACCGGTTGACCCCGGTCGGGGACCGCTCGTCGTGTAGGGGGTGGACGACTTTCACGTCCCTACTCTGCCTCAAACGTGGCCGCCACCCGGCTTACGCCCAGCGAGCACTGATGACTTGGGGGACCGGTGGGCGGTATCGTCGTCTGGTGATCGAGCCGTTTCGAATCCAGGTGCCCGACTCGGCGCTATCCGACCTTCGCCGCCGCCTGGCTGAAACCCGGCTCCCCTCACCACCGGCAGGAGAGTCCTGGGAGTCAGGGGTCGACTACCGGTATCTCGCCCATCTCGTCGACTACTGGGGCAGCCAGTTCGACTGGCGTCGTCAGGAGGAGTGGCTCAACTCGTTCGAGCAGTACATGGCGAAGCTCGGCGACCAGGAGGTCCACTTCGTCCATGTCCGCGCCGATCGAAGCCGCTATCCCAGTGTCATCCCCATCATCCTCAGCCATGGTTGGCCCTACTCCTTCGTCGAGTACCTTCCCATCGTCGGCTGGTTGACCGACCCTCTGAATCACGGCGGCACCCAAGCCGACGCCTTCGACGTGGTGGCGCCCTCACTCCCCGGATACGGCTTCTCGTCGTCGCTCGCCAACGACCCGTTCACCGGCGATGTGGTGGCCAGGTTGTGGCACACCCTGATGACCGAGACACTCGGGTACGGGGGTTACGCCACCTATGGCGAGGACGTGGGGACCACCGTCAGCGACTGGCTGGCGGCGCTCTACCCGGACAGCGTCGTCGGGCTGTTCTCGACTCACGCCGCCTTCCCTCCGGAGGAGCGCAGTGACGACCTCACCGAGGCCGAGGAGGAGTTCCGCCAGTGGCTCGCCGACAAGTGGAGCACCGGGCGTGGTTACAGCCAGATCCAATCCACCCGGCCCGACACTCTAGCCGTCGGGCTCAATGACTCTCCAGCGGGTCTGTTGGCCTGGCTCGTGGAGAAATTCAGGGAGTGGAGCGGGCCCGAGTTCGAGGAGGCGTGGAGCGTCGACGACATCCTGACGACCACGAGTCTCTACTGGTTCAGTCAGAGCATCGGCACCTCGTTTCTCCCGTACTACCACGGGAGGGGCAACGAGCCTCCAATTCCGCTGGTGACTGTGCCGGTGGGAGTGGCGGTGCAGTGGGGCGAGCGGGGGTTTCCCCGGCATTACGCGGAGCGCACCTATACCGACCTCAGAGCGTGGTCCGACCTTCCCCGGGGCGGGCACTTCACTGCGAAACAGACTCCCGACCTGGTAGCCGCGGCAATGCGAGACTTCTTCGCCGACCTACGCGCCTGAGCCATCGAGACCGACGATGAAGCCGGGCGCATAGAGTCCGGCACCATGTCAGATGATTTCACCCGGTACCATTTCGCAAGGGGCGAGGTCTACGAGATCGAGATCGAAAATGTGGCCGAAGCGGTGCGGCTGGCCCACCACGGTGAGGGGCGGATGGAACCGCAGTCCCACTACCCATCGCTCGAGTACGCCACGAGTGTGGGCTCGGGCCCCTGGCGGGAGTTCTTCGACCGGGAGAACGAGACCGTCGTCAGCATCGACTCCCATCACATCGTGGCGGTGAGAGCCAGCCCCGAAGGGGTGAGCCCGGTTGTCAGCCGGGAGTGACTGCCCCGTATCCGCCGCCAAACATGTCACCGAGGCCCCGGCCGACACTGCGAATGCCGTCGGCCATGCCCCGCAGGGCACTTCCGTCGGGAAAGGACTCGCTCATCAACGCAAAGACCACCACGCCGAGGAGCACCACGAAGACGACTGTGACCATCTTGCCCATGGGCCCAAGGCTATCTGCCGCGGTCCGCCGACGCTGCCGCAACTCGGCGTGGCTGGTTCGTACGCTTCGAGGATGGACAAGACGCCACCGCGTTGGTTGATGCGACTCCAGTGGAGAGCCCACCGTCTGGTCTGGGATCTCTCCGGAGGCCGTCTCACCAACCGTGTCGGAGGTCTCCCCATCCACGAGCTGGAGACCACCGGTCACCGCTCCGGCGCCCCGCGAAGCATCCTCATCAGCTGCGTGGACACACCACCCGGTCCCGTCTTGGCCGGGAGCAACGCCGCGGCCGATCACGACCCTGCGTGGGTGAAGAACCTCAGGGCGGCTCCCCGCGCCAGGGTCAGGGAGGCAGGGGAGTGGCGTGAGGTGCGGGCCGTTTCCTCGACGGAGAGGAACGGCAGAGCGTCTGGGAGCTCTTCCTGCGACATCCGGGCTACTCAGGCTATGAGCGGATGACCAACCGGATCATCCCCCTCGTCGTGCTGGAGGACGTGGGCTAGCTGTCTTCTGATCTCTAAGCGCCGGTGTCGGTGTCGAAATCCCTCAGCACCACCTCGAGCTGTTCGCCCACCGCGGTGATCCGCCTCTGGCAGAAGTCGAGGAGCTCCGAGGCGCGCTGGACGTCGTCGAGCAGGCTGTCGACATCGACGTCTTCGGCCTTCAATCGGGCGTGGATCGCCCTGAGCTCGTCCAACGCCTGGCGGTAGGTGAGGTCTTCGCTGCTCATTGGTCGTCCACAGTGACCCCGACGGTACCGTCGGCGAACCGGACCACGAGGCGGTCGCCCGGGGAGACCTGACCCACCGACTTGATCACCGTCTTACCGTCGGGAGCCGTGATCAGGGCGAACCCGCGTTGCAGGGTGGGTGCCAGATCGATTGCCCCGAACCACTCGCCGAGCCCCCGCAGCTCGAGGCGATGACGGGTCAGAACCTCCCGTGCCCCGTCGGCGAGGTCTCTTCGCAGATGTGCCAGGGCATCGTGTTGGCGACCCAGGGTGCTGCTCATCGCGGCCAGGTCCGACGCGGTCCGGCGCAGGAGCTGGTGGTGCCGCCCCAGCGCGTGCTCTGCCTCACTGCGGATGTGGGCCCGGGCCCCGTCGAGCCGGTCGCCGAAGTCCTTGACCGTCGACACCAGCCACTCCGCGGCGGCGGTCGGGGTCTTGAGGGCGACGGCGGCCACCTCGTCGGCCACGGTCCGGTCGACCTCGTGACCGATGCCGGTGATCACCGGCACCGGCATCGCCGCGATGGCCCTTGCGACGACTTCGGTGTCGAACACGGCCAGCTCCAGCTTCGATCCGCCCCCTCTTATCAGGGCGACAGCATCTATCGGCTCGACCGCCACCCGGTTGAGGGCGGCGGCGATTTCACCCTGGGCATTCTCGCCCTGTACCACGGTGTTGGCGGTTCTCACCGAGAAGCGGAGCCCGGACCGTTTGAGGTGGTCGAGGAAGTCGGCGTGGGCCGCCGAGCCCCGGCTGGTGACCAACCCGAGACGCAGAGGGAGGACCGGGAGGGGGAGAGCTCGGTTTGCTGCGAGTGAGCCGTCGGCGGACATCGCCTGGAGCACCCGGGCCCGTTCCAAGGCGAGACGGCCCGCGGTGAACGCCGGATCGACCTCGAGCATCGCCAGACGCACCCGGGAATTTCGACGGTCGACTTCCACGGTTCCCCTTATCCGCAGCTCGACCCCGTCGGCCAGTCTGCCCAGACCAGCATCGCCCAACACTCTCTCGATGTCGGCCATGATCCTCCCCCGGCCTGACACATCCAGCGCAGCATCATCTGCCTCGGCGTCGGCGAGCCTGAAGAACACCGCTCCGCGGCTGGTCCGGCGATAGCCGGTCACCTCGCCTCGCACCCAAACCGGAGACGGGAACTCGGCGACGACGACGTTCTGCACCCGGGTGAGCAGCGCGGAGACGGTGAATGATCGCTCGGTCGTCTCGGATGGCGCAGAAGGTCGGTCTCGGCCGGGCATTACCTCTACCTGTCGGATGGGAGTCTCGCACAACTACTCCCCGGGTCTTAACTTGGGCCCGATGGCTGACAAACTCGCCGACGCCCTGATCCTGTTCGGGATCACCGGTGACCTGGCCAAACGACGTCTCTTCCCCGCCCTCTATCACATGGCCGAGGACGACCTGTTGGACATGCCGGTGATCGGGGTCAGCCGTTCACCAGAGGACAGTGACTCACTGCGCCGCCGTGCCCGCATCGCGGTCGAGGCCAGCGGAGTCGACGTCGACGAGTCGGCTTTCGAAATGCTCGGCTCCCGGCTCAGTCACGTGCCCGGGGACTATCAGGACCCGTCGACCTTCGAGGCGATCAAAGAACAGGTCGGTGATCGGGAGTGCACAGTGTCGTATCTGGCGATCCCGCCGTCACTGTTCGACGATGTGGTCAAGGGTCTGGCCGCCGTGGGTCTGCACCACAACGGGCGGGTGGTCGTCGAGAAGCCCTTCGGCCGGGACACGGCCAGTGCCGAAGAGCTCAACGAGATCATCCACCGCCACTACCCGGAGGAGCGTGTCTACCGCATCGACCACTTCCTCGGGAAAGAGGCCCTGCAGAACCTCATGGTCTTCCGCTTCTCCAACACGATCCTGGAGCCGGTCTGGAACCGTCATTACATCAGCGGAGTGCAGATCACCATGTCGGAGTCGTTTGGCGTCGAGGGGAGAGGCGCTTTCTACGATTCGGTCGGCGCCCTTCGTGACGTGGTGCAGAACCATCTTCTGGTCATGATGGCGCTGCTGGCCATGGAGCCCCCGGTCTCCGAGCATCCCGATGCCCTGCGCGACGAGCGGGTCAAGGTGCTTCGAGCGACCAAGTCGCTCGAGCCGGATGATGTGGTCACCGCCCAATATTCGGGATACCGGGACGAGCCGGGTGTCGACCCCCGGTCGGCTACCGAGACCTACTTCGCCGGCCGGTTCGAGATCGACTCCTGGCGCTGGGCAGGTGTCCCCTGGGTGATCAGGACGGGGAAGGGCCTGGCCTCCACGGTCACCGAGGCCGTCGTCGAGTTCCGTCGTCCACCCCGGCTGTTGTTCGGGGGGAGGATGGCACCCGGTCCCAACCGTCTCCGCTTTCAATCAAAGCCCCGCGACCTGATCGTCCTCTCCATGCAGGCCAAGCGGCCCGGGCCGGCCATCGTCAGCGAGCCGGTCACCCTCGACCTGGACTACGGGGACAACCGAGCCGAGAGCCAGGACGCCTATGAGCGTTTGCTCCACGACGCCCTCTTTGGCGACCAGTCGCTCTTCGCCAGGGTCGACGGGGTGATGGAGGCGTGGCGGGTGGTGGCCCCGGTGGTCGACTCCCCCCGGGAGCCGTTCCCCTACGAGCGGGGCTCGGCCGGCCCGGCCGAGGCGGATGCCCTGGTCGCTGACTGGGAGTGGCTCACCTGATCTCCCCTCGGAGGGGTTGGGGCCCCAATGCCAGGGAGGGTCATGGGTCACCGAGATCCCCTGTCCCGGCCTCGCCCGAGTAGCTACCCTGGGCTCATGTGTTTCGATCACGACTCGGAGCCGCCGGTACCAGCCGGCGACCGGGACATCACCACCCGGGACATCACCCTCACCGCCGGCGACGGCAACGAGTTGATGGCCTTCGAGGCCTTCGGCGAGGAGGAATCGAGGGCCGCTGTCGTGGTCCTGCCCGACGTGCGCGGTTTGTTCCAGTTCTACAAGGATCTCGCCGCCCGGTTTGCCCAATCGGGCCATGACGCCATCGCCATCGATTACTTCGGCCGCACCGCGGGCCATGGCGAACGCTCCGACGACTGGGACTACGGGCCCCATGTCCAAGCCACGACCCTGGAAGGGGTTCGTGAGGACGTGGCTGCCGCCGTGTCGCGGCTTCGGGCTCACAATCCGGATCGAGCGGTGTTCACGGTCGGGTTCTGCTTCGGGGGGTCGAACTCCTGGCACCAGGCCGCCAATGGGTTGGGGTTGTCCGGTGCAGTCGGCTTCTATGGGCGGCCCCGCCGCGACAACGAGGAGGGGGGCGTGATCAGCCGGGTCGAGCAGATGACCTGTCCGCTCCTGGTTTTGATGGGCGGTGACGACCCGGGCATCCCCCAGGAGGCAATCGACGAGTTCGAGGAAGCGCTGAATGCCGCCGGCGTGACCAATGAGGTGGTGGTCTACCCGGGAGCCCCCCACTCGTTCTTCGACCGGAAGTACGAGGACTACGCAGCCGAGTCGGCCGACGCATGGAAGCGCGTCCTCGAGTTCATCGAGCCCCACGGCTGACCCGACTCCCTTGGTGCCGGGCGGGTCGAGCCCTGTTCTGTGAGGGTCTACCGCGCGTATGGCGTCACTAACCCTCACAGTACGTCGCAAAGGGCGGAATTCGCGATAGCCGCCTGGCGGGGACACCACCGTAAGCTGACCCGGGATGACAAACCTCGAGTTGGTTTCGCCTGAAGGAGGGCTCACCCGGGACGAGGTTCGCCAGCGGGTCGATGCAGGGCTGGTCAATCGGGTCGCCGAGCAACCGAGTAGGACGACCAAGGAGATCATCCGGGCCAATGTCGTCACCCGGTTCAACATCATTCTCGGGGCTCTCCTCCTGGTGGTGCTCATCGTGTTGGGCGAGCCCCGGGACGCCCTTTTTGGCATCGTCCTGGTGTCCAACTCGGCAATCGGCATCGTCCAAGAGCTCCGAGCCAAGCGCACCCTGGACCGGCTCCAGGTGGTGGCCGCCCCCCGGGTCCGGGTGATCAGGTCGGGCAAGCTCAGCGAGCAGCCCGTCGACCGGGTCGTGGTCGACGACCTCATCGACCTCCGTGCCGGTGAACAACTCGTGGTCGACGGGGTGGTGGTCAGCTCCCAAGGATTGGAGGTCGACGAGTCGCTGCTCACCGGAGAAGCCGACCCCGTCACCAAGCAGCCCGACGATCCGTGTCTCTCGGGGAGTTTCGTCGCTGCGGGTTCGGGCAGGTACCGGGCCACCCGGGTCGGTGCGGACTCATACGCCGCCCGGCTGGCCCACGCGGCCAAGCGGTTCGATCTGGTGCGCTCCGAGTTAAGGGAGGGCATCGATTGGATTCTCGGAATCGTCAGTTGGGCGGTGGTGCCGGTGGGGGCCCTGCTGGTGTGGAGCTCGCTACGTGGCGGCGGGACCTTTCTCGAAGGTCTAGGCGGGGCGGTGGCCGCCGGGGTGGCGATGATCCCCCAGGGCCTGGTTCTCCTGGCCTCGATCGCCTTTGCCCTCGGTGTCATCAGGTTGGGCCGTCGCAACGTGTTGGTCCAGGAGCTTCCTGCCATCGAGGGCCTCGCCCGGGTCGACACCGTCTGTTTCGACAAGACCGGCACCCTCACCGAGGGGCGGTTGACGGTCAAGGAGGTGATCCTCCTCTCCGATCGCGACCCCGAGCCGGCCCTGGCGGCCATCGCCGCCGCCGAGTCTCATCCCAATGTGACCCTGGCGGCGATCGGTGAGGCGTACCCCAACACCCCCGGTTGGGGGGTGCAGAGCTCGGTGCCGTTCTCGTCGGCGCGCAAGTGGAGCGGGGTGAGCTTCATTGGCGACGGCACCTGGGTGATCGGCGCCCCCGACGTGGTGGCTCCCCGTGACGGAGAGACCCTGGACCTGGCGGCGGACCTCTCCGCCGAGGGCAGTCGGGTGCTCCTGGTAGCCACCGGCGACCACCCACTGACCGATGGCAGGCTCCCCTCCGATCTAGAACCAGTGGCCATCGTGGTGCTGAGAGACCAGATCAGAGCCGACGCCGCCGACACCCTCCGCTACTTCGCCGCACAGGGGGTGAGGGTCAAGGTGATCTCTGGCGACCACCCCGAGACGGTGGCGGCCGTGGCCCGCCAGGTCGGCGTCGAGGGCTCCTCTCGAGTGGTCGACTCCCGGCTGCTGCCCAAGGACCCCGACGAGCTGGCCGCCCTCATGGAGGTGGGGACGGTGTTCGGCCGGGTGACACCCCAACAGAAGCGGGCGATGGTGCGCGCCATGCAGTCGAGGGGACATGTCGTGGCGATGACCGGCGACGGTGTCAACGACGTGCTCGCTCTGAAAGACGCCGACATCGGCATCGCCATCGGTGGTGGGGCCCCGGCATCGCGGGCAGTTGCTCAGCTCGTCTTGATAGACGGTCGTTTCGCCACGCTCCCCGAGATCGTCGGAGAGGGACGGAGGGTCACCTCCAACATCGAGAGGGTGGCCAACTTGTTCATCACCAGCACCGTCTATGCGCTCGGGCTCTCCCTCGCCATCGTTCTCTCCACCCTGCCCTTCCCTTTCCTCCCCCGGCATCTCACCCTGGTGGGGAGTCTCACCGTGGGCATCCCCTCGTTCTTCTTCGCCCTGGCGCCATCACGTCGTAGATCCCGCCCCGGGTTCGTGCGAAGGGTGCTCAAGTTCGCCGTACCCACCGGGCTGGTGGCCACCCTGGCCACCTTCGCCGGATACCGGCTCGCCGACCTGGAGGACGCCACCATCGAGGCATCCCGGACCACGGCCACCCTGATCCTCGCCGTGGTCGGGCTCTTCGCCACCGGTCTGGTCGGCCGGCCACTCGTCCCGTGGAAGAGGGGTCTGATCGCGACCATGACCGGGCTGTTGGTGTTGGTGATGGCCACCCCCGCCCTGCGCAGCTTTTTCGCCCTCGAACTGCCCCGCACCGTGGTCTTGTTGGCGGCGGTGGGAATCACCGCGCTCACCGGTCTGCTCATCGTCCTCTCCCTCCGCGCCGTGGGGTGGGCGCGGGTGGTACCCGAGCTGCTGCGTGAGCATCCTCCTTCGGAACCGGAGGCGTGGCGACGTCTCACCAAACGGGTGGTGGAGAGGTCCGGTTGGTATCGGTCGTTCCCCACCACCACCGAGATGCAGACCACCACCCCGCGGACACCACCGCCCGACCTCGAGGAGTAGTGGTTCGCCTCCTCCCCAGCCCCGCCTGTGCTCTCAGCCCTTGACCGCCCCCATGGTGAAGCCCTTGATGAACCGGTCGAGGAAGGCGTTGAACACCAGGGCGATGGGGATCGCCACGATGATCACCGCCGCCTGGAGCGACTGCCAGAAGAAGACGTCACCTCGGATCAGCTCGGTGGGAACACCGGTGGCGATGGTCTTCACCGCCGATGATTTGTTGAAGGCGAGCGCATAGATGAACTCGTGGGCGGAGAGGGTGAAGGCGAAGACGACAACGGCGATGACTCCGGGGAACATGAGGGGGAGGACCACCCGGCCGATGGCACCGATCCGGCTCTGACCGTCGACCATGGCTTGCTCTTCGATGTCCATGGGTATTCCCTTGAAGAAGCCCATCAACAGCCAGGAGGAGATGGGGATGGTGATGGTGGGATAGACCAGGATCAGCGACCACAGCGACTCCTGGAGCCCGAGATAGTTGATCACCCGGGTCATGGGGATGAACAACAGCGTGGGTGGGATCAGGTAGACGAGGAAGATGGCGATGCCCATCCGCTCTCCCCACCTGAGCCGGAGCCGGGCCAGCGCGTATGCCATCGGCAGGGCGAGCACCAGGGTTATCAGCGTCACGGCGAGACCGACGATGAGGCTGTTTCTGATGAAGACCAGGTAGTTGGTCTCGATGAAGAGGAGACGGAGGTGCTCGAGAGTCGGGGCCAGGTTGTACCAGAAGGGGTTGTTCTCCTTGACGTAGAGGTCGGCAGACTGCTTGAACATGCTGATGAGGGCCCAACTGAACGGGAAGATCGCGAAAAGCGAGAACAGGGCCGCCGAGGTGTAGAGACCTGCCCTGCCCCACCGGCGCCGGCGCTTGGCCCTTCTTTGCAGAGTGGGGACGTCGGCATCGCGCCACGACATCACAACACCTCCCGACGCCGGGCGAGACGAAGGACGACCGTGGTTATCCCCACCAGGACGGGGAGCAGGAACAGGGCGACGGCCGCCCCTTGGCCCAGGGCTCCACCCTCGATCCCCTTGATGAACGCCCAGGTGGAGAGGACCTGTGTCGAGTTGGTGGGTCCTCCGCGGGTGAGCACGAAGACCAGGCTCATGTCCGAGATGCTGAGGATGACTCCGAAGAGGACGGCCACCGCGATGATCGGCGCCAGCAACGGGATGGTGACCTGGAACATCCTTCGCCAGGTGCCGGCCCCGTCGACGGCGACGGCATCGTTGATCTCGTCGGGGATGGCCACCAGACCGGCCATGACGATCACCGCCGCCAGGGGGACGATCCGCCATGCCTGGACCACGATGATCGCCCACATGGCCAATTGGGGACGGCCCAGCCAGTACATGTTCTCGGTGATGAGGCCCACCTGGCGCAGCAGCCAGTCGATGGGCGAGAAGATCGAGTCGAAGGTCCACAGCCAGGTGACCGTGGCCAGGGAGACCGGGGCCACCCAGGGGAGGAGGATCAGAAACCTCACCAACCATTTGCCCTTGAAGTCTCTGGTCAGCACCTCGGCGAGGGCGGTGGCCAGGATCACCACGATCATGTTGGCCAGGGTGGCGAACCAGAAGGTGTTCCACAGGGCCTTCCGGAAGACCGGGTCCTCGAGAACGCGGGCGAAGGTCTCGAAACCGACGAAGTCGAGGTTTGGGTTGCCGGTGCTGATGTCGGTGAATGCGTAGATGATCGAGAGGGCGAAGGGAAAGCCGACCAGCGCGATGATGTAGAAGATGGCCGGGGACATGAAGACGCCGGCGAGAAATCGGGGGTTGTCTGCCAGGTAGCGGTGGCGGGTGGTGGTGGTCATCACAGAGGCTGCGCAGGGATGCCATGTCCGTGGTCTGCCAGGTCGAAGAATCGGAGCTGGCTCTTGGACACCGAGAACAGGTGATCTCGGTCGACCTCGATAGGGAGCGTCACAGTGGCCGGCAGCATGGCGATCACCTTGGTCTCTTCGTGACCTCTGATGTGGCCGTAGAGATATCGCTCCGACCCCAGGTACTCGATCCGGTTGACATGAAAGGTGAACGGCACTCGATCCCCCTCGTCACCGACGATCCCCTCGGGGAGCAACTGCTCGGGGCGAAACCCGAAGAGAAACTCCCTGTTCTCGAGGAGGTTCATCGGCGGGGAGCCGATGAACTGGGCCACGAAGACATCCGCCGGATGGTGGTACACCTCTTCGGGGGTGCCCAGCTGGCGCACCCGGCCATGGTTCATCACCGCGATCCGGTCACCCATCCCCATCGCCTCCACCTGATCGTGGGTGACGTAGATGGTGGTGATCCCGATGCGGCGTTGGAATTCCATCAGGTCGTCCCGGGCCGCTGCCCTCAGCTTGGCGTCGAGGTTGGAGAGGGGCTCGTCGAGGAGGAAGACGCTGGGCTCGCGGACCAGGGCACGGGCCAGGGCGACCCTCTGTCGTTCGCCCCCGGATAGCTGTCGGGGCCGGCGGTTGAGGAGACCTTCGATACCGAACAACTCGGCCGCCCACTGCACCTTGGGGGCGCGCTCATCCGGGGGCATCCCTTGGGACCTGAGGGGAAACGCGATGTTGTTGCCCACCGTCATGTGGGGGTAGAGGGCATAGGACTGGAAGACCATGGCGATCTTGCGCGCTCGTGGGGGCAGACCGATGACATTGTCCCCGCCGAGGAAGATCTCCCCCGAGGTGGGCTGTTCCAGACCGGCGATCATTCGCAGAAGGGTGGTCTTGCCACATCCCGAGGGTCCGAGGAGGACCAGAAACTCGCCTTCCTCCGAACGGAGGTCCACCCCGTCGACGGCGACCACGTCGCCGAAGTGCTTGCTGAGACCACGAACCTCTATGACGGCCACGGTGTCACCCTAGATACGTGGTCGATGGGGTGGGATCCCCCCTCCGGGGAGGGGGGACCGTGTCACCCGCTTCCAACCAGACCCTGTTCCCGCCAATTGTCGAAGATCGCGTTGATCTGGGCTTCGGCGTCGGCGACTGTCTCCGCCGGCGTCTTCGTCCCCTGCGCCGCCTCGGCGAACATCACCGGGATGATGCTCTCGCCGAAGATCTGGCCAACGGCCGGGTTGGCCGGGCCGGGGTGGCCGATGTTGGTCGCCCAGTCGAGGGAGTCCTTCAGCACCGCCAGCTTGTCGGGCGGGTTCGACCCGAATGGGTCGTCGTCCAGCCATGCGTCCAGGTCCGGGACCCGCTCGGGGAAGGCAGGGAAGTCGTACAACTTCGAGTGCCACGCCACCGGGGCCAGGTTCTCCGTGTAGTGCAACAAGAACTCCTGTGCCGCCGCCACGTTGACGTCGGGGAAGTCAGGGATGAGCCAGTTGTACATCACGTGAGACGCGACCAATGCGGTTTCCGGTCCCTCGAGGGCGGGACTGAACCAGATGTCGTCGGCCACTTCCAGACCTTCGTCCTGGGCTGTGCGATACGCCGAGATCGAGTTCAGGATGTAGCTCAACTCGCCAGAGTTGATCCCCTGGTTGTTGGACGCCGCGTTCCAGGCGAAGACCTCGGGGGTCATCGCATTGTTGAACAACTCGTTCATGTACTCGATTGCGGCGACGGTGGCATCGGAGTTGATGATCACGTTCTCGTTCTCATCTTGGATCCCGGCGCCGAACGACCACATCAGGGCGCGCAGCGCCATGTTGGAGTCGATCTCTTGGGACATCCCGATCCCCAACTGCACTCCCTCGTTCTCGAAGATCTCCGTTCCGCCCTCGAGCAGGTCGTCGTAGGTGCGGGGGCCGTCGGGCAAGCCGACCGCGTCCCAGAGCGACCTCCGGTAGTCCCCGGGGTCGGGCACCCACGACGGGGCGTAGGCGTAGTACTTGCCGGTGTTGGGGTTGAGCGATGACCGTCTCGTCAGGTCGAGCATGGCGCCGTAGCGGCCCTCCGCCTCGGCGACCAGGTCGGCCATGTCGACTACCGACGGCTCGTGCTGGCTCTGTACCGCGATGTACTGGAGGAGATCGTGTTCGGGCTGTCCCGACTGGATCTCGGAGGCGATGGCGGCGGGAACATCGGCGATGGCGATGTGATCGACGTTGACCTCGATTCCCACCATGTCGCCCCATTCCTTCACGAAGGGGTCGAACCAGGTGTCATGGGCCGGTACGAAGTGGCTCCACAGGAGGATGTTGAGCCGGCCGCTCAACTGCTGGGTGGGCTCGAGGAAGTTCACCTCCGGGGCGACACCACCCAACACTCCGGTGGTCGTGGTAGCACCCAAGGTGGTGCTCGTGGCCCCGGTCCCGTTCTGCCCACATGCCGTTGCCAGCAGGGCAGCGCTGGACAGGTAAAGGAACTCCCTTCGGGTCACGCCCCTGAGGGATCTGCGAGGTACCAAACCGTCCTCCTCTCAATATTCGATCTGTTCTCGTCCCCGGATCGATCGAGATTCGAACCTACCACCATCCACCAATCGCTGCAGGCGCTTCATCGTGAGGGCCCGAACCCACCCAGCTGATCGGGGTGGTGGTGGTGATCGGCATCGGGCACCCGCGGAACGGATCAGTGCCCGGCCAGCGCCTCCACCTGGCGGACCACCACCATGAAGTAGGCAAGGTCCTGGTCGGAGCCCGACTCGAGGGTGTGGGTGAGGCCGAGTACCCGTTTGAGGGCGCGGGCCCGGGAGGTGAGGAACATGTCCACCGCATCGTCGGCCGGTCTGTCGCCCCCCTCGGCGAGCACCCGCTCGACGAGCACCCGGCGCACCTCGATGAGGTCGTCCTCGATGGTCTGGCGTGCCCAACGATGCCACCTGTCGGTGGTGGCCATCTCGGCGAGAATCCGCTCCAGAGCGTCGAGTTGGACGGCCTGGCCGATGCGGAAGAACGCTTCGGCAACCTCTGAGACAGAACGGCCCGTCTTCTCGGCCAGTTCGATGATCCCGGGGGCATGGACCAGATCGGGGAGGAATGCGAGACGGTTCGCAGGCTCGGGAGGGACCCGGGCATCTTCGAGACGTTTGACCTGGAGAGCCATCTCTTCACTCCGGCGAGGCGGGCCGAGCGTGGCCGCTTTCTCGAAGAGGATGTCGAAGCCCTCGGCCCACCGGCTCCGCTCGCCCGTGGCGGGCACGCCGTGGTGCCTCAGGAACCAGCGGGTGAGGATGGCCATCATCCGGTCGTTGGTGGTGATGACGTCGGTCCAGACTTCGACGTCGACTTGACCGAACAGTGTTTCGATCTCGCCCCGTCGAGCACCCCCTCCGCCAACCTCTCTTGCGATGCGATGGGCACGGACCACGTCGGCGGTGCCGGCGCCGGTGCGCGCCACCAATTGGGAGACGAATGTCGAGCCCTGCAGGTCGACGATCTGGTTGGCGGCGATGGTGGCGATGATCTCGCGGCGCAACGGGTGCTCTGGGATCAAGTCGGCGAATCGATCGGAGACGTCTTCGGGGAAGTACCCGACGAGATCGCCCAGCATCTCTGGTGAGTCGGGGAGCTCGGAGGCCAGCAGAGCGTCGGCGATCTCCCGTTTGGCGTAGGCGACGAGGACACTCAGCTCGGGCCGGCTCATACCGACATTGACCCGGGATCGCCCCGCCATCTCCTCCGATGAGGGGAGACCTTCGAGATGGCGGTCGAGTGACCCGTCGGTCTCCAGGTTGGCCATGAGCCGCTCGTATGAGTCCAAACGCTTGACCGAGGTCCGTTCCTCGAGCGCGACTCGCTCCGCCTGCTCGAAGTTGTCGTGGAGGATGCGCTGCACCACGTCGTCGGCCGCCTCGGCAAGGAGGGAATCACACATCTCCCGGCCGATGGCGCCGCGCTGTCTGGCGAGACGAAGCAGGATCTTGAGGTTGACCTCACGGTCTGAGCAGTTGACCCCGCCGGAGTTGTCGATGAAGTCGGTGTTGATCTTCCCCCCGGACCCGGCGTACTCGATCCGCCCCAGCTGGGTCAGCCCCAGGTTGCCTCCCTCGACCACCGCGCGGCATCGCAGCTCCGATCCGTTGATGCGAACCGCGTCGTTGGCGCGGTCTCCGACCTGCTCGTCGGCCTCCGCTTCCGCCTTGACGTACGTGCCAATGCCTCCGTTCCACAGGAGGTCGACCGGGGCGGTGAGGATGATTCGGATCAGCTCGACCGGGGTGACCGTCGAGGTCTCCGTACCCAACGCCCTTCGGGCCTGCTCGGAGAGCAGGATCTTCTTGGCACCCCGGGAGTAGACCCCGCCCCCCTCGGAGATGAGCGTTTCGTCGTAGTCGTCCCAGCTCGACACCGGGAGACCGAAGATCCGCGTCCGCTCCGCGAAAGACCGCTTTGGGTCGGGTTCGGGATCGATGAAGATGTGGCGATGGTCGAAAGCGGCCACCAGCTTCAGGGTTTCGGAGCCGAGCATCCCGTTGCCGAACACGTCACCCGACATGTCCCCGATGCCGACCACGGTAAAGCTGTCTCGATGGGGATCTACGCCCAGCTCGCGGAGGTGACGCTCCAACGACTTCCAGGCTCCCCGGGCGGTGATCCCCAGCGCCTTGTGGTCGTATCCGGTGGAGCCTCCCGAGGCGAAGGCATCGTCGAGCCAGAAGCCGTAGTCGCGTGCGATGGCATTGGCGGTGTCGGAGAAGGTGGCGGTTCCCTTGTCGGCAGCCACCACCAGGTAGGGATCGTCGGCGTCGTGGACGCGGACGTCGGCTGGATGCTCGACCTCACCGTCGACCAGATTGTCGGTCAAGTCGAGGATGCCCCTCATGAAGGTCTGGTATGCCGAGCGCACCAATAGGGGGAGAGACTCCCGATCGGGGGCCGGCTGACGCAGGACGAAGCCCCCCTTGGCCCCGGTGGGGACGATCACCGAGTTCTTCGTGATCTGGGCTTTCAACAGCCCGAGGACCTCGGTGCGGTAGTCCTCCAATCGGTCCGACCAGCGGATGCCCCCCCTCGACACCGGTCCGGCCCTGAGGTGTACCCCCTCCACCTGCGGCGCCATCACGAACACCTCGACATGGGGTTGGGGCGGCGGCATGTCGGGGACCTCCGAGGAGCGCATTTTGAACGAGATCGACTCCCGACCCGGTCGGTAGAAGTTGGTTCGCAACGTGGCGTCGATCAGTCGCAGGAACCCGCGGAGGATGCGGTCTTCGTCGAGAGAAGGGATGTCGTCGAGGAAATTGGACACCTCGTAGCGCAGCGCTTCGTATCCCGAGTCGTCGGCTTCGGGATCGAAACGCAGCTCGAACAGCTTCATCAAGCGGGCGGTGATCCCGGCATGGGCCACCAGGGTGTCGTTGACATACTTGACGGTGAAGGCAGGCCGCACCCGACGCCAGTAGGTCCGGTAGGCACGCAGTATCTCCACCTGGTGGTGGTCGAGACCACCGACCAGCACCAGACGGTTGAGAGAGTCGAGCTCGGACTCCTCACTCCACATCGCGGTGAGTGCCCGGGCCACCCGGTCCCCGCACTTTTCCAGATCGAGCTGCTCGCCGTCGGGACCGAGCACCCCGAAGTCGTGGACGAAGAGGTCGTCCTCGCCGGCGAGCCGGGTCGGCACCTCCTCGACCACCCGCAGGCCCAGCTCCTCGAGAGCAGGGGTCAGATTGGAGAGATGGCGTTTCCCCTCTCCGTAGAGGGTTACCCGGGTGAGCCGCTCCAGCCCTTCGCTCTCGTTCTGCAGCCCGACGACGAACGGGTGCTCCCCCTGCGCCAGCTCGCTGAGACGCTCGATGTCTCCCGCCGCCACTCCCATCTCGGTCGACGACGTGTAATAGGAAGGGAACCGCGGTGCCCAGGAGTCGATCATCTCCTGGGCGTCTGCCTGATCGTGACGTCGGCGCAGCACTTGGCCGAGTCGTTCCTCCCAGGAGCGTGCCAGGGCGAGCACCTCGGCCTCGAGCTCCTCGAAGGCGACCTCGGGGAGCGAGCCCTCGCCCACCCATATCCGAAAGTGGAGGTGAGCCAGGTCGCTGGGACCTATCGTCAGCTGATAGTCGACCGACTTGCCCTCGAAGCGCCGGATGAACAGTTCCTGAAGATGCTTGGCCAGCGTGGTGGAGTAGCGGTCACGGGGGATGGCCACCAGCACCCGCGCACTGCGATCGAGGATGTCGCGCCGCACGAAGAGTTGCACCCGGGCCCGCTCCTGAAGCGCGAGCAGCCCCATGAGCAGCCGGCCCAGGTCCTCGGTGGGCACGCTGAACAGCTCGTCTTTGGGGAAGCTCTCGAACAGCGACACCACCGCCTTGTGGTCGTGGGTCCCCTCGAGGAGATCCTCGGCGCCGGCGATGCGGTCCAGCTTCTGGCGAAGCACCGGTATGCGCGACGCCCGCTCCATGTACGCCTTGGAGGTGAATAGGCCCAGCAGGCGCGCCTCGCCGAGGGTCTCACCGTCTTTTCCCATGATGCGGACGCCGATGTAGTCCATCTTGGCCCGGCGGTGCACCGTGGCAAGCCGGTTGGTCTTGGAGATGACCAACAGGTCCCCCTCCTCGTATCGTTCCGCAACCCGGGGCGACAACGAGGTCAGGGGCCCAGACTTCGAGTGCTTTGACTGTTCGGGGTCGGAGAGGATCCCCAGCCCCGAATCCTCGACGCTCTCGATCATGCGTCCTTCCGGGGCGTCGTAGAGCCGGTACTCGCGGTATCCCAGGAAGGTGAAGTTGTCCTCCCGGAGCCACTCGAGGAAGTCGATGGCCTCGTCGACCTCAGGACCCGGGTAGTGCTCTCTTCCCCGTTCGACGAGCTCGGTCATTCGAGAGATGGCCTCGACCATGGCGGCGAAGTCCCGCACGGCCAGCTCGACATCGGTGAGCACCGCCGCCAGGGCTTGCACCAACTCGGGGAGACCGGCGTCGGGGAGATGTCGGTCCACGACGTAGTGCTGCACCGACTCGGCCACCTCGGAGGTGCGCGCCGAGCGGAGGGCGACGAGCCTGCCGGACTCATCGCGCCGGGTTCCGATAACCGGGTGAAGCACCCGAGCCACCTCGAGGTGGTGGGCTCGCAGCTCGTTTGTTATCGAGTCGACGAGAAATGGGCGGTCGTCGACGTGCACCTCGACAACCGTCCCCTCCGTCTCGTACCCGTGCTCGGCGGTGGTCGGGTTGAAGGCCCGGACGGCGATGGGCTCGGTGCGGGTCTCGATCATGTTGTAGAGCCCGACGACCTCGTGATAGAGCGCTCGAGGGGACGGGGACCCGTTCGGGGTGAGCCGGAGCAGATAGAAACGGGCGAAATCGGCCAGCAACTCGGAGCGAGGGCCGGGGTTCTCGGCGATCTGTTGCAGGACCGCCCTCAGAAGTGGGGTCCCTCCGGGGGAGGGGCCCGCTTCCTCTGATGTCATACCATCACCTGAATAGCCGGATTGCGAGTGCTCCAGGACGACCACAGCGGCCTCGCTCTGCCCGTCCGGTTGTAACTGAGTTCTCCCCGACAGTAACGGTGTCCCGTCGGTCGGTCGGAACTCGATGGCACTGGCATCTGTCTAACTGTCTTCGGCCTGGTTTGGTCAGCCCTGAAGGGCGCTGATGGTGCGGTTGGCGTAGCTCACCCTCCCGGCCAGGGTACGGGCGACGAACACGTGCAGCTCGGCCGCGGCCGCCGGGTCGTCGCGGCACAACCGATCGAACGACTGCGGAGTGAGGTGCAAGACCTCACATGGGGTATCGGTGATGACTGTGGCGGTGCACGGCTCCCGTCGATACAAGCTGATCTCCCCGAGCACGGTCCCCTCGAGAAGGGTCCGTAGCCGGACCGGGCCGCCGTCGGTGTCGAGGAGTACGGTGGCCCGTCCCGACCTGATGAGGTAGATGCCGGGCGTCGGGTCGCCCTGTGTCATCAGCCGCTCCCCGGCACCGAAGGTGCGGGCCTCCAGGTAGCCGCCGAGATGTTCCGCCAGACCGCCCGGTAGATCTCGGGAGCTCTCCGTGGGTAACCCCTCCAGGAGACGGTCCTCGCACCAGGCCATGCCGTGATCGAGGTCGGCCTCCTCGTGGATCACGTCTTGATAGCTCTCACGCAGCTCGGAGAACTGCATCCGGGCCGACGGGCTGAGTCCGGTGAGGAGGAGCCTCAAGTCGTTGTCACGGGCGAGGAGGGCGATACGTTCGAACAGGGCGATCGCCGAGGAGTCCAACCCGGATACCAGTCGAAAGTCGCAGATGAGGAACTGCAGCTCGTCCATGGTGCCGAGGCGTGTCTTGAGGTGCTCGAGGATCCGGTTCGCCGTGCCGAAGAAGACGAAGCCCTGCAGCTCCAGGATCAAGACGGCCTGGCCTCGTTCCCGCAGGTAGTCGGTGTGCTCGAGGGGGCGTTCGATGTTGCTCTGGTGATCCTCCGCGGTGAGCAGATGCTTGACCACGTCGATCCGGCTGTAGCGGTACACGAAAAGGGCGATCGCCGCGACCAGGCCCGCGATCACACCGGGAAGAAAGCCGACCGTGACGATGATGACGACGATCCCCACCAACAGCCCGTAGTCGAGTCGGTTCATCCTCCGACGCGCCGCCCACAACCAGTCGAAGAGAAACTCGGCTCCAACGAAGAGGAGCAGGCCTGCGATCACGAACTGGGGGAGCAGTTCGAGCACCGCGCCGCCGATCCCCACGACGGCGAGGACACCGACTGCAGCGACGATCGCCGGCGCCCGCCGGCCGCCTACGAGCCGGTGGGCGATCAACGTGTCGGCCAGATAGAGGTATCCGGGTGGGCCACCCACAGCCCCGGCCGCCAGGTTGGCCCATCCGGCCGCGCCCAACTCGACGTCGAGGTCGAGATCGCGCTTGGTCCCGATCTCGAGGGCGCTCACATAGAAGAGCAGTGTCAGTGGCGAGATCAGGAGGATGGTGACGAGGCTGGCCGCCTGTCCTGCAATTGCCGCCCAGTCCGCCCCGGCGAGGGCCCCGGTGACCAGTCCGGGCCACAGGCTCCCGGAGGGGAAGGGGCCAAGCAGCCAACCGCTGGCGAGCGAGTCAGCTCTTGGGACACCGGTGATCTGAGTGACGAGATGGAAGCCGGCGATCGCCGCCACGAGTAGCCACAGGTAGATCCTCGGTGACCATTGGCGGCGGGAGGCGGCGAAGTAGAGGACGGCGAGCAGCACTCCTGGCCACAGCAAACCGAGGGCATCGGTGGTCAGCATGTCGCTGAGCGAACCCACCCGCAGCATGCCCAGTCCGCCCTCGGCGATCAGATAGCCGGTGCCTGCCAGCAGCCCGCCGATCACCGGGAACGGCACGAACTTGGCCACCTCGCCGAGTCGAAAGCCGGCCATCAACGAGAACACCGCTCCGGTGGCCAGCGAGGTCACCACGATCATCGCCAGCACGGTGTCGACCAGCTCGGGACCCGCCAACGACGATGCGATCGACGCTGCCGCCAATCCCAGGATGGCAGCGCTGGCGTCCTGGGTCCCGGCGTACAGGCCCGGGAAACTGCTGAGCAGGGCCATGATCAGCCCCACCACGGCCGATCCGACCAAACCGATCCCGATCCCGATAGAGAGGCTCTCTCTGAGCTCGCCGATGAAGATCAGTGACATCAGGGCAACGCAAACGAGAGCATTGACCATGGCCATCACCAACCCCGTGGTCAGGGTCGATGCCAGACGGCTGGGGCCGAAGTCGGTCTTCAGACTCGACCAGACACGATCAGAGCGCACCGTTGCACGCATCGGTGGAGTATGCCAGTCAGGGCTGGCCCAGGCCCTGGACGAGATCCAAGCCTCCAAATAGGGAATCGGTCCACCACGATGCGGTAGCCAGACCGTCGCCTGTCGGTCCCCCGGTCTTTCCGCACCGGGCCATGCCGGACGGGGTTTGGGGTACGGTGAACGGATGTCCCTCGAATGGGAAGTCCTCCTCCGGGTGTTGCTCGCCGGGGTGCTCGGTGCCGCCGTCGGGTTCGATCGGGAACGCACCGACAAACCCGCCGGGCTCCGCACCCACATGCTGGTTTCGATGGGCTCCGCCCTGTTCGCCGCGATCGGCATACTCATAGTCGACCAGGCCATGGGTGACGAGGCCGTGGTCCGTCTCGACATCCTCCGCGTGGTGGCCGCAGTGGCCACCGGCGTCGGGTTCCTGGGTGGAGGCGCCATCCTCCGTGGCGATCACCGGGTCAGGGGTCTGACCACCGCCGCAGGGATTTGGGTCAATGCCGGCATCGGGCTCGCAGCCGGCCTCGGACAGATCATCCTCGCCGTCGGAGCCACCGTGTTCGCGGTCATCATCGTCGCGGCGTTGGGTGGCGGGTCCTACGGGAGCGGGAAGGGCTCGCTGCCTTCCCGCGGCCAGGAGACCGGGGAGAATTGAGGACACGAGCCCGTGGTCGGTCACTGAGCTGCTCCCGTCGCGGCCTCGGCGCGGCAGCCGATAGAGTCGCTCGGTCCTGAAACCAAGGAAGTGGTGAGGGGACCCATGGCGCCTCGTCTCGGATCCCGATTCGACAAGCTCTCGTTCGCCGCGGGGATCTCGAATCTCGGTGATGGCGTCTTCGGGGCCGCCTTCCCCCTGTTGGTGGCCTCTCTCACCCGTGACCCCGCCCTCGTGGCCGGGGCCACCTTCGCCAGTCGGCTGCCCTGGTTCCTCTTCGCCGTGATCTCCGGGGCCCTGGTCGACCGGATGGACCGACAGCGGGTGATGGTGGTGGTCAACTCGCTGCGGGCACTGGGTTTCGGCTTGCTGGCATTGAGCGTGGCGACTGCGTCGGTCGACATCGTGGTCGTCTATGTGGTGGCCTTCGCCCTCGGGGTGGCCGAGACCTTCTTCGACACGTCGTCGGAGGCGATCATCCCGCGTCTCGTCGAGCCCGAGCATCTCCCCGCGGCCAACGCCCGGCTCCAGGGTCTGGAGTTCGTGGCCAACAGCTTCGCCAGGCCCCCACTGGGGGCCTTTCTATTCACGGTCATGATGGCCGCCCCCTTCATCTTCAACGCCGGGTCTTATGCGGTCGCCGCCGTCGCCCTCGCCCTGATCGGCGGTGGTTACCGGAGCCACCGTGCGCCGACGATGGCGATGAGACAGGAGATCGGGGCCGGGTTGGCATGGCTGTGGGGTCAGCGGGTGGTGAGGACGGTTTCGATGCTGGCCGGCGCCACCAACATGCTCACCTTCGCCATCATCGCCGTCTTCGTTCTCTACGCCCAGGACATACTCGATGTGTCCGACACCGGGTACGGCATCATGCTCGCCACGATCGGCGTGGGTGGGCTCGCCGGGGCGCTGTTCGCTCCCCGTGTCGTCGCCCGGTTGGGGCCGGGGGGCACACTCCGCTTGGCATTGTTCACCCAGCTGGCTGTGGTCGCGGTGTTCACCCTTTTGACCAGTCCGGTCGCCGCCGGTGCGCTCCTCTTCTTCTACGGGGCGACGATCAGCATGTGGAATGTGGTGTCGGTTTCGCTGCGTCAGAGCCTCACCCCCGACGAGCTGCGAGGCCGGGTGGCCGGGGCGGCTCGCACGCTGGCGTTCGGGAGCATGCCCATCGGGGCCTTGCTCGGCGGGATGGTCGCATCGGCGTTCGGGCTGCGGGCGCCATTCGTCTTCGCCGGTCTCGGTTATGTCGTGGCCATCGCCCTCGCCTGGCGCATCATCTCGAACCCCTCGATCGAGGCTGCCAAGGCCCGAGCGGCCGCCATCTGACCCTATCCGGCACGAATCCGTCGTCCGGAACGAACACAGCATGTGTTGTTCATTGCACGTCGGTGAGGTCGATGCGCTTGCTTAGCATGGCCGCCGATGCTCCCGATCCGTGACCTCAACCCCACACGAACCACGCCCTGGGTCACTCTGCTCTTCATCGCGGCGAGTGTGGTGGTGTTCTTCACGTTCCAGACCCAGGACACCGCCGAGGATCAGGCCGAGTTCCTCTACCGCCGGGCTGCCATCGCCTGTGAGATCCGCACCGGCGAGCCGCTGAGTGGCAGAGAGATCGCCAATGCCGTCTGCGACGCCGGGCCGGAGAGCCCGGTGTTCCCGGAGAAACAGCCCCTCGTCGCCATGCTCAGCTCGATGTTTCTCCATGGGGGAATCGGCCATCTCCTGTTCAACATGTGGTCACTGTGGATCTTCGGCAACAACGTGGAGGAGGCATTCGGGCACTTCCGCTATGCGATCCTCTATCTGACGGGTGGGGTGGTGGCCACCCTCGCCTTCGTCGTGGCGAACCTGGACTCGACCGACCCCCTGGTCGGGGCGTCGGGGGCGATCGCCGCGGCGTTGGGGGCCTACGCCGTGCTGTTCCCCGGTCACAGTGTGCTCACCCTCGTCGGCTGGTTCTTCGTGCCGCTCCCTGCGGCACTGTTTCTCGGGTTCTGGTTCTTCGCCCAATTCGGTTTGGGAGGCACCAACACCGCCTGGGAGGCACATGTGGGTGGGTTCGTCTTCGGCCTGATCGTCGCCGCCTTGTTCAGGCGGTCCTTGCTGCGACGGGTCGCCGTCGCCCGATGACGCGCCCGCTGACACAGATACCCTTCGGTGCATGCGTGCCGGCAATCTCTTGATGCTGATCGGGGTGGGGGTCGTGGTCGTCGGTGCCCTGGTCCGTTTCGCCCCGGGGCTATTCAGCTGGTTCGGCAACCTGCCCGGGGACATCGACATCCACGGCGAGAACTCCAGGGTATTCATCCCCGTCACTTCGATGATCGTCGCCAGCATCGTGCTCACCGTCATCGTCAACCTGGTGGGGCTGCTCTTCCGCAACCGGTGACCGGACGGGCGGAATCAGGAGCGAGCCGAAGCCAATTACCTCACCGACTCGCCCGATCTCGGCGGCGGGTCGTCCCCGGCGGGTCGTCCCCGGCGGGCAGGGTCAACTCGAACAGACCAAATGGTCGTTTTGGTGGGGTGGATTCAGGGGTACATTGACCGGTAGTCAAATGCCAGCAGTCGTAGGTGTCTTCTCCGACCGACAGGACACCGAGAACGCCATCGATGAGTTGGTGGGTCTCGGGATAGACGAGGACGCCCTGGGCGTGGTCTGGCGGGAGAAATCGGTCCCCACCTCCGAGGAGGTCACCGTCACCATATACGTGGACCATTTCGAGGAGCCCGCAGTCGAGGCTCGCAAGGGAGCCATCGGTGGCGCCATCGGTGGGGGAGCGGCCGGGGTGGGCAGTGTCCTGCTCGCCTCCGCCGGCGGTGTCGTCCTCAGCACTCCGATCGGCGCCCTGCTCGCCGCGGGGACCCTGGCCGCCGCCGCGGTGCTCGGCGCTGCCGGGTTGGTCGGTGGCTCGATCACCGGCGGTCTCATCGGGGCACTCCTCGGAGCAGCCGACCACGACGCCACCAAGGTCACCAAACGGGAGATCCACTACCGCGACGCCATCGAGCGGGAGGGGTTCGTCGTCACGATCGAGGTACCCGAAGAAGAACTCGAGCAGACCTCTGAGGCACTTTCCTCGGTGGGCGCCACCGACATCTCCATACTCAGAGAGCACGGTGACCCGCCGCGGACCGTCACCCGACGTCACGACGGCTGACTCCCCGCCAGGCCCCGACATCAGTTCCCCTGTTTCCGGCGGTGTAGTCCCTCGGGGTTCGATATCTTTGGCCGTCGTCGAAGCCGGGAGCAGGTCGTGGAGTGTCCAAACTGTGGTCAGCAGAATGCGAGCGACGCCAATTTCTGTGCCCGCTGCGGCACCGCGCTGAGCATCACGTGCCCGGTCTGTTCGACCGTCGCCCCCGCCGGGGCGAAGTTCTGTAGCAATTGTGGCGCCAATCTGCAGACCGCTGAGCCGGCTGAAGCCGCGGAGAGCGATCTGGCCCGGTATCTCCCCGGCGAGCTCCTGGCCAAGATGCGGTCCGCCCGGGCCGGTCATGCCATGCAGGGGGAGCGGCGCACCGTCACCATGCTCTTCGCCGATATCAAGGGCTCGACCGCCGCTGCCGAGCAGATGGACCCTGAGGACTGGGCGACGATCGTCAACGGCGCCTTCGAGCATCTCATCGCACCGGTCTACCGATACGAAGGGACACTGGCCCATCTCCAGGGAGATGCGGTGCTTGCCTTCTTTGGGGCACCGATCGCCCACGAGGACGACCCGGTGCGGGCGGCGCGCGCCGGGCTCGAGATAGTCGAGGCCATGAAGGCCTACAGCGCAGGGGTCGAGGCGGAGTGGGGCATTCTCGTCGAGGTCAGGGTGGGCATCAACACCGGGCTTGTGGTCGTGGGAGAGGTGGGCTCCGACCTGCGGGTCGAGTACACCGCCTTGGGCGACGCCATAAATGTGGCGGCGCGGATGGAGCAGACCGCAGACCCGGGCACCGTTCGGGTGACCGCCCGGACGCTGTCGCTCACGGGTGGCCTTTTCGAGGTCGAAGACCTCGGTGACGTCGAGGTCAAGGGTAAATCCGAGCCGGTGACCGCCCACCGTGTCATCAGATTCGTAGGTGGGAAGACCCAGGCCAGAGAACGCCGAATCGTCGGACGGGAAACCGAGTTGGAGCTGTTCGACGATCTGAGAGCCCGGTTGATGGGCGGGTCAGGCTGGATCGCGTCCATCATCGCTGAGGCGGGCCTCGGAAAGTCCAGGCTGGTTGATGAGGTCCGGCGACGTACGGGGGGAGCCCAGATGCTGGTCTCACGGTTCGATGAGACAGGCGACGTCTCCTGGATGTTCGGGGCGAGCCGCTCGTATGACTCGACCAAGCCGTTCTCGACCATCCGCGATCTGCTGAGACGCTGGTGGGACGTCGACGCAGCAGACGACGAGTTCGGCCGTGTCGAGGCGGCGAGCGCCGACAGCGGGGCGGAGGACCCCGACACCGCGGCGTTTCTCGCATACATCGGTGGGATAACCCCCTCGGATTCGGCGAGCGCGTTTCTCGACGCGCTGGAGACATCCGCATTGCATGCCAGGGCGAGCGATGCCCTCTCCTCCTACCTCGAGGCCGTGGCCAACCAGCGCCCCCTCTACCTCGTCATCGAGGATCTCCATTGGGCGGACGATCTGTCCCTGGCCATCGTGGAGGGGATCATGGACCTCACGGAGCGGGTCCCGATCGGGCTCATCGTCGCCTTGCGGCCCTACCGCGAGGAGACCAGCTGGCGAGTCCACGAGGTCGCCGGACGGGATCATCACCACCGCTATCACCACCTCGACCTCCCCCCGCTGCCCACCGAAGACAGCACTGCCCTCATCGATGCCCTGCTCGACGAATCGGGTGTGTCGGATGACACCAAGCGGAGGATCCTCGACCGTTCCGACGGCAACCCGTTGTTCATAGAGGAGATGGTGCGATCGATCGACCAGGTGAAGGAGTCGGGCGAGCTGGCCCTCCCCACCAGCCTCACCGCGATGCTCACCGCCCGACTCGACCGGCTCGACGAGGAATCGCGGTTCGTGGTCCAAATGGCCTCGGTCCTGGGTACCGAGTTCGACCGGGCGATGCTGGTCGGCATCCTCGAAGACCCGTTGGACGCCAATCGGATACCCGACCTCCTCCGTCAGGGAATTTTCGTCGAAGCCCCCCATGCCACTGACTCACTCGGTTTTCGCCACGCCCTCATCCAGGAAGCCGCATATGAGACGATCCTCCGCAAGACCCGCCGGGAGCTGCATCGACGGGTGGCCGACCACCTCATCTCCACCAGCCCCGACGCCGCCCAGGACATCGCCTTTCATCTGGTCGAGGCCAACCAGGCCGATGTGGCCTTCCCTTATTTGATCGAAGCCGGGATGCTGGCCTCGAGGTCGATGTCACTGGCCGACGCCATCAAGCTGCTGACCACCGCCATGGACACTGCACCTGTGGACGCCGACCCGGTCCTGATCGAGCGTGCCCACGAGGCTTTGGGGGAGGCCTATGCCCTGGTGCCCGACCTCTCGCAGGCCTCGGCGGCCTACCAGCGGCTCTACGAGTTCGGAGAGGAATCGTCGCGCCCCTCGGCGAGGGTGATGGCGCTGAATCACCTTGGTTACGCAACGGCATCTCTCGGCGCCGATCTCGTCGGTGCCAACCTCTATCTCGACCAGGCTCGCAGCCTTGCCGAGGAGATCGGAGACGAGCTGGGCTTGGCCCAGTACCACATGAATGCCTGCTTCGTCGCCTCGCTTGGGGGACGGGTCGCCGAGGCGGCCGCCCACGACGAGGCGACAGTCGAGCTGGGGGAGAAGGCAGGTGTCGACTCGATCCGTCTGGCCGGTCTGGTGCGACGTGCCGTCAACTACTGCTTCCTGCTCGACCTGGAGAAAGGAGCTTCTGCCGTTGAAACGGCCCTGGAGGCTGCCGAGGGGGAAGGTCTGGAAGAGGCGCGAGCCATCGTCAACTGCTTCGGGTCGTCGGTGTTGGCCCAGGCAAGGGGGGATCTCCAGGAAGCAGTCGAGGTGGCCAATCGGGAGCACGCCACCCTGGAGCGGTACTCGTCGTTCTACCTGCCCATGAGCTTGGCCAAGACCGGCGGTCTCCTGTTCGAGCTGGGTGATCTCGAGGGAGCCTTGGCCCAGTTCGTGAGCGGGCGGCGGACGGCTGACAAGTTCGGACAGCCGTTTGTCGGGGGGGCGGCGGCGAGCGGGATGGCAGTCGTCTATGCCGCCGCCGGCGTGAGCGAGTCGATCCCCGAGCTGCGTGACGAAGCAGAGAGGACCCTCGCCGGCGCAATGGGTGAGTTCTTCGCCAGCACGACCTGGGCCAACCTCGGCTTCACCGATCTCTTGTCGGGCAACATCGAGGAGGCCGAGGCCGCTTTCAGCAAAGGTCTCGCCGCCTCCTCGATCAGTCAGTTCGTCGAACGTCCCCGTCTCCTGGGAGGCAAAGCCCTTGCCCTTCTCATGAGTGACGATCTGGAAGCCGCCGGGTCGCTTCTCGATCAGGCGTGGGAGTTCGTGAGCGAGAAGGGGTTCATCCCCTTCAACCCGCTTCTCCACCTCGCCCAGGGTGAGCTGGCGATGAGGCGGCACAGACCCGATGAAGCCGAGGAGTCGCTGATCCTCGCACAACAGGCCGCGATGGAATCTGGCCAGCGGCTGATGACGATGAGAATCCTCGAGGCGAGGGCGAGGCTGGCTGTCG
>DATKCZ010000014.1:0-49130 GCA_035512955.1 Acidimicrobiia bacterium
TTGAACCCACGACCTCAGCGTCCCGAACGCTGCGCGCTACCAAACTGCGCCACGTCCCGATGGACTCGATTGTATCGGTCGGGTGTCGGCACGCCAGCCGAACGTTCCTCACGGCCACCATCGCCGCTCTCACCGCACTCACCGCCATTTTCAATCTGATCGTCAGCTTGGTCACGTAGCCTTGGCGACCCACTTCCCATCGCCCAGATTGCGGATAGTCTGATCAGGCCGGGGTGCCAGCGGAGGAGGACAAGAGTGACTGCGTACGATGCACGACTCCACATAGAAGGAGAGGACTCCGGTCCCCTCCCGGTCGTGGTCGATCTGACGGACGACCGCCTCACCATGATGGTGGGTGACCAGGAGGTCGCAAAGTGGGCTCGCGACGAGATGCGGATCTCGGCACTACCCGACGGATTCCATATCCGCGCAGAAGGGGAGTCGGTCATACTCGACGTCAGCGACGAGGCCCGGTTTGCCATCGAGCTTGGTCTGCGCAATGCCCACCCCGCCTTGCGTCAGAAGATGGCGGCCCTGCTTCGCTCGGACGAGGAAGCGGTCTGATCAGGCCAACAACTCGGCGATCTGCACCGCATTCAATGCGGCGCCCTTGCGCAGGTTGTCACCCACCACCCACAGATTGATCCCTCCCGGCTCCGACAGGGTCTCTCGCACCCGTCCGGCGAGGACGTCGTCGATGCCCACGCTGTCCAGCGGGGTCGGTGTCCGGTCCTTCCACAGGTCCAACCCGGGCGCCGCGCTAAGGACGGAGACCGCCTCGTCGACCGACATGGAGCGCTCGAAGCGAAACGTGGCAGCCACTCCGTGCCCAACCAGCACCGGGACCCGAACACAGGTCGGCTCCACCGCGAGGTCGGGGATGTCGAGGATCTTGCGTGACTCGTTGACCAGCTTGTTCTCCTCATCGGTATACCCGTCTTCTCCCTCGGCGCCGGCGAAGGGGATGACGTTGAAGGCGATGGGACGTTCGTAGATCCGCGTCCCCGGGTCGTCCCACCCACCGGTCATGAGAGAGTGGATTTCGGCGCCGAGCTTTCCCTGTTGGTCGAGCAACTCGGTGACTCCTCGATGCCCCGAGCCCGAGACCGATTGGTAGGAGGTGGCGACCACCGACTTCAGCCCGGCCGCCTCATGGAGCGGCCCGGCGGCCATCATCAGGGTCATCGTGGTGCAATTCGGGTTGGCGATGATCCCCCGGTGGCCGGTGACGGCGGCGTCGTTGACCCCGGCGACGACGAGAGGAACCGCGGGATCCATACGGAATGCCGACGAGTTGTCGATGACCACCGCGCCCGCCTTCACGAAGCGGGGAGCGTGCTCACGAGAGCGGGCACCCCCTGCCGAGAAGAGGGCGATCTCGATCTCCGAGGGGTCCATCGTCGCCAGATCCTCGATGACCACATCACCCAGATGAGTGCTCACGGTCTGTCCCGCCGAGCGCTCCGAGGCGGCGAGTCGGAGACCGGACAAGGGGAAGCCACGCTGCTCGAGGATCGAGATCATCGTCCGACCGACGACACCGGTAGCACCCACTACGGCCACTGCTGTCACGACGAAGCCTCCATCTCGAAGAGCCGACCATGGAGAAAGCGCAAGGCGTCCTCGGTTTGTTCCGGGGCGAGAGCGAGTGACACCGACTGGTCGTCGGCACTGATCACGGCGGTGATGATGCCGGTGTCGTGCATGGCCACCATCTCATCGGTGGCTGCGGAGTGTGCATTGGTGCCCACGATGGTCACCACTGCACGATCCTGCTCGAATCTGTGGGCAAGCCCGACGACCTCGCGGGGCGGGACATCAGGGCGAATCCAGGTCCCGACCTGTTCATCGAACGAGGAGCGCACGTGGACCGGCACCGCGTGGGCACGGGCGAACTCGACCGAGTGCGGCATGAGGACCCCGGCTCCGGCGTTGGCCAGCGCCAGCATCTGGCCGTACCCGATCTCATCGAGCTGGCCAGCTCCGGGTACGACACTGGGGTCCGCGGTGAACACCCCGGCGACATCGGTCAGGATCTCACACGACTGGGCCCCAAGGGCGGCGGCCAGGGCGACAGCGGTGGTGTCCGAGCCCCCCCTGCCCAGCGTCGTCACCTCCCTGGAGTCGGGGTCGACTCCCTGGAACCCGGCCACGATCACCACCCTCCCCGCTGCCAGCGACTCACGGACACGCTCTCCGGTGATCCGGGTGATCCGGGCGTCGCCATGCGCCGAGTCGGTAAGGATGCCGGCCTGCGAGCCGGTGAAACTGACCGCCGGCACGTCCCGGTCGTTGAGGGCCATGGCCAGCAATGCCATCGAGATCCGCTCTCCGGCCGTGAGCAGCATGTCCATCTCCCTGGGTTGGGGCTGGGTGCTCACCTCCTCGGCCAGGGCGAGAAGGGTGTCGGTGGTCTGGCCCATCGCAGAGACGACTACGACGAGGTCGTTGCCGTCTTCACGGGTACGCACGATGCGGTCGGCGACGGCCTTGATCCGGGATGGGTCGGCCACCGAGGTGCCGCCGTACTTCTGGACCACTACTGGCATGTCGCCCACAGTTTGGAGGTTTCAAAGCCCCAATACGAACACTGTCCGGGGATTGACTCTCTGCCGGGCCTAGAGTCGCGCCGCCATGTCCGACCGCCGACACCGTCAAAAGGAGCAGCGAGCCGCCAAACGCGAAGCCGAGCGCAAACACGAGGCCCGCAGGGAACTCGGGCGACGGCTGCTCACGGCGCTGCTCTTTGGCGTGGTGGTGGTGGCCATCTTCGCCTTCGGTGGCTTCTTCGGTGGTGATGATGACAGCGACGTCCCGGGAACCTATGCGGACTATCGAGCCAGACCGACCGCTTGTGGCGCGCAGCAGCCTCCGGCGGAACAGGTGATGACATTCGAGGCCCCCGAGACACAGACCCACATCTCGGAAACGACCAGTGTGACCGCCACCATCACCACGTCTTGTGGAGAGATCGTCCTCGACCTGAACACGAGCGGGGCCCCGGAGACGGTCAACTCCTTCGTGTTTCTCGCCCGCGCCGGTTTCTACGACGGTCAGGTGATCCACCGCATCGCGGAGAACTTCGTCTTCCAGGCCGGCGATCCGGATGCAGACGGGACCGGGGGGCCCGGATATGTCATCGCCGACGAGTATCCCGAAGAGGACTTCGCATACGAGGAGGGCGTGGTGGCGATGGCCAACCGCGGGGCCCGCAGCACTGGCTCCCAGTTCTTCGTGGTCACCGGTGACGACGGCCGATTCCTCACCAACCAGTTCAATGTCCTGGGCACCGTGACCTCGGGCAACGAGGCGATCGACCGGATCATGGCGGTGGAGACGGCCACCGCACCGGGGTCGGTGGAACAGAGCCGCCCTCTCCAATCGGTGTACATCGAATCGATAACCGTGGACGTGGACGGTTCTTGACGGTCTCAGCAGGCATCATCGCATGAGCTGATGACTGTCGACCTGCACACCCACTCAACAGCCTCCGACGGGTCGGACTCACCCGCCCGGCTCGTTGAGATGGCCGCCGCCGCGGGGATCCGCGCTCTCGCCCTGACCGACCACGACACCCAAGAAGGCATTCCCGAGGCCCGCGCCGCCGCCCAGAGGTCCGGACTCGAATTGGTGCCCGGGGTCGAGTTGTCGCTGGCCTACTCCGACGGGGGGATGCACCTGGTGGTCCTGTGGCTCGAACCCGGCCGTGGACCCCTGCAGAGCCGGCTGGTAGGTCTCCAAAGTGGTCGCAACACGAGGAACCTCCGCATGGTGGAGATCCTCGCCGGGCTGGGCATGCCCCTGACCATCGAGGAAGTCGAGGCCGAGGCCGGAGGAGGGTCGGTGGGACGCCCCCACATCGCCGCGGTCATGATGGGACGGGGTTACGTCCCCGATCTGCGCACCGCCTTCGAGTTGTGGCTGGGCCACGGCAAACCGGGTTATGTGGATCGACCGAGGCTCGCTCCCGAGGAGGCGATCGCTTTGGCGCGAGAATCTGGTGCCGTGCCCATCCTCGCCCACCCTCACACCCTCGGAATCACCACCGCCCCCGAGATGGCCGAGGTCCTCACCCGGCTGCGACGGGCCGGGCTGGTCGGCCTGGAGGCGCACTACTCCGCGTACCGTCGACACGAACGGGCCGGTTACGCCGACCTGGCCAGACGCTTCGACCTGATCCCCTCGGGAGGCAGCGACTACCACGGCACCTACAAGCCCGACCTGGTGCCCGGCGCCGGTTACGGAGATCTCGTGGTTCCCGCCTCGGTTCTCGAGGAACTGGCGGCCCACGCCGGGCACCGATGAGCCGCCCCATCCGGATGGGGACGGCGGCGGCGGTGATCGCCGGAAGCGTCCTTCTCTCGAGGATCCTCGGGCTGGGCCGTGACGCCCTCCTCGCCGGTCTCGTCGGACGCAACCAGGACTCCGACCTCTACTTCCAGGCCTTCCTCATCCCCGACTTCCTCAACTACCTCCTGGCCGGGGCCTATCTCACCATCACCCTGGTGCCCATCCTGAGCCGTCACCTGGAGGCCGACGACAACGATGCCGCCAGCCGGGCGTTCACCTCCGTCTTCAGATTCATGGCCGCGGCCATAGTGACCCTCACCGCCCTCATGTGGGTGCTCGCCGAGCCGCTCGTCGACCTGGCTTTCCCTGAGGTCGCCGAGCCGGCCCGTCTCGTCACGATGACCCGTCTCGTGCTCCCCGCCCAGGTGTTCCTGGTGGTCGGCGCCTTGTTGATGGCGGTGCAGTACACCCACAAGAAATTCGTCATTCCCGCTCTGGCACCGATCATCTACAACCTGGGGATCATCGGTGGCGGGTTGATCGGCTGGGCGATGAACGATCCCTCTCCCGAGGCATTCCTGATCGGCGCCGTGGTCGGAGCGGCCTTGGGCAACTTCGCGCTGCAATGGATCGGGGCCAGACGAACCGGCACCTGGCTGACGACGCCCCACCGGGGTGAGTCGGCGGTCGGGGAGTACCTGCTCCTGGCGTTCCCCTTGATGATCGGCCAATCGGTGGCGGTGCTCGACGAGCAATTCGTCAGGTTCTTCGGCCAGATCGATGTGGGTGCCACCTCGGCGCTGTCGTTCGCCCGCCGACTCAACATGGTGCCGGTTGGTGTGATCGCCCAGGCCGCCGGGGTGGCCGCCTTCCCCTTCCTCGCCAGCCTCTACGCCCGTGGCGCCGGCTCGGAGTTGGTGGAGACCACGGGACGGGCGGCACGCAAGACCATGTTCGTGGCTGCCGCAGCCACCGCCGGTCTGGTGGTCCTGGCTCGTCCATTGGTTCGGCTCGTCTACCAATACGGTGTGTTCTCCCCGGCCGACGCCGACCTGGTCGCCACCCTGCTCACCATCTACGCCTTCTCCATCCCCGCTTGGGGGCTTCATCAACTGCTGGCCAGGCACTTCTACGCCAAGAGGAAGATGTGGACCCCGGTGATCGTTGGCACCGTCTTCTCCCTCGTCGCCATCCCGCTGTGGCTGGTCCTCTACGACTCCCTCGGTGTGGAGGGGTTCGCCCTTGCTTCAACCACAGTCATGGTCGGCTACGCCCTCGGCCTGCTGGTGGCGTGGGGCTACGACTCGGGCTGGGAGGCGGTGCGCCGGCTCGCCCCCGCCTTCATCCGCTCGATGATCTCCGCAGCGGTGGCGGGGGGGATGGGTCTGCTGGTCGCCGATGCGATGCTCGGTGACGGCGTCATCACCGTCGGCTCGGCCCTGGCCGTGGGGGCGGTGGGCGGGCTGACCACCCTCGCCGCCTTCCTCGGTGTCTCCACCCTGCTCCGTTCACCGGAGATGGCCGAGGTCCTCGGCCGCTGAGTCCCGGATCCGTGGTGCACCCAGTTGCCCCGACGGCATCAGATTGCACGACCGATCAATGCTCCCGAGTGGTTGTGCAACGCCATGCCGTCACGGCATGCCGTTGCACGATCGATCACTCCGGGTGGAGCAGGTCGCGGGGGACCGGGTCGTCCTCGGGCATGATGGCCCGCACCCAGGCGGGCAAACCCGGCTCGGCCCTCCCCCGACCCTGCCTCGCCGCCGCCTCGTCGCGGGCGATCCGGTCGAGCACCACGGCGATGACCGCGGCCTCGAACTCACCGGCGCCACCCCTGATCTCGATGTCCCTATGCATCTGCGGGCTCGACCAACTCGATCAAGGTGCCGGCGAGATCGCCGGGATGGACGAAGGCGATGCGGGCACCACGGCCGCCGACGCGCGGTGCGGTGTCGATGATTCTCGCCCCGGTGGCGGCGAGGTGATCGAGTGCGGCCTCGATGGAGACCACGGTGTATGCGACGTGGTGTAGGCCTTCACCCCTCTTGGACAAGAAGACTCCCACCGGGGTTTCGCCCCCCAGTGGCTCGAGCAGCTGGATGAACGAGCCGCCCACCGGGATCATCGCCTCCTCGACCCCCTGACTCTCCACCTTCTCCCGGGAGATCGGCTCGACGTTGTAGCGGTTGCGGTAGCCGTCGATCGCTGCGTCCAGGTCGTGGACCGCGATGGCCACATGGTCGAGATTGAGCAACTTCACCGGGGTGAGCGTATTGGCTGGGGCGAGACCTGTCACTCGGGGGCCGGTACCATTCGGTCATCGTGACCAACTCAGTGATAACCGGCATCGCCCGAACCCCGATCGGCCGATATGGCGGCGCTCTCCTGCCGTTGCGCGCCGTCGATCTGGGGGGGATGGCGATCGCCGCCGCCGTGGAACGCTCCCGGATCGACCCGTCGTTGTTCGACGAGGTCATCTTTGGCCACGTGCTCCAGGCCGGCGAAGGCCAGATCACCGCCCGACAGGCCGCAGTCAAGGGCGGTCTCGCCATGACGGTCCCCTCGCTCACGGTCAACAAGGTGTGTCTCTCCGGGATGTCGGCGATCGGCCTCGCAGATCGCGCCATCAAGCTCGGGGACTCCAAGTTCGTCATGGCCGGGGGCATGGAGTCGATGTCCAACGCCGCGCACGTGGTGAGAGAGCTCCGTTGGGGGACACGCATCGGCAGTGCAGAGATGATCGACGTCATGCAGCACGACGGTCTCTTCTGTGCGTTCGACGAGTGCACCATGGGTGAGTCCTCAGATCGGAAGAACCAGCGGCTCGGTATCGGACGGGACGAACAAGACGCCTGGGCGGCCCGCAGTCACCAACTGGCGGAGACCGCGACCGGGAACGGCCAGTTCGCCACCGAGATCACCCCCGTCGAGGTGCCACAGCGCAAGGGCGACGCCCTGACCCAAGCCACGGACGAGGGGATCCGCCCCGGGACGACCGCCGAGTCGCTGGGCGCCCTGCGACCTGCCTTCACCTCCGGTGGCACCATCACCGCCGGAAACGCCTCCCAGATCTCCGACGGAGCGGCGGCAGTGGTGGTCGCCAATCGAGAGGCGGCCGAAGTCGCCGGGTCACCCGTCCTCGCCGAGATCCTGTCGTATGGGCAGATCGGAGGCATCGACGCCACGCTTCACGAACGACCCGCCGAGGCCCTCCTCCTCGCCTTGAAGAAGGCCGGGCTCGAGACCACCGACCTCGACTTGGTGGAGATCAACGAGGCATTCGCCGCCGTCTCGCTCTGGTCGGCGCGCATGCTCGACATCCCCGAGTCGAAGGTGAACGTCAATGGGGGGGCGGTTGCCTTGGGTCATCCGCTCGGCGCCACCGGAGCCCGGCTCGTGGTGACGCTGGTCAACGCCCTGCGTCATCGTGGTGGTGGGATCGGCGCCGCCGCCCTCTGTGGCGGTGGCGGTCAGGGCGACGCCATCGTCGTCAAGGTCGACGTCTGATGGCCGAGCCGGTCGAACGCAATCTCGGGCTCGACCTGGTCCGCGTCACCGAGACGGCCGCCCTGGGGGCGGCCCGGTGGCTGGGGCGGGGTGACAAAGAGGCTGTCGACCAGGCGGCGGTCGATGGCATGCGGCTCCACCTCTCGACCATCGACATCGACGGCCGGGTCGTCATCGGTGAGGGAGAGAAAGACCGGGCGCCGATGCTCTTCAACGGTGAGCAAGTCGGCAACGGGACCGGGATGGTGGTCGACGTCGCCGTAGACCCGGTCGACGGGACCGCCCTGACCGCTTCCGGCCTGCCCAACGCCATCGCAGTGATCGCTCTCTCCGAGGGTCGGGGATCGATGTACGCCCCGGGCCCTTTCGTCTACATGGACAAGATCGCGGTCGGCCCCGAGGCCGCCAGTCTGATCGACCTCGACGCGCCGGTGGCCGACAACCTGGCCAAGGTGGCCAAGGCCAACGGCAAGGCGATGGGTGACTTGAGGGTCCTGATCCTCGACAGGCCACGCAACCACAACCACATCGTCGCCGCCCGCGAGGCCGGCGCCCGGATCTCGGTGTTCAGGGACGGCGACGTCGCCGGAGCCATCGCTACGGCCCAGGAGGACCATGAGGCCGATGTACTCCTCGGCATCGGCGGCTCTCCCGAGGCGGTGATCGCGGCGGCCGCGCTCAAGTGTGTCGGTGGGGAGATCCAATGCCGTCTCTGGCCGCGCGACGAGTCCGAAGCCAGGCAGGCTGCAGATGAGGGGCTGGACCTCGACAAGGTGCTCACCGTCGAGGACCTGGTTGCCTCGGACAATGTCTTCTTCGCCGCCACAGGAGTGACCAACGGGGAGTTCCTCCGAGGGGTCAACTTCCGGGGAGAGGATCGTGCGGTCACCCACTCGGTGATCATGCGTTCCAAGACCGGCTCGATTCGCTACATGGACGCAGTGCACGACCTGGCACGGCTGCGAGCGATATCGAACGTCACTGTCGACTAAGACGGGGTCCGTAGTCGGGGCCGGTTCGGCCTGGTCAGGGGAAGGAGTCAGAGCTCAGAGCGTCCGATCAGCGCGCGGCCGATCGTGAGCTCATCGGCGTAGTCGAGGTCTCCTCCGACCGGCAGCCCCGAGGCGAGCCGGGTCACCCGAAGACCCAGCGGCTTGAACTCCCGGGCGATGTACATCGCGGTGGCGTCCCCCTCGATGGTGGGGTTGGTGGCCACGATCAACTCCTTGATCCCCTCCGGCTCCAATCTCGTCCGGAGCTCCTCGAAGCGGAGTTGCCCCGGCCCGATGCCGTTGATCGGGGAGAGTGAGCCACCGAGGACGTGGTATCTCCCCCTGAACTCCTGGGTGCGCTCCACCACCACGATGTCCTGGGGCCGTTCGACGACACACACGAGGCTGTCGTCCCTTCGGCTGTCCCGGCAGATGGCGCACAGGTCCCCGGCCGCAACGTTGTAGCACCGCTCGCACCGTGTCACCTGGTCACGCATGTCGCTGATCGCAGCCGAGAGTCTGCGCGCATCGGTCTCCTCGACCGAGAGGAGATGAAAGGCGAGACGTTGCGCAGACTTGATCCCGATGCCGGGAAGACGGCTGAGCTCGTCGATCAGCCGTTGTACGGGACCCTCGAACATCAACCGAGCAGACCGCCGAGACCGCCGGTGAGCCCTCCGAGCTCGCGGTTGGCGGTCTGGACCGCCTCGTCCATGGCCTGGCGCACCGCGGCCACCACAAGATCTTGGAGCATTTCGATCTCGTCGGGGTCGACCACCTCGGGAGAGATCTCGATCTCGACGAGCTCAGGCCCCCCGGTCACCACCGCCTTGACCATCCCACCACCGGCCGATCCCTCGAAACGACGCTCGGCGAGCTCCGACTGGGTCTGGGCGAGCTTCTCCTGCATCTGCTGCGCCTGCTTCATGATCTCACGCATGTCGGGCTGACGATTCATGTCACTCAGGGTACCCGGCTGCGGGGACAGGTCTCAGTCGTCGACGACCCTGGCCCCGAGCTCCGCCTGGAGCAAGGCGGCGGGATCGTTCTCGGCAGCGGGTCTCTCCTCCAGGTCCGAGAGGTCGACCCCCTCCTCCTCGCCGTCCCCGCCCACGGGCTTCAACCGGAAACGCACCTTCACCGGACCCCCGAGCAGGTCACTGGCCTTGGCCGCCACTATCGGGGCCACCGCGTCGTCCTGTTCGAGGGAGCTCAGGTGAAAGTCGTGGGCGACTTCGAGGATGATGGTGTTGCGCTCCACCGCGGCGGGCACCGCCTCGCGGAAGAAGGCCCAGCGTCTGGCGCCGAGTAGGTCTCGCAGCCCGCCGAACAGACCCGGCCAGACCCGCTGCAGCTGCTCGAAGCTGATGTCGATCGGGGTTTGCGACTCCACCGAGGCGTCCTTTTCGGACATGGCTGGGTCAGCCGCGGGCTCGTCGTGACCTTCGGGTTGGACCGGTGCCGTGACCGGCCCGGGAAATGACGACGGTGTGCTCATCGCCTGTGTCGGGACCTCCGCGGGTTTCGCGATGCGACGCTCCAGACGGTCCATGCGGGAGATGAGGGCCTCGGGGTCGGTCGCGGTCTCGGGTCGGGTCAGCTTGATCAGGGCGAGCTCGGTCATGAGACGCTCCTCACGGCCCTCGCGCAGTCGCACCAACGCCTCGGACAGCAGATCGACGGCCCGAAGCACGTCGCCGGCGGGGACCAACTCCGCCGCCTTCTTCCATGACTCGTAGACCTCGGCCGGCTCGTCGGCGATCTCGGCCAGATTGGGCGCATAGTGGGCGAGGAACACTCCCCTGAAGAACCCGACGCACTCGGCGACGAAGCGTCGGAGGTCGACGCCGGTTGCCGCCAGCTCGGCCACCAGCTCGAGTGCGGACTTGGCGTCCTGTGCCGAGATCGCCTCGGCGAGTCGTTGGAACACCTCCGAGTTGGCCAGGCCCAGGGCGCGGCGCACCCCCCCGATGTCTGCGGTGCCCGAGCCGAGGGCGGCCACCTGCTCGAGAAGGGACAGCGAGTCCCTGACCGAGCCTCCGGCGTGTCGGGCGATGGCAACGAGCGCGGTGGGCTCGGTCTTATAGCCCTCGCGGTCGGCGATCGAGCTGAGATAACCGGCGAGCTCCTCGATCGGCACGGGATGGAAATCGAACCGCTGGGTCCGGCTGCGGATGGTGTCGAGGAGCTTGTAAGGCTCGGTCGTCGCCAGGACGAAGTGGACGTGCTCGGGTGGCTCCTCCAGAGTCTTGAGCAGGGCGTTGCCGGCGGCCTTGGAGAGCATGTGGGCCTCGTCGAGGACGAAGACCCGCTTGGAGGTGGCCACCGATGCCACCGTGGTGACGCTCAGCTTGATGTCCCGGATGTCTTCCACCGAGTTGTGTGATGCCGCGTCGAGCTCCATCACGTCGAGGCTGTTGCCTTCGGTGATCGCCAGACAGCTCGAGCACTCGTTGCAGGGTGAGCCGTCACTGTGCCGATTCTCGCAATTGAGAGCCTTTGCCAGGATCCGCGCCGTGGTGGTCTTGCCGGTCCCCCGCGGCCCGGTGAACAGGTAGGCGTGGGCAACCCGGTTGTCGGCCACCTCACGTGACAGGGTGGTGGTTACGTGGCCTTGACCGATGACGTCGTCGAATGTCTGGGGCCGGTATTTGCGGTAGAGGGCTCGATACTGCAAGTCGATCCCACCGTACAACCCCGAGACGACTGATTCACAACGATCTCACGACCACGATCGGATACGGTGATCCCATGATCCGACAACCGGGCCCCGGTCCCGGGCAGGGTGCCCACCCACTGGCACAGCCGCGGCGGCGCCCGAGCCATTTCGAGGGATGTGTTCATTTATGGATTCATCCCGTCGATACTTCTGCTCAGTGACCCAGTCCCTCGCCGACGAGCAGACCATCAGCCACGCCCCTGCACCACCGGCGGTTTGGGCCCGTGGCTTGGTGCGCAAGTTCGGCAAGACCACCGCGGTCGATAAGGTCGACCTCGCCATCCATGCTGGTGAGTTCTATGGCCTCCTCGGCCAGAACGGAGCGGGCAAGACCACCACGATCAAGTGCATCGTCGGTCTTCTCCGCCCCACTCAGGGGGAAGTGGGGGTCGGTGAGTTCGACACATGGCGCTCCCCGACCGAGGTCAAGTCGCGCATCGGGGTCCTTCCTGAGGAGTTCAACCTCTACGAACGGCTCACCGGCGCCGAGTTGCTCGACTTCACCGGGGCGATGCACGGCCTCGAACGGACCGAGGCGCTGAAGCGTCGCAACGAGCTGTTGGAGATGCTCGACCTGATGAGCGCCGGGTCGAAGCTGATCGGCGACTATTCACGCGGTATGCGCAAGAAGGTGGCGTTGGGAGCCGCCATCATCCACCGCCCACCGGTGCTGTTCCTCGATGAGCCGTTCGAAGGAGTCGACGCGGTGTCGGCTCGTCTGATTCGCAATCTCCTCCAGCAGGCGGCCTCGGGAGGCACCACCATCGTCTTCTCTTCCCACGAGATGCACCTGGTGGAGAAGCTGTGCACCCGCATCGGGATAATGGTCGACGGTGCCCTGACCATCGAAGAGACACCGGAGGGGCTTTGTCGGGCGACAGGCAAGGAGAACGTCGAGGACGCGTTCATCGCGGCGGTGGGTGGTGAAGGGGGCGACTACCTCTCGTGGTACGAAACCTCCTCGGGCTGAAGGCCCGTCTCACCTGGAACGGGGTCCGTCATGACACCCAGCGCCGCTTCGGGTTCCCGATAGCCACACTCCTCCTCGGCTGGGTGGGGTGGTATCTCGCCACGGGGTTCATCGAGAAGGCCCGGGGTCTGAGCCCGGTGGCCCTCGCCGAGTTCGCCGGATGGTCGGCCCTCCTTTTCTTCGCCGCATGGATCACCCTTCCCGTCATCATCTTCCCCCTCGACGAGAACCTCGACCCGCAGCAACTGGCGGTGCTGCCCATCGACCGACGCCAGATGGTCACGGGTCTGGCGGTGGCCAGCTTGGTGGCACCGGCGACGTTGGTTCCGATATTCGTACTCGGTGCCAACGTGTACGTGCTCGGGGACGGCTGGTGGATGGCCGTGCCGGCGTCCCTGGTGTTCATCGGCCTCCTCGCCATCGGGTCGCAGCTCTTCTCGGCCGCGATATCAGCCATCCTCCGGACTCGAAGGGGCCGGGACGTGGCGACCTTTCTGATCCTGGGGATCGCCGCTGCATCCTTCTTCATCTACCGGTCGATATCCCAACTCGTCTCGGACGAAGGGCTTAGTGAGGCGGTGGTGTCCAACCAAATCATGGACTGGTCGCTGGCGATCCCACCGGTCGCCGCACAACGAGCCATCGTCGAGGCTGCCACGGGGAACCCCATCGCTGCGATGGGCAATCTCTTGGCGGCTACCGCCGGCCTTCTCGTCCTAACCGCGGTCTGGCAGCGACTGCTGGACTGGATGCTCACTACCCCACAGGAGGGGAGTCGACCGGCGGCGCGCGCAAGAAGAAGCGGGTTCACCTCCGGTCTATGGGGGGTCGTCCCGACCCTGGCGAGAAAAGAGCTTCGCTTCTACGTGCGCGATCCCCGTCAGCGTCTCGTCTGGACGGGCACGGTGATCTTCGTCGGCCTCGCCGTCGCCGGGACGATCATGGGCACCACCGGGTTCTTCGACATCCGCGACAACGAGTGGGCACCCCTGATGGCCCCGGTCCTGGTCCTATTCGTGGGGTTGCCGATCGCCCTCAATCTCTTCGGATGGGAGCGCAACGCCGCCAGCTATCTCTTCGTCCTCCCTGCCCGGCCCCGCCAGCTGCTCCTGGGGAAAAACCTGGCGGTGGCCACTGCTCTGCTGATCGAGACCGCGCTGCTCGCGATCCTCCTCTCCTGGTTCACCGGGTTCTGGCAGTGGACCTGGCTCGTCTTGCCCCTGACGGTCTCAGCCGTCGGCTCTCAGCTCGCCGTGGGAAACTTCGTCTCGGTCCTCACCCCTCTCCGTCTCCCCAGGGAGGGGACCGACGTCTTCGCCCAGTCGACCGAGCAGGGATGTCTGGCGATCGTCAGTCAGACGGTCTCCTTCTTCACCATCGGGCTCCTCCTGGTGCCACCTGCGTCGGTCGTCGCCCTCACCGTGGCCTTCGGCCAGCCGATCGCCTCGTGGTTCGCCGCTCTCGTCGCGATCGTCTGGGGGGTGGTGATATATGTGATATCGCTCTGGCTCTCCTCTCTCCTGCTGAGACGGCGTCTCCCCGAAGTCATGGCCTGGGTCCAGGTGGTCTGAGCGGCTTCAGCGTGCTCCCGTCTCGATCCCAGGCGGCGCGTAGCGTCGCGGGAGCGATACCGCCGAGGAGACCACCATGACCACCCAGACCGGGATGCAGGACCAGCTGTCCGACCACTCCTGGGATTTCAGCGCCCTGAGGGGAATGTTCATCAACACCACGTTGAAGAAGTCCCCGGAGATCTCCAATACTCAGGGTCTCATGGACATCTCGGCCGAGATGATGCGTAGTCAGGGAGTCGAGGTCGACATGATGCGGGCGGTCGACCATCAAATCGCCTCTGGGGTGTGGCCTGACATGACCGAGCACGGTTGGGAGGTCGACGAGTGGCCGGAGATATTCCGACGTGTCATGGCCGCCGACATCCTCGTTCTGGGGACGCCCATCTGGCTGGGTGAGAAGTCATCGGTGTGCACGACGGTGATCGAGCGTCTCTAAGGCTCCTCAACGATGGCCAGTACGCCTACTACGGAAGGGTCGGGGGCTGTCTGGTTACGGGGAACGACTTCTACAAGCCATCCAAGGCGGTCGTCGAACCGGACGACGGCTCCGAGACCGATTGAGCAGATCACCGGGCCGGAGATCCGGCCAACCTTTAACCTGCCCCGATGCGGTTAGGGATAGACCTCGATGGGGTGGTCGCCAACTTCACCAAGGGGTGGATGCGGTTCTACAACGAGGAGTTCGGCACACAGTTCGTGGTCGAGGACTCGTGGCAGTGGAACGACCTGGTCGAGCTAACCCATTTCAACGACATCAACGAGTTCTGGGACTGGTGCTCCGACCTCGACGGTCGCTCCGTCTTTTGGCATCTGGAACCATTTCCCGGAGCCGTCGAGGCTCTGCAATCCCTCGACGAAGCGGGTCATGAGCTAATCGTGGTCACCACCAAGCCCGATTTCGCCAGAGGGGACACCTACGACTGGATCGAGAAGCATGGCATCCCCGCCGCCGAGATCCACATACTGGAAGAGAAATGGTTGGTCGAATGCGCCGTCTACCTCGACGATGGTCCCCACATTCTTCCCGGTCTCGTCGAGCACCGCCCCGAGGCAACCGTGTGCCGATATGTCCGTCCCTGGAACGTCCCGGTCCCCGGGGCGATCGACGTGAATGACTTCGACGAGTTTCGCGATGTCGTCGATCGACTCGCCGGGACCTGACACATCTGGCTAGCCTCGCTTCGATCTCTGATGCCACCCCTAGGCAAGCGGGCAAGACAATATCTCGGTGCATCAGACCATCCCATGGGACAAACAAGGAGCAAAACATGAAGCTGCGAGCCCTTTGGGCTTTGGTCGCCGTCCTCGCCCTGATTGCCGCGGCATGCGGCGACGGGGAAGGAGAAGGCACTACGACGACAGGGGAGCCCGAGGCCACCACCACCAGCGGCGCTCCCGAGGAGACCACCACGACCGAGGGAGAGGCGTCGGACTGGCCCGATACCCTGGTATTCGGCTTCGTACCCAGCCAGGAAGTCGCCGAGCTACAGGACGACGTCGACACCTTCGCCGGAATCCTGAGTGACGCCCTCGGTATCGAGGTCGAGGGCATAGTGACCACCGACTACACCGGTCTCGGTGTGGCGATGGGAACCGGTCAGGCTGACATGGGAGCGTTCGGCCCTGCAGGGTTCGTGCTTGCAGACCGTCAGTACGACAACCTGGAGCTGTTGGCTCAGTCGGTGAGATTCGGCGATCCCACCTATCATGGCCAGTACTTCACCAATGACCCGTCGCTTTGTGGCGATGCTGGTGTGGTCGAAGGCGCCTTCTACTACGACGACGCCGGCAACGTGATCCCGGTGAGCTCCACCGATACTCCTGCCCTGCAGGTCGGCTACGACTTCGTCGAAGGCGCCCTCCAGCGCAACGAGGCGCTCTCCCCACCGATGGCGTGTGCCGAGCCCGCGGACCTCTCCGTGGTGGTCGGCAAGACGATCGCCTTTGGCACCGAGACGTCGACCTCGGGATACATCTTCCCTACGATCGAGCTTCGCAACGCCGGTATCACCGACGATCAGTACACCGCGACGTTCTCCGGCGGGCACGACGCTTCGGTCCAAGCCGTCTATGACGGCACCGCCGAGATCGGTGTGTCCTTCGACGACGCCCGGGCGACCATCGCCAACGCCGAAGAGGGTGTGAATATCGACGTCGGTGAGCGGGTGATCGTGTTCAACATCACGCCCCGTATCGCCAACGACGTGATCGCGATCCGGTCCGACCTCCCCGAGGACCTCAAAGACGCCATCTTCCAGGCGATGTCCGACTACATCAACACCGAGGAAGGCCAGTTGGTCATGGACGAGCTGTACCAGTGGACCGATCTGACCAGGGCAGATGAAGTGACGGAGCAGTCACTGGGCTTGATCGGGGCCGCCATCGACGAGCTCGGTTTCAGCGACTGATCCCGGGTTGAGAGCTGAATGTGACGGGGGCGGTGACACGGCCCCCGTCACATCCACAAAGAGGTGACTCATGATCGAGTTCGAGAACGTAGATGTCACCTATCCCGGTGGGCTCAAAGCCCTGAAGAACGTGAGCCTGAGCATCGCCGACGGTGAGCTGGTGGTGGTGGTGGGCCTGTCGGGTGCCGGCAAGTCGACGTTGTTGCGAGCCATCAACGGCTTCGTGCCGATCACCGCCGGGTCGGTCGTGGTCAACGGCACCAGGGTCGAGAAGGCCAGACCCAAAGAGCTCCGCGCCCTGCGCTCATCGGTGGGGATGATCTTTCAGACCTTCAACCTGGTCAACCGGACGACGGTGATCAACAACGTGCTCATGGGTCGTCTCACCAAGGTGCCCCGTTGGCGCTCGCTGCTCGGTGCCTGGCCCGCCCCGGAGAGAGAGAAGGCGCTCCAGGCGCTGGAGCGGGTCGAGATCGTGGAGAAGGCCTACGTGCGCGCCTCGGACCTCTCTGGTGGCCAGCAGCAGAGAGTGGGGATTGCCCGGGCCCTGGCCCAGGACCCTAGCGTGATTCTCGCCGACGAGCCGGTGGCCTCGCTCGACCCGGTGACCTCGCACACGGTGATGAGAGACCTGCGGCGGATCAATCGAGATCTCGGCATCACCACCCTGATCAATCTCCACTTCCTCGACCTGGCCCGCACCTACGGGAAGCGGTTGATCGGCCTTAGAGACGGGCAGCTGGTCTATGACGGGGACCTCGATGAAGTGAGCGAGGAGACGTTCCGGGAGATCTACGGTCGTGCGGTGACACCCGACGACCTTCTCGAGGCCGCCGAGCTGTGACGACCGTGATGGTGACCAGACCGGTCCCACCTCGCAAGGTGGCCACCCTGCTCATCCCGTTCGGAATCGTGCTCGGTGGCTTCATCGTCGGGGCTCTGACGGCCCCTTATGTCTACGGAGTCCCGTGGGGCCTGGTGGCGGGGGCCGGTCTGGTCATCGGATTGCGACGGGCCGGGCCGGAGGTGTCCCCCCTGCTCGGGCTGGCGGTGGTGGGGGCAACAACCGCGGCCGCGGTCCTCACCGCCGCCCTGATACCTGACGTTTCCGGGCCATTGACCCCCTCCGCCGCCATCGGGCTCGGCAGCGTCTGGCTGATACCGGGTGTGGCATCCGGGTTTCTCGTCGCCCGGCGGGGCGGGGTCGGCACCGGTGCCAACATCGCCTTTCTCTGGGCCGGTGCGGGTGTGCTCATCGCACCGATCGCGGTGAGCCTCGGGTCCCTCGAGCCGGGTGAAGAGACCCTGGGGCTGGCTCCCTACATAGTGGCCTCGGTAGTGGTGGCGCTGGTCGGTGGCGCTCCCACCGTGTCGGGGGCCACCGGCGTCAGAGGTCTCGGCATCGGGGCGATCGTGCTCACCGTGACGGTGTTCGCCGCCTCCCAGGTGGGGTTTAGCGTCCTCCAGCTCATCGAGAACATCGCCAGCATCTCCAATATCCCCAACTTCTGGCCTCCTAACTTCGGGTGGGCCATCGGTGAGGGTGAGTGGTGGTGGCTCCCCAGCTGGGACTTCGGGGCACCCCTGCGTCCCAGCCCTCTGATCGAGACATTCCGCATCGCCATCATGTCGAGCCTGATCGGATGTCTCGTCGCCCTGCCCGTGGCGTTCATGGCGTCGACGGTGACCGCACCCAACCGCCTCACCTATCTCCTCGACAAGAGCTTCATGAACGTGATTCGGACCATCCCCGACCTGTTCTGGGCGATGCTGTTCGTCGCCGGGGTCGGCATCGGCCCCCTGGCTGGAGTCCTCGCCCTGTTCTTCTTCTCTCTGGCCATCATGTCGAAACTCCTCTCTGAGACGGTGGACTCCGTCGACACCGGACCGCTCGAGGCGGCGCGGGCCACTGGGGGCTCTCACTTCCCCGCGGTGCGGGTGTCCGTCCTGCCTCAGGTCCTGCCCAACTACGTCGCCTACGCGCTCTACATCTTCGAGATCAACATTCGCGCCTCTGTGGTCCTCGGGCTGGTCGGCGCCGGTGGCATCGGGAGGGTCCTCGAAGCACAACGATCGTTCTTCCGCTTCGATCGGGTGCTCGCCCTCGTCATCGTCATCTTCGTCCTGGTGTTCGTCATCGAACAGGTCAGCGTCGCTTTCCGGAGACGTCTGGTGTGACCACCGTTGCCACCACGGCGGAGACCGCCACCGTTCGGCCCCAGCGTCCGATCAGACCCAGAGTGGTCCGTTGGCTGATAGTCGGGGCCATCTTGATCCCGGTGCTGTGGTCAGTCCTGGGTCTGGAGATCTCGTGGGAGCAGCTGCGCTCTGCCCCTTCGGACATCTGGGATGTTTTCCGGCAAATGGTCCCACCGGACATGAGCCCCGAGGCTGTCCAGCGCGCCCTGCCCAAGATCATGGAGTCGCTTTGGATCGCCTGGGTCGGAACCATCATCGGCGCTTTCTTCTCCTTCTTCCTCGCCTTCGCCGCGGCCACCAATGTCGCCCCGTTGTGGCTGTCGACCGCGGTGCGTCAGGTCCTCAACGCCATCCGGGCGGTGCCCGAGCTGTTGGTCGCCATGGTCTTGATCCCGGTCACCGGTCTCGGGCCCTGGACCGGGACATTGGCACTGGGCATCCATTCGATCGGGACACTCGGCAAGCTCTCCTCCGAGGTGATCGAGGGAAGCGGCGCCGGGCCGGTCGAAGCGATCTCTGCGGCGGGAGGGACCAAGACTCAGGAGATGAGGTTCGGCGTCATCCCCCAGGTGATGCCCAACATCGTCGCTTACTGGCTGTACCGATTCGAGATCAACATCCGTGCCTCCGCAGTGCTCGGGGTGGTGGGCGCCGGTGGCATCGGGGCAGAGTTGGTCGCCCAGCTCCGATTCCGTGACTTCGCGCGGGCCGGCACCGTTCTCTTCTTGACCATCGCAGTGGTCCTGGTGATCGACACTATCTCGGCAAGGGTCAGACGACGCATCATCTCAGGACGCACCGAGCAGGGGCCGGTTGCCGCCTTACGGGCGATGTCGTGGTGGCAGCGGTCGCTTGCCATCCTCGCCACCCTGGCGGTGCTCGCCCTCACCGTCTTCATCCTGTACCAATTCCAACGCGCGCAAGTGGCGGAATAGCAGACCGGGCCTTCCGCCTACGCTCACGTGACATGGCCCAGATGTCCCGTCGAGCCCGCGAGGAACGTGAGCGTCTCGAACACCAACTGTTGGCGCCGGCGGCGACCAAGGCGGATGACAGCCGGGGTCGCTCCGAGGACGAGGCCCATGATGAGTTCCGCACTGCTTTCGAGCGTGACCGCGACCGGATCGTCCATTCCAAGGCCTTCCGCAGGCTAAAGCACAAGACCCAGGTCTTCCTCAACCCTGACGGCGACCATTTCGTCACCCGGATGACGCACACCATCCATGTCAACCAGGTCGGCCGTGCCATGGCCCGGGCCCTCGCCCTCAACGAGGACCTGACCGAGGCGATATGCCTCGCCCATGACGTCGGCCACTCCCCGTTCGGCCACACCGGTGAGGAGGCCCTCACCCCCCTCGTGGAAGGCGAGTGGCTGCATTCGGCGCATGGCGTCCGTACTCTCGAGTTGCTCGAGCCCCTCAACCTCAGCCACGAGGTCCTCGACGGGGTGCGGGGGCACACTTGGAAGGTCGAGCCACCCCCCGAGACCCCCGAAGGCTGGCTGTGTCGCTTCGCCGACCGCATCGCCTACCTGACCCACGACGTCTCCGACGCACTGAGAGCCGGCGTCCTCGACTATCACGATCTCCCGGTGAAGGCGCTGACCACCTTCGGCGCCACCTCCCGGGAGTGGATCGGCTCGATGATCACCGCCGTGGTGGAGGCCTCCCATCGCGAGGGTGTGGTCACCATGGACGATGAGCATCTCGAGGTGATGAGCCAACTCCGGGACTTCATGTTCGAGCGGGTCTACCTGCTGCCGGAAGCCGAGGCGCAAAAGGAAAAGGCCATCCTCATCATCCGCAACCTCGTCGACTACTACAAGGGTCATCCCCAGGAGGTGCCCGACTCCTACACCGTTAGAGAGGCGAACGAGCTGACCAGGGCAGTCGACTACGTTGCCGGGATGACCGACCGCTTCGCCCTCCACACCCACGACCGCCTGTTCCGGCCCACCCTCCTCGACTGATCCCGGTCGTGTGCACAAACGCCTGACCCGTGTTGTTGACACCACTGACGTAACCTCCCCGGGTCTGTGCTCTCGGTCCACAACCTCTACAAGTCGTTTGGTGACATTCGTGCCCTGAGTGGGTGCAGCTTCGATGTCGGACGCGGCCACATGCTCGGTTTCCTCGGGCCCAACGGCGCCGGGAAGACCACGGCGATGCGGTGCGTGTTCCGGCTGCTTCGACCGGACGCCGGCTCGGTCACCTGGCATGGAGAGCCCATCGACCCCGACGATCTCCACCGTTTCGGGTACATGCCCGAGCAACGTGGTCTCTACCCCAAGATGAGGGCGATAGATCATCTGGGCTACCTGGGCCGGCTCCACGGCATGTCGAAGAAGGACGCCCGCGCCTCCTCCGCCTATTGGCTGGAGAGATTCGGGCTCAGTGAGCGGGCCGAGGACCCGGTCGAGTCGCTCTCCCACGGCAACCAGCAACGGGTGCAGCTGGCCGCCGCCTTGGTGCACGACCCCGAGCTCCTGGTCCTCGACGAGCCGTTCAGTGGCCTCGATCCGATCGCGGTCGAAACCATGTCCGACGTCCTCAGGGAACAGGTCGATTCCGGGAAGGCGGTCGTCTTCAGCTCCCATCAGCTCGATCTCGTCGAGGACATCTGTGAGGAGGTAGCCATCATCCACTTCGGCGAGGTGGTGGTGAAGGGCAATGTCGACCGGTTGAAGGACTCGGCTCCCATCCGCCACCTCGAGCTCGACGTCGACGGTGACGCCTCCATGCTGGTGAGCGAGCTCGACGGTGTGTACCGAACCGAGACGAACGGCACCCGGTTGACCGCGGTGATCAGCGCCGACACCGACATCAGGGGGTTCGTCGCCCGTGCCCAGGAGACAGGAAAGCTGAGGCACTTCGCCTACACGACACCTTCACTGTCCGACCTGTTCCGGGAGGCGGTTAGGTGAGTGGGTTCACCACATTGTGGCGGGTGGCGCAGCGCGAGATGAGCGAACGGGTTCGCTCCAAGGCCTATCTGATCACCACCGGGCTGACCTTTCTCATCGTCCTCGCCCTCATCGGGCTTCCCACGGTTTTCGGCTCGGACACCGAGGAGAGCACGGTCGGGTCCGTGGGCGAGGGCAACGAAGCAATCGTGACAACGGCTGTCGATCTCGGCAATGCCAACGACGAGGAGGGGGACCCTCCCAGCGTGAACATCGCGATCGTCGAGTTCGAAGGCCGGGACACCGCGAGGGCCGCCCTCGAAAAGGGTGAGATCGACGCGGTCTTGATCGATGGCGAGGAAATAGTCGTTGAGGGCACAAGCGGATTCGACGGGTCATCCATAGCCAATCAGCTGCAGCGGGCCGCCGGTGCGGTTCGAATCCAGACCGTGATCGAAGAGCAAGGCCAGGACGCTGCCGACATCATCGGGATACTCACCTCCGACCCGCTGGAGGCCACCACTCTCGAGGGCGATCCCGAGGAGAGCCAGAGTCGCACAGTCGTCGCCTACTTCGGCCTCCTCCTCCTCTACATGGCGGTGTTGCTCTACGGCACCTGGATCCTCACCGGGGTGACCGAGGAGAAGTCCAATCGAGTCGTGGAGATTCTCCTCTCCAGCATTCGACCCTGGCAGATCCTCGGCGGGAAGATCCTCGGGATCGGCGCCCTCGCCATGTTCCAATTGCTGGGGACGATCGCGGTGGCGGTAGTCGCACTCCGGGTCACGGGGGCTTTCGACCTCCCCCCGATCGGGTTGTCTGCCGTCCTCAACCTCCTCCTGTGGTTCGTCATCGGCTTCCTCATCTTCGCCGTGCTGTTCGGCGCAGCCGGCTCCCTGGTGAGCCGTACCGAGGAGGCCAACACCATGGCGATGCCGATGTCGTTGGTGGCCGTCGCCGGGTTCTTCGTCTCGATAATGGCCCTCGACGACCCGGGGGGCGTCGTCGCCGTCGTCTCCACCTTCATCCCGCTGACCGCACCTTTCGTCGTCCCGGTGCGGACCGCGCTGCAGGCGATCCCGGCATGGCAATACTTGTTGGCCGTAATCCTCTCCGTGTCCGCCATCGGGGTGCTCACCGTGATCGCTGGGCGCATCTACTCGGGTGGTTTGCTCCGGTTGGGGCGCCGGGTTGGTGTCCGTGAGGCGTGGCGTTCGGCGGCCGAATAGCCTCAGGTCCCATGGGCTTCGAACATGTCGAGATAGAAGAGAAGGGCCGCGTCGGCATCCTTTGGCTGAACCGGCCCGAAAAGCTCAACGCACTGTCGGAGGACATGTGGAGGGACATCCCCGCGGCGGTAGACGAGCTCGACGGCGACGAGGAGATTCGGGTCATCATCCTCGCCGGTCGGGGGCCCGCCTTCACGGTCGGGATCGACGTCCACATGCTCGCCGGTCTGCGCCCCGACGGACCGTCTCCCGCCATCGAGAACCGTGAGATCTATCACGAGATAAAGCGTCTGCAGAGAACGGTGAGCAGCCTCGCCGAGACGTCCAAGCCGGTGATCGCCGCAATTCACGGATACTGTCTCGGCGCCGGTGCCAGTCTGATCTCCGCCTGTGACCTGCGTTTGGCGTCGAGCGACGCCTCGATTTCGATAAGGGAGACCAGAATGGGCCTAGTCGCAGATGTCGGGGCGCTGCAGCGACTCCCTCCCATCGTCGGCAACGGGGTGACCGCGGAGATGGCGTTGACGGGCGCCGACTACGCGGCCGATTGGGCGCTCGAGCACGGTCTGGTCAGCGAGGTCTTCGAGGACAAACCTTCGCTGATGGCAGGAGTCGACGAGCTGGCCGGGAGAATCGCCGCCAACCCCCCGCTGGTGACCCAAGGGATCAAGCGCATCCTCCAGGCTAATGACGGTCGCACCATCGACCAGGCCCTCGACTACATGGCGCAGTGGAACTCCTCGTTCCTGGTGTCCAACGACCTGATGGAGGCGGTCAACGCCTTCATGGAGAAGCGCGACCCCGATTTCAGCGGCACCTGAGTCTCCGTCACGTCGATGGGTCGATGGCGCTCCGGATCGAGGGGACTTTCGGCCAAGTAGGGGGGACCTTCGACCCTCGTGAAATACTTCACAAGGACGGATCATGGGGTCAAAGGTAGTTGGCCGATCGATAGGAGATTTTAAGTGACTGCCACAATCGAGAGAGACCGCCTCTACAAAGCGGACACCGCCACACCCAAGAAGAGCGTCATGCTCCTGTCAGCAGGCATCCTGGCAATGGTCGTCGGCTTCGGCGCCATGGCAGGGGCCAGCCTCGGCGCCTGGTACACCTGGGACCAGGCCGTCGCCCAAGACGTCGTCACCCCCGACGATGCCGCCATCCCCGAAACCGCGGTGCGGGGCCCATTCACCATGTGGACACAGGCCGACATCATCACCCATCACCAGTTGGACCGGACCGGGGGTCTGTACTACTCACAGATGGACCGCGTCGTCCCCGCGGTCGATGAGAGCGGAAGCCAGGTCATCGATGAGAACGGCGAGACCGTCATGGTCCCCAACGAGGCCAGAGCCAGTTGGCTCGATGCAACCGCACTGACCACGGCGCTCAGTCTCGGAATCGTCTCCTATGCGCTGGCTGCCTTCGCCTTCGTGATGGGCTTGACCCTGGTGGTAACCGGGTTCGTGTTCCTTCACATCCGGCGTCACGCAGTGCTCCTCTGAGCACGCGAGAGACATGATGAGAGCCGGGCCCGCCTTCGGGCCCGGCTCTCTATTTGCCGGCAATCGGCCGGGTCGCCTTTGTGTGGTCGAATCACCCTCTCGTCTGGCCGCAACGGCCACAATCAGGTCGTGACTGACTTCGACCGCAGCCGTGCTCGGTGCGGGGCCAAATGGGCGGGCCGCCCCAATCGAGCAGCTCCGAAATGGGTCTTTCGGCCCTATCAAGACAATGGTGGGCCCTGCCGAGACACCAGAGGCAATGACCACCTTGAATTTCGCACTCAGAGCATGGGCCACCCATCCCTTCGGCATGGCGGCGCGAGTCGCCATCGCAGTCTTCGGCTCGGTCACCGCGACACTGGTTCTGATGACCGCTGCGGTCGTCTCCTCGGGCTCGTGGGCGCTCGTCGTCCTCGGGGCGGGTTTGGCCGCCTGCTCGGTGAGGGCGGCCCGGGTCCCGTCGGTCTCCAGATTGGCACTCCTCGCCGCAGCCCTGCTCGCCATCCCCCTCCTGCTCCAGATCTCCTGAGCTCCACCGGCGCCCGATAAGGGGCACCGCACGAAAACAACGGCCACCGGCTAACGGTGGCCGTTGGCCGTTGCGTCTCGACCGGACATGGGGGAAATCCCCGATATACGCAGGGGCACCGCTCCGACACAATGAGTGTCACTGGGGACCTCGGGGCAAATCACTCCGTCCCTCGTAGCGACAATGGGGACCTCACCTGGGGGGCTGTTCCTACAGCCCCCCAGGCCCGCGTAATGGCCAGCGTCATCCACCGTTCAACTAGCTTCTCACCGATGCCGCAGGGGAGTTTCACTCACCGGGGAAGCCCCGAGCTCGAGGGCACCCTCCGTCGGATGGTCGTCGTCTTCCGATTCCTCGGCTGGATCTGGATGCTGCTACTGGTCGTCGTCACTCTCGTCTCGAGCCCACCGCCTCGTCTCTGGGTCGTATACGGATCGGTGGCTCTGGCGACGTTGTGGGCCCTGCTCACGTGGTACATGGCCCGGACCCATCCCGACAGGCTGGGGACACCGATGTGGTTCGTTCTCGATTCCGTGGCCATGCTCGCCGTCGGGGCGGCATCGACCGCCTCGGGCGCCGAAGAGTTGTTCCACGGGGGACTGCCACTGTCGTACGTATTCGTGGGAGCGCTCTGGGGGGGACTGCCGGGATCGTTGATCGCCGCGGTCCTCCTCGCGATCGAGCAGTTCGCCGTCCATGTCATCGCCGACCTCAACCCGGTGAGGGCGGCGGGGAGCATCATCTTCTTCGTCGTGGCGGCAATCGTCGGCTGGACCTTCGACCGTCTGCGCGACTACGACCTGGCACGTCAGAGGGCGGAGACACAGTTGTGGGCCGAACGCGAAGCTGTCGCCGTCCACGAAGCCAGGGTGCAATTGGTCGACGAGCTGCACGACTCGGTGCTGCAGACATTTCACGCAATCCGCATGGGGGCGGACGACCCGGCACAGTCCAGGTACCTGGCGCGCCGACAAGAGCGCGAACTGCGCCGCAACATCGAGCAGTGGCGCTCGGAGTACGAGCCGAGCTTCAGGGCCGCACTGCTCGCGCTCAGGGATGACGTCGAGGACATCCATCGCGTGGAGATCGAAGCGGTGATCCGCGATGACATCGCACTCACCGCCGACCTCGAAGCAGGCATCGACGTGGCCCGCGAGGCTCTCACCAACGCCGTCAAGCACGCCGGGGCCCAACGCATCTCCCTCTTCTCCGAGGTCGCCGAAGGTCGCGCCTACATCTATGTCAAGGACAACGGCTGCGGCATCGATCCGAGCATCCAGGCCATGGTGGCCAATCGCCTCAACCGCCGGGTGGAGCCGGTGGGCGGTCTGGTCGCCGTCGACTCAGGCGGCTCCGACGGGACCGAGATCAAAATCACTGTGGCGACCTAGTAGTGGCACCGCGCATCTTCCTCGTCGACGACCACGATGTCGTCCGAGCCGGGATGAAATCGGTCCTCGACGACTCATTCGACATCGTGGGAGAGGCTGCCGACGTGCAGAGTGCCGTCGACGGCATCCTCGCCACCGTCCCCGAGGTGGTGGTGCTCGACGTCAAGCTTCCCGGGGGAGGCGGAGCGGCGATCATCCATCATGTTCGGAGCCGTCGCCCGGAGATCAAGTTCATGGCGCTGACCGTGTCCTCCTCCCGAGACGATGTTGTTCGAATGATGCAGGCGGGAGTCGACGGGTACATCACCAAGACGACCCTGACCAACGAGCTGCCCAGCCTGATCCTTCAGACGGTCGCGGGCCAGCGCCCCGTGTCCCCCGACGTCGCCGCCTTTCTCCTCGACATCGACGAGGACATCGAAGCCGGGGCGAGCATCGAGCGTCTCACGCCCCGCGAGCGGGAGGTCGTCAACCTGGTCGCCCGTGGTTACTCATATCGGGAGACAGCCGCCCGGCTCAGCATCTCTGTCAAGACTCTCGAGTCACACATGGGCCACATATTCGAAAAGCTCTCCGTGGCCAGCCGGCACGAGCTCGCCGCCCTCGCTTACGAGGAGGGGTACGTTGAGGAACCTCCAGGCTGAGCGAACGGGGTCAGCCGCCGCGGGCTGCCACGAATCGATAACCCATTCCGCGCACGGTTTCGATGGTCTTCTCACCCAGCTTTCGCCGCAGGTACCCAACGTAGACATCGACCACATTGCTCCCCGGGTCGAAGTCATAGCCCCAGACCCGGGAGAGGAGCTGTTCACGCGATAGCACCTGGCCGGGGTGCTGCATCAACGTCTCGGCCAGCGAGAACTCACGTGCCGATAGGTCGATCTCAGAGCCGTCGACGATGACTTTGCGAGTGCGGAGGTCGAGAGTGACGCCGCCGGCCTCGATCACACTGGTTTTGGCCGTCGGGGTTTCGCGGAGCCGCACCCTGATGCGAGCGAGGATCTCTTGAAAGGAGAATGGCTTGGTGACATAGTCGTCGGCGCCGCCTTCGAGACCGGCGACGGTGTCCTCGACGCTCTTGCGAGCGGTGAGGATGATCACCGGCAGCTTCTCACCACGACGACGGATCTCCTCCAGTACCTGCTGGCCGTCCATGCCCGGAAGACCGAGGTCGAGGATCAATAGATCGAAGGTCTCGTCGCGGGCAACGACGGAGGCGTCGATGCCGTCCTCGACGACCATGGTGGTGAAGCCTTCGGCCCGGAGGCCCTTCTCGAGAAACGAGGCGATGCCAGGCTCGTCCTCGGCGATGAGAATCCGGCTCATCCACTGTCAGTCGGCGGCTGCACCGGAATGTCGATCGTGAAGAGATTGCCTCCCTCATACGGCACCAAGACGCCGGCTGACCCCCCGTGTGCCCCGGCAATGGCAGAGACGATGGCGAGCCCCAGTCCCGCCCCCTCCGTGCGACGACGACCGGACTCCACCCGAGCAAACCGATCGAATATCCGGGCGCGATCGTCTGAGGAGATCGTCTCGCCCTCATCACGGACCCAGAGACGAATTCGTTCCCGGTCGAGCCTGGAGCCGATGTGAACCGCCGCTCCGGCCGGGCTGTGCTCGGCGGCGTTGCGAATCAGGTTCATCATCGCCTGATTGAGTCTATGTCGGTCGGCTTCGATGACCACGTGCTCGGCGTGCTCCACCACCCACGAGCGAGTGTCGATGGAAGCCGCCCGGACCGCGAGATCGTTGGTGAACTCGTACAGGTCGAGAGGAGCCACCTGGAGAAAGTCGGGCTGTTCCGAGGTGGCCAGATCGAGGAGGTCGTTGACGATCCGGGTCATCCTGTCGAGCTCGTCGGTGACCAGCGCAATGGTCTCCTTCCGCTCGGAAGGGTCGTCGCCCATCAGTTCGAGGTTCCCGCGTATGACCGTGATCGGAGTGCGCAGCTCGTGACCCGCGTCGTCGATGAACTGGCGCTGGGAGCCGAATGCCTCATCGAGCCTGTCGAGCATCGAGTTGAACGTCCTGCCCAGCTCGGCGATCTCATCGTCTCCCTCGACCTCGATGCGGCCGGAGAGGTCGGTGTCGCTGATCGCCCTGGCGGTGTCCGTCAGATCGGTGAGCGGCCGTAAGATCCTTCCGGCCGCCACCCAGGCGAGCGCGGTCGCCAGCAGGAAGATCGAGCCATAGACGAGGGCCCCGAGCCGGACCACGTTGGCGACGACCGCGAGCCTTCCCTCCATCAAGATGGTCACCGCGAACACGCCCCCTTGCTCACCACTTCCAAGGAGCGGCACCGCCAGATAGCGAATCTCCCCCGCTTCGGCGTCGGTGAGCACACCTCGCTCGCTCTCGACGACGTTGCCCCACGTTCTGGCGATGGGCAAGGCGGCGACCTGGGCGCCGGTCAGGTCGGTCTTGTAGATCTCACCGTCGACATAGGTGATCACGCCCTCGCCTTCCAGCGGGACGTTGCGATCGAAGAAGATGTCGAAGATCGCGGCGACGTCGTCGCCGAACGGCTCGCCGCTCACCGGGTTGATGCCACCGGCGAGCTGACGCATCTCCCCGAGTTCCTGGTCGAGGGCACTCTCCGCGTCAGACTCGGTCTGAGCGAGGAGAAAGGCCCTCTGCAAGAAGAGTGCCGCCACCAACGAGACTCCAAGCAGAATCACGTACCAACCGAGGATGCGAACCCGGACCGACGACAGGTAACGGTGGGGACCCTCCCGGCCACGGTCTGACGAGGTATTGGCCGTCTCTGAGCTCAATCCGCTGATGTTAAGTCTCAGAAGAAAAAGGGAGCCGGTGGGGCAACCGGCTCCCTCTGATTGGACCGGAGTCCGTCTCAGTCGTCGACAGAGCCATCCGGGGAGTCAACTGTCATCCGGCGAGTCATCCGGGGAGTCATCCGGGGAGTCATCCGGCGAGTCATCCGGCGAGTCGACCGGCGAGTCGACCGGCGAGTCATCCGGCGAGTCATCCGGCGAGTCGACCGGGGAGTCATCCGGGGAATCGTCGGCCGGTGAGTCGAGGTCGGCGCTCGCCAGTGGAGAGTCGAGCGAGTCGAGGTCCGGAGTCACCGACGGGCCGGGAACAACCTGGAACTCAGGATGGGTGCCGCCGGGGAAGAGGCGCTCGCCGCCCTGGTTCCGATCCTGAATCTCGATCGGAGGAGGCGTCTGGGCATCCTCACCGGGGCTGGCTATGGCAAGCCCGCTGAGACCGAGCGCCGCCACCGAGGCCATACTGGCCACGACCTTCCAGTTTTTGATCTGTTCACGTGTCTGCATCGTTGCTCCTCAATGGTTCGAATCGACAGGGTCATCATCGATGCCTCTCATGAGAGGGTCATGAGGGGTCGGTGAGATTTCTCTCATCAACCCGAGCCGCACTCTGCACCCACTGTTCGGCTAGCGCGAGACGGGCACGGATCTCGTCGACCCAGTTGGGGTGTTGGACACGGAACGGCCCGGAGGCCAGGCTCAACACCACAGCCGCGGTGCGCAGTCGGAGATCGACGGGGTCGAGGGACCGGTCCCACATCCGCTGGAGCCCCCGGGCGAGGTCGAGTGGGCGCCGCGGATCGGCACAGCTGCGAGCCAGCAGGTCGAGGTGCCCGAGCATCGTGGCCGGATCGTCGCCCGGCCGTCCCCATCCATAGGTGTCGACATCGAGGAGCCCGACCGGCCGCGCCCCCTCGACGAGAATCTGTGCCTCATGGAAGTCTCCGTGAGCCGGCACGGTCCTCGCCCTGGTCTCAGCGCCGATGGCGGATGAGATGCGATCGAGCCTATCGACCTCCTCGGGCACCAGACGTCTGAGCAGGTCGACCATGCGAGGGTAAGACTCGATCGAGGATCGTGCCTCTCGGTGATCCGGGGGCTCGGGTAGACCCTGGATCACACCGGCCACCGCGGCCGCTTCGGGCAGAGGCGATCCCTCCCCGCGCAGCACTTTTCTGAGATCCACACCACTCATCGCCCGCATCACGAGGATCCCGAGCTCACCGGAGAAACCGAGGCTGTCGGGCACCGCGAGATGTCTCGCCAGGAGCCGATGCCTCTCATGCAGGGCGGTCACTTCGGAGGGGCGCACCACCTTGAGGTAGATCGAGGACCGACCGGCCCTGACCTCGACCACGGCGCGGCGGCCGGGCCGGTAGGAGCGAAGACGTGTCGACGTCACCACATCGTTCGAGCCCAGGCTGGAGAGCAGGCTGGAAACGGTCGGAACGTCCAGTGCCGACGGGAGTCCGGGGAGGAGAGGGTCGTTGGGCACCACCCAGACTCCGACCGCGCCCTCCGGACCCTCGACCACCAAGGCGCCATCGGGGAGACGGCCGACGGTGGCTACCACCTGGTTCTCGCCGGCGAGCGCTCCTCGGGACGCAGCGACCGCGTATCTGACGGTCAGTTGCCTCCCCGGCCACCAGGTGACCTGGGTCATCCTCACCGAGTCGATCGTCGATCCGGCCGCCTCATAGACCACTGCCATCGGTGCGGGCACGCCGATGGAGACCAGGGCACTGGCCCCGGGCAGGTGGGGGTCGACGACCCTTTCCACGGTGAGGCTCGCCGTCATCTGCCCCAGATGATGCCCGATCTGGCCGGAGATGACTCCACCGGCGTCTCCTCGCCGGCCTCTCTGTCATATCGAGAGGATCGACGACTCGACTGAAGAGTGGCGCGACACTGGGCCGGTGCCACTCATCTATGCAGCCGCCGGTGTCGTGCTCGCCCTCGGTCTGACCCACCTAATCGTGGGGTGGTACCTCGCCAACGGTCTGCACCGACAGGCCCTGGCCGTTGGGGACCGTCCCAAGGAGCTAGGGATCCGGGTTCGCGAGGTGTCCCCGGATCGGGTCGTCCTCGAGGCGCCGGGGCCCAGACAGGACATCGGCCATCCCGGTGTCATCGGCCTCGCCTGGGATGAGGGGTACGGCCGGGTTGGTGAGGTCATCGATGTCCAGGAGGCCCGGTTCCTCCGGCACTACGAGCCGGTAAACGGGATGCCGCCCGTTTGCGCGGGCGACCTCGAGGAGTGCCCGCCGTTGGAGATGGACAGCTTTGCTTTCCCCGGCGATCCCCGAGACGTCGGCCTCGTCTTCGAGACCGTCGAATATCACTCAAGGCTGGGCCCGATGGGTGCCTGGCTGGTGCCGGGGTCCCGCTCGGACCGGTGGGCGGTCCACTGTCATGGCTGGACGGCCGAGCGACGAGAGCTGATCCGCATCCTCTCCCCATTTCACTCCGCCGGGTTCACCTCCTTGGTGATCGACTATCGGAACGACGTGGGAGCACCGCGTGATCCGACCGGCCGCCATCGGTTCGGACTGAGCGAATGGGAGGACCTCGAGGGGGCGGTTGGATATGCCCTCGAGCAGGGAGCAGAGGAGATCGTGCTCACCGGGTACAGCACGGGTGCCGCCCTGGTGATGGCCTTTCTGGAGAAGTCACCCCTTGCCGGTGCGGTGCGCGCCATCGTGGCCGACGCCCCCAACATCATCCTCGCCGATGCGATCAGGCTGGGTTATCGCGACGCCCGCGCCACCCCATTGATGGTCGAGTTCGGGATGTGGATCGCCGACCTTCGCTGGAAGATCGATTGGGACCAGACGAATTTCGTGGCCCGGGCCGACCAGATCCTGCAGGTGCCGGCCCTGGTGTTCCATGGGACTTCGGACCAGACGGTCCCGATCTCGGTCAGCCGTCAACTCGAGGCGAAGGTGCCCCGTCTGGTCGAGCTGGTGGAGACCCAGGCGGCCGGGCACGTGATGAGCTGGAATGCGGACCCGGCGCGCTACGAGGGCTATCTGACCCGGTTCCTGCAAAAGATCTAGAACTGGACCGCGGCCGCGGCCCAGTGGAACCCGGCACCGAATGCGGTGAGAACGACCAGGTCGCCTTGCTGGATTCGGTCGTTGTTGACTGCCTCCCACATGGCGAAGGGCACGGTGGCTGAGCCGGTGTTGCCGTAGTCGTGCACATTGACGTAGACCGCACCCTCATCGAGGCCGAGCCTCTTGCGCACCGCTTCGATGATCCGGAGGTTCGCCTGGTGCGGTATGACGAGTTTCACGTCGGATAGCGAGCGTCCCACCTTGTCCAAGACCTCTGTTGCCGCCTCTGACATCCTGCGGACGGCCTCGGTGAACACCTTGCGGCCGTCCATCACGAGACGGTTGTAGTCGCCGCTGGCGAGAGAGTCTTCGTTGAACGGATTGCGGGTGCCTCCCGCGGCGAGGGTGAGGATCTCCGCGGCTCCCCCATCGGTGCCGCTGACCACCTTCAGCACCTCGGCTCGACCCCCCGACGGGCCGAGGACCACTGCCCCGGCGCCGTCGCCGAACAGCACGGCGGTGGCACGATCTTTGAGCGAGATCATCCGGCTGATCAATTCGACACCGATCACGATGATCCTCTTTGGCTCGACAATGATCCGGGACCTGGCCACGTCCAGAGCCTGCACGAAACCGGCGCACCCACTGCCACCGAGATCGTAAGTGGGGATGTTGCGACACCCCAGCCGGTTCTGCACCAGGGCTGCGGTGTCGGGGGTCATCATCTCGGGGGTATCGGTGGCCAAGATGATCTCATCGACGTCGTCCGGGGTCAGATCGGCGTCTTTGAGGGCGGAGGCGGCGGCTTCGGTGGCCATCGTCATGGTGGTCTCGTCGTCGGCGGCGAAATGCCGCCGCTTGATACCGGTGCGCTGGGTTATCCACTCGTCGCTGGTGTCCACCAGCCGGGCCCAATCGTCGTTGGTCACGATTCGCTTCGGGGTGTACCCCCCGAATCCGAGGATGTGTGTCACGTGAAGCCAAGACTAGGGGGTGGGTCCGGAGCCGATGGGCTGAGAAGGGGAGTCTCTCTCCCACCCTCAGCGCCGGGGCACCTGGCGGACTTCGATCCGCTGCGACAGGTTGAAGGCTATGCCTGCCATCCGACGCACGTCCTCGGGAGTCAGCTCGTCGATGAGGGGATACCGGTCGCCCAGCTCCGCAACCGGCTGGTCAACATAGAGGTGGGCCGTGACCAGCCCCGTGGCCAGGGTGCGGTTGTCGATCAGCTCGAGGTCGTCGCGGAGCTGTTCGACCGCGGTGTTGAACTGTGTCTCGGTGGGACCCTGGTCCTGCAGTTCGGCGATGTCGGCGAGCACCTCCGCCACGATCTGGTCCAAACCGGACGGGTCGCCAGTGGAGAGGACGAAAGCCTCCGCGAACGGGTCCGGATCGCGCTGCAGGTCGATCGCTGCGGTGATCGAATAGGTGGCGGACAGCTCCTCGCGCACCCGCTCCCGGAGACGGGCAGAGAGGATCAGCTCGACCAAACGGGCCGACAACCGGTCCTTCAGAACCGGCTCGAACTCGTTGGTGAAGAACAGCCCGACCTGGCCCTGCTCCCCCTGACCGGCCTCGACCGTCGTGACCTGCACCTCGCGGCGCGGGAGAGGCTGATGGTCGACGAAGCCAGAGGGCTCGGTGCTGCCCGGCAGCGTCCCGATGTATCGGGCCGCCAGATCGGTCATCTCGCTGGTGTCAAAGTCTCCGACGAAAGCGAAGGCGAAGTCCCCGGCGTTGAAGAATCTCTCGAGGAACACCGACTCGGCGACAGCCACGTCGAAGCTGACGATCTGGTCAGCCGAAGGGACGATGAAGTATCTGGGGTCGTCCCCGTAGTAACTCTCGTTGACCGCCTCCTCAAAGAGGAGGTTGGGGAGATCGGCCCGGGCCGCGTTGAGCGTTCGCATCTCGTCGAGGACCGCCTCGACGGCTGTGGCATCGAATCTCGGAGCGGTCATCGTCAGATGGATGAGCTGGAACAGGGTTTCCACGTTGCTCGCGGCGGCATTCCCCTCGAGACCCTGGCGGGTCTCGGTGATGTAGGGCTGGACACCCACGATCTCGTCGGCGAGGAGTCGGCGCAAGGTGGGCACATCGATGTCGGCCACACCACTCCTGCCAACGATATCGGTCATCAGGTATGCCTCGGGCAGGTCATCGACCTCGATCAGCGATGTGCCCCCGAAACCCTCGACGAGAGCAAAGACAGCCTCAGCGGCGATATCGCTTTCCCACAGATAGACGGTCGCCCCGTTGCCGAATCTCAGCGTCGTGAACTCGAAGCGAGGGTGGACGGAGGTGTCGATGATGGGAGCGGGTTGCGGAGCGGTCATCAGGTCGCCCTGCCCGGGGCCGACGTCGTCACGTTCTTCGAGGGTCGTGGTCGACAACCCACCGAGCACCTCGAGGATCCTCTCCTCGTCGGGGATGACCACACCCTCATCGTCGGGGCCGAGGGCGAGCACCACCGGCGCTCCGTCGACGACGGCGGTCAGCGCCGCTTCGACATCCTGGCGGGTGAGCCGTTCGATGATGTCACTTTCGATGTCGAACCGCTGGCCCGGGCTCATCAGGTGTGCCCCTGCGAGATGATGGTCCGAGATCTGGCCGACGAATTGGGTGTCCTGAGCGCTCTCCTGCTGTTGAAAGATCTGTCTCGAGAACGCGGAGTAGCCAGTGAGCGCTCGCTGGAACTCTGCCTCGCCGATGCCATGGCGTCGAATCCGCTCCACCTCGGTGAGGACCTTCTCCAGACCCTCGTCTGCACTTTGGGCGCGGACCTCGGCGTCCACACCGTGTACGCCGATGGCACGGGTCCAGGCCGAGTCGACCACCGAAGCGCGGAGCAATGGGCCGGTTTCCCGGAATGCGTCGTCGCCGAGCCGGTCGGAGAGGATCTGCATCCCCAACGAGAGAGCCAGTGATCTCTGATAGTCACCTACGGTCACCGTGGGATAAACCGGAACGGGCCAGATCACCGAGATACTGGCGATGGTGGCCTCCTCGTCGACATAGGCCGCCACCCGGGGGTCGAGCGGGGGATCGAACTGCACAGACTCCCACGGCCGCGGCTCGCCGCTCGGCTCGATGTCGGAGAAGGCTTCGACGATGCGAGCCTCCATGACTGCGACTTCGAAGTCCCCGACCGCCACCACGACCATCCGACCCGGGCGGTACCAATCCCGGTAGTACCGCTCCAATTCGGCCGGAGAGGTGGTCCGAATCGACTCGTCGTCACCGATGGGCAGATGTCCCTCATAGACCGAGTCGGGAAGTATCAACTCTTGGAGCTGGTCATTGACCCGGGCGCTGAACCCCTGGGCGCGGAGCCGCCACTCGTCGAGGATGACCCCGCGCTCCTCGACAACGTCGGTCTCGGTCAAGGTGGCCCGGGTCGCCCATTCCCTGAGGACGTCGACTCCCAGCTGGACGAGGCTTTCGTCAGCGGTGCTCAGACTCAGCTCGTAGACGGTCTCGTCGAACGACGTGTGGGCGTTGATATCGGGCCCGAACCTGGGGCCGAATGCCTCCAGCACATCGATCAACTCGTTCCGGGGGAAGCGCTCGGTCCCGTTGAACATCATGTGCTCGAGAAAGTGGGCCATGCCCGCTTGGTCCGGATCTTCCTGGACCGACCCGGCGTCGACGATGAGCCGGAGCTCGGCCCGTCCTCCCGGCGAGTCGTTCTCCCGCAGGTAGTAGGTGAGCCCGTTGTCGAGCCGGCCATGCACCACTTCTGGGTCCCTGGGCAGGGCCAGCCTGAGCAACGGGTCCAAGGTTGTGGTGGTGTCATCGGGAACGACGGTGGTGACCGATGAGAGTGTCGTCGTGGTGGGCTCGCTCGATGCCGTACAGCCGACGACGACTGCTGCCAGCGCGGCCGCCAGGATGAGCTTGGCGACGGAGTCCCTCATCTTGGCCTCATGGGTCAGGCAACCATAAGAGCTTCACCCCTCTAGTTCCGTTGCCTCTCGCTCGTCTCCTCGAACCCTGGGTTGTGGACCCCGCTTAGCGGTGTGGAACCCAGGGTTCGCTATTCGTCCACGTCCTGGGGGCGGCGAACCTCATCGGGGTCCGAGACCCCGCGGACCCCCGTATCCTCGGCCCGGTGAGCGCCACTCATGAGGTCTTCAACCAACCACCTCCACTGGAGGGCTACAACCTGTACCTGACCGACCCGGTCCTCGACGTGGCCGTGGCCCGCGAGGGTGCCAAGGAATCGCGCGACCAACTGGTCGAATTCGGAGCGTTGGCCGGGTCAGCCGAGTACTACAACCGGGGATTCGAGGCCAACCGCCACGAACCGAGGCTGGTCACCCATGACCGCTTCGGGCATCGCGTCGACATCGTCGAGTTCCACCCGTCATGGCACTCATTGATGGAGACCGCCGTGGCCAACGGGCATCACAGCCTTCCGTGGGAGGAGGACCCGCCCCCGGGTGCTCATGTGACTCGGGCGGGGCTCACCTACATGTCGGGCCAGATCGAGTCGGGACACAACTGCCCTATCTCGATGACTCATTCGGCCATACCGGCATTGCAGACCACTCCGGAACTGGCCGACCTCTGGATGCCGGGGATCGTGAGCCGGTCCTATGACCCCTCATTCCGTCCCGCAGTGGAGAAGTCGGGTCTGCTGATGGGGATGGGGATGACCGAGAAGCAGGGGGGGTCGGATGTCCGGGCCAACACCACGCGGGCCACACCTCGCAACGGAGGCGGCCCCGGCGGGGGGTACTCGATAACGGGGCACAAGTGGTTCACATCGGCCCCGATGTGTGACGCCTTCTTGGTCCTGGCCCAGGCTCCCGGTGGTCTGTCCTGTTTCCTGCTTCCTCGCTGGACACCGGAGGGCCAGATCAATGCCTTTCGCATCCAACGTCTCAAGGACAAGCTGGGCAACCGGTCGAATGCGTCCTCCGAGGTCGAGTTTGACGACGCCTGGGCGGTCCTGATCGGTGAGGAGGGTGGGGGCGTCCCCACCATCATCGAGATGGTCAACGGAACGAGACTCGACTGTGTGATCGGATCGGTGGCCCTGATGCGTCAGGCGGTGTCCCAAGCCGCCTGGCACGTCTCTCACCGATCGGCCTTCGGAGCCAAGCTCATCGACAAGCCGCTGATGGAGAACGTCATCGCCGATCTCGAAGTCGAGACCGAGGCCGCCACCCTGATGATGGTGCGTCTGGCAGGAGCATTCGACCGGTCCGGATTCGACCCCGCCGAAGCGGCGATGAAGCGGATCGCACTGCCCATCGCCAAGTACTGGGTCACCAAGCGGACCAGTGAAGTGGTCCGGGAGGCGCTCGAGTGTCTCGGAGGGAATGGTTATGTCGAGGAGTCGATCATGCCCCGCTTGTACCGCGAGTCACCCGTGAACGGGATCTGGGAGGGTTCCGGGAATGTCATCGTCCTCGATGTGCTCCGTGCCGCAAGCCGGGCGCCCGACAGTCTTCACATGTTCGTCGCCGAACTCGACGTGGCGGCCGGCATCGACGCTCGTCTGGATGGGGCCGTCGCCAGGGCCAAGGATGCCATTGCCGGATCGTCCCACCTCGAGCTGGAAGGCCGAAGGGTGGTCGAGAGCCTGGCCACGGCTTGGGCGGGAGCCCTGTTGGCCCGGTTCGGGGACGAGCCCTCGTTCGACGCATTTGCCTCCTCACGGTTATCCCGTGATCACGGTGCACTCTTCGGCTCCCTCCCCGCAGGCACCGCCGTCACCGATCTGGCCCGACGCGCCGTCCCTACCTGAGCGAAAGGCTACCGACCCGGCTTCGAATCAGTCCCAGATGGCGAGGATGCCGGCCACGATGGCGAAGGCGATGACCGCGTTGATCCCGTTGATCAGCCAATAGGAAGACCCCTTGCGCTCGTAGACCTGATTGACCAAGGCACCTACGACGCCAAAGCCGATGCCGAGGACCACGCCGAGCACCACCCCGTCGGCGAGGGTCTCGGCGCCGGTCCCCTCGACGAGGAGGCCAATCACGATTGTGGTGACGAAATAGCCGATCAGGGTTGGGACGAACAAGAGTGCCAGGGGCGGACCGTCCGCCTCGGTGTCGACTCCGGCAGCGCTTGCCCATGCCTGACTCAGCGGTGGCACCGAGTACCAGACGGCGGAGAAGGCGAACCAGGCAAGTGTGGCCACCACTACCGCCAGCCAGTTCAGGTCTCCGAACAGGTCGAGAATCATGTGAGCCCCTTGTCAGTCTCGGTCATTGTGCGACGGGAGAGGCTACAGAGGGCAACCCGCCCCGCGCCCCGGAAAGCGCCTTTGGTCCTCAGGAGCGCCATCGGTCCGGTCGACAGCGGTGGTTTGCACATCGACCCGTACCCTGAGACAGGGATCTCGCTAACCCGCGCTCCGGGAGCTGCGCCTCACCAAACCCGGTTTCTGAATCTGTGGTGAGGGGTACTCACCGACCCCGATACCCAGGAGGAAAAGATGCGCAAGCTGACGCTGGTTGGAGTCGTGGCCGCCGCCGCGGCCGCGGCCGCCTATCTCTTCGATCCTGACCGCGGTCGGTCCCGCCGGGCCCGACTCTCCGATCAGGCGGTCGCCAGGGCCCGGGATGTATCCGAGACCGTCAAGGCAAAGGTCGAGTATCAAAAGGGCGTCGCCAAGGGAGTGGTCCACGAGGTGACCGAGCCGTTCCGAGCGGAGAAGGAGTACGACGACCAGACCCTCCTCCAAAAGGTGAGGAGCGAGGCATTGGGCCGTTGGCCCTGGTCAGACTCGATCGAGATCGACATCACCGACGGCAACGTGACCATCAACGGGACGGTGGAGACTACGAGCGATCGCGAGCGGCTGCTCGATTTGATCCGCGACGTCGACGGGATCGGCATGGTGGACGATCGACTCGAAGTCAGGTCCTGACAAGCCGCTTGCGTGGGCTCGCCGGGGAGCGACGACCCACTAGTCGCCGTAGGGTGTCCCCATGGATGGGCGGGGTTCTCGCCGGGTTGCCGTGGAGTTCGAATCTGAAGCTGCGGTTCTTCGCGGGTTTCTGTACGAGGCCGTGAGGGGCGAGCCGCCTTTCCCGATCGTGGTCATGACCCACGGCACCTCCGCCACCATCCCGATGGTCACCGACCGATATGCCGAGGTGTTTGCTGAGGCGGGAGTGTCGGCCCTTCTCTACGACCATCGGAATCTGGGGATAAGTGGCGGTGAGCCACGCCAGGAGATCAACCCGTGGGTCCAGTCCCGTGGTTATCGAGATGCCGTCAGCTTCGCGTCGACCATCGAGGGCCATGATCCGGAAAGGATCGGAGTCTGGGGCGACTCGTACTCGGCCGGAGTGGTGTTTTTGGTGGCTGCCTGCGACGCCCGAATCAAGGTGGTGGTAGCCCAGTGCCCGGTATTCGGCGTGGAACTGCCCGACGTGGATCCAACACTTGAAGTGTTCGCAGCGATCCGTGAAACCTTCGAATCCGGTGACGTCTCCGGTGGCCCCGGGGATCAGATTGGCCCGCTTCCCGTAGTGTCATCCGACCAGTTGCGCACTCCTTCGCTTCTGGAGCCGATCCAGGCATTCCGCTGGTTCATCGACTACGGCGCCAGGCACGGTAGCGGGTGGCAAAACCAGGCGACAAGGGTCATCCCTTCCAACACCGCCCCTTTCAGTCCGTACCTGTGCGCCCCCTACGTGACAGTCCCTTCGCTGATGATGGTTGCGCCAGTCGACGAGATGGTCCATGCCAACCCGGAGGTAAGCCGACGGGCCTTCGACCTATTACCCGGTGAAAAAGCCTGGTACAACATCGACGGTGGGCATTTCGGACTCCTATACCACCCCAGCGAGCTCTTCGACGAGGCGAGCACGGTCCAGGCCGCCTACCTCACCAAACATCTTCTTCCCTGACCCCTATGGGTACACGGCGACGGATGCTAAGCGGGTCGCGGCCACCCCAACGAGCGCCACAGCCCGGCTGTGGAAGTTTCATCAGTCGCGCCGGACATCGACCAGCCGAACAAGCCGTGCTGGCCATCGCCGCCGGCGATGCCGCCGATTGGACCCGGGCCTGGCTCAGAGGACGCGTTGAGTTCAACGACCAAGGCTGAGCGAAGGGCAGACAGGTCGGCGTCGCGGGTATGAGGGATGGCTCCCCAACGTGAGAAGGTCCAGCGGGTCCATGGGTGTCCGCCACGACGAGAGATCTCCATGCCGCGCCCAGGCTCCGGACGTCTTGATGTGCTTGACTGTCGAGATGGGGTACCCGAGGGATCGACGTTTCGAGCCTCGTGACTGCAAGTAGCGGTACGACGGGAGGCACGAACATGGTTCACACCGCGAACGAAGATCCGATCAGGGACTTATTCGATTTTCCCCTTCTCGAGGCGATGTACGGGAGGCGCGCCCGGCGGTTTGGCATGGGTATGGAAATCCCTTCGGGGCCGCTGGCCTTCAGGTCGAGCGCTGAACCCGCGCCGCTGACCGAACTCGAGCATACGGTGCTCGTCGCCGCCGGAACCGGAGTCACTGGGTGGAATTTCGGTGTGCCATTCGGCCCGGATCGCCCCAATTCTCATGCCCACTACACGCAACGATTCACTGGTCGCACCGCCCCGACCGCCGCCGGGTTCGGCACCCCTGTGCTGTTCCACACCGATGACAACGGCACATACCTCACTAATACCCGCGACACCACGCCGACGGCGGTCCGGGAGTTGGACGACGGGGTCGACGACATCCAACGAATCCTGGAACTTGGCCGCCAGCGCACCACCCAGTTGTCCGATCGGAGGCTCGACCTACCGGCTCAGCCACCGCACATGCTCCCCCCCAACCTGTGGATGGCGAATGCACCCGGTTCAACCCTGTTCATGCCCGTCGGCGATGCGAGCGAGCAAATGCTGGGGTTTCTGGCCATGACCCTCGCCAACGGCAACTTCATCGTGGATGACGAGGCGGGCCGTCCCGCCGGTGACCTTGCCCCGTTCGTCCGGAGTGGGCTGCTCGATGAGACCAAGGCCACACCTCTCTCGGTGCTGCAGCAGATGGCCTACGAGGCCAATACCGCCGAACTCAGCTTCATGGCCCACAACATCGTGCTGACTATGCAAGCAATGGGCCTCGGCGGGTTGTTTTTCAATGGCATCAACCGATGGAGTGTCCTGGGAGCGTTTGCCGACGACGGCATCGCCGGACTCGGGTTCCGGTTCGTAGACGACGAACGCTGGACGATGCCCAACCCGGTTGGTCTCGACGGCAAATACGAAGCGCTGTGCCCGCCCTACCAGCCCGATATGCGGACCGCTGCGCACGTGTTCGCCGAGCGCAAGTTCGGCCCAGGCGGCACTTACGACCCCTCGACTCCGGGCCCGTGGAAGGACGCTGCCGTGATCAAGGCTGGTGTCGATCCTTACAGCGACGAGTTCGTCGCCTGTTTGGGTGAGGTCGCCCAGTACATCTACGAGACGCATGGTCGCTTTCCGTCGACCTACACCACGATGGTTCTCACCGGGTATGTGCAGGCCGTACACCTCGACACCGATTACTACGACACCCACTTCCAACCGGGCGCGTACCTGCCGACCCACAGCCAGCACTGGGCGAGGTGGCACTCCCCCCACGAGGGCAGCTGAACCGGCGGTTCGACAGGTCGCCCCTAACCACACACGACCGGAGGGCTCATTTCAACCGTCATGGGCATGTGGGTGCCAGCCACCCTCCTTGAAGGCGCCGTCGTATGGCCGATACCAGATCAGGGTGCTCTCCCGGAAGATTCGAGGGGCGACGAGCGGAGCTCCCAAACGTCAAAACGTACGAGCAACCCCATCGAGCAGAAGCCCGTGCGGCGCCAAGGACTTTTTGGCGCGCCCGGGGCGACTCGAACACCCGACCTCCGGTCGGCTCCGCCAAGGCCAACAAACGATGGATCGGCACCCGATCGACTGAACAACGGCGTCGACGTCGGTTCTCGTTCTTGAGGGGCGACCTGCCTTAGACAAAGAGTCGTTTCCACCGTTCGGCGGACAGCGGATCCGCTGGCCAGAATGTCTCCAAGCGAAGCTCGGCGAGCGTGAGGTCGTGGGCGTCACCGATGATGGCGATCGTGGTGAAAAGTGATACTTCGTCGCCGTCGATCATGTAGGTAGCCGGGACCAGCAGGTCAGCGGCGCCTGCTTTTGGTATCTGCCGGGGAAGCGTGTCCACCGAGGGGTAACTGCGAACCTCCTCGAGGAGATCTCGGAGGCTCCGATCGTGTGGGTGTGAGGCGACGTCTCTCTCCAACCGGCGTAGGAGGGCGGCCGCGGCGGACTCCCAGCCGACCATGTGCCGACGCATCCCATCGGGATGAAAGTTCAGCCGCATCACGTTAAGGGGCGGCGCTGCCCATGTGGGCGGCTCGGGGAACAGGGTCGACATGAACACGGTCGCGGCTCGATTGGCACGGATGAGGCTCCATTGCCGGTCGACCACAATGGCGATATTCGGTTCGTGGGCTTCGAGGATGAGATCGACCACGCCAGCGATGTGCCCGAGCTCGTCTAGTGGCGTCTCGCTAAATGCTGGCGCATGACCCGCCGCCAGTAGGAGGAGGTTCTGTTCGCGCGGCGGCACGTCGAGGACATGACCGAGGTGAATCACCATCTCACGACTCGGACGGGAGCGCCCAGTTTCCAAGAAGCTGACATGACGCTGCGAAACGTCAGCACGAGCAGCGAGCTCCAACTGACTGAAACCCAGGGCAAGGCGCCACTCTCGCAGTTGGGCGCCGAAAGTCGCGCGACTCATGGTTGAAGCCTACGACGAGGAGGAACATCGTCTATTACCTCCCACGTAATTGCAGATATGACCTCAACGGGGGATGCTCGATGAAACGTGAAAGGAGCAACATGCCGTCCAACATCCTCACACGAACTCTGGCCGCCAACGCCGGGTTCAGCGCTGTCACCGGCGTCAACCTGGTCATCGGCGCGGTACCGCTTTCACGATGGCTCGGGATCCCCACCTGGCTCACCATCGCGGTTGGCGTTGGGCTGCTGCCCTTCGCATTGGCGGTGGTCAAGACGGCTCGTAACCCGAGACGAGACACGGTGCGTCAAGTGATCATCGCCGACATTACCTGGGTGATCGGCGCCGCCGTAGTCCTCATCGGGTTCCCACGATCAATGACACCAGCCGGGCTGTGGGCACTCGGTTTGGTGACTGTCGCCGTCGCCGACTTCGCCGCCCTCCAAGCAATCGGGCTTCGTCGCACCGGGTTGACAGGATGACCTTGACCGTGGAACGCAGCCGGATCATCGACGCCCCCCTATCCCTGGTGTGGGAAATAATCTCGATCCTCGACACCTACCACCAGCACACCAACACCCTGACCGAGACAACCGTGATTTCCGGCGAAGGCCAGGGAGCGAGGCGTCGGTGCGTCGACGTCTCTGGTAACAGCTGGGAGGAGAACTGCACGATCTGGGAGCCCGAGCAGCGCTATGCGATCGACGTCGATGTGTCGACCTACCCAACCAAGTATCGGATGCTGTTCCGAACCTTCAAGGGGACATGGAACGTCGAGCCGGCCGGCGGCCAGACGCGCGTGACCATCCGGTTCGAAGCTGAGCTGCGTCGGATCCCTGGCACGGCGATGCTGGTCGACAAGCTCGCCAAACGTAGCCGCTCCGACGTGGAGGCCATCCTCGACAGCTATGCCCAAACCGCCACAGCCCGGCCCCAGTAACCGAGAAGGCGGCGCACCCGACCGACAGATTTTTCATCTCGGCGCGTACCCACACCTCGCCGAGTGGTCGTGACCGGCACATGTGCGTGTCAGTTGCCAAGGTGATCGCCCGACAAAGGTCCGAACGGACAAATGGCTCCGAAAGTTCGCCCTGCTCGATCCCTTCAACGAGCACGGGACACGTGAAATCCTCTGCTATTACACGGGACATCGCTTGCGCGCCTGGGGCGACTCGAACACCCAACCTCCTGATCCGTAGATGGCCAAGCGGCGTCCGTCGGCGTCCACATGGGCAGCAGAGACCCCACTGGCTTCCCCGGCGACCCACATGTGGCGCGAAACGTCAGGCCGGGGGGGCAGACTGCCGGATCTCGTAGGCATATGCGACCCGCCTGACACAAATTATCGAGTGTGTTCGGGCAATCTCTACGCTGCAGGTTTTGAGAAGTGCGAACAATGCGAGAACAGCATCGGGTTGGTGTTCACTACTTGGAAGTTGCGACGGCGCTCCTGCACCGAGTCCGCAGCGTTCACCCCACTGCAGGGTTGTATGAAGCCGCCGACCTGCATTGGTGGTGGCGCACCCCGCGCTCAACCGACAATCTCCGTCAGCTCTTCTGGTTCGATCACCTCGGTCGCCCAGAAGCCGCAGTGATCGCAACCGACTGGGGCAACGGGATATCTCTCGACCCGATCGTCATGCCCGACGCAACTCCCGACTGGGTTGCACATGTCATCGAGCGCGGGCTTGCTCACGCCAGTGAGTCCGGGTTTGGAGCCGTCGACATCATGGTCGACCTTGCCGATGACGTTATGCGTGAGGTGTTGGTCGGCCATGGCTTCGCGATCGAGGAAGACGGGACGGTCGATGTCGAATCGTGGCTGGCTGCAGACGCTCGACCAGAGATCAGCCCGCTGCACGACGACTATCGGTTGTCCAGTCGCCTCGACGCGATGCTGCGTCCGCATCACATGATCCACCGAAGCGGACCCGACGTCGAGACGCGTCTTCGTCAAACTTCGCTGTACCGCCCCGGCCTCGACCTTCTCGTACTCGACAGTCGCGACGGAGTCGCAGCCTACGGGTTGTTCTGGTTCGATCCGGAAACCGCCACGGGCCTCGTCGAACCCATTCGCACCGAAGACGATCACCAGCGACGAGGACTTGCCCGCCACCTACTCACCGCCGGCATCGACCTTCTCGCCGAGGCCGGCGCAGTGCGCATCAAGATCGTCTTCAGACCGGACAACCCAGCAGCGAGGGGTCTCTACCTCAGCGTCGGCTTCGAACCCATCAGGCAGACCGCAGTCCTCTCTCGCCGAGCTAGCGCACGAACTTCGTAGGCGAACCCTGCGTCTCATCGTCGGACGAACCGCGCAGCGTTGGGCACCTCAGCCGGGACCTCGGTGGCGCAGCGTCGCCGATTCTGGGCGGATACGAACTGTCGCCGGTTGCAGAAGCCCCTCAACAATTGGAGTCCGGTCGCCGACTGACTCCGTGCGACACCTGGCACGCGAAGCGCCGCTCGGGCGGCCATAGCGCCCGGGCGGCGTCTTCGCATAGCAAGGTCGACTCGTAGATCGCCCCTACCCTGCGCTGCCCGGCATCAGCTGCACCGTGCCAACGAAAGTCAGCGGGTCGAGCCCGACCAGCTGGCTCTCTTCGTGCACCCGGGCTCCCTTCAGCCAACCCTCAACGACGCTCCCATTGAGAACGACCCGGCCTGTATTGAAGTTGAACCGGCCGTCGAGGATCGCCGTGAGCGAGCCTTCCGGGACTGAGAGCAACACCGTCGCCGTGAAGTGTTGGACGTCGCCAGTAACCGACGAGTCGTAGACGAACATCTCGATCGTTCCGTCGTCGCCCGCAGTGCCGACGTAGTGACCGGGCCCGACCGCATGCTTCTCGAACGGGATCACAGTGACCGCGTTCGACGCCAAGGCCGAAGCTGGGATCGAGCCTGCCGCGATAGCGGCGATTACAAGAGCCACACAAACTTTCCGCATCATCCCTCCGTTTCCGGGGTCCGGGTGTCGGCGGGCGGGACTATTGGAACCGCCCACTCCGACACCGAGACCTGCATTACCGGCTGTAGCACCCGGATACCGGATCTTCCCGCGGTGAGGAGCTCCACCACCTCGCTTGCGGACGTCCGTTCGAATGCCCAGCCCTGTATCAGAATCCCTGCCGTGGAAGCCTCCTCGAGCAGGGTCACGTTCGTGACCCCGAGATCTCCCAGCCGAATCAGCCTGTCGCTGTCGAGCGCATTCAATTCGTCCGTCAAGATCAGGATCATCGACATGTCCCTGTCTCCCTCTCGCTTCCATGCGGGGTACGGGGACTGGCTTACGTCAGATGGTGCTGGGAATCATCGGGGAGCTCCCTCATCTCTGATCCCCAGGCACGAGCGAGCTCGGTCCGATTTCTGGAGCCGGTCTTGGCGAGGATGTTCGAAACGTGACGTTCGACCGTCTTTCTGGCCAAAAAGAGGGCCTCGGCAATCTCGGGGTTACTGGCTCCGGAAGCGACCAAGGCGGCCACCTCCTGCTCACGCAAGGTAAGGACAGACTTGCCAGCGGATCCCTTCCTGCGCCAGGTGCGGACACCGAGCTTCCTCAACCCTTTTTCGGCCAACTCTTGAATGGTGACTGCTCCGATCGACGAAGCATCCTCCGCGAGCGCCCTGAATCCCTCGGCGGCCCGGGAACGATCCCCTTGTTCGACCAGAGACCGGGCGAGATCGAGCCTGGCCCACAATCCACTCACCCGTCTACCCAGCGCCTCGTACCCGTCGATAGCTCGCTCCAAATCCATTGGTTCGTGTGATATGAGAGCCCAGGCGTGGTCGAGGGTGGCTTGAATGAAGGGGTCACTCTCGACGTTGGCCCGGCGATATCGCTCGAGCCATGCTTGCAAGCTCGTGTTGTCGCCTGATCTTGCCGCGATCAACACGCCGTCTACGAGCACATCTGTGATGCACCGTTTGCAGTCGGCAAGGAGGGCGTCCTCGTGCGCCGCGTCGATCTCCGCCAGGGCCTCGGCCGAGTCTGGGGGGCTGATCTGGCTGAGGTATGACGCGATCAGCTCGTGAAGAGCGAGGCGCCAGTGCGGATCCACCTCGGTTTGGATGTCGGCCTGAAGCCGATCGATGGCCGCCCGCCAGTCCTCGGTCAGCAACAGGACGTTGTGATAGTGCCGGCCGTTGAACCTCTCGTAACGCGTCAGGCCAAGACGGTCGGCAATGTGACGGCCTTCCGCTGCGACTTGTCTTGCTTTCCTAAGATCGCCGAGCTCGAGAAGGACACTCGCGTACCAGGGCGCGGCCTGGGCCGAGATCAAGAGCAGGGCCGTGCGACTCGCCTCGGTCCAAACGGTGTCGAAGACAGATACTGCCTCCGCGAGACGCCCCAGGTGTCTCATTGTTATCCCGACATTGGTCAACGCACTGAGCCTCTCCCGGGTGTCCGACGCGACCTGGACCATTCGCTCAGCTGCCGAGGCGGCGAGTTGGTGTCTCTTAGCCACCATGTATGCATGGTGGAGGGCCTCGAGAGCCTGCAACGTGACGCTCCTGACCCGCCCAATCTCAGCGACGTCCGAACCTGAATCGACAATGGAGTCGAGGAGGGCCACTGACTCCTCCGCCAGACGGAGACCTTCGTCCATGTTGTGCTCGTGGAACAACGAAACCTCAGCTGCCACGGCGAGGCCTTCGACAATTGTCAACTGGTCGGTCGGTCGCTCCTGCTCGGCCAGCTCGATCCACTGCCTGGCTTCAACGGTCCGATCGAGGTTCCTGGCCGCCGAGGCCGCCCCAATCCCCGCGTACGACCGAGCATCTGGGTCATCACTCCGGTGAAAGACGATGGACCATCTGTCGAGGGCGGCTTCGGCAATCCCCATCTCGGAAGCCAGAGAGGCCACTTCGATGAGGAGCTCCGCGGACTCCACCGGTTCTGCTGTGTCCGCGACCTTGGAGATTGTGGCGAGCCCATCCTCGCCGAGCATCAACCGATTCTGGGAACGAGCCAGCGACAACGCCTCGGCTGTAGCGGGGAGATGTGCCGCCATCCGGTGCTCGAGTGTCTCCAAGCGCAACTCTCGGGATGGATTCTCAACCCTCTGCAGCCAGCTGACGACACGACGATGGGCGTCAACCAGGGCGGAGTCAGACAGGTCCTGGATGACTGCCTCTCTGATGATGTCGTGCACTATCTGAGCCTGGGACCCGGCTCTCCACACGAGACCACGCCCCTCCAAATCATCCAATCCGAATCTGGCTCGCTGAAGTGTCCACCTGTGGATCGACGCCAACTCTGCGACATCGATGGGTCGGCCCAACACCGCCAAGGATGTGAGTGCCCGGATGGCATCGTCGCTGGCGCCTCGCAGGCGCGCCTCCAACGTCGAGCGGGGGGCGGCAGCCTCCGGATGCTTGGCCAGGGTGATCATCCAGTAAGGGATTCCCCGCGAGCGTTCCCATATGTCTCGGGCTGCCGAAGTCTCGATGCGGTCATTCACCCGTCGGACCAAATGTATGCCATCTGGCTCGTCGAGGGCGCCCACGTCCATGACCAGACAGTCGACCTGTGCCCGGTCCAGGTCATCGATGAAGCCTGAGGCACCGGATCCGGGCCGGGTGGCTGCGACAATGCGCAGATCCTCCTCGTAGCTACGGGCTGCGTTGGTCAGGAACAGGACGAGACCCCTCGACAAGTCATCGAGCCATTGCAGATCGTCTATGAAGATGGTCGCCTGGGCGCGGATCAGTTGCCGGCGCACTGATTCAAAGACCTGCACCGGACGGAGCTGCGAATCGCCCCCCAAACCAGTAACCAACCCGGAGATGATGCTGCCTTCGTCGTCGACATGGTCGGGATCGCGGAGCAAGTCGGTAGCTGCTGCCAAGGCGACGTTTTGGAGTGCTTCCTGCCCTCCGAGAAGGAACCGTTCTCCTCGGGCGATCCCGTGTGCGTGATTGAGGAGAGCCGTCTTTCCGCTTCCGGGCTCTCCGCGCAGGATGAGTGCCCGCGGCCCATTCTTGCCTCGGTCCGAAGCCAGGAATTCACCCAACAGCGCCACTTCCTTATGGCGCCCGATCAAGTCCATTTAGCCAGAAGGGTACCGATCCAGACTCTGTGTCAGAAGACCTGCCTGATCTCGGAGGTGATAAGTGACCACGACGTCCCGTATGACCATGTCAGGCAGTGAGGAGGAACCATGAGAGGTGCGTAAATGTGGCGCAATGGGCCGAGGCGGCACCAACACTTGTTGTCAGGATGTGATCAGCCACAACCGCGCACAGAAGGTCATTGTGGCAGAAATGCCCATCTACCAGGCCTTATGCAGCGCGCCCGGGAGGACTCGAACCCCAA
>DATKCZ010000015.1:0-2067 GCA_035512955.1 Acidimicrobiia bacterium
ACCTCCACCACCACCAGCACCACTACCACCACCCTGGCACCTTCAACCACGGTCGCCCAGGCGGCCGCCGCCTCTCCATCGGGGTCATCAGGATCGGGGTCCGCCCCGGCCACCACGGCCCCACCACAGCCGACACCGACGACCCAGCCGCCACCGCCACCCTCCGGCTCGTTCAACAGCGGGATGGAGTCGGACTTCTACAACCGGATCAACTCGCTGCGGGCATCAAACGGGCTGCCCGGTCTGAGTGCCAACGGCTCCCTGGCCTCCTACGCACGCAATTGGGCCAAGTACATGGGCGACCGGGGAAGTCTTGGGCACTCCAACATCGGCTCGCTGGTGCCCCCCTGGTCGTCGGTCGGTGAGAACGTGGGCAAGGGTGGCTCGGTCGGAGTCATATTCGGAGCCCTTGCCGGGTCGAGCGCCCACCTCTCCAACATGCTGGGCAACTTCACCCACGTCGGCGTCGGCGTTTGGGTCGACGCCAGCGGGACCATTTGGACCGCGCACGTCTTCGCCCGCTGAGAGATCATGCCACGGCCCGCTTGGCCTCTGCCTGGTAAGTTCGTCCCTCGTCGACCGCTCTCGGTCTAGCCGCCCAAGGAGTTGAAGAAGTCGGTGATCCGTTGCGTGTCGTCGGAGAACGCCCAACGCTCGATGACCTTGCCATCCTTCATGTGAGCGATCTCGGCGGTGCGATAGGTGAAGCTGTCTCCGCCCATTCCGACTCTGGCCTCGACCAGACCGATCACGTGCTCGTCGTTGCCCACCACGTCGTGGAGGTCGACGTCGAATTCGACGCCGGCGCCCTCGATGCCCGCCCAGGTCTCGCGCACCGCCTCCTTGCCGTGAAGCGTGGGTCCTCCGATCTGATGCCACACCACGTCGTCGGCGAGGACCTCGAAGATTGCCTCGTAGTCACCGGTAGCAAACTTCTCGTGGACCTCGCGGTATTTGGCCACATTGGGATGTTCTTCCATTCGTTGCTCCTTTCCGAGCGGCTCAGAAAGCTACACCTTCTTGACATGTGAGTGTTTCCTCACATATGATCCCTCTCCCATGGACGAGGTGTTCAAGGCGATCCACGACCCCAGCCGCCGTCTGCTGCTCGACGCGCTATATGAGCGGGACGGCCAAACCCTGGGCGAGCTGTGCGCCGTCCTCCCCGAGATGACCAGGTTCGGCGTCATGAGCCATCTCCGGGTCCTCGAAGAGGCGGGACTGGTGACCACCCGCAAACAGGGTCGTTCCAAGTTCCATTACCTGAACCCCGTCCCAATCAGGCTGGTCCATGATCGCTGGATCAGCAGGTACGCAGAGCCGCGGGTCGGAGCGATCGCCGGCATCAAGGCTCGTGTGGAGACAGGAGAACAGAGAATGGACAAGCCGGCACACGTGTACACCGCCTTCATTCGGGGAACTGCCGAGGAGGTCTGGGATGCCATCGTCAACCCGGAGAAGACTGAGCAGTACTACTTCGGGACGCGGGTCGAGTCGGACTGGGAGGTGGGGTCGCCAATGACCTACTCCTACCCCGGTGGGAGGGTGGCGTCCAACGGTGAGATCATCTCGATCGATCCGCCCAAGCGCATCGAATTCACCTTCCACGCCCTCTGGGACGACGAGCTGGAGGCGGAAGGGCCCGTCCGGGAAGTGTGGGCCGTGGGCGAGAGCAACGGCATGGTCGAGCTCACCGTCGAGCTCTACGAGATCGGCGAGCGGACACTGCAGGTGTTCGGAGAAGGCATCGCCTACATCATCTCCGGGCTGAAGAGCCTGGTGGAGACGGGCGAGGCCTTGCCCTCGTCCCGGAGTTGAAGACGAGCGTGAGCCTCAAGCCCCCCTAGCCTCGGGTTCGAGTCCGATGACCATCCACAACGAGCATCCCTTCACCCCGGGGCCTGAGGAGAGAGACCCGGTCCGGCGACTCCGGGGGCGGCTCGCTGCGCCGGTGACCATCGTCACATCCGGCGCTGGGGACCACCGGGCCGGGCTCACGGTCTCCTCCCTGTTCGTGGTCGAGGGCAACCCCGGAGTGGTGCACGCGATCGTCACCCCCAACAGCGA
>DATKCZ010000016.1:0-2241 GCA_035512955.1 Acidimicrobiia bacterium
AGTATGTGCCGCTGGACCATCTCGCCCTCAGCCACCAGTGCGGGTTCTCCTCGACAGCCCACGGCAACCTGCTCTCGGAGGACGATCAGTGGCGCAAGCTGGAGCGCACCGTGGAGGTGGCGTCCGACGTGTGGGGCTACTGAGCGGTCCTAACCACCTTGGCGGAACACGTCCGGGGCGATCGGGTCCTGCTCCCTCCTCCGAGCCGCCAATCCGGACAGGTACTGGTCGGGGAAGTGGTGCCCCGCATAGCCGAGGTCGATGGCGGCGTTGAGGGTCCAGTACGGGTCGACCAGGTGGGGCCGTGCCATCACGCAGAGGTCGGCCCGCCCGGCGATCAGGATGTTGTGAATGTCGTCGATCGACGACACCGCCCCGACCGTCATGGTGGGGATGCCCACCTCGTTGCGGGTCCGGTCGCTGTAGGGAGTCTGGTAGAGACGGCCGTACTCGGGTCGCGCCCAGCGCGTGGTCTGCCCGGTTGAGACGTCGATGAGGTCACAGCCCCGTTCCTTGAGCGCGGCGGCGAATTCGACAGCGTCGTCGCCGTCGAAGCCGCCGGGCACCCAGTCGGTGGCCGAGATGCGCACCGAGATCGGCTTGCCGCCGGGCCACACCTCTCGCACCGCCTCGAAGATCTCCAGCGGATAGCGCATCCGGTTCTCCAGTGAGCCTCCGTACCGATCGGAGCGTTGGTTGGCCAGCGGAGTGAGAAAGCTCGATATCAGGTATCCGTGGGCGAAGTGCAACTCCAGCCAGTCGAACCCGGCTCGGGCACCTCTGACGGCCGCCTCGACATGCTGGTCGAGCACCGTCTCCATGTCGGCCCGGGTCATCTCCCGGGGGACCTGGTGGGCTGGTGAGAACTTGACCGGTGAGGGCGCCATGATCTCCCAATTGCCCTCGTCGAGTGGCTCGTTGTCGCCCTCCCACATCAGCTTGGTCGAGCCCTTGCGACCCGAATGGCCGATCTGGAGACCGAATTTTGATTCCGTTTGGGAATGGACGAAGTCGACGATCCGGGCCCAGGCCGCCTCCTGTTCGTCGTTCCACAGCCCGGTGTCGGAGGGGCTGATCCTCCCCTCCGGGGAGACACAGGTCATCTCGGTCATGACCAGACCCGCCCCTCCCACCGCCCTCGAGCCGAGATGCACGAGATGCCACTCCCCGGGGACCCCGTCGACCGCCGAGTACTGGTCCATGGGGGAGACCACCACCCGGTTGGGGAGCACTAGATCGCGGATCTGGAAGGGGTGGAACATGGGTGGGATGGAGCCGTCGACCTCGACCGGGCAGTCGTGCTCCGAGACGGCGTACCAGCGGTCGACCGACTCCATGTAGGCGGGGTCGCGGAGCCGCAGATTGTCATAGGTAACGCGTTGGCTTCGGGTGAGCAGGCTGAACACGAACTGCTCCGGTTCCATGTCCCGGTAGCGATCGGTCCCCTCGAACCACTCGAGACTGGCCCTGGCCGCCCGCTGCAGACTCTCCACTTCCGGGCGGCGCACCTCTTCGTAACGATCCAGGGCCGTAGCCAGGTTGGCGTCTTCGACGAGGAGGTCGGCGAGGGCGACGGCGTCCTCCATGGCCAGCTTGGTCCCCGAGCCCACGGAGAAGTGGGCGGTGTGCGCCGCGTCCCCGATGAGCACCACGTTGTCGTGGTGCCAGGTGGCGCAGGTGACGGTGGGGAAGTGGAGCCACTTCGAGTTGTTGCCCACCAGACCGGCTCCGTCGAGGTGAGCGGCGAACATCTCCTGACAGCGGTCCAGGGCGAACTGGTCGCTCACCCCGGGCGGGAACACCTCCTGCTCGGTGGTGTCGAGCCCCAGCGCCCGCCAGGTGTCCGGGGCCATCTCCACGATGAAGGTGCTCCCCGAGTCGCTGTAGCGGTAGATGTGGGCCCAGACCATCCCGTGGGGGGTGTCCTCGAAGATGAAGTGGAAGTCGTCGAAGACCTTGGGCGTGCCGAACCAGATGTACTTGTTGACCATGACGTCGACGCTCGGTGCGAACTGGTCGGCGAGGTCTCTTCGGACCGTGCTGTTCGCCCCATCCGCTCCCACCACCAGGTCGGCGTCAGAGATCCCTTCGAGGTTGGCGACGGCGTCGAGGATGCGCAGGTCCACACCCAGCTCAACCGCTCGGTCGGAGAGGATCTCGAGCAGACGCCTCCTCCCGATGGCGGCGAAGGCGTGACCGCCCGAGACGAAGGTTTCCCCGTCCGGATGGCGGACCTCGATG
>DATKCZ010000017.1:0-18251 GCA_035512955.1 Acidimicrobiia bacterium
ATGGAGGAGTTGCTTGGTGTCATGCACGGTGCGCACCACGTCGACCATGTGGACGGGGAGACGAATCGTCCGGCCGTTGTTTCCCAGCCCCCTGGTGATCGCCTGGCGTATCCACCACGTGGCGTAGGTGGAGAATTTGAAACCCTTGCGCCAGTCGAACTTCTCGACCGCGCGTATGAGGCCCAGGTTGCCCTCCTGGATCAGGTCGAGGAGGTCGAGCCCGCGTCCCGTGTACCGCTTGGCGATCGAGATGACCAGGCGCAGGTTGGAGCGGATGAAGCTCATCTTGGCCTCTTCGCCGGCCGCGATCGCCCGCATCAACTTGGCTCGTTCCGAGGTCTTGTAGTTTCCAGACTCGATGATTGCCGCGGCCTTCTTGCCCTGCTCCATGGCACGGGCGAGATGAACTTCGTCCTCGGCAGTTAGCAGTTCGTGCTCTGAGACCTCGTCGAGATAGAGACCGACGGTGTCCGAAGGGCTGGCACCTCGGTCCATCCTCGGTTGTCTGGCTTTGATGGCCTTCCCCAATCTGGCCTCCGATCGAGCGCCCTTGTGGAAAACCTAACCCTCCTGGGTGAATCTGGCAACCCGAACCATTGCTACCCAAATCCCGGCGGTAACCTGGCGAAACCGTGACGCGCCGAACTCGGTTTCGACTGCTGGTTGCGTTCACCATCGTTTGGATTGCGTGGGCAGGGTGGGCCCTCGTGGGACGGGCCCACCCCTACGAATTGCGGGTGCTCGACGATCTCGGCTCACCGATCGCTTCGGCGGTTGTCGATGTCGGTGGTTCACAGGTCGGCACCACCGGCAGCGACGGTCGCGTCGACATGGTGTGGAACCGCTCGGCGAAGGTCCTCGAGGTGATCGCCCCCGGTCATGTCCCGAAGATGCTGACCTTGAGCGACGTGCCCGAAGATCAATTCGACGTGGTGCTCAAGGCACGGGTCCTCCGTGGGCGGGTGGTGACCGAGTCCGGTGACGGTGTCGTGGGGGCCATCATCGACGCAGGGTCGGGCAGCGCCACGTCTGATATGGACGGTTACTTCCAGATCAGGGGAGCCGAAGAGGGAACCGTCGAGGTGACCCGGGCCGCCTGGCTGCCGCTCTCGTTCACCTGGGACGGCGGGGCCGGAGATGCGGTCGTCGAGATGCAACCCTTCACCGCGCGCGCCGTCCACATCACCGGCAACAGCGTGAGAGACAACCTCGACGCATTCATCGAGATGGCGATGGATACCGAGCTCAATTCCCTGATGATCGATCTCAAGGACGAGACGGGCAAGGTTTGGTACAACACCCAGAACCCGACGGCGGTCGCGGTCGGAGCGGCGTCAGGTGAATACGACCTGGGAGCAACCGTCACCCGGGCCCACGACCTCGGTCTCTACGTGATCGGCCGGATCGTCCTGTTCAACGATCCCGTGGCGGCGGTGAGCCAGCCGGAGATGGCGGTTTGGGACAGCGAGACCGGTGGCCCATACGAGGCCAATGGGCAGTTCTTCCTCGATCCGACCGATCCGGCTGCTCGTCAGTACGGGGTCGACCTCGCCGTGGAGGCCTGCTCTGCCGGAGTCGACGAGATTCAGTTCGACTATGTGCGTTTTCCCGATGCTCGCCGTGACTCGGCCACCTTCGACGGAGGCGTCAGCCCGGAGATCAGGCTGTCGACCGTATCGACATTCCTCTCCGATGCGGTCGAAGCCCTTCGGCCGATGGGTTGCGCCGTGGCCGCCGACATCTTCGGCTATCTCACGACCTCCGAGGATGACGGAGGAATCGGTCAACGCTGGGAGGACGTCGCAGGGATCGTCGACGTGGTCTCCCCGATGCTCTATCCATCCCACTATCACCCGGACTTTTTCGGGTTCCCATCATCGGCCAACCCGGGGAGGGTGGTCGAGCAGGCATTGACCGACGGCATGGAGCGACTCCCCCGTGAGGTGGTGGTCCGGCCTTGGCTACAAGACTTCGGCTATGACGCCGCCCAGGTCCGCGAGCAGATCACGGTCGCGGAGAACCACGGGCTGGGGTGGATGTTGTGGAATGCCGGATCAGAGGTCACCGTCGATGCGTTGGGCCCCGCCGAGTAATTCGCACTATCCCCGTAGGTGAAATACGATCGGTACATCCCAATCCGGAGCGCTTCTTGACCGCGTTTGACGTCGAGAGTCTGAAAAAACTGCAGGATTCGGTCCCTTCTTGGCGGTCATCCCAGATGGAAGCCGCCTTCGAGGTCTTCGAGACCCTCGACGAGCCCACAGGAGCCGAGGAAGACTGGCGCTACGTCGACTTCGACCTTCCCTTCTCCACCCTTTCCCCGGTGGTCGAGGCCGGGGCTCGACTCGACCCTGGGCCTTTCATCGAGTCGCTCGAGGCCAGTTCGGGCCATGTCCTCATCATCGACGGCCAGGTGATCGATGCCGAGTCGGATGGAGCCGAAGTCAGACGGCTCGCCGATGTCGACGAGCAGGACACGGTGGTCCCCGTCGACCACAACAAACTCGCTGCGGCGCACACTGCCTTTGCCAACGACGGGATCTACATCGAGGTGCCCGAGGGTCGGGCGGTGGGCGCCCCGCTGGTGGTCGAGGTGCAGGGAGTCACCGAGGACACGGCTTCGTTTCCCCACATCTCGGTGAAGGTCGGCACCAATGCCGAAGTGGGGGTCCTGGTCGTCTACCGGAGCGCTCCCGGCCACCGCCTCCTCATGGTCCCAGAAGTCGACTTGGACATCGCCGCCGGGGGCAACCTTCGCTTCGTCGCGGTGCAGAACCTCGACCATGCCTGTTCCAACGTCGTTCACCAAAGGGTCCGCATCGGACGCGACGGCAACTCACGAATCGGCGAGGTCGGGCTTGGTGGCGACCTGGTGCGTCTCGACCTCGCGGTGAGCCTCGAAGGCGACGGGGCGTCCTCGGAGGTGGTGGGCCTCTACTTCGGTGAAGGCTCTCAGACCCTCGATTACCGGGTGGTCGTCAACCATTCCGGGCGGAACACCACCTCTGACGTGTTCCTCAAAGGGGCCCTCGAGGACGATTCCCAGAGCGTGTTCACCGGACTGCTCCGCATCGAGAAGGACGCCCGAAAGACCTCGACCTTCGAAACCAATCGCAACCTGGTGCTCTCCGAGAATGCCAAGGCCCATTCGGTCCCCAACCTGGAGATTCTCTGCGACGACGTGGTGTGCGGGCATGCGTCATCGGTGGGCCCGCTCGACGAGGGCCTCCTCTACTACCTGCAGAGCAGGGGTCTGCGCAAACAGCGCGCCGAGCGTCTCCTGATCCGGGGCTTTTTCACCGAGGTCATCGACCGGCTGCCCATCGACGGCATCGCCAGGCCCGTCTCCGACGAGGTGTTCAGCCGTTTCGTCCAGGCTCAGGTCGAGGGGAGGCTGACGTGAAACTGGAGATCACCACGCTCGAGGAATTGCCCCGCGAACACGGGGTGAGGGTGGTCATCGGCGAGCACCGGATCGCATTGTTCCGCATCGATGACGAGGTGTACGCCCTCGGTGATCGGTGCTCTCATGCCGAGGCCTCCCTATCCGAGGGCGAGGTCTGGGACACCACGGTGGAGTGCCCCCGCCATGGGTCCGAGTTCGACCTGAAGACCGGTGAGCCCGGGGCCCTCCCCGCCACGGTGCCGGTCCCCGTGTACCAAGTGTCGGTGGTCGGCGGCACCGTCTATCTCGAACTGGAGGACGAATGACACTCGCGCTCAAAGTCGAGGATCTCTCCGCCGCCATCGACGGCAAGCAGATTCTCGACGGGCTCTCCCTCGAGGTCCCGTTCGGAGAGATCCACGCCATCATGGGGCCCAACGGTTCGGGCAAGTCGACCCTGTGCCATGTCTTGACCGGCAGGTCCGGCTATCAGGTGAAGGGGTCGGCCTCGATCAATGGCGATGATCTGTTGTCCCTCGACGTCGACGAGCGCTCCCGGCTCGGTCTGCTGCAGAGCTTCCAGTACCCGACCGAGGTGCCCGGCGTCCGGCTCCGCGAGTTCATGCTCGAGGCCGCCGACGAGCGTGGGATCGACGCCGACGAGGCGACCTCGCGCATCGAGGCGGAGAGCCACCGATTTGAGATGGAGCGGTTTCTCGACCGGTCGCTCAACGACGATCTCTCCGGAGGGGAGAAGAAGCGCTCCGAGATCTTCCAGATGGCGGTGCTCCAGCCGAGGATGGCCATGCTCGACGAGATCGACTCGGGGCTGGACATCGATGCGGTGCGTCAGGTGGCCGAGGCCGTGGAGGGGATGAGGTCACCCGATCTCGGGGTTCTCATCATCACCCACTACAGCCGGATCCTCCGTTACCTGACCCCGGACATGATCCACGTCATGATCGACGGCAGGATCGTCGACAGTGGTGGACGAGAACTGGCCGAAGAGCTGGACACCGGTGGGTATGAGGCGGTCAGGGAGCGTCTCGGCATCGAGCGGCCGTCCGACGAGGGCCCGCTGCGCAAACCCTCCGACTTCTTCACCGAGACGCCCTTCGACGTCTAGATGACTCCCTCTCTCCGGTCGGGGTGGGCGGGAAGTGGCTAGCCGGGCCACCGCGGAGAAGTGGCTGGCGGAGCTGACCAACCTCAGCACCGCCTCGGGGAGGGAAGACGAGGTGGTGGCTTGGGTGGAGCGCTGGGTCGCTCGCAGGCACGACCTGTCCCTGGCCAAGGACTCGGGGGGCAACCTCTTCATCACCCAGAGCGGCCGCAAACGACACGATCCGGTATTCGCGGTGGCCCACATGGACCATCCGGCATTCGTGATCCTCGACGCCGACGGCCACTTCGAGTTCAGGGGCGGGGTCGACGTCGTCTATTTCGACGACGCACTCATCGACGTGGTCTCCCGCATGGACGGTCCACCGGGCCGGGTCACGTCATACGACCCCCACACCCACCGGGGGACGGCGAACTTCGTCGGGGAGGTCGTCGAGGGCGACATCGCCATGTGGCGATTTGGCAGCAACCGTCAGAGGGCAGGGCTGTTCCGGGCACCAGCCTGTGACGACCTCGCCGGGGTGGCGGCGGCTCTGGCCGCGCTGGACAAGGCACGCGCCGACGCCGGACTCCGCCATTTCGGGGTGATGCTGACCCGGGCCGAGGAGGTGGGTCTCATCGGTGCGATCCACGCCGCGAAGCACAAGACGATCCCCGACGGGGCCCGTCTCCTCTCCATCGAGACCTCCCGTGAGCTGCCAAACGCCCGGATCGGCGACGGTCCCATCATCCGCATCGGGGACCGCGCCACCGTCTTCGACCGCGAGCTGTCCAACCGGGTCTCCGGGGCGGTGGAGAAGGCCGGCGTCCGTCATCAGCGCAAGCTGATGGACGGGGGAGGATGTGAGGCGACCGCCTTCGGTGTCTACGGCTATCAGGCCACGGGGCTCTGTCTCGCCCTCGGGAACTGGCACAACCGGGGCAACCTCAGCGAAGTCGAGGCCGGCGATGCCTCGGCTGCGGTGCCCATGCTCGAGGAGATCTCCATCGACGACTTCCATGGTCTGGTCGATGTGCTGTTGGTGGCGGCCGCCGCCCTCGATGAGGAGGACCGGGGCACCACCGACCTCGACCGCCTCTACGAGTCAAACAGCCACTACCTCGGTTAGCGTTTGCCCCATGGAGTACCGCATCGAGAAGGACTCGTTGGGTGAAGTGAAGGTGCCCGTCGATGCTCTCTACGGGGCGTCTACTCAGCGGGCCGTCGACAACTTCCCCATTTCCGATCTTCGTTTCAGCCGACGATTCATCTGGGCGCTGGGTTTGCAAAAGGGGTCGTCGGCGACCATCGCCGCCGAGATGGGCCATCTCGACGAGAGCAAGGCCGAAGCCATTCGCCAGGCGGCAGACGGGGTGATGGCGGGCGACCACGATGCCCAGTTCCCCCTCGACATCTTCCAGACCGGTTCGGGCACATCCACCAATACCAATGCGAATGAGGTGATCGCCGCCCTGGCCGACCAGATTCTCGGCAACGGCGGAATCCACCCCAACGACGACGTCAACTTCGCCCAGTCCTCCAACGATGTGATCCCCACCGCGATCCACACCTCTGCGGTGGCCGCGATGAGAGAGGACCTCCTGCCGGCGATGGGCAAGTTGGCGGCCTCACTGGAGGCCAAGGCCACCGAGTTCGCCGACGTGGTGAAGTCGGGACGCACTCACCTCATGGACGCCACGCCGGTGACCCTGGGCCAGGAGTTCGGCGGTTACGCCGCCCAGGTCCGCAAAGGGATCGGCCGGGTGGAGAAGGTGCTTCCCGAGCTGGAGGAGCTCTCGCTGGGCGGCACCGCGGTCGGCACCGGGATCAACGCCCCGGAGGGTTATGCAGCCGCGGTCATCGGCCTGATGGCGGAGCGCACCGGCTTCCCCTACCGAGAGGCCGATGACCACTTCGAGTCCCAGGGGGCCAAGGACGCCGCGGTCATGGCCTCCGGCGTGCTCAAGACGATCGCGACGTCGTTCTTCAAGATCGCCAACGACATCAGATTCCTCGGGTCGGGACCGACCTCAGGGCTCGCCGAGATCCGGATCAAGCCGCTGCAACCCGGGTCGTCGATCATGCCGGGGAAGGTCAACCCGGTGATGTCGGAGATGATGATGATGGTGGCCGCCCAAGTCGCTGGTAACGACGCCGCCATCACCTGGGGCGGGGCCAACGGCAACTTCGAGCTGAATGTGATGATGCCGGTCATCGCCCACAACCTGTTGGAGGCGATCGAGCTCTTGGCCAACGCCGCCGACACCTTCGCCGAGAAGTGTGTCGACGGGATCGAGGCCAACGACCAGCGTGCCCTGGAGCTCTTGGAGCGCAACGCCGTCATCGTGACCGCGCTCAACCCCCACATCGGCTATGACAACGGCGCCAGGATCGCCAAGGAGGCGGTGGCCACCGGGAGATCGGTGCGTGAACTGGTCCTCGAGGCCGGTCTCATGTCCGAGGCCGAGCTCGACGAGGCCCTCGACCTCAAGGGGATGACCGAGGGCGGTCTCCGCTAGCTCTCGGTTGCGGTCCGAAATGCAATGAACGCGCCTAGGACGAAAACTCAGCCGTTCAACGCCTCCATCAGAGTGTTCCAACCCAGGCTGGCGCATTTGATCCGCACCGGGTACTGACGCACCCCCTGGAGAGCCTCGAGGTCTCCGAGCACCGCACCTGGCCGTTCCGGGTCGAGACCGGGATCGTCCGAGTCGTCGAGTGACATCATCTTCCGGAACCTGGCGACCAAGTCCTCGATCTCCTCACGGGTCTTGCCCTTGATCGCCTCGCTCATCATCGAGGCCGACGATTGGCTGATGGAACAGCCCTGGCCCGCCACGGCGACGTCGGAGACGACCCCGTCGCTCATGTTGAGCTCGATGGTGATCTCGTCACCGCACAGCGGATTGACCCCCTCGGCGGTGGCGTCAGGCGATACCAGATGACCCTTGTTACGCGGGTTGCGAAAGTGGTCGAGGATCACCTCGCGATAGAGCTCTTCGAGCCCCATCAGCCCACTCCGAACAGCTCACCGGCCCGTCGCAGACCGGACACCAATGCATCGATGTCGGTCTCGTCGTTGTAGACGTAGAAGCTGGCACGTGCGGTGGCGGGCACGCCGAGACGACGCATCAACGGTTTGGCGCAGTGATGTCCGGACCGGACCGCAACATCTTGCTCGTCGAGGATCGTTGCCACATCGTGGGGGTGGACACCTTCCATATCCATGGAGACGACTCCGCCCCGTTTGTCGAGGTCTTTGGGCCCCTGGATCGACAGCCCGGGAACGTCACCGAGACGTTGCAGGGCAATGGCGGTCAACTCCTGGTCGTGTTTGAAGACGCGGTCCATCCCGATGGCGTCGAGATAGTCGATGGCGGCGTGAAGCCCGACCGCCTGGATGATCGGGGGAGTGCCCGCCTCGAACCGGTGGGGGATCGGCGCCCAAGTGGCGTCATGGAGGGTCACGTCGGCGATCATCTCGCCACCGCCTTCGAACGGCTCGGTCTCCTCGAGTGCGTCCATCGCCCCCCAGAGCACCCCGATCCCGGTGGGACCCAACATCTTGTGGGAGGAGAAGGCCACGAAATCGGCCCCCAGCTCTTGGACGTCGACCCCGGCATGGGGGACGAGCTGGGCGGCGTCCACCACCACTCGGGCACCATGCTGGTGCGCCAGTGCGGCGATACGGGGGATGTCGGGGATGGTGCCCAAGACGTTGGACATCCCGGTGACCGCCACCACTTTGACCTCGGGGCGGAGCTTGGCCTCATAGTCGGCCATGTCGAGGCGGCCTTCGTCGGTGATGGCGACGTGGTCGAGGACTGCACCGGTCCTCTTGGCCACCATCTGCCACGGGACCAGGTTGGCGTGGTGCTCCATCTCGGTGGAGAGGATGCGGTTGCCTTCGCCCAGGTTCTGCATGCCCCAGCCAAAGGCCACCGTGTTGAGTGCGGTGGTGGCGCCCCTGGTGAAGATCACCTCGTCGGCGGTCGAAGCGTTGATGAAGACCGCCACCCGGTTGCGGGCCGCCTCGTAGGCCTCGGTCGCAGCCACGGAGAGCCGGTAGGCGCCGCGATGTACGTTGGCGTAGGAGGTGCGGGCGAAGTGATCCATCGCCTCGAGCACGGGGATCGGCTTCTGCGACGACGCAGCCGAGTCGAGAAAATGGACCCCAGAATCGAGGATCGGGAAGTCGCTCTTCAGGTGCGAGAGATCGGTCACGTCTAGGTCAACACCGTCCGGAACGAATCGTATCCCTCCTCCTCGAGCTCGACCGCCAGCTCCGGCCCGCCGGATTGGAGGATCCGCCCGTCCATGAATATGTGGACGACGTCGGGGGTGACGTAGTCGAGGAGACGTTGGTAGTGGGTGATGATCAGGAAGCCACGCTCGGAGGTGGCGAGCTTGTTGACACCGTCGGCAACGGTGCGCAGGGCGTCGATGTCGAGACCGGAGTCGGTCTCGTCCATGATCGCCAACTCGGGCTCCAGCACCGCCATCTGCAGGATCTCGTTGCGTTTGCGCTCACCACCGGAGAAACCCTCGTTGAGGTAGCGGTCGGCGAAAGAGGTCTCCATGCCCAGCTCTTTCATGGCGTCCATCACCTTGAGCCGAAGCTCGAGGACGGTGAGGTCGGTCCCGGTGCGGTTGGAGAGGGCCTGACGGAGGAACTGGATCACCGAGACACCCGGTATCGCCTCGGGGTGTTGGAAGGCGAGGAACATGCCGGCTGCCCCCCGATCGGTCGCTGGCGCCGCGGTGATGTCCTCGCCGTCGTACATGACCTTGCCCTCGGTGACCCGGAACAGGGGGCTGCCCATGAGGACGTTGGCCAGGGTCGACTTGCCCGACCCGTTGGGCCCCATCAGGGCGTGGATCTCGCCACGGTTGACCACCAAGTCGACCCCTTTGAGGATCTCGAGGTCCCGGGCGGAGGCATGGAGGTTCTCGATCTGGAGAAGAGGGGTGGTCTCAGTCACCCCCTCATGCTATTTCCACTATCCGCGTAGGGAAAATCCTCCGTTCTGTGTCGCTAATTGCCGGAATAGGGGGGAATTAGCGACACAGAACGGTCCGAGGGTCAGGTGAGGGCCACCCAGACCGGGTGCGCCAGGCGGTCGAGGTCGGCGAGCGAGATGGGGAAGACGGTGGTCGGGGTGCCCGCCGCCGCCCACACCGGGTTGTTGCGTCTGAGGGAAGGGTCGGCGAACACCCGCAGAACGGTGACGTGGCCAAAAGGGGGCGTGCCCCCGGCGGCGTACCCACTGGCCTCGCGAACCTCGTCGAGATTGGCACGGCGGGCCGTGGCTGCACCCGCCGCCGCCGACAGCTTGGCGGGGTCGAGACGCAGATCACCGGGGATCAGGGCGACCACCGGTTCGTCGTCGGCCACGAACACCAGCGACTTGACGATCGCCGAGACCGGGCAACCGATGGCGCGGGCGGCGTCCTCGGCGGTCTTGGTGCCCTCGGGGAAGACCCGGATCTCGGACTCGAGATCGACCGACGCGAGCAGTCGGAGGCTCGCCTTGGGGAGATCAGGCACCGCGGACGATGGAGACGGTCTCTCTCATCCCGTCGAGGTCGTTGAGATCGAGCCACTGTACATACATGCGCTCCACCCCCGCATCCTCCAACGCGGCCACCGTCTCCGCGGCGCGGGCCGGAGTCCCCACCGGGAACCCGTTGTCGACGTAACGTCGCTCCAGGTCCTCAGGCGACAGGTCGCGTCGAGTGGCGGCCTTGCCGAGCCGCTCCTCATATGCGGCGTCGGTGGCCCCGACCAACGCCGGACCCATCACCGTGGCCTCTACCTCCCGATCTCCGGCCGCATCCCGCATCACGTCGATCTTGGCCCGAGCCTCCTCGGGGGGACAGGTGAAGAAGTTGTACTCGTCTGCACGGTTCCCGGCCAGGGTGGGAGTCCGCCTCTGGCCACCGCCACCTATCACCAGGCGGATGCCGGTGGGCTTTGGCTTCACCTCCGCCTCGAGCGAATAGTGCTTCCCGGTGAACGATCCTGCTCCATCGCCAAAGGCCTCGTCGAGATAGTCGAGGGTCTCCTCGAACCGCTCCCAGCGCTCCGCCCAATCCGGGAACGGGATGCCGAGAGCCTGGTGCTCCAACTCCATCCACCCTGTGCCCACCCCGAGGTCGAGCCGCCCGCCTGACATCTGGTCGATGGTGGTGGCGTTCTTGGCGATCACCGCGGGGTGTCGGAAGGTGATCGGTGAGACGAGGACGCAGAGCCTGATGTGGTCGGTCTCCCTGGCCAGACCGGCGAGCACCGCGAAGGCGTCGGTGGCGTCGGGTGTGGGGTCGGCGCCGGAGAGATAGTGGTCACACCGGGCGAAGGAGACGAGGCCTTCGGACTCCACCCAACGGGCCGCCTCCAGCTGCTGGCCATAAGTGCCCCCGAGATGGGGCTCGGTCATCAGCGAGAACTTCATGGCCGGCGACCCTAACTCCCCATGTAGGCCTCGAAGACGAGATCGAAGTCGGAGGGGTCGTCCTCGGCGACGAACACCTGGGGGTAGAACCGCTGACAGCCGGCCTCCTCGAGCTCGGCGATCATCTCGGCCGCCTTGGATCCCGACCCGTGGGGATAGCCGCGGCGGTCCCAGACCTCCTCGATGTGATCGGGGGTGTGCCCCGTCCTCTCGCCCAAGCTCTCCAGCAGCCTCCGATAGTCGGACTGCTTTATGGCAGCCACCCCGGGCCCGGCCGAGCTCCAGAAGATCTCGTCAGGGTCCCGGCCGAGCTCAATGGCCTTCGACCGGGTCGACTCCCTTATCTCCTCGAACTCCGCGGGCTTGCGGGCGTAGAGGTTGTACTCGTCGGCGTACATGGCGGTGATGCGCTGTGCCTTGGGGCCACCGGCCCCACCCGCCATCAGACGCAGGTTGCGCGGGTGGGGGTGGGGGTCGAACTCGGAGAGCGTGTAGTGCTTCCCCTCGAACCCGACCGCCCCGGGGGTGATCGCGGCGCGCAGGTAGGCCATGGCTTCCTCGTACATCTCCATGCGGGTGTGGACGTCGGGGAAGGGGAGCCCGAACACGGTGAACTCCTCGGTCATCCACCCGGCACCGAGACCGAGGGTGAAACGGCCTCCAGACAACTCGTCGATGGTGACGGCCATCTTGTAGAGCACCCCGGGATGTCTGAAGGTGACCGGAGAGACCAGCGACACCAACCCGATCGAGGTGGTCTCGCGGGCGAGCCCGGCGATATGGACCAGGTGGTCCCAGGCGGGCCTCGTCAGTTCGTCGCCCCGCTGCAGGTAGTGGTCGGGAAGGGCGATGGCCACGATGTCGCCACGCTCTTCCGCCCATTTCGCTGTGGCCAGCACATAGTCCCAGTCACCCCGGGTCTGGATGCCGAACTCCATCAGACTCCCGCAAGAGCGTCGCTGAGCAGAGCTCGCGCATGCACCGCCACGTCGAACGTCGGATCCATCACCCGGTGCAAGGTGATCCCGTTGAGCGCGCTGACCAGGGTCTCGGCCCTGCGCTCTGTCTCCAGATCGGGCATCTCGGGATGGGCCCTCGACATGGCCGCGGCGAACCTGGCCACTCGTGCCTGGTGATGACGCATCGTCCGGCCCTTGATCTCGGAGTTGTTGGTCCCACCGGATAGGGCGAGACGGATATAGACACGGGCCAGATCGCCCTGTTCGGTCACGAACCGGATGTAGGCCTCGACCAGGTCGGAGAGAGAGTCCGTCCCCTTGTGGTCTGGATCGGGGTCGATGGCGTCGATGGCCTCGCGGACCACGGTGAGGATGGCCTGTTCCTTGGAGTCGAAGAGGTTGTAGAAGCTTCCGGGCAGCACACCGGCCTGATCGCAGATCGACTTGATGGTGGTCCCGTCCAAACCTTCGGTGGCGATCAGCCTCCTCGTGGCCTCGAGGATCCTGCCCCTGGTCTCCAGACCGGCCTTGTAACGCATCGGGGGCACGCTAGCCCGGGAGGAATCTTCCCTCTATATTGAGCGTTGATTCAAATTAGAGTATATATTCAAATAGCCGACCGAGGGCGGCGAAGGCCCAGGTGAGAGATGAGCCATTACAAGTCGAATCTCCGCGATATCGAGTTCAACCTCTTCGAGGTGAGCAGGATCCAGGAGTATGTAGGGGCCGGGGTTTGGCCCGGTCTCGACCGGGAGACGATGAGTGACGTCCTCGTCGAGATCGAGCGTCTCGCCACCGAGGACTACGCAGCCTCTTATCAAGACCTCGACCGCACGCCGCTCGAATTGGTTGACGCTGAGGTGACCCTTCCCGACTCGGTCAAAGCGAGTGTTCGCGCCTTCAAGGAGGGGGGCTGGGACCATTTCGGGCTCCCCGAGGAGATGGGCGGGACCCCGGTGCCGCCCTCGCTGATCTGGGCCATCTCCGAGATGCTTCTCGCAGCCAACGCTGCGGCCCAGTTCTATGCGGGCGGCAATCTGTTTGCCCGGGTCCTGTTCGACGAGGGCACCGACGCTCAACGGGAGCTGGCCAGGTTGTGGGCCCGCCAGGGGTGGGCAGGGACCATGGTGCTCACCGAGCCCGACGCCGGCTCCGACGTGGGAGCCGCTACCACCAAGGCGATCGACCAGGGAGACGGCACCTGGCACATCGAAGGTGTCAAGCGTTTCATCACGGGGGGCGAGCACGACCTCACCGAGAACATCGTTCATCTCGTCCTCGCCCGGCCCCAAGGCGCCGGCCCCGGCACCAAGGGTCTGTCGCTGTTCGTCGTCCCCAAGTACCTGATCAACGAGGACGGCTCGCTCGGTTCGCGCAACGGGGTCCATGCCACCAACCTTGAGAAGAAGATGGGTCTCAAAGGCTCGACCACCTGCGAGCTGACCTTCGGGATCGACCAGCCCGCCGTCGGCTATCTGGTCGGCGACAAGCACGACGGCATCAGACAGATGTTCCGCGTGATCGAATATGCCCGGATGCTCATCGGCGCCAAGGCGATGGGAACCCTGAGCACCGGTTATCTCAACGCCCTCGAATATGCGCGGGAGCGCAAACAGGGTCCCGACCTCGCCGAGGCCACCGACAAGACCGCACCCCGGGTCCCCATCATCGACCACCCCGATGTGCGACGGATGCTCATGACCCAAAAGGCTCACGTGGAGGGGCTCCGTGCCCTGGTTCTCTACACCGCCTGGGTCCAGGACCAGGCGATCCTCCATCCCGACGACGACCGCTGGAAGCGTCGCAACGACCTCCTCCTCCCCCTGGTCAAGGGGTACTCGTCGGAGAAGGCATACGAGTTGCTGTCGATGTCGCTGCAGGTGTTGGGGGGCTCGGGCTACACCATGGACTACCCGATGGAGCAGTACATCAGGGACGCCCGCATCGACACGATCTACGAGGGGACCACCGGCATCCAGGCGATGGACCTGTTCTTCCGCAAGATCGCCCGTGACCAGGGAGAGACACTCGCTGCACTGGCCGCCGAGATCGTGGAGTTCGTCAAGGGTGGCCGCGATGACGATCCGCTGGCCGGGGAGCGTGAATTGCTGGCTCAGATGCTCGACGACACCCAGGCCCATCTCGGCTCGATGGTGGAGTACCTCATGGGCTCGATCTGGGGAGAAAGGGAAGAGATCTACAAGGTGGGTCTGCACACCAACCACCTCCTCGAATCGATGGCTGAGACGGTGATCGCCTGGTTGCTGCTGCGACACGCCGAGATCGCCCTGGCCAAGATCGACGAGGAGCCCTTCTACCTGGGGAAGGTGGAGTCGGCCCGCTTCTTCGTCCGTCATGCAGCCCCCAAGACAACGACCCGCCGCACCGCGGCCGCAGCAGAGGACGGCTCCCTTATGGCCCTTCCCGTGGAGGCCTTTTAGCTTCCTGATGCACCAGGGCCGGTATCCCGCCTCTACGGCGGCCAGAACGCGTATTACGTTGCACCCCGATGTCCTCCCTCGAGATCTTCACCTTCGTCGCCCTGTTGGGCGGGTTGCTGCTGGTGATCGTCGCCCTGATGGTGTGGCAGGAGGCGCGGAGGAGACCCACCTACGAGCCGCTGGAGTATGTGGTGAACGATGCGGTGAAGCACGTCGCCGAGCGTCTCCCTGAGGACACCTCGCTACGCAGCTCCGACATCCGGAGGATCCTCGAATGGGAGGTCTACTACCTCCAGGGCCTGGCCCAGGAGAAGCGGAAGAACGTGGTGGAGACCGTCGCCGGGGGACACCAGGCGTCGGTGGAGTACATCGCCGACCAGATTCACACCAAACACGGCGTGTCCTACCCTCAAGAGGAAATTGCCGAAGTGCTCCGTCTCGAGGCCGACTATCTGGTCGCCATCGGGGCGGTTGGAGAACCAGTAGGAGAAGAGGAATGAGGGTTCGTTGCGGGGCATGCCGTACACAGTTCGAGGTTCCCGGAGCCGGTCGCTTCGCCTGCCCGGTGTGTGGGTCGGTCAACGTGGTCAAGAATGGCGCCGGCCCTGTCCCGGGTGAGGAGGCGGCTCCGGAAACGATGGGTGGCTATCCGACCGCGCCCGGCGCCGGTGCCCGGCCGCCAGCCGGACCGCCACCCCCGCCGCCGGAGCAACCGATGCCCAAGATCGAGTGCCCGGAGTGCGGCTTCAGCTTCATCGTGGGCAAGGTGGCCACGGTGACCTGCCCGATGTGCTCGGCCGAAGTCTCCACCGGCATCGAGGAGAACGACACCGAGTGACCCGTCTCCCCAGGTTCGAGGAATACCGGTTCGTGGGGACGCGGGACACCATGAGGGTCTACGACTGTGACGACTCCGGCGAGTTCGACGAGTTGGAGAACCGGCTCGCCACCGAGGACCTGCTCAACCGCAATCTCCTCCAAGCGTTCGCCCCCGACAGCGTCGAGGAGGCCCGCAACCGAGGGTTCACGCCGTACCCCCGGCACCGGGACCGGGGCTAGGCCGCCGAACGGGCTCCAACCCGTTCTGTGCGGGTCTATGGCGGCTGTGGCGCCACAGACCCTCACAGAACGGTCAAGAGTCCTCCAGTCCCTGACCGACCAGGTCACCGATCCGGGTGCCACGGCCATGGAAGAAGTGGTCGCCGGGGGTGAGCACCAGGTCGATGGCGTGGGCATCGGCGTACGAGATCAGCTTCTCGGGATCCACCACTTGTTCCCGGGTGCCGAGGATGATCCGCTTGGGACCGGGAGGCAGCTCGTCGGGTAGTGAACTGGCTGCAGGGGCGATACCCACGTAGGGCATCGTTGCCCCGTGCTCGGCCAGCCAGCGCAAGGCGGCCCAGGCCCCAAACGACCAGCCGGACAGACCGAGGGGCAGCTCGCGCTCCCGGGCGAGTTCGATCGCCGCCGAGATGTCGTTCAACTCGTCGCCGCCGAAGTCGTGGTTCCCGGTGCTCGACCCGGTTCCCCGGAAATTGAATCGAAGCACGGCATGTCCCCGCTCGACCAGCCGCTCGGCGACGGCGATCATCAGAGGAGCGTTCATCGAGCCGCCCTGGAGGGGGTGGGGGTGGCAGAACACGGTGAAGCGATCGGGGCTTTCGGGGGAATCGATCCGTGCCTCGAGCGTTTCCCCATCCGAGGTACTCAGCGTGAGCCGTTCGGTCATGCGAGTAGCCGGATGAGCCAGATGCCCCCGGCAACGAGGATGACCACGGCGAGAAGGGCCGAGGCGATGAGCAACAGACGGGTTTGCATCCGCTCACGAGGGTAATTCGGTGCCTCACTAGGCTCACCCGTTCCGGACATGAAAGGTCAGACTTGGCAGACATCGTCATAGTCGGCGGCGGTCCAGGTGGTTATGCCGCCGCCCTCTACGCGCACAATTTCGGGCTAGACGTGGCCATGGTCGAAAAGGAGCGCCCGGGAGGGACCTGTCTCATCAGGGGTTGTATCCCCGCCAAGCAGTGGCTTCAAATCGCCGAGGTCTACAGCACGGTCGCCAATGCCGCCGAGTTCGGAGTGGTGGCCAGCCAGCCCGAGATCGACTGGGATGCAGCACTTGCCCGAAAGAACCAGTCGGTGGAAGGCCTGGTGCGAGGGCTCGGGGGGCTGCTCAAGAAACGCGGAGTCGAGGTCATCACCGGCTTCGGCAAACTGGCCGGGCCGGGCAAGGTCGAGGTCGACACCGGCGACGGCTCGCGAACCGTCGAAGGTGACAAGATCATCCTCGCCACCGGCTCCTATGCGCGGACCATCCCTGGATACGAGATCGATGGGAACAGGATCGTCACCTCCGACCACGCCCTCGACTGGCCCTCGCAGCCGAGACGGGTCGGCATCGTCGGCGGGGGCGTCATCGGTTGCGAGTTCGCATCGTTTCTCGTCGACTTTGGATCCGAGGTCCATGTATTCGAGATGCTCGACCAGATCGTCCCGGGCACCGACCCGGAGACCGCCAAGATGCTGCAGCGTCAGCTAGAGAATCGAGGAGTCAAGTTCCACATCGGCGTGGGAGTCGAGCCCGCCGAGGTCGGGGAGTCGGTGGTCATCCCGTTCGGCGACGACAAGGTCGAGGTCGATGTCGCCCTCATCTCGGTGGGCCGCGGTCCCAACACCGAAGGCGTCGAACTGGAGGGCACCAAAGCCGAGGTGGAGAAGGGCTTCGTCAAAGTGGACCCGGAGACGATGGAGACGGCTGAGCCGGGTCTCTATGCGGTCGGTGACATCGTGGCAGGCACCGCGCAACTCGCTCATGTCGGGTTTGCCGAGGGGATCGCAGCCGTCACCCACATCGCCACGGGGACGGTCCAGCCGGTCAACTACGAGGCGATCCCGAGGGTCACCTACACCCATCCCGAGGTCGCCGAGGTGGGTCTGACCGTCGAGGAGGCCGAGGCGCGCGGGCTCGAGGTGGAGACCACCAAGCACACCTTCAACGGAGTGGGCCGGGCGATCATCATCGGTCAGAACCAGGGCCACGCCAAGGTGATCGCAGTCAAAGACGGACCGATCGTGGGGGCCAGCGTGGTCGGTCCTCAGGCCGGTGAGATGATCCACGAGCTGATGTACTCGGTGGGCTGGGAGGCGCTGCCCTCCGAAGCCGCCGCGTTCATCCACGCCCACCCCACACTTTCTGAGACCATTGGTGAGACATTGATGACGGCAGCAGGCAAGAGCCTGCATTAGGAGGAAGTCTTGGCAACGACGGTATCCATGCCCCAGCTCGGTGAGACGGTCACCGAAGGGACCATCCTGAGGTGGGCGAAAAAGGTCGGCGACACCATCGCCGAAGACGAGGTCCTGGTCGAGATCTCCACCGACAAGGTGGACACCGAGGTTCCTTCACCCGTCGCCGGGACGATCCTCGAGATCCTCGTCGAGGAGGGTGACACCGTCGAGGTCGGGGTCGAACTGGTGGTGATCGGCGATGCCGACGAGAGCACCGACTCGAGCGGGGGCGGGGAAGCCGCAGCCCAAGCCGAAGCCGAGCCCGAGCAGGCCGCAGCCGAAGCCGAGGCCGAGCCCGAGCAGGCTGAAGCCGAGCCGGAGCAGGCCGAGAAAGTCGAGCCGGAGACCGAGGACAGCGATTCGGGGTCCGGGGGGACGATGACCGCGGCCGTCGCCGGCGAGCTGCATCCCGCCTCGGAGACCCCAGAGGGCGCCGACGAGGGTTTCGCCGCCGGCCAGACGACGGCCACCGAGGAGCTGAGCGACGAGGAGGTGGAGGCCTTCTTCGCCGAGCCGTCTTCGGTCGAGAAGGAGCCCCATCTGCTCTCACCGGTGGTGCGCAAGCTCATCAGGGAGAACGACGTCGACATCAGCAAGATCTCCGGCACCGGACAGGGCGGG
>DATKCZ010000018.1:0-51059 GCA_035512955.1 Acidimicrobiia bacterium
ACTCACCGCGATCGCAAAGGATCGTCCGCTCTCGTCGAACTTCCGGTTGGCCATGACGAGGGCCTTGAGCCCCGTCGAGTCCATGAATGAAGAGTCGGTTAGATCGACCACCAGGTGATGATCTCCAGGGTTGGCGAAGACATGGTCGATGGCCGCCTCGAGTTCGTCGACAGTCGCCAGGTCGATCTCCCCTTTGACCGCCAGCGAGAACCACCCGTTGTACAGGTCGATGTTTTCGATGCTGAGACCCCTCATTCTCGACCAAAGACTAGCCCGCGGGAACGCACTATCGCCCGCTGATTGGTCCGGGACCCCGATCACTCCCCTATTCGCGTGAACGTCCAGGTGCCGAATTTCCAGATGTACTCACCGCCGTGGTCTTGCAAGATTTGGATCGCCTCCGCGGCCTCATCGGGCTTGGTGTCCACCGAGATCACCAGGTGGCCCTCGTCGAGCTCTTCGGTGAGCCTCTCCAGGACGCGATACTGATCGCCGAACGCATTGAGGAGACGTTTGATCGTCGCTCCAGCACTCTTTTCCCCGGCAGGGTCGAGATGTGCCTTGCCTTCCTCGCCCCGTAGAACCTCGAACTCGTATCCCGCATCCGTCAGGCTTCGCACCGCATCGCGTACATCGGGTTCGTGACCGAGGATGGCAACGACGGTGTCGTCGAAGTCATGTATCTCTTCCACACCTGGACCTTTGTACCTTCGGCTTTCCGGAGACCGCCGCATACCCCCCGAAACGGCTGGGCAAACAACTCACGGGGTCCGTCGGATGACCACCACCGTCTGGTCGTCGACCGGCTCTGGAGTGGTGAAACCGAGCACCAGGTCGGCGGTGCGGCCGGCCACCCCACCCTCGGCCAGGAGCAAGTCCGCCAGGATCTCGGGCTGGGTCCGCCCATTCTCCAACATCTGCACATCGGCCACGCCGTCACTGAACGCAACCACGGAGTCGCCTGGGCCCATCTCGAATTCATGCTCCTGGTAGACCGAGGTGGCGTCGAGGTAGAGCAGCGGGCCGGTGGGCCCTTTCAGGCTGACTTCCTGGGTACCCACGACGATCACCGGCGGGTGACCCGCCGAGCACAGACGCACCTCACCGGTTTCGGCGTCGAGTCGCATGGCCACCGCCGAGGCGAGAATGTCGCCCGGGGCAGACCACTCGGCGAGACGCATCGCCTCCGAGGGAGACCGGCCCGAGACGAGTGAGTGGAGGAGAAGGTCACGCACTCTGATCGCCCAGATGGCGGGGTCTGCCCCATGACCGGTCAGATCGACGACGACCGCCCCAATCGAACCGTCTGGCAGCCTGTGCACCACACTGGCGTCGCCAGCAACACTTCCCAGACCCGGGCGGAATCGGGTGGCCACCTCCCACCCGTCCACCTCCCCGATCTCGACGAGGTGCATCAGGTCGGCCATGATGTTGACCACCGGCGCCTCCTGCTGAAGGCCAATTCTCGCTCGCTCGGCATGAGCTGCCTGGGTCGCCGCCTCGATGGCGGTGACATCGAGCGCCCTCACGAACAAGCCCAGGAGTATCAGTAGAAACAGCCCGAGCCCCACCGAGACGAAGGCGATGACATCCACGCGTTCTGTCGAGGGGACGGTCTCGGTCACGAGCAGAAGAAGGGAAGGCATCAGGAGAACGACGGGGCCAAACCAACGGAGGAGCCTCCCACCCGCCCCAGGACTCGACGCCGTCGACAACAGACCGCTTGCGGGGCGGATCAAGAGGATGCCGATGCCGAGGAGGACCGCGTTGAGGGCTGCTTGAAATGAGATCTCCGGGCGCAGGAAGAGACGACCGAGCGAGGGATCGCCATAGACATAGCCGAGGAAGATGACCCCGGTCAGGGAGAAGACGAGCAATGCGCCGATCTGACCGGCGACAACCCGAAGATCGTGGCGACTGACGCTCAGTGGGACCGCCATGCCGAGCACCACGAGAATCAGCCCCACCGAGAACGCCGGGGCAGCCCTCACATCGCCCCAGATCCTGGTGGTCATGTCGGCCAGGAATGTCACGATGATGAACAGCCCGAACAAGGCGGCGCCGATTGAGAGCACCAGACCGATCCGCCTCCATGCCACGTTGGTGCGGAGCGTGTGACTTATGTCACCGGCGAAAAGGGCTCCGAAGGCAAGGACGGCGAGCGAGATTGCCGATGACGTGGTCAGGTCCCTCACCAACGCCGGTCCGGGGGGAAAGGCCTGCAGGGCCGGGAACACCAGCCCCAACAGACCGACCATCGCATATGCACAAGCGATCCAGCGGAATACCCGGCCAGTGGTGGTGAGCTTCGCCTCCACGCCCGCGTCGACCGTCGTCTGCGGGCCTGGAGCGGCCACCTGATCAGTCACAGGCGTTCGACGGTACACATACGTCCCCCCATCGGGCCCTTCAGCTGAGCGAGCGCCCTCAGAATCGATAGATCGCAACGAAGGCACTGCCTTCGATCTCGGACTCTACAGAAGCCACCTCGGCCCCGTGGGCTCTCGACTCGACGACGAGACGATCGAGGAGGTCGACGTCCCCGGGTCGCTTCTCCTGACTTGTTCCGACCTCAAACGTCGACATGTCGAGCCGGCCCCAGACGGGTGAGGCCTGGCGGTGGATAACCACCTTGCCCACCCGTCCCGAGACTGCTGCCGGCAAGGCTTCGGCTATGTCCCGGGTCGCATTTCCGATGCCCAGCTGCTCGGCCGCTTCGGCCATGCCGGCCGCGGAGCGCTCGCTCGCCTGGTCGGCCAGGACCGCCTGGGTCAGCTCGAGCACTTCATCTTCGGAGAACGGTGAGGAAATCCCACTGTTATCAGGGCTCATCGTGCTTCGCTCGCTCAGGTTGGCGAACCTGGACACCAGATCGCCATCTCCGAGCACGACCAGCGGGGTACCCCGGTCGGTGTGGGGAACGGCTGCGGCCACTTCACGAAGAAATCTCCTCAAGTCCTCGTCACTTCGCTCAGCGGGGTCATGACCGTGTCGATTCCTCGAGGTTCCGGCTCGGTCGGGATGTTGCTGCCTCTGAGTCTCCCTGTCCACGAACCAGTTGACTTCGCCGAAGGAAGGCAGATTCGTGTCCATCCGTTCCACGGACCTCTCGGTGGCGGTGAAGAGGGCCGCCTCATCCCTGGAAAGTGCCAACACCAGAGCCGGAATGTCGTCGAGCTTGCTCAGCAGGGGCCTGAGGAGGAATACCGGCATGATCGTCGAGGTCTCATGAGGGTGTGAAGTCGAGATCGGGGTGATGTCGCCGTCTTCTCCGACGTAGAGAGCGAGACCCTCATCCTGATGCTCCCAGAACTCCCTGTCGTCGAGCAGCGCTTCGGCCATGGCCAACCGATCCGACCTGTCTCTGCCCTTCCAGCCGAGAGCATCGAGCTCGGCCTCGACCTCCGAGAGTCGATTCTTCAGTCGAATCCGGCCCTGAGCGACATCACGGCCCCGCCGATGAGTCGGGATGAAGATGGAGATCAGATCTCGACCGCTGGTGGCGGCCAGCTCGTCGAAGATCGAATCGTCGATATGCAAGGTTCTCATCGGTTGCCCTCCGTCTCCGAGCGATAGCGGCTGGGATTGGGGGATACCCGCCCAGCCTTCCGTCCTAACCCACACGTTTCCGGGGCCCCCCAACCGGGTACATCATCACTGATTCAGGAGCAAAGGGAGGTCACATGCCTGTGCACAGAAGTAAGGACGGCAGGGGGCCGTATTACCAGTGGGGCGACTCGGGAAAGAAGTATCACTACGAATCGGGCAACCCGAAGTCCCGCGATGCCGCCAAGGAGAAGGCGGCCAAGCAGGGACAGGCGGCCCGGGCCTCGGGTTACAGAGGCTGACAGCAGGTTTCACCCTGTTCGGCGCGGCAAGCCGGGAGCCGGCCGGATTTCAAAGCCCGACCCGGTCACGACAAACAAGGAGAAAGCAGCAATGCAAACACGTAAGAAGAGAGTCTTTGCGGTCAGTACCGCTTTGGCCCTGGTCCTCACGCTGTCCGCATGTGACACAGATGACGACAACAACGGGACCGTCCCCGGAGACGGTGGCGTCACCACCACCATCGGCGGTTTGACTACCACCACCCTGGTTCCGACGACGACGACTATCCCCTAATCCGATCGAAGACCGAGATGAAAGCGGCCGGGTGGCAACCCGGCCGCTTTCTGCTCGCCGGTGGTCAGTTTGAAGTGGCCCGACACCGGGTACACGGGCAATCCCCAACAGGAGGAGTCAATGTCGACAACTAGTCCGGAACGGCGCATTCGCGGCTCGGAGGATCTCTCCAATGTCCATGAGCGATACGGGAATGCAGACTTTCTCGCATCGTTGGTGGGGATGTTCGCCGGGCTGGGCACACTCGTCTTCATCGGCGCTCTGATTGCAGCCGGGGCAGGCGGGATCGACTATCAGTTGAACATCATCACCGAGGAGGGGACTCTCGACGAGGCGTCGGTAGTCGGCCTCATCGTGGCCGCCCTCGTTGTGTTCTTCTCCTTCTTGGTCGGAGGTTTCGCCGCGGGGCGTATGGCGCGCTACAGCGGCGGGCTCAACGGCTTGGGCGCCGGTTTGTGGTTCATCCTGATGGTGGCCGTCTTTGCCGCCCTCGGGACATGGGTCGGAGCCGAGTACAACGCTTTCAACCAGCTCGACCTCCCCAACTGGCTCGCACAGATCGACGTCGACGACCTGACCACCATGGCGATAGTCGCCAGTGCCGTGTTGGTGGCGGTGACCCTCCTTGCCGGGTACATCGGCGGACGTCTCGGGGAGATCTACCACACCAAGGTCGACGCGGCCGTGGTTGCGGAGACGCGGAAGGAGGTCTGACGGGATGTATATCGGTATCGGAGGGCTCATCCTCATCATCCTGATCCTCATCCTCATCTTCTAGGGATCAGCCACAGACGATCGATCGAACGATTTTCAGATTGGAGAAGACCATGACACCCACAGCGCTGAGTGCAACGACCCTGATGGGAGACCAAGTACGCAATCTCGAGGGAGAGAAGCTCGGCCATCTCGAAGAGATCGTCATCGACCTCGATGGTGGTCTGGTGGCCTACGCCGTACTGGCCACGGGAGGCTTTCTCGGGCTCGGCGACAAGTTCTTTGCAATCCCCTGGGACCTCTTGACCGTGGACACCGACAACGAAGAAGTCGTGATCGACGTGTCGAAGGAGATCCTCGAGGATGCCCCCGGATTCGACAAAGACAACTGGCCGGACATCAACGACCGTTCATGGGTCGGAGAGGTCTATCGCTACTACGGCAGGGAGCCGTACTGGGAAACCATCGAAGGTTAGACCAACAATCTGCAACGATCGGTGAGAGGGCGGGGCCGATACGGCCCCGCCCTTCTTGGTTGAGTGAGCGTTCTCGGTTGAGAGAGTTTGGCGGTCATCGACTACGGGTACTGAGCTGGTCAACCCCAATCTCCCCTGGAGGAGAACATGCAAGACACCACATCAGTGATCGAGAACCTTCTCGAGACCGTCGAGAACGGAAGGAAGGGATTTGCCGAGGCCGCCGAGAAACTGGATGGCGACGGTAGGAGCGACCTGGCCGCCGAGATGCGTGAGATGTCACAGCAGCGACTTCGAATGGCCAACGAGTTGCGGGCCCTGGCCGCCGCCGAGGGCGATCCGATCGTAGACGAAGGCAATGGGACCGTCGCTGGTGCCATGCACCGCAGCTGGATGGCACTCAAAGACGCTCTGACCGGGGACGATCCCCACGCAGTCCTGGCCGCCGCCGAGCAGGGTGAGGACCATGCGGTGAGCGAGTACCGCTCCGCCCTGGAGGAGGATCTACCGGAGTCGGTGAGATCGGTGTTGCAACGCCAAGCGGGCGAGGTCAAGACCGCTCACGACCGAGTGCGCTCGCTGAGGGACGCCCACCAGTAAATCACCCATCAATTCCTCCGAACAAAGGGCTCCCACCCAGGTGGGGGCCCTTCTTCGTGACCTGCCTCAGGTTTCCATGGGCCCGATGCGGGGTACATCTCTGCTCCGGCAACGAAACCAGAAAGGAGCCGCCGTGGACGAGAGCACAAGGATGAAGTGGGAAGGCCGTTGGGATCAGCTCAAGGGGAAAGTCAGAGAGACTTGGGGGGACATCACCGACGACGACATCGATGTGGCCGAGGGCAACTACGAACAACTGGTCGGCCACATCAAAGAGAAGACCGGAGAGTCCCAAGAGGAGATTGAGCGGAAGCTGAACGCCTGATCGAGGCGATGCTTCCTGTTTGAGATGCCCCGCCGGATGGCGGGGCATCTCCCGTTTGGTCCGGCGTCAGGACGTCAAAGCGACGGTCGCAACTCGTCGCGCCAGAAATCGATGAAGCCGTCGAGTGGGTCACCGATCTGGTGGAGGTACACGTGGTCGACACCGGCTTCCTCCATGCGGGCCATCGACTCCAGGATGGGATGCGCGTCGGGGCCACAGGGCACCTCTGACTCGAGATGTTCCGGAGTCACCAACTCCACCGCCTGCTCGAAATGGAGAACTGTGGGCAGATCCTGGGTCAGCTGACCAGGCAAGGCCGTGTTGGGCCACATCCGATGGGCCTTGTTCACCGCCTCTGACTTGTCGGGGCCCCAGCTGACGGTGAGCTGGCTCCAGATCTGGCCGTCGCCTCCTGCCTCGTGATAAGAGTCGATGACAGACTTGTTGGCCCCGGTCGTCCACAGACCATCTCCCTGTTCGGCGGCGAGACGGGCGGCTTCGGGGCCGAACGCCGAGACGATGATCGGGGGAAGTCGGCCGGGAAGATCGAAGATCGTGGCGTGTTCCACATCGAAGTAAGCCCCACGGTGGGTGACGCTCTCCCCGGTCCACAGGTCGCGGATGATGTCGATGGCCTCTCCGAGCATGTCCAGCCGGATGTCTGCCGGGGGCCACTCGCCCCCCAACACGTGCTCGTTGAGGGCCTCTCCTGTCCCCAACCCCCAGGTGAACCTGCCGTCGAGGATGTCCGCGGTTGTCGCAGCGGCATGAGCACTGACGACCGGGTTCAGCCTGAAGGTGGGACAGGAGACCCCCACGCCGACCTCGATCTCATCGGTCGAGGCGGCTATGGCACCCAGGACGGACCAGATGAAGGGACTGTGGCCCTGCTCGCTGATCCATGGGTGAAAGTGGTCTGAGATGGAAACGAAGTCGAAGCCTGCCCCCTCGGCCGCGACGGCGATGTCGACAAGTTTCCTCGGCGGATGCTCCTCGCTGGAGAGGGTGAGCCCGTACGTCGTCATGCCGGCCGAGGTACCCGGGCCGCTGCGCTCCGAAACGGCCCGCTGCCCCAAATAGGAACCCCCTCGTCGAGGGGGTCCTACTCCGGAGGGGGATTCAGATGGTGCAGGTCTGGGCAGGGACCTGGAAGACCGGCTGTTATGCCGACTCGTGCATGAACACGAACCAGAAGACCAACCCGATGATGCCGAGGATCGCAAGAACGCTCAGGACACCGAGCCGGGAGGACTCTCGGTCATTGAGGGCATACTCCGTTGTGACCTGATCCTTTGACCTCTTCATCTCTTCTCCTCTCGATGCGGGCTTGTTCGATACCCCGAACGACCTCGAGGCAAACCATCAGGGAGGTGTGTCAGTCCGGGCACCGTGAGGCCACCGAGCCGGTGTCCCCACTCGATCCGGTAACTGAAGACCTTCTGATCGGTCAGAGCGCTCCCAACTGGGACGCGGCCACTGCGGCTACCCATGCCATGCAACCCGATGCCGTCCTCGAGGAAGTGACCGAGAAGGCCGCCACCGGCTCCTGATGCGCTCGCATTCCGCTGGCTCGGGGCCATGACCTAGCGGTCCCACCTTCGGTGGTTTAGATTGCGCTTCCGCTCAGCAACCGGCGGAGGACGTGAAGACCGAACACGCTGAGGCCGAGTCCGACGACACCACTGAGTCTCTGAACACCAATGGAGGCTCGATCTGGGCCTGGCCCGGTGCCCTGGGCGGAATGGCGGCGTTGTTTCTCCTCGTCATCCTGGCCTACGCGCTCGGTTCGCGACTGGCGATACTCCTGGCCGAGGCCTCGGGGCTCGACGGGGTCTTCTTCATCCCGGCGGGGATCACCTTGGCCTTTCTGCTCCGGCTGCCCAGGGGATGGTGGTGGGTGGTGCTCGCCGGCGCCGGGCTCACCGAATTGGTAATGGACCTGGCGAGCGGGTGGTCGGTACCCCAGGCCCTAGGATTCGCCGCCGCCAACGTGGTGGAACCCCTAGTGGGCGCAACCATTGTGATGTTGGCCGTGGGGAGATTGGATCTGGCCCGAAGACGCCACGTCCTCTGGTTCACACTGGGCGCGGTGCTCACGGGACCGGCGATCGGCGCACTCATCGGTGCCTCGGCGGATCGCCTGTTCGGGGCCGACGACTTTCTCCCCACCTTCCTCCAGTGGTGGCTCGGCGATGCTTTGGGGGTGGTGGTTTCCGGGAGCGCGATCCTGGTGTGGGGCTCCAGCCGCGACCGCCGATCTGTGTTCTCCCCGTGGGGGGCATGCTTGATCCTCGGCTCGGCCCTACTCACCGTGGCGATGCTGACGACAAGCGACTTTCCATTGGTGTTCTCGGTGTTGATCGGGGTGGTCATCGCAGGAGCGCTCTTCGGGTCTCGTGCCGTGGCGATGACTTCGCTCGGGATTTCCCTGGCTATCGCCTTGACCTTCACCGCAAGCCCCGGGGAGCTCATTTTCGGGTTGACGCAAGCAACCGCTCTTCTGCTTCTCAAGCTTCAGGTGGGAATGTTCACCCTGGCGGGCCTGGTGGTCGCCGCCGAGTCGCACGAACGCGAGCTCGCCATTCGTCTCGGCTCCACCTCAGCGATCATGGCGGAAGTTCATGCCCAGGAGCGCAAACGGGAACACGACCTGGCCGTCCGGATCCAGCGGGGCCTTCTTCCCGACAGGCCCCTGCGCCACGACGACGTCGTCGTGGCGGCGAGATACGAAGCCGCCAGCGACCTCCTCGAGGTGGGTGGGGACTGGTATGACACGATCCAACTGCGGGACGGTCGCATCGGGATCGTCGTGGGCGACATCGTTGGCCATGGCATCGAAGCCATGACGGCGATGGGACGTCTCCGCACCGCGGTCACCGCGCTGGCTCAGTTGTTAGACGATCCGGCCCTGCTGTTGAGCGAACTGGACAAATTCATCGGGAGTCCTTACGGCACCGATTACGCCACCGCCTTCTACGCGGTCCTCGATCCCATCGACGGGATGGTCCACTACGCATCGGCAGGCCACCCACCTGCCCTAATGCTCTCTCCCGACGGTGAGTTGTCCTGGCTCGACCAGGCGGCATCGCCACCTCTCTATGGTGGGTACCAGGCTGAGCGAGGCGCCGTCTTCACCCAGATGGGTCCCGGTTCGACTCTCATCTTTTACTCCGACGGTCTGATCGAGCGCCGCGGCGAGGCATTGAGTCATGGGCTCACCCGTCTCGGGCGCGAAGCGTCAGCCTTGCTGGGTCGGAGCCCCCGCGAGATCTGCGACGAGCTGGTCACTCGACTCGGCGTCGGCTCCACCCGCGCCGACGATGTCGTCGTGGTCGCACTCCGGCTCAGCCCACCGGCCCCGCCGCCATACAAGGGAGTGTTTCCCGCCCGCCCGGAGGAGTTGTCACAGATTCGCTCGTCGGTGCGCTCCTGGATGGACCTGGGCACGTGGCCACAACGAGTGGAGAACGACTTGATGATCGCGCTCGGTGAGGCCACGGCCAATGCGGTGAGGCACGCCTATCGGGACGGAGACGAGGGCAGTATCGTGATCGAGATGACGGTCGACTCCGAACGGGTGAATGTGCAAGTCCGCGATTCGGGCCGCTGGCAGAACCCCCCGCAAGGACGGGCGGAGTACCCTGCCACCGGCACCACCGTAATGCGGTCTCTCAGCGATCGCTTCGAAATCGAAAAGGGCTCGGATGGGACGATCGTCAGCTTCAGCCTTCCGATTCGCGAGCGTGTGAGATGAGCGAGAACCTCGCCCAGCTCGAGATCGCCCGCGAGGGCAACACCATCCTGGCAACACTCACCGGTGAGATCGACATCTCCAACAGCAAGCTGCTGGAGCAGGAGATCAAGGATTCGGTTTCCCAGGCCGGGAAGGTGATCGTCGACTTGAGCCCGCTCGGATTCATGGACAGCCAGGGTGTTCGTCTGATCCACAACCTGGCAGCTCATCTCTCATCGCAAGGGGTGGGTTTCGAGATCGTGGCGCCCGCGGAGAGCATTGCCGGCCAGGTACTTCATCTCACCAAGATGGACGAATTGGTGTCGGTCCGCGAGACGCTCGCCTCCAGCACCGACGGCTGAAGGGGAGCGGCGCCCACGCCTCACAAAGACCGCGCATCGGTGTTGATTCCCACACCCGAGCCACCGCTTCTCAGGTTGATGGTTTCGCCCTGAATCGGGCTGGGTATTGCGGGCAGCAATTCGAAAGGTTATCCGTGGTGCTCGACCTCAAGCGTTGGTTTCCTCCGCCCGGCTCCGTCTCGCGAGTCGGGGTCGTCTCCACTTTCCCGCCGACTCGTTGTGGCATCGGAAGGTTCGCCTCCTCCATGGTCGATGCCCTCGCCCAATTCGATCCCGGGCTCGAGATCGACGTGGTCAGGCTGGTCAACGGGCGGACAGCGTCTCCCGTCGCAAGCCGGGCCCGCATGGAGATCGACCCGTCGAGCCCTGTCAGCATCCGGGCGGCCGGCAGACATCTCGGCTCCTGCGACGTCGCGATCCTCCAGCATGAGTTCGGCATCTACGGCGCCGAAGACGGTGCCGCCGTCCTCGACCTGGCCGCACAGATCGATGCTCCAAAGGTGGCTGTCCTCCATACGGTGCTCCCCGAGCCCACTGCCAGACAACGATCGATAATCGAGTCGCTCTCGATGGAGGCGACCATCGTGGTTCTCTGTGAGTCGGCTCGTGACCTGTTGGTCTCTGGTTACTCGGTCGACGATGACGCAATCGAGGTGATCCCCCACGGGACGCATTGGAGCCCCCAGCAGATAAACCACTCCCCCCGGCGTCGGTTGATCACCTGGGGATTGCTCGGGCCCGGCAAGGGCCTGGAGCGGTCGATTGCCGCTGTGGCCGAGTTGAGGGACCTGGACCCGCCCATCCACTACCGGATCGTGGGGCGTACTCACCCCGCTGTGGCCGCGGAGAGTGGTTTCCGCTACCGCCGGTCACTGGAGCGGCTCGTCCACTCCCTCGACCTGTCACACGTGGTCGAGTTCATCGATCGCTACGTTGACGACGTCGAGCTGTTCGAGATGGTTCGACGGTCCGACGTCGTGGTCGTGCCGTACGACAACCACGACCAGGTCTCATCGGGGGTGATCACCGAAGCGGTGGGGATGGCGAGACCCGTCGTGGCGACCAGGTTCCCCTACGCCGTCGAGATACTGGGCAGTGGCCGGGGGCTTGCGGTGGACCACGACGTCCTCTCGGTCGCCCGAGGGATACGGGAGCTCGTCGAAGACCCGGTCTCCTACCGCGATGCTGCCAGAGCTGCGGCTCTCAAGTCGGCCGAGCTCTCCTGGGATACGGTGGCCGCCCGCTACTCGAGGCTGATCCACCGTCTCGGATCGGCACGTGCCACCGCCTGAGAGCCCGTGGCAATCTCCGCGGCCAGTTCCCATCGAATAGCCCTACCGACGGCGAGAATGGTCGTCGATGGTCAAACTCACTCGAACACTCCACGACCTCCGGGCCGACCCGAGTCGACTCGTGACCCGGCCCTTCATACCCGGCTCGATGAACTTCGCCGGAGACCAATCCCGGGTCGACCGCATCGTGCACCGGATCCTGGAGCTGCCCGAAGCCGAACGCAGGACACTCCTCGACTCACTGATCCTTCGTCACGGTCAGCGCTTCTCGGACATCGAGACGACATGGCTCGCCCACTTCGACCTGGCTCAGCAGAGAGTCGACGCCCTGAGCAAGGTCACCGACCGTGAGCGCCGCCTCCTGGTGGGCGCCTACCTCACCCAGGCTTATGCCTATGAGTCGGTTGCTCTGACCAACCCCTCGATGGTGCCCCTCGGTGAGGGTGCCGCTGGGGTGCAACGATTCGTGATGAGTGCCCGTGCCATCGGCGAAGGCCACATCTCATCGATCGCGTTCCTGACGGGATCGGTCGACCCGAGCGGTGCGGTGTATCTCGAGGAACGCCATCCCCATGTCAGCAATGGCCGACGCAACGCGCCGGCGTATTCTAAAACGGCCTTTGCGGACAAGCTCGACGAGCTCGGGTTCGTCAGCGGGGCCTCCCAGGGGATCCTGGCACTCGTGGGCGATACCTTCACCATCGACGACTTGGAGGTCGCCCTCGCCAAGATCCTGGAGAGCGACTTCGACGTGGTGGTGATCCAGGACGCGGTCAAGCGAGTCCACTGGCTGGCGGCATCCAACTACGAGGTCACCTTCGATCCCGCGATGCCGATATCCGAGCATGTGATCTCACCGGCCGCCCCTATCGAGAGCCAGGGGATGGAGGACGCTCGTTTCGTGCGGTTCACCGACGATGACGGGTCCACGATCTACTACGCCACCTACACCGCGTTCGACGGTGTGCGAATCCTCCCTCAGCTGATGGAGACCCGAGACTTCATCCGGTTCCGGATGTCCACCATGACCGGTCCTGCGGTCCATCACAAGGGCATGGCCGTATTCCCCCGCAAGATCCAGGGTGACTATGTCGCCCTCTCCCGCCACGATCATGAGCGGTCCTACATCATGCGGAGCGACAGTGTTCGGAGCTGGCGCAACGCCGAAATGGTCTTCGGTCCGGAGTATGAATGGGACACCATTCAGACCGGCAACTGCGGCTCGCCGGTCGAGACCGAAGAAGGCTGGCTGGTGGTCACCCACGGGGTCGGCCCGATGAGACGCTACGTGCTCGGCGCCGTGCTGCTCGACCTCGATGAGCCAACAAAGGTGGTGGCCAGACTCCCCCACCCCTTCATCGAGCCGGAAGGCGGCGAAACCGACGGCTACGTCCCCGATGTCGTCTACTCGTGTGGGAGCATGCTTCACAACGGGAACCTGATCACCCCCTTCGGATACGCGGATGTGGGCATCAAGATCGCGGTCACCCCGCTAGACGAACTGATCGCGGCGATGCACTAGGTGGCGGTTTGTTGAGTCAAGCCGCGTCCACAGGCCCTATCAGAAACCCCGCGACGGGCCACTGGAGACAACCCGGCCATACACGTTTGCGTAGGCCGCCGCCATGGTCGCATCGTCGAATCTGGCGCGGGCCACCCTTGTGCACTCGGCTCGCGACAGGTCATCCACCCTCGACAGGGCCTCGACCGCACTCGCGACGTCGTCGACGATGAACCCGGTGACCCCGTCATCGATGATCTCGGGCATCGCTCCTCGCCTCCAGGCGATCACCGGGGTGCCGGAGGCCAGGCTCTCCACGACCACCAGCCCGAAAGGCTCATCCCATTGGAGGGGCATGAGCAAGGCCGTGGCGTCGCGAAGGAGCAGGGACAGCTCGGGTCGGTCCAGTGGTCCCAGGAAGTCGACGAACTCCCCGGTCGAGAGCAGACAATCGCGGGCGTAACGACGGTGTTGGTCCTCGATGATCCCCGCCATCAGGAGATGGCGCCCGGTCCGCCGGGCCACCTCGACGGCCAGATGCGGCGCCTTTTCGGGTGAGATACGTCCCACGAACACCACGTAGCCGCCTGAGCCGTCCCCGGGGGGGAACTCCTCCACACGTATCCCGTTGGGGATGGTCGCCACATAGTTGAGCTCGGGGAGAAACGCCCGTTCTCGATCGCTCAGCGACACAAAGGGAAGGTCGGAATGCCGTCGAAGCAGGTCATGGTGAGCCGGTGCCCAGGCTGCGCCGTGGAGCGTGGTCAGCAGCGGGCATGGGATCTGGTCGGCGAACGGGAGGGCGTGGATGTGGAGATGGGAGTGAACGATGTCGAAAGCGCCGTCACCGGCGACAGTCATCGCCGTCTCCACGTGACGGTCTTCGGCTGCGCGGCGATCGATCCAGGGAGTGGAGACCAGCGGGGCGTCCGCAGTCTCGATGAGCTCGGCCTTGGTCTCGCTGCCGGCCGGGGCGAACAGGGTCACGTCGTGGCCGTCGAGCACGAGCCGCTCGGTCAGGTCATGGGTAACCCGCTCCCACGGGCCGTACCCGAGGGGCGGATAGTGATGGGTGATCGGCGCCAGCATCCCGATGCGGACCATCAAGCCCCCCCGGGGCCCTTTAGCTCATGGAGACGGGCCAGGGACCCGAGCGCCGCCAAGGTCGACTCGGCGCCGCGGTTCTGGTTGACACCGTGGGGCTCCAGGCCATCGAATCCCGCTCCGGTAGCGGCCTCGTAGACCTGGGCACCGACGTCGTTCCGCCCCAGGAACCACCGCCCGGCCGCTTCCAGCCCGTCACGCCAGAGGTCGTCTCCCTCGGCGACGAGTGCGGCGTGACAGGCGTCCGCCATGGACCAGGCCTCGATCGGCTGCTGATCGAAGGCGGGCCGGGGGTCGTCGGGCCCCCGGCCCCCTACCGGGGTGAAACTGAACCCTCGCTCGCCGCGCTCGGTCTCGATCAGCCACGCCAGGAGATCGAGACCGGTCTGGAGACGTCCGGAGTCGCCCAGGGCATGGCCGGCCCGGATCATCGCCTCGGGGATGCGGGCATTGGCGTAGGAGAGCCGCTCCTCGGGCCATCGCCACGAGCCGACACGCGGTTCGGGCAACCGGGACATCGCCGTAGAGAGGAATCGCTCGGCAGCCGAGTCGACCGGTCCAGAGCCGAGCGCCGCCACCGCGCCCAGCACCGCATAGCTCACGGCACGGGGGTGTTGGCTGGTGAATCTCAGACCGATTCGCAGCGCCTCCACCGCCGCCTCGGGTTGGTAGCCGGACCCGATCACAAAGCCCAGGCCCCAGATCGCCCGGCCATGTGCGTCGTCCGACCCGCGCCGATCTGTCCACACTCCGGCATGCGACATCCTGTTGTGCCAGCCTCCTTCGACTGTCCCACTCACTACGAAACGAAGGTAGGGCTCGAATCCTTCGCCCTCGGCACGGTGGGGGAATGCCGTGGCCAGCACGACCAAGGCTCGTGCGTTGTCGTCGGTCGTGTGGCCGTGTGAGATCCGTGGGGTGTTATGCCGGGCGTGCTCGTATAGGCCGTGTCGGCCGGTGAGACGTCTCAGGTGGTCGGCTCGCACCCGGGGCAACGCGTCGATCGGATACGTCGTCATCGTGCCGGATCGAGGAGACGACGCAGTGTCGACTCGGAACGGTTGGCCCACTTCCCGCCCCGGGACCGTTTCCATGCCTCGGCCAACCTGCCGTCGGCGTCTGCCTCGACGACCACCGGGTGGACGTACGAATCGCGACAGACCGCCCTGGTGTTGCCGAGACGCTCCGCGGCCATGTCGATGGCGGTGGTCAGCCGGGCGTCGGGGTCGTCCGGGCCCGAGGGTGAGGCGAGCTCACCGGTGACCAACGAGCTGGCTCCCCAGGTCCTGAAGTCTTTGGCCGTGAATGGGCCGCGCATGACGGTGGCCATGTAGTCGTTCACATCGTTGGAGGTGACCGACGAAACAGCTCCGTCTTCGGACTGGTAGCTGAACAGGGTCTGGCCGGAGAGCTCCTCGCACTTGGCGATCAGACCGGAGAGACGACGGTCCTTGAACACCAGCAGATGGTCGGCGCCACCTTTGCCGGCGAACTCCAGGTGGACATGCAGCCCGTCGACCTCGATGCGGTCGCCGGTGAGAGTGGTCAGGCCGTAGGCCTCGTTGTCGGCATAACGGCGGTTGCCGACACGCACCAGGGTCCTGTCCAGCACCGCCACGGCCAGTGCCACCACCTTGGTCCGGGAGAGACCATGTGATCGGAGGTCGGCATCGATGCTCTTGCGAAGACCGGTCAGCCCATGGCCGAACGGGGCGAGACGGTCGAACTTGGCTTCGTCCCTCGTCTCCTCCCAACGCGGGTGATAGATGTATTGCTTGCGACCCGCCTTGTCATGGCCGGTGGCGAGGATGTGCCCACTCGGATCGCGGCAGATCCAGACGTCTTCCCAGGCCGGGGGTATCGCCAGGGCGCGGATGCGCTCCCGCACCGATCCATTGACAGGTGCCCCGGCTTCACCGAGATATGAGAACCCGCGGCCACGCCGCACCCGGCGGTATCCAGGAGACCCGGTGTCCACATAGCGAAGCCCGGCGTCTGCCGCGAGAGCCCAAGAGTCGACCGTTGCCATCAAGGACAAGAGTCCCCCGTGGAGCGCTCGTTCAAACCCGGTGACACTGGTCGTTTCGCGCATCGGCTCCCCGGGTACTCGCTTCCGATGAGCTTCGCCGGTGGAGAGGAGGGGCGGGCGGACACGTCGACGATCCCGCCTCCTGAATCTGGGGTGACCCCATGGGAGCAGCCGATTCGGGTGTTGGCCATCGGTTTCATCGGGGTCATCGTCCTATTGGCCGGCTTCGGGTTGTTGGGGGTCCGCACCACGACGACCGAGGCGATGGGCAACGGTTTCCACATTGCGGTCACCCACGCCGCCGTCACCCGGGCTGGTCTGGCCACTCCCTTCAGCGTCGAGGTGGCCACCGTTGATGGTTCCCCGCTACCCGCGATGACGACGATTCGGGTCGCTTCGCCCTATCTGGCCCTCGTCGACGACAACGGCATGGAGCCCCTCCCGGCCTCGTCGTTCAACTCCTCCGACTGGACATGGTGGACTTTCGAGGTCCCTCCGGAAGTCACACGCTTGCGGGTCGACCTCGACGCCCGTCTGGAACCGGCGGTGCAGTGGGGGCGCCAGGCCGAGGCGGCCGTCGAGATCGACGGCGAAGAAATGGTGGACGTCCAGTTCACCACCTGGGTGATGCAGTGAGGTGGCGCTGATGGAGATGGTCCTGCGGGCGACGGCTGTCTACTGGTTCCTCTGGCTGGTGATCCGTGGCACCGGGAAGCGTTCCCTAGCGGAATTGACACCGCTCGACCTCCTGCTTCTCATCGTCATCGGAGACTTCGTCCAACAGGGGGTGACCCAAGAAGACATGTCGGTCACCGGGGCGCTGCTGGCGGTTTCGGTGTTCGTGGTCTGGACCCTGCTGGGCGACGCCATCTTGAGGAAATGGCGGCCATCGGCCGGGATTCTCGTCGGCGAGCCGGTGATCGTGCTCCGTCAGGGGGTTCCCATCGAGGAAAAGGTCAAGAAGGAGCGGGTCTCCCTCGACGACCTCAAGGAAGCCGCCCGCATGGAGGGGTTCGGCGACCTGGCCCATATCGAATACGCCATCCTCGAGACGGACGGGCGCTTCTCCTTCATCGGCCGCGGCTAGGCGATCGACGCACCAGCCGTTTGAGCTGCTCATGCATCGGGTACCCGGCGTCGACTTCACAGGCCGGAGATGAGAAGGGATGTCAGGAAATGGACAGATCGAATCTAGAGGAGCTCCTCTACCAGGCGATCGAGACCGAGCTCGGTGGCGAGAAGCTGTACGAGGCGGCCATCGAGAACGCGGTGAACCCCGACTTGAAAGAGGAGTGGGGCAAGTACCTGGAGGAGACGCGAACACATCAAGAGATCCTGGCCCGGGTGTTCGAGGCGGCCGGGCTCGACATCGACACCGAGTCCCCGGGACGTGCCGTTGTGAGACACAAAGGCGAGGCCCTGGTTGCGGCGGTGCAGATGGCCCGGGGCAAGGGCGATCCCGAGGTTGGTGAGTTGGTCGCTGCCGAGTCTGTGGTCGAAGCCGAGTCGAAGGACCACCAGAACTGGGAGCTCCTGGGGATGATGGTCGAGCATGTCGAGGGCGATCTCAAGGATGCGCTCGCGAAGGCATACGAAGAAGTGGCCGACCAGGAAGCCCACCATTTCTATCACACCATGGGGTGGGCCAGAGAGCTCTGGCTCGACTTTCTGGGTGTGCCTGCCGCACTCCCGCCCCCGGAAGAGGAGAAGAAAGTCGCCACCAAGATCGGGGCGGGCCGCGCCGAGCACGAACGCGAGGATTACATCTGATCCCCGGCTAGGTGTGCCCGGAGAAGCGGGGCAACAGCGCCGGGAGGAGGTCGAACCCCTCAGCCGACGACGTGACTTCGGCCGGCTGCTCTGGCGACTGGCCGACCTGGTGCAGGCGTCGGAGCGGAGACGGTCGTTCCGGGCCAAGGCGTATCGCCGTGCGGTCTGGCCTCTCGACGACCTCGACTCCGGGTTGGAGATGGCGCCCGGGCTCATCCTGGCCACCGACGAGCTCGCTTCCCGGACCTGGCCGTCATCCACGGAGCCGAAGTGAACATCGGTCTCGACGGCAAACTCGATCTCGACGACCTCACGATGTCAAAGCTCGACTTCACCGTGGCCGGGGTGCACTCCAACTTCCATCTGGCCAGAAAGGAGCAGACGGCGAGGCTCATCGAAGGCCTGCGGCAACCCTCTGTCCGCGTGCTGGCACACCCCACAGGAAGGCGAATCGGGATCCGGCCGCCGGTCGACGTCGACATGGAGGACGTGGTAGCCGAAGCGATCACCTCGGGGGTGGCCCTGGAATGCAACGGGCCACCGCGACCGTCTCGACCTGCCGGCGGATTGGGTGGCGCACGCCGCGGCACGGAGGACGGTGTTCGCCGCCAACTCGGATGCACACCGCATCGGGGAGCTCAGAAACATCGAGAACGCGGTGGCGACGCTTCAGCGGGCGGGGGTGACGCGCGACAGGTGATCAACACCTTCGATCTCGGCGAGTTGACCGAATGGCTAGGAGAGTCATCCGGCCGGTCAATGGCTTGATGGAGACCTCTCAGCCGGGTGCGATGAACTGCACCTTGTCCGACTCGCCCCGGTCATCGTCGGGCGAGCCCTTTCCAGCAAGCTGGTCTTGCAGTCCTCGCATCCGCTCTAGGAGACGCTTCTTCTCGTCGTCGGCATCGGTACCGGCGGAACCCTCCAATTCCCCGTCGATCTCCGAGATACGATTCCGGATACGGACAATCTCGATGGCGATGGCTTCGGTATCCATGTGAACCTCCTTGCCGAGGATGGATATGGTGCCGAACGGCACCCTCTACCCGTTTCGCGACCCGCTCAAACCCGTTCGCATCCGGCGCACCTCGCTGGCTCGGCGGGAGCAATACCATCTCCATCAAAGGGGTATGACAGGGCCATGACCAAGGATCGCCGAGAACACCCACGATACCGAGGGGTGCTGAGACGGCTCGAACCGTTGCGCCGAACGGCCGAGAACGTGATCGAGACCGTCCGTCTCGGGTTGAGCAGGGCCACCCTCTCCATGTTCGAGCATGCCCCATACCCGTTGGAGCACACCATGGACTATGAGGGTGATCCCGGCTTACTGGGCCCGGAGTCGGTCTCGTGGCGGGTCATCGCCGACCCGGCCGCCTTCGTTGCGGGGATCCGGGGGCTGCTCATCCAGGCGGCACATCCCGAAGTCGTGGCAGGTGTCGAGGACCACTCCCGCTATCGCGACGATCCCCTGGGACGTCTCTCCCGCACCTCGGCCTACGTGACCGCAACCACTTTCGGTGCCATGCCCGAAGTCGAGCGTGCCGTCCGCCAGGTGCGGAGGGCCCATAGCGTGGTCAAAGGAGTCTCCGAGAGGGGGGTTACCTACCGCGCCGCCGACCCCGGCCAGGCCGCCTGGGTTCACAACGTCCTGACCGACTCATTTCTCGCCACGAACCAGGCTTTCGGAGAGCTGCGACTCAGCGACGACGAAGCCGACCGGTTCGTCGAGGAGCAAACCACGATCGGGGCACTTCTCGGCGCCGACCCCCTGCCCATTGCGGCCGATGACCTCGCCGCTTGGATCAGCGGCCACCCCGACATCGACGCCTCGCCCGGCATGGGGAGAGTCATCGACTTCTTGAGCGACCCGCCTCTCGGCCCCGCATTCAAGACTGGCTATCTGGTGTTGCTCGAGGCGGCGATAACCACCCTTCCCCCCCGACTGCTCGACATGCTCGGGTTGAAGCCCAAACCGGGTGCCGACGTGGTGGGCAAGACTGCGGTCAAGAGCCTGCGTTGGGCGCTCGGCCACTCTCCGTCGTGGGCGCTCGCCCTGATCAGGGTGGGCGCCGAGGTGCCCGAAGAGATGTTCCGGCGGACTCCAGGCGGGGTGCTGGAAAGAGCCTCGTGACCGGATCGCCGGCTCAGGAGATGAGCAGGACGATCAGCAAGATCAAGATCAACGTTCCGATTCCGATGTACACAGACGAATCTCCTGTTGGGGACCCTGTCGAGGTACCCCGACCGCCAGAGTCTCAAACCGCGGAAAGCGCTCTGACGTGGCGAAAGACCGGCAACGCCACGGGCTTGGGAGCGGAGAGGGAGGGATTTGAACCCTCGAAGAGGCTTATCACCCCTTACTCGCTTAGCAGGCGAGCGCCTTCGACCACTCGGCCACCTCTCCAAGATTGATTTGTGAACGGTACCGGCGGAGGGGGTGGGATTCGAACCCACGAGACCCGAATGGGCCCAACGGTTTTCAAGACCGTCGCCTTAGACCGCTCGGCCACCCCTCCAGGGGTGTCGAGCCCATTGTCGCAGGCCGCGAACCTCTAATGGTCCAGGTTCGACTCGTTTGGAAGAACAGGGCGGCCGGGCCCGCTAGGTTGGTGCCCATGAGCAGCCCCATCGACACCGAATCCCTTCGACCGATCGAGAGACGGGTGTTGGACATGCGACACGAAGGCGTGCCCATCGACGAGATCGCCGCTCGCTTCAACAGGAGCCCCGCCTTCGTCGAGCGTCTCATCAGCTGGACCGAGATACCGAGGACCGGCCGGAGCACCGACCGTCACCTGACCCCCCTGCAGCAGCGAGTGCTCGCCCTACGCGCCGAGGGCGAGTCACACGAACAGATCGCCACCAGGTTCAAAAGGGGCCGGCGGTACATCCGCCAGGTCGAGGGTCTCGCCCACTTCAAGGAGTCCCTCCGTCTCCTCAACCCCCGCTAGAGAGCCTGGCGGAGGGGGTGGGATTCGAACCCACGAGGAGGCGTCAGCCCCCTACGGCATTTCGAGTGCCGCGCACTAGACCGGACTATGCGACCCCTCCTTGTGTCGAACCGGCGACCTGTACAAGGTAGTTGGGACAGGTACTTCGATTGGCGGAGGGAGAGGGATTTGAACCCTCGAGGGGGCGCAAACCCCCAACGGCATTTCCAGTGCCGCGCACTAGGCCAGACTATGCGATCCCTCCGGGGGTTCCGTCCGAGGTGACGGAGAGACAAGGATAATGCTCCACCGTGACTGAGCCCATTTCGCATGAGCAAGCGATGCGCCTAGCACTGGGTCTCGCGGTGGAGGCAAGGGACGCCGGTGACGTCCCCGTCGGGGCGGTGCTGCTCGATGCCGAGGCTATTGTGGTCGGAAGAGACCGGAACCGCCGTGAGGAGCTAAACGACCCGACGGCGCACGCCGAGATGCTGGTGCTCTCCACACGTGCCCGGGACCTGGGTGACTGGAGACTCACCGGCCACACGCTGGTGGTGACTATGGAGCCGTGTGTGATGTGCGCCGGAGCATCGGTGTGGGCCCGTCTCGAGCGCATCGTCTACGGGGCACCCGACCTGAAGGCGGGGGCTGCCTGGTCGTTGTACAACATTCCTCAGGACCGCCGGCTCAACCACCGGGTCGACCTGGTCGAGGGGGTCCTCGCCGACGAGGCCCGGATCCTCCTCGAGCGCTTCTTCTCCGAAAAACGCCCCGGCTAGACGCGAACGCGGGACTCGTCCCGGGCTTCGAGGTCTTCGTGGTCGAAGCTCGAGCCGTCGGTCTCGGCGAGTGAGTCGAGGATCTCGGCGGGCATCCGCAATCCCTGCTCCTCCCCCAGGTCCTCCATGAGGTGGCCGACACCGTGGGCAAAACAGGAGATGGCCTCCTCACTGACCTGGTACTTCTGTTCGCTCATATCGCGCCGTTCTCCGGCAAGAAACAGGCCTTACCCCCGAAATGGGCCCGGCCAAAACTGGTTGGGGCACCGGCACGGCGTTTGACGGGCTGTCTCTGACGGGTAAAACGCGGGCAACCGGGAGAAAACCAGCCATCGGACACGAACAGCACACAGTCGCCGTCTTCGCTCCGGTCCTCTACCTCACGGTCACCGTCGAAGCCACCTCATCGGGCGCAGACGAGATTCATATCCACCCCGGTGGCCAGGGATTCTGGATCGCCAGGATGTTGAAGCACCTCGGGGAGCGACCCCTCCTCTGCGGACCGGTCGGAGGCGAGGCCGGTCAGGCGTTTCGCGGGCTGCTCGGCCAGTGGAAGATCGATGTGAGCCCCGTGGAGATTGCCGGGAGCACGCCGATAATCGTCCATGACCGCCGATCGGGCGACCGACAGCTGGTGGCCGGCTCGGTCGCCGCGTCGCTGGCGCGTCACGAGGTGGACGACATCTACGGCCGGTTCCTCGACCGGGCACTGACCTCGGCGCTGTGTGTGGTGACCGGTCAATCACAGGAGATCCTGCCTCCCAAGCTGTATCGACGTCTCGGTCATGACCTGGCCGCCGCCGGGATCCAGGTCGTGGCCGACCTCCACGGCCCCGAGTTGTGGCACTTCCTCGAGGGCGGTCCCATCGACGTGCTCAAGGTGAGCGACGAGGACCTCGAATCCGACGGCTTGCTCGAAGACCGCAATGCAGACAGCTCCAGCCTAATGGGCGTGCTCGAAGACTTCATCGAAGCTGGAGCGAAGGCGGTTGTGCTGTCGAGGCAAGACAAGCCCGCCCTGGCGCGTTTCGGGCCAGTTGCCTATCAGGCCACCGCGCCCGAGTTCGAGCCAGCCGATCACCGCGGTGCCGGCGACTCGATGACTGCGGGCTTGACCTCTGCACTGCGCCGGGGTCTCGATCCGACCGAGTCGCTGCGTCTCGCCTGCGCTGCCGGTGCCGCCAACGTGACCAGGCATGGTCTGGGGAGCGCCGACGGGAGACTGGTGCCCGGTCTGAGCGAGAGAATCGAGATCGTTCCTCTATCCCTCCCCATGCCATGACCGACCCGGCGCGCCTCCTCATCACCAATGACGACGGGATCGACTCCCCCGGGCTGCGAGCTGTGGCCGCCGCTCTCTCGAAGCGCTACGAGGTGACCGTCGCCGCCCCCGGAGCCGACATGTCGGGCAGCGGGACCGGAATCGGCCGGTTCGACATCACGGCGGGGGTCGCCCTCAACCCGGTCTCGATCGATGAGGCGCCGGTGGCATACAGCATCGACGGCCCGCCGGGGCTGGCGGTCACCGCGGCCGCCCTCGGTGCCTTCGGGGAGGTCCCCGACCTGGTCGTCTCAGGGATCAATGCGGGGATCAACACCGGGCACTCGATCATCCACTCGGGCACGGTGGGCGCCGCCCTCACCGCACGCACCTTCGGCATCAAAGGCCTCGCCGTGAGTCTCGCCCAGTCCGATCCGTGGCATTGGGAGACGGCTGCCGAGGTGACGGTGTCGGCCGCGGACTGGCTCCTGGCGCGAAAGACGTCGCCCCATGTGCTCAATGTGAACGTGCCCGGCGTGCCCGTCGAGGAAGTCCGCGGCATCCACTGGGCAGACCTCGACGAGTTCGGGTACATAAGGGTGGCCACTGCCGCCGTCGAGGATCACCGTCTCCAGTTCGTGGTCAGGTCGACCGACTCCCCGTCCGACCCTGGCTCGGACTCCGTGATGGTCTTGGAGAACTACGTCACGCTGACCCCGCTCACCGCCGTGGAGCCGGCGCCGTTCCCCGATGAGGAGGCGAGTGCGGTCTGGAAGCATTGACCGGCCAGATCCTGGCCGGCGCCGGTGACCTGATTGTGGTCTCGGAGACCGGGCCGCCCGTCGACCCCGGTCAGTCGATCACCTCCTCGGCGACGACGCTGGTGGTGTCGAGCCGTCTGTCCCAGCCCCAATAGACCACCGAGCCCATGGTGAGGGCCACCCCGACGACCATGAACGCCACCAAGTAGTCGAAGCCCTCGATGAGGAAACCCACCACCGGGGCCCCCGCCAGCAGGGCGAGATCGAAGATCGAGGTGAAGGTGGCCATGGCCGACCCTCTCTCGCTGACCCGCGCACGGTTGACCACCTCACTCGAGAGGAGCGGGAAAGCCGCTCCGTGAGCGGTCCCCGTGGTGACCGCCGCCAGCATGAGGATGGGGACCGATTGGGCGATGGCCATGAAAGCGAGACCGAGGCCGTAGGCGGCGATCGATGCGGTGAGGAGGGGGCGATGGGGTATCCGGTCGTACAACTGCCCGCCCGCCACCCTGGTGATGGCCGCGGTGATCCCGTAGGTGGCGAAGAACAGACCCGCAGTCCCCACCTGACGCGCATCGACAAAGGTCCGGGTGAAGGTGAAGAGCGACTCGAGGCCGACCGAGAACATCAACGTGGCGAACCACAAAGGGAGGAGATTGCGCTGGCCCAGGGCGGCCCAGAAGGACCTGCGGGGCTGTTGCCCCCGGACCGGGAGGACCGGGAGACTCCATACGATCAGCCAGGAGATCAGCGAGACCCCCGATGCGACGAAGAACAGCGCGTCGAATCCGGCCGATTCGATCAGCACGTCACCGGCGTACCCGCCCACCGCGATCGGGACCAGGCCAGACAGGCCGAAGATGGCGAGACCCTGTGTGCGGCGTTCGATGGGGATCGAGTCGGCACCGTAGGTCAGCATGGTGGTGAAGAGGGCGATCTGGACGGTCCGCTGCACGAGGAACAGTCCCCACAGATAGGGCCCCCACTCGCTGGTGGTGACGAGGCCGAGGATCACCGCCATGTTGACCAGGGCCGAGATGAGCAGGACCGTTCGACGATGGGTGAGATCGAGGATGCGACCCAGCCAGGGTCGGAAGACCAGCGAGAGCACGGCGCTGGAGGCGTAGAGCACCCCGATCAGGCCCTCGGTGGCCCCCAAACCGCTGAAGTACCCGGGGAGATGGATGAGCAGGGCGAACGACAGCTCCTGCAAGATGGCTGCGCTGAACAGACGCGGGAAATTCGAGCCGAACCGGGTGGTGGACATGCGAACGGGGCAAGGTACCAGGGGACGGGCGCTCTCCGGTCTCAGCGGCCGTGATCGCGGGGTTGGGGTGGTCACCGCTTGTCGGTAGCCTCGGGAGTGATCGTGTAGGCGGGGCGCTAGGGGTGCCCTGAACCCGAAACCCTCTTGATGCGGGGCCGAATTCCCCGCCCGAGGGACACGACGCGTCGGGGCACTGCCCTGACGCCGGTGACGGGGTGACGACGATCGGGTCCTGCGCGGCGGGGCACCACGAATCGGGTCAGGTCCGGAAGGAAGCAGCCCTAAGTGGGCCGTCCCGGGTGCTGCGGGGTTGCCTGGTCCGAGCCCGCGGCCGGTGTCGACGACGTCCACCGTGTCTCGAAGGCGGGGTCACGATCAACTTCCCGTCTCGATGCGGACCGCTAGGCGGCTTCGGGCTCCTTCTCGAGAACGACCCGTCGTTTGCGAAGCCTGACTCCGTAGACGAAGCCAAACAACCCGGATCGCCAGATCTCTTCGACCAGGAGACCTCTTCCGGTGTAGAGCTCCTCGGGCGGGGGCAGCGTGTCGAGCGTCTTGTGGAGGTACCAGTACTCCTTGGGCGCAGCGGCGAACAGCAGCCCGACCAGGGGGAGGACGACTGCGGTGCCGACTCGATGGAGAAAGCGCAAGAGCGGGTTCCTGGGCCGGCCCAGGTCGATGACCACCGCCGAGGCGCCGGGGCGGAGCACCCGCTCGACCTCGCTGAGAGTCCGCTCCACCGAACTGAGGTTGCGGAACACGAACCCGCTGAACACCCCGTCGACCGCCTGGTTCCTTATCGGCAGCTGCTCCCCGACCGCCACCACTGTGGCAGGCACCGGGCTGAGCGCGAGCATCTCGATCACGGGGTCGAGACCGATGACCGTGCGGTCTTTGAAGTCGGTGTCCCCTGTCCCGCAGCCGAGATCGAGGACCAGACCGGGCTCCAGCATCTCTACCCCGATCTGCCGCCAATGTTGGTTCTGGCCCAGGGACAGGACGCGGTTTATCCGATCGTATCTCCTGGCGATCCGGGCAAAGATCGGGTCGGAGACCTCGCTCACGGTTCGATGAGATCGAACCCGGTGTAGGCCCGGAGAGCCTCGGGCATGACCACAGTGCCGTCGAGCTGTTGGTGGTTCTCGAGGATGGCCAGGATGGTGCGCCCCACCGCGCAGGCAGTGCCGTTGAGGGTGTGGACCAGGGTGTTACCGGCATCGCCGCGGTAACGCACCCTGAGCCGGCGGGCCTGGTAGTCGGTGGTGTTGGAACAGGAGGTGATCTCCCTGAAACTCTGCTCCCCGGGAAACCAGGCCTCGATGTCGTATTTCTTGGCTGCGCTCGCCCCCAGATCCCCCGCGGCGACGTTGACCACCCGATAGGGAATCTCGAGTTGGCGGACGAGTGACTCCTCCACTTCGAGCAAGCGGTCGTGCTCCGCGACGGATCCGTCCGGCGTGGTGAAGACGAACATCTCCACTTTGTCGAACTGGTGCACCCGGAAGATCCCGGCGGTGTCCTTGCCATAGGTGCCCGCCTCCCGTCTGAAGCAGGTCGAGAAGCCGGCGTAGCGGATGGGCAAGTCGGTCGTCTCCAGGATCTCCTCCCCGTGATAGGCGGCGAGCGGCACCTCGCTGGTCCCCACGAGAAACAACTCGTCTCTGGGGATCTCGTAGACCTGCTCGCGGGCCTCGGGGAAGAAGCCGGTGCCCTCGAGGGCGCTCTCCCGCACCAGCACCGGGGGGATCATCGGGGTGAACCCGGCATCAACGAGGTGGTCCATGGCCCATCGCACCAAGGAGAGCTCGAGCAGGGCTCCTTTGCCCTTGAGATAGCCGAAACGGCTCCCCGAGACCTTGGCTGCCCGCTCGGTGTCGATTATGTCCAACGACTCCCCGAGTGTGGCGTGATCGGCGCCCTCGGTGCCGGGGTCGCCATGACGCTTGATCTCGACGTTGTCCTCGTCGGTGTGACCGTCGGCGGCGGTCGGGTCGACGAGGTTGGGGATCTCCAGCCAGGCCTGGCGAAAACGGGTCTCGAGGTCGTCTGCTGCGGCCACAGCTTCTTTGACTGCGGCCGCCAGACCGGAGACGTCCTCGATGGCGCTCTGTTTGGCGTCTCCTTGGAGAGCAGCGATCTCCTTGCCCGCCTCCTTCTGGCTCGAGCGAAGCTGCTCGGCCTCTTGCAGTGCAGAGCGATACTCGGCGTCCAGGGCGATCAGAGCGCCGAGATCGGCCTTCGAGCCGCGTCGATGCAGCGAGTCGGCCACGATGTCGGGATCTTCACGGAGCAGTCTGGGGTCGAGCATGGGGCGATGGATGGTACCGACCGGGGTTTACAGATGGCCTATCCGGGTGGGTCGGCCAACGTTCTCGAGGCGGTCATGCCCGTATGTGGGCCCCAAGCCTGAGGTTCACCGCCTCACCCCGGGTTGACCGTGAACTGGACCCGGAGGTCGTTGTCGGTGAGGTCGGAGTCCGGGTTGGAGAGGATCAACTCGATCTCGATCTCGTAGAGGGTGTCGGGGACCACCTCGACAGGGGGGAACTCGATCGTCGTCTGGCCGTCCGGTTGCAGGGCGGGAACCTCTGCCTGGGCAAAAACCGGCTCGGCGCCGCCGTTCAAGGTCATGTTCACCGTCTCGGGCTGGCTGGCCACGTTGCCGGAATTGGTGATCACCGTCGAGACCACGATGCTCTCCGTGGCCGGAACCACCGCCTGTCCCTCCACGCTCACCTGCCATGAGGGATCCGTGACCACCTGGCTAACCCCTAGCGCCGGTCGCAGCCCGAGACTGTTGGTGGAGAGACGGGCCGCCGCCACGTAGGACACCGAGAGACTGATCAGACCACTATCCGAGGGCATCATCCGGACATCGACCAAGGGGCTGACCAGGTCCGGGATCTCGGCCCGCTCAAACTCTGCCTTGAGGTCCCTGAAGAGGTTGTCGCCCGCCCGGAGATCGGCCAACGCGTCCGCGACCTCGTTGACCACGGTCACGTCGTCGGGCTCGTCGGCAGCGCGCAGGATCGACTCCGACAGCCGGTTCGCCCCGTCGTCCCAGGTCTGGGCGGTCTGGCGATAGAGCGCCCACACCGGGATCAACGACTCAATGGGCGGCTCATCGGCCACGAACGCCAGGGCGACGTCGAGATCGATGAGCACACTGTCGAACACCGTGGTGAACTCGGCCCGGTCGACGTCGCTGATCCTTGACATCATCTGGCGTATCGAGGCCCCACTGCGGGACAGTTCGGTGGCCTGGTCACGCATCTGGTCGAGGTATTCGAGCTCGATACGGGTCTCCTCGCCGGCCGCGGCGACCACCGCGGCGACGATGACGGCCCCGGCCAGGAGGGTTGGCCAGAGAAAGCGGACCACGGTCTTTCGTCGCGATTTCGGTGGCGGATCGAATATCACAGTGGGTCAGTATCACAGTCCGATATGGATCTGATACCCCAACCAGCGCCCGGGGGGAACAAACCCGCCGTGAGGCGTGCCTGGTGGGCGAGGGGGGACTTGAACCCCCACGATCTTGCGATCACAGGAACCTGAATCCTGCGCGTCTGCCAATTCCGCCACTCGCCCAGCACGAGAAATCGTACCGGCGGCCACCTCGTTCCGGTAGTCGGGGCAGGCGAGCCCCGTCCCGGCTGAGACACACGGCTACCAACACCCGTAGTGTCCCTAATCTCTCCGGTCGTGAACGTTGCCAGGAGCCTGGAGAGAAGGCTTGAGAGACTCATCGAGGGTGTCGCCGGGCGAATCTTCTCCGGAAGGCTCCACCCGTCCGAGCTCGCCGGGAAGCTGGCCCGTGAAGCCGACTTCGCCCGTTTCCCCCACATCACCGGGCCGGCCACAGCCAACTTGTTCGTCATCCAGGTCAATCCCCGAGATCTCAGTGTCGACGCCTCGGAGCTCGAATCGATGCTCGCCGACGAGATGACCGCCTACACCGCCGAAGAGGGTCTCCGTCTCGAAGGCCCGGTCGAGGTGCGTATCGAGGCAACCCCCGAGACATCTCCGGGCCGCGCCGAGTGCCACGTCGAAGTGGTCCCTGGCCCCCCGGTGGTGTGGGCACACCTCAATGGGAGCGGGGAGACCCTGGACATCGGTCGCAATAGGGCCCTGATCGGTCGCGCTCCCGAGTGCGACGTGGTGGTCCCCCACGACGACGTCAGCCGCCGGCACGCCCTCCTCTACCGAGAAAGGGGCCAGGTGTGGATCCGTGACCTCTCCTCGGCCAACGGGACCAGGATCGACGGCACCGCCCTCGGCCCGGAGCCGGGCCTGGTGCCCCAAAGCTCCATGGTGTCGATGGCCAGTCACCGGTACCGGTTCGTGGAGGACTGATGCCAGACATCATCCTCGCCGTCCTGAGGATCATTTTCCTCGGTCTCGTCTACCTCTTCGTATGGCAGGTCGCCCGGGCGATCGGCTCGCATCTCGGCATCTCGGTCCGACGACAGCGCAAGGAAGGATCGCGGGTACTTTTCGTCCGCTCCGAGAGCCAGCGAGGCCAGGAGTTCGAGGTCAGTGACGTGATCGTCCTCGGGAGGTCGGACGAGACCGACGTTGTCCTCGACGACCCCTACGCTTCTGAGTTCCACATGAGGCTGGTGGCACAGGAGAACGGGATGATGCTCCACGACCTCGGAAGCACCAACGGGACATATGTCAACGGGCGGCGGGTCTCGGCTCCGACCGAGTTGCGGCGCGGCGACACCATCCAGGTGGGCAAGACCGTCATGGAGATTCGATGACTACCGATCATGCCCTCGGTGACCGACTCGCTGGAGCCATCTCACTGCGTGAGCAGGGCTTCGACGAGGAGGCGAGAGAACTGCTCCTCAAGTTGCACCGTGAGAGCCCCGACGACGCCTTGGTCAATCTTCAGTGCGCCTGGGTCCATGACAAGCTCGGTCTCGAACGCGAGGCAGTCCCTTTCTACGAGGCAGCGCTGCGGCTCGGACTGAACGGAGACGAGCTCCGCAGCGCACTGCTCGGTTTGGGCAGCACCTATCGAGCGCTCGGTGAACACCATAAGGCCCTCGCCACACTGACCCGGGCCGTCGACGAGTACCCCGAAGACCGTGGGCTCGGGGTCTTTCGCGCAATGGCGCTCTACAACAACGGCCGGGCCAAGGAGGCCTGCGAGTCGTTGCTCATGATCCTCGTCGACACCACCGGAGACGAGTCGATCACCAGATACGAGGGTGCCCTTCGGGAGTACGCCGAGGACCTGGACCGAACCTGGGGATGAGATACGTCTGGGCGAGCGCCACCCATCGAGGCATGGTCCGTGACACCAACGAGGACTCGGTCTTCCCCGGCTCCTCCGGCGAGTCCACCGACTCGGTGCTCGCCATCGTCGCCGATGGCATGGGCGGGCACGTCGCCGGAGAGGTGGCCTCGCGTATCGCCATCAACGCCGCCGCCTCGAGCAATCAGAGCGCGGCCGAGCGGGTGTCGACCGCCAACCGCGCCATCCGCGAGGAAGTGGCACGGGAGCCATCCCTCGAGGGGATGGGCACCACCATGACCCTCCTGGAGATCGACGGAAACGTCGCCACCCTGGCCCACGTCGGTGACAGCCGGGCCTACCTACTCCGCGACGGGCGAATCAGCCAACTCACCGAAGACCACACCGTCGCCGCCGAGTATGTGGCCCAGGGCCAGTTGAGCCTGGAAGACGCCGCCAGCCACCCCCAGCGTCACATGCTGCTGCGGACTCTCGGCCTGGCCCGATTCGTCAACGTCGACGAGGTCAAGTTCGATGTCGTCGCCGGTGATCGCATCCTGCTGTGCTCCGATGGGCTCACCGAGATGGTCCCCGACGCCAAGATCACCAAGACCGTCGCCAGGGGCGCACCCGACGAGGTGGTATGGCAACTGGTCGAAATGGCCAATGACGCCGGCGGGGTGGACAACATCACTGCAGTGGTCGTCGAAGCAATCGATCAGTGACCCCCAGCCGGCATCCCCACGCCACCCCATGAGTCGCACCTCGGAAGGCCTCACTATCGTCGCCGCCTCCCTGCTGGCAGCATTCGGGGTCGCCCTGGTCAATTTTGCCAATGGGGGGAGTGTCGACGCACAGACCGGGCTCACCTTCCTGGTGTTCGTCCTCGCCTTTGGCACCCTCTACATGTCGGTCAGGGTCTTCGCCCCCCGGGCCACCCCATTGTTGATCCCCCCGGTGGTGGCCCTGGTCGCCTTGGGGTTCTTCGAGATCTACCGGCTCGACCCGGTCCGGGCGGGGCTGCAGCGGTGGTGGATGCTCATCGGCTCGGCGGTGGCGTCCCTGGTCCTCTTCCTCCTGTCCCGGGGAACCACCTCGGTGCTCCGTCTCTACCGCAATCTCATTCTGATCGTCACCATCGGGCTGCTGCTCCTGCCCAACCTCCCCAGCGACTGGGCCTTTCCCCTCAAAGGGCTCGAGGTCAACGGGTCGAGGTTGTGGATCGTGATCGACCTCGGCCTAACCCGCATGCAGTTCCAGCCCGCAGAGCTGGCCAAACTGGGGATCGTCATCTACTTCGCCGCCTACCTCGCCGATCACCAGAAGGCGTTGCGGGAGGCCCACCGTCGCATCGGCCCCATCCGTCTCCCCGAGCCTCGCCAGCTCATCCCCCTGCTCCTGGTGTGGGGCGGGAGCATCTTCATCCTCGTCTGGCAACGCGACCTGGGGGCGTCTCTGCTGCTCTTCGCCGGGTTCGTGCTTCTCCTGTACGCGGCCACGGGCGCCACCGGCTACTTGGTGGCCGGGGGGATGATGACCCTCACCGGCGCAGCCGCGGCGGCCTCCCTCTTCGATCATGTGCAACGCCGCATCGTGGCCTGGGTCGCCCCGTTCGAGCACTACCAGGACGAGGGGTATCAGATCGCCCAGGGGTTGTTCGCCCTGGGCACCGGGAGCCTCTCCGGTGCCGGTCCGGGTCTGGGCCGACCCGATCTGATCCCCAACGCCTCCACCGACTTCATCTTCGCCGCCGTCGGTGAGGAGATCGGCTTCGCCGGGACCGTGGCCATCCTCGCCATCTTCGCCCTGGTGATCAGTGTGGGTCTCGGAATCTCCTTCCGGAGCCGGGACACCTTCCGCAAGCTGCTCGCCGCCGGTCTCACCTTCGTGATGGCGGTCCAGGTATTCCTCATCATCGGGGGGGTGCTCCGCATCGTCCCCCTCACCGGGATCACCCTGCCCTTCATGTCATATGGCGGGTCGGCCCTCGTCGGAAATCTGGTCCTGGTGGCGCTGCTGTTGCGGATCAGCCACGAGGAGGCCGCATGAACGGGCCCATTCGACGCGTCGCAGTTGGTGTCTTCGTGTGTCTCTCCCTGCTGCTGGCGGGGGTCACCTGGTACCAGGTGGTCCGGGCCGACGAGCTCAGGGCCGACCCGAGGAACCCGCGACCCGCCCTCTCGGAGCAGGGCAAGGAGCGCGGCCTCATCGTCACCGTCGACGGGACCGTGCTCGCCCGCTCCATCGAGGACCCCGACGACCCACGGTCGTTCGTGCGCGAATACCCCGAGGGCGGGGTTTTCGCCCACGTGGTCGGCTACTCCTCATTCAACCTCGGCAACAACGGTCTGGAGAGCACCTTCTCGGCCGACCTGCGGTCCCGACGCGACCTGACCATCAGCGACTTGGTCGCGGCGATCCTGGGCCGTGACCTGCGGCCCAGGAGCCTGGAGTTGACCCTCCATGCCGAACTGCAGCGAGCGGCGCTGGACGCGCTCGGCGCCAATCGCGGCGCCGTGGTCGCCCTCGACCCACGGACCGGGGCGGTACTCGCCGCGGTGTCCTCCCCCAGCTTCGACCCCGAGACGTTGCTCGGCGACGATGCCGCGGCGCAGTGGGAGACATTGCTGACCGACCCCGGCCAGCCCACCCGGGACCGGGGCACAAGGGAGCTCTACGCCCCCGGGTCGACCTTCAAGACGGTGGTCGCCGCCGCCGCCCTCGACACCGGCGCCGCCAGCGCGGGCTCGACTTTCGACGACCCTGTCGAGTTTCAGCTCCCCGGATCGGACGCCACCGTCTCCAACGCCAACGGGAGAGCGTGCAACGACGGGGAGACGACCACACTGCTGCAGGCATTCGTCCGCAGCTGCAACACCATCTTCGCCGACCTCGCCATCCAACTCGGCGCGGTCGACATCGGGATCACCGCCGAGGCGCTCGGCTTCAACCAGGACATCGACTATGTGTCACCCGTCCCCCGGGCGGTGTGGAACACCGCGGAGCTGGCCCAGGATGCCGCGGCACTGGGACAGAGCGGGATCGGGGAACGCGACGTCAGGGTCACGCCGTTGCATATGGCGATGGTCGCCGCAGCCGTGGCCAACGACGGAGTCGCCCTCGACCCGTTCGTGGTGAGACGCATATTCGACACCGACGGCCAGACCCTCGAAGAGAGCGAGATCTCGGACCGTGGCCGCACCATGACCTCTGAGACCGCGGACATCCTCACCCAGATGATGGAGCGGGTGGTCACCGAGGGCACGGGCAGCCAGGCCGCGGTCCCCGGGGTGAGGGTGGCCGGGAAGACCGGCACCTCCACCGGCACCGGTGGCTTCTCCAACCCCTGGTTCATCGGCTTTGCCCCCGTCGACGACCCCTCGATCGCCCTGGCGGTCTTCATCGAGGGCAGCGAGATCTCAGGGGAGTCGGCCTCCGGAGGCTCGGTGGCCGCCCCCATCGCCTCCCGACTGATCGAGCTCTGGCTCTCGTCGTGACAGTGAGTTGCACCCCGTCTCTCCCTACAATCCCGTAGCTCGATGGATACCCCCTCTGTCCTGAATGATCGTTATGAAATCACGTCCCATCTCGCCCGGGGCGGGATGGCCGACGTCTATGAGGGCCGGGACAGTGAGCTCAACCGCCTCGTCGCCATCAAGGTCCTCTACTCCCAGTTCTCCGCGGACGATGCCTTCGTCAAGCGGTTCCGACGTGAGGCCCAGGCCGCGGCCAATCTGAGCCACCCCAACATCGTGGGGATCTACGACTGGGGGCAGTCGGCGGGCACTTACTTCATCGTCATGGAGATCGTCGAAGGGCGGTCGTTGCGCGACGTGTTGAAGACCGAAGGGGCCCTGCTCCCCCGACGGGCCACCGAGATCGCCGCTGAGACCGCAGCTGCCTTGTCGGTAGCCCACCAGGCTGGTCTGGTGCATCGCGACGTCAAGCCGGGCAACGTCCTCCTCGCCAAGGACGGCACGGTCAAGGTGACCGACTTCGGCATCGCCCGCGCCTGGGACGACAGCCAGGAGCTGACCCGGACCGGTGCGGTCATCGGCACCGCCACCTATTTCAGCCCTGAACAGGCCCAGGGAGCCTCGGCGGACGCCCGGAGCGACGTGTACTCCCTGGGGGTCGTCCTCTACGAGATGTTGACCGGGCGGCCCCCGTTCACCGGTGACTCGCCGATGTCGGTGGCCTTCCAGCACGTCTCGACCGAGCCGCCCCCTCCCGCCTCGCTCAACCCCGACGTACCGGACTCTCTCAACGCGGTGGTCATGAAGGCGCTGCGCAAAGACCCGAACGCCCGTTACCAGTCGGCCGAGGAGATGCGTCAGGACCTCCTCTCGGTGCTTCAGGGGGACAACGTGGTCATCCCCCCCGTGGTACCGGTGGCCAACGACAACTCCGGTGGGGAGGGGGCAACTCGCGTCATGACCTCGGTTCCCCCGGTCACCGTGCCCCCCGACGAGGTGTATCGCGAGATCGAGGAGGAGCCCAGGTCACAACTCCCCTTCATCCTCACCGCGTTCGCCCTCCTGGTGACCCTCGGAATCCTCTTCTTCGTCATGTGGAACCTGGGCCGGGGGAACGCCGAAGAGGCCGAGTTGATCGAGGTGCGCGACGTCACCGGGTTCGAGTTCGAGGAAGCCCGCGCCCTCCTCGAGGCCGACGGCTTCGTGGTGATCCCCCAGTTCGAGAACAACGACGAGGCCGAAGAGGGCGAGGTGATCCGCACCGACCCGGCTGCGGGCGAGATGGCCGAGGTGGGCTCGACGATCGACGTCTTCGTCTCGGTCGGGTCGGAGCTGATACCGGTGCCGGTGGTGGTGGGGCTCACCGAGGAAGACGCTCGACGCACCATCGAGGACGCCGGGCTCATGGTGGGTGACGTCGAGCTGCGTCCCGACGCCGAGTTCGAGGAGGGAATCGTCATCGCGTCGAGCCCGGTGGCCGGGGTCGAGATCGGTCCCTCCATCCCCGTCGACCTCATCGTCTCCTCGGGGCCCGAAGTGGTGGTGCTGCCGGACGTGACCAACATGTCGGAGCGTGACGCCACCGCCGAGTTGACCGGTCTCGGGTTGCTGGTGACCGTCAACGACGAGTTCAACGACGAGGTGCCCGAGGGGGACGTGATCAGGCAGGACCCCGAGGCGGGCACCGAGGTGTTCTCCGGTGACACCATCTTGTTGGTGGTCTCGATGGGGCCCGCCCCGGTCCAGGTGCCCGACCTGAACGGGATGACCCCGGCTGAGGCCGAGGACGCCCTCGAGACGGTCAACCTGATGCTGCGGGTGGCCAACAGCACCCAACCCGTCGCCGACGAGGCCCAGCACGGCCGGGTGGTCGAGCAGATCCCCGAGCCCGGGGTCACCGTCGAACAGGGGGACACGGTTACGGTCACCCTGGGTGAGTTCACCCCACCCACCACGACCACCCTGCCCCCCACCACGACCACGACCGAGGAGGAGAACGGGACATAGCCCGCGTAGCGCGACGAGGCGACGACGGCTACCGGTAGTTGGTGGTCATCAGGAACCCGGCGGCGATCGCACCCAGACCGACCAGGAGCATCGCCTGGGGCCACTGAAAGATGAACCGGGCCAGGACGAGGAGCACCCCGATCACCATGAGACCGGCCATCACCGCGACATACCAGGTGGGGCTGGGGTCCTTGGCCCGGGCCGCGGCCTCGATGGCGCTGGGGGATTGTGGACGGTTCTTGGGTTGGCGTCGTTTCGACTGGGGCATTCGGCGGCGAGGCTAGTCGTTGGCCACCCCCGCGGGTCCGGGGCGTTGCCAGGTTACAGACGTGTAATTCTCAACAAGCTGGGGACAAGCCTTGGGACAACTACACAGTTGTAACTATCACGGTTGTGGCTATGTGGGACGCCACACCGGGTCCATCTCATCCCGACAGTGCCTGGGAGCCTTGTCCTGGGCAGGATTGACCGCCTTCATGGTGACCTCTGCCCCACAGACACTGCATTTGTAGTCCTGATCGACGATCACGATGTTGGCGGGGTCGATCTCGGGGGGCGGGGTCGCCAGCATGCGGATCACCGCGATCGAGACACGCCAGATCACCAGCCCCAGGATCAGGGCCAGGATGATGTCGAGCCAGAGTGTCCCGGTCAGAGCCGCTCGATGATGGTGCCGTTGGCCATTCCCCCGCCCTCACACATCGTCTGTAGACCGTACTGGCCGCCGGTGCGCTCCAGCTCCCAGACGAGGGTGGTCAGCAGCCGCGCTCCCGAGGCGCCGAGTGGGTGACCGAGGGCGATGGCGCCCCCGTTGACGTTGCTGCGCTCCCACAGGGCCATCGGGTCGCTGCCCCCGTGCTCCATGCGCCAAGCCACGGTGACGGCGGCGAATGCCTCGTTGACCTCGAAAAGGTCGATGTCATCGATGGCGAGACCGGCGCGCTCGAGCGCCTTGCTCGTGGCCGGGATGGGCCCGGTGAGCATCAGCACCGGATCGACACCAACCATGGAGAATGTGTGGAAGCGGGCCTTGGGGGTGAGCCCGAGCTCCTCTGCCTTGTCTTCGCCCATGATCAGCACCGCGGCGGCGCCATCGGAGATCTGCGACGAGTTCCCCGCCGTCACCTTGCCGTCGGCCTGAAATGCCGGCTGGAGCGAGGCGAGCTTCTCCAACGTGGTGTCCTCGCGGATCCCCTCATCGCGGATGACGATCTCCTTGGACCCGTCCTCCTTGGTGATCTCCACCGGGATGATCTGACCCTCGAACCGGCCCTCCTCGGTGGCCCGGGCAGCCCGCCGATGCGACTCGAGGGAGAGCTCGTCGAGCTCTTCGCGGGAGATGGCCCATTTCTCGGCGATCATCTCCGCCGAGATTCCCTGAGGGACGAGACCGTTGGCGTAACGCTCCAACATCTTGGCGCCGAAGGGGAGCCCGGGACCGTTCTGTGCCGTGATCCCCATCGGGACCCGGGTCATGTTCTCCACTCCGGCGGCGATGACGATGTCCTGGGCGCCGGCCATGATCGCCTGAGCGGCAAAGTGGGCCGACTGCTGGGACGAGCCACACTGACGGTCGATGGTGACCCCGGGGACCGACTCGGGGAACCCGGCGGCGAGGGCGGCATTGCGGCCCACGTTGTAGGCCTGCTCACCGATCTGGGAGACGTTGCCCATGATGACGTCGTCGATCAACTCGGGGTCGAGGCCGTTCCGCTCCACCAAGGCCTCGAGGGGGACGGAAGCCAGGTCGACCGGGTGGATGTTCTTGAAGACCCCGTTGCGGCGGCCCACCGGAGTGCGGACCGCATCGACGATGACTGCGTTTCTCATGTGACTCCTCTTGTCCTGCCATGGGCAACGGTACCCAGAGGCCCGTTGTTCCGCATGGGGAGGACCCAACGCGTGACGTCACCGGGTATGGCTGGCCACTCATCCCCGGAAACGATTGAGGCGAGGTCAGTCCAGCGCGAACGACCCGGTGACGATGTCGCCCGCCGGCTCGTATGTGCCCATCACGACTCCGGTGGTGGAGACGTTGCTGTCGAGGAGCCTCAGACCTGACGGGATGGTCCCCTCGGCCAACAGGCGCTTGCCCGCCCCGACGACGACGGGGAAGACCCAAAGGCGGAACTGGTCGACGAGGTTGTGGCGCAACAGCGTCTGGCTCAAGTTGCCGCTGCCATGCACCTGCAGTTCCGGCCCGTCCTCCTGCTTCAACGCCGCGATCCCGTCGGCGGCGTCACCTTCGATCAGGACCGAGTTGCTCCACTCCAAGTTGGGACGACTCCGTGATGCGACGTATTTCGTGGCGTCGTTGAACACCTTGGCGCCGGTCTCCTCGGGGGCGTGCGGCCAGTGTGCAGCCATGATGTCGTAGGTCTTGCGCCCGAGGACCATCGCGAACGGCTTGCTGGTCGCCTCGTCCATGATCTCACCCATCTGCTCGTCCCAGTAGTTCACCGACCAGCCCCCGTGGGAGAACCCGCCGCTGTCGTCCTCTTCGGGCCCGCCAGGGGCTTGCATGACCCCGTCGAGGGTCAGGAAGGTCTGCACGATCAGCTGTCTCATCTCTCGGTCCGCCTCCTTTGAATCAGGCGTCAGTCGGCGAGCAGGGCGTCCATCTGGCCGACCGCCTGCCTCAGACCCTCCTCCATTCCCATATCCGCAAGTTGCTCCATCTGCTCCCGGGAAGCGAACACCGAGCGCAGCTCCATCCGGGTGCCGCCGTCGTGCTCGGTGAGCCGCATCTGCACCGTACTGGTCGGCATATCGGCGATCGGTGTCCCGTCTTGGTCGGCGAACCCGTCGGTGAACTCCAGGGCCTTCGGTGGGTCGGCCGACGTGACTCGCCACCAGCCGCGGTGGATCTCGCCGTCCGGACCGGTCATGAAATAGGTGACGTCGCCGCCGGGTGCCAGGTCGTGCTCCTCCACGGTCGCCGGGTGGCTCGGCGGTCCCCACCAGCGCTCCAGCTGCCGCGGATCCGCCCACAGCTGCCACACCCGAACGATCGGGGCATCGAAGTCGGCGACCAGTGTGAGGGCCAGGCTATCGAAGTCCTTGTCGACGCTGGTGACGCTCATCTCATTCTCCTCCTCGGGTGGTCCTCTTCTGGGTCGGGTGCCTGCGCGAGCAGGTGGGACATCCGGCCCACTCGGCCCCGCCAGGCCGTCTCGAGCTGGTCGAGGGCATGGCGGGCCCGTTCTATCGCGGCGGGATCGGTGCGCACGAGCTGTTCGCGTCCGCGACGCTCCTTGGTGACCAGGCCGACTCGCTCCAGCACCGCGACGTGCTTCTGCACCGCGGCGAAGCTCATCGGGTAGGCCTCGGCAAGACGCGACACCGACGGCTCGCCCCCGACGGAGCGGCGGAGGATGTCGCGGCGCGTGGCGTCGGCCAGTGCGTGGAACAGGCGGTCGACCACCTCGTCGGTCATCTCATCTACAACCATGTAGTTGTACATTAACGCGGTCGATACTCGCCGTAAAGGGATGTTTCGGCTCAGACTTCGCCCCGCCCTCTTGCGCGGTTGGTGGAGACGATGGGACTCGAACCCACGACCCCCGGCTTGCAAAGCCGGTGCTCTTCCAGACTGAGCTACGTCCCCGTGATTTGTCAACTAGCGGTTGATGATTTCAAGTATCTGAATGTCGTTGCTGTTCAGCACAGCCCTCAAACAACAGCCGGCCTCATGTTCTCCAGTTTACGAGCCAGCTTCCGCCTAGGCAGCTCGCGCTGGAGTGCCGAATCACCCGAGAGACTCAGAACCTGACGAGGTCGGGCATTGAATCCACCTCACCAATGGCCGAGGGGCTCGGTTCTGATCTCGGTCTTAGAGGCCCTGTCAGGCGATCACGAGGGCGACGCCCAGGACGATCGGAACCAGGAGAGGAAGCTGGGGGAAGCCGAGACGGGACGGGGCGATCATCACACCTATCACGGACAACCCGCCAATGGCCATGCTCGCCCACCCGGCCCACGCCGAGGGAAGGCCGCTCTTCACCATGCCCACTCCCCAAGCCACGTAGGCAAGGCTGGCCAGGATGATGTACGTGGTCTCGGCCCAGCTCGCAGCCGTCCACATAGGATCGAGCCATCCCGGCGTGGTGCCGGTATCGCGTCGGACTCGTGCGGCGATCTCAGAGGGACCGAACTGGAGGAAGATCCCGGCCACGAAACCGAAAGCTCCAAGCAGGAAGGAGCCGAGAGCAACGGCGGCGGGGATTCCCTCCCCCGCCTGACCGAGGAGAACGCTAAAGGCGCTCAGGCCGGCTGTGGCTGCGACAATCATCAGAATCAACCCCGTCCCGATCCAGGCCCAGTGGCGCGGGTACTCGGCGATGTGCTCCAGCTTGGCACCACGTTCCGATGCCCAGAAAGCGCCGGTAAACCCGCCACGAGCCTCGATCACCCCATCGGCGACGAGGAGAGGCACCAGCAAGAGCAGGATGAACCCGACCAGCCGGGCATCAGCGGGGTCGATCGGTGTCACTGCTTACCCCGACGTCGCCGACAGCTGGGCCGTCGGCAGCCAGACCAAACAAGTTTCTCGAAGAAGTGATCTGTGACCACAAAGCTCATCGAGGTCAGAAGCTACTCCGGGATGGCCCGGTCCCGACCTCTGAAAGCGTTGCTGTGGCGAGAGGTCTCGGAAACCACGACCTGTTGCCATAGCAACTCTTCAACACAGCATGAAGACCTCAAAGAACACGACGAGTCCCTCGAACCCGTCGAGGGGGAGCACTATTTTACGGGTTCCCCCGCCAGGCGACATCGGGGTCGCCTCTGGCGCACTCATCTTCCGGGTGGCGACCGACAGAGCCACCGGAGAAGTTCGAGCGGTGCGCGTACCAGCTGCCGGCCGCCGCCTGCTGCGAGCATCCTGAGCGGTTCGTCCGCAACCCACCGAGACCACTTCGGCTGCCGAAAGGCGTCCGGATCAACAAACGAAGTGACCAACCTTCAGCTGACCGAGAAGGTGCATCAGCAATTCTGAACGTAGGGTGTCGCAGGCGACTCGAAGGAGACCGCCTCTTGTGTAGGTTCGCTGAAAGCGTCGATGGTGAGCATGGAGACTTTCAAGCATGATGTCCTGATTGTGGGAGGCGGAGGCGCGGGGCTCCGTGCGGCCATTGCCGTAGCAGAGGAGCATCCCGACAAGACCATCGGGGTGATCTCGAAGGTCTACCCCATGCGAAGCCACACCGTGTCGGCGGAAGGTGGGGCCGCGGCCGTGATCTCCCCTACCGACTCGCTCGACGACCATGCCTACGACACCATCTCCGGCTCAGACTGGCTTGCCGACCAAGACGCAGTCGAGGTCATGGTCGAGGACGCTCCCGGCGAGATGCTTCGGTTGGAGCATTGGGGATGCCCGTGGAGCCGCGAGCCCGACGGCCACATCTCCGTTCGCCCGTTTGGTGGTATGAAGCTGGAACGGACTTGGTTCGCCGCCGACAAAACCGGGTTTCACCTCCTCCACACCCTCTTCCAGACGTCACTCAAATTCGACACCATCACCCGCTACGACGAGTGGTTCGTCACCAGACTCATAGTCGAAGACGGCCGCTGTCAGGGCGTCACCGCCATCGAGATCCGCAGTGGTGACATGCACCCCGTCGGGGCAAAGTCGGTCATCCTCTGCACCGGCGGAGCCGGCCGGGTCTATCCCTTCACCACCAACGGCAACATAAAGACCGGCGACGGTATGGCCCTCGCCTACCGGGCCGGCGTGGCCCTGAAGGACATGGAGTTCGTCCAGTATCACCCGACCGGGCTTCCCGGCACCGGCATCTTGATCACCGAGGCCGCTCGAGGCGAGGGCGGGATCCTGGTCAACAACGAGGGTCGACGTTATCTCCAGGACTACGACCTCGGTCAGCCTCTCGACATCAACGACCCCAAACATCCGCAGTTCAGAACCATGGAGCTAGGGCCCCGAGACCGGCTCTCCCAGGCCTTCATCCATGAGCAACGCGCCGGTCGCACGTTCGAGGGCCCCGACGGCGATTACGTCGTTCTCGACATCCGCCACCTGGGTGAGCGCAAGATCGACCGCAAGATCCCGATGGTCCGGGAGCTGGCAGTCCGCTATGTGGGTATCGACCCCGTCCAAGAGCCGATCCCGGTTCGTGCCGTGGTTCACTACATGATGGGAGGGATCGACACCGACAGCCATGGGGCCACCTCGCTGCCCGGCCTCTTCGCCGCAGGAGAGTGCGCCTGTGTCAGTGTGAACGGAGCAAACCGTCTCGGATCGAACTCACTCACCGAGATCCTGGTCTTCGGTGCCAGAGCAGCTACGGCGGCGGTCGACCATGCCAACCAGGTGCCGCCACCCGACGATCAGCTTCTCGAGAGCGCGGCGAGATCCGAAAAAGGGCGACTGGAGACGACATTGCTCCGAACCGACGGTGGCGGCGAGACCATCTCTGCGATCAGGACCGAGCTACAGACGACCCTGGAAGAAGGAGCGGGCATCTTCCGCGACGAGACATTGTTGGCCCGAACCTGCATCAGGATCGCCGACCTGAAGAAGCGATATGAGAAACTCTCATTGGCTGACACCAGTCGCACTTTCAACACCGAACTCATCGCGGCTCTCGAGCTCGGAGCGATGATCGACGTCGGAGAAGCCATTGCCCACAGCGCACTGGCTCGGACCGAGTCCAGAGGGTCGCACCAGCGAACCGACCACCCCGACCGTGACGACGGGGTCTTCCTCAAACACTCGCTCGCCTACAAAGGCGAAGGCGACCCGACGATCGGGTACAAGGAGGTGACCATCACGCGATGGCCGGCTGGGGAGAGGGTATATGGACGTGACTGATCCGACGATCTTGGAAGTCTTCCGCTATCTGCCAGATGCCGAGACCGAGCCTCGGTTCCAGCGCTACGAGATCACCCCTCAGGAGACCTGGGTGGTGCTCGATGCGCTCAACCACATCAAAGCCGAGGTCGACCCCTCGCTCAGCTTCCGCTGGTCATGTCGAATGGGGATCTGCGGTAGCTGCGGGATGATGGTCAACGGCGAGCCGAAACTCACCTGCGAGACCTTCATCCGGGACTATGAGACCGAGACCATCACGATCGAGCCTCTCACCCACTTCCCGGTCATCCGTGACCTCGTGATCAACATGGCGGACTTCATGGAGAAGCTGCCGACCGTCTCCCCCTGGCTGATTCCCGAAGAAGGGAAGCCCATCGAGGAGGGCGAGTACCTGCAGACACCGGCCCAGGTTGCGCAGTACAACCGGTTCTCCCTCTGCATCAACTGCATGCTCTGTTATTCGGCTTGCCCTGTTTACGGCCTCGATTCGTCCTTCACTGGCCCCGCAGCCTTGGCGTTGGCCGAGCGATACAACATCGACTCACGGGACGACGGGATGAGGCAACGAGCCGATGTGGTCACTGCCCACGAAGGGATCTGGGAGTGCACCTATGTGGGCGAGTGCACCCAGGTCTGCCCCAAGGGGGTCGACCCGGCTGGTGCGATCCAGATGTTGAAGCTGTCCTACGCCCTCGACTGGGCTAGATCCGTGGTCCTTCCCAAGGGTGTCCGGTCGTGACCAAGGAGCTGGTCCGTCCCCTGCCCCGGACCTGGTGGCTGCGCAAAACGCCCTATTTCCAGTTCATGATCAGGGAGCTGACCAGTCTGGTGGTGTTCGCCTACACGCTCGTGCTGATTTGGGGGCTGTGGTCGGCCGCCGGGACCGAGGCCTTCTCCAGGTTGTACGACTTTCTGAGCAGCCCGCTGAGTGTCTGGCTCCACGCCGTGGCCCTGGTGTTGGCCCTCTACCACACCGGGACCTGGATCGCCCTCACACCGAAGGTCATCGTCCTGTGGAGGGACGATGAGCAGGTGGATCCCGATTTCATCGCCGGGGTCAACGCCATTCTGTTTCTCGTGCTCTCGGGAGCATTGGTCTGGCTGGTGTTGGCATGACGACTGGCCCCGACCGCACCGCACCCTTGTTCTGGCTTCTCTTCGCCGCCGGCGGGACGGCATCGGCGATGCTGCTTCCCGCGATGGTGTTCATCACCGGGATCGCGGTCCCTGCGGGGTGGGTGTCCGAGAACGACATGCTGACTCTCTTCAGAAATCCATTGACACGAATAGCCCTGGTGGGCCTGGTTTTCCTGTTCATGTTTCACTGGGCACACCGGTTCCGCTATGCGTTGGTCGACCTGGGGTTGGTCCGTTTCGGGAAACAGGCATGGCTGTTCTATGGCACCGCGCTCGCTGGAACGATGCTGGCCGGGCTGGCCGCCCTCCATCTGTAGTGTCGGTCGAAAGGCTGAGACGTGGCAGAAGAGTTCGAGCTGAAGACCATCAGGGCCGATGGCGTTGACGCCGCCATCAGGCGCGCCGAGCATTACAGGCTCCTCGGCCAGCCGGTGCAGGCGCTGAGCATCTGTCACGATGTCCTGGCCGTCGACTCCGACAACCAGCAAGCTCTTGTGGTCCTCGTGCTGGCGATGACGGACCAGTTCGAAATTGGTGCCTCCTCCCTGAACGACGCCAAAGAACGCGCCAACCAGCTCACCGATGAGTATCAGCGTCGTTACTACCACGGCATCATCGCCGAGCGGCACGCCCGCGCCCTGCTGACGCGGGGGCCGAGTGCCTCATTTGCCTATGCGGGTTTTCGCGAGGCGATGGAGTGGTTTGAGAAAGCCGCGGACGTGCGATCTGAGGGCAACGACGACCCCATCCTCCGTTGGAATTCCTGTGTTCGCACGATCCAGGACCGTGGTCTCCGCCCCCGTCAGCCCGAGGCGGAGGTGGGCCTCGAGTAGAACGGAAATGGGCTCACTGTCGGATCCACCAAAGAGTCCTCGTCGAGCGCTCCCGGTTGAAATGCCCGGAGCCGGTCTCCATTCCAAGCGAGCGACCTCCACAGGCGCAGTGACGACACACCAGTTTTGCCTCGGGCGACTTCTCCGCCGACCTGTTGGTTCTCCGGCCCCGATCGAAACTCGTCCTACCACTGCTCATGGTGGACCACGTCCTCGAATGGCCGACGTGAGGGCTTCTCGATGGGTTTGAGGGGGCGATCGGCGGGATAGCCCAGCCCGATCAGCCAGGCGCAGTAGTAACCGTCGGGGAAACCAAGCACATCCCGGGCAACCTCCTGGTCGCGTGCCGCGGAGTGCCCGGTCCCAATCCCCAGGTCGGCCGCGCTGAGCATGATGCTCATGGTCACCTGGCCGAGGTCGTAGGCGATCGACTCCCTGACCCGGGGCTCGTCGACCTCTGGTGCGATCAAGGCAATGGTGGCCGCTGAGCCGGGGATGTGGGCAGCACCCCGCCAGACGTGGGAGAGACGCTCCAACCGGTCCTTGTCACGGACCACGACGAAGTCCCAACGCTGCTCGTTGCTCGAAGAAGGGGTGCGTCTCGCCGCCTCGAGAACCCGCTCCAGGTCGTCCTCACTGATCGGGCGGTCCTCATAGCTCCGGACATTCCGTCGTGACCGTATGACGTCCCACGTTTCCATGTTCACCTTCCTCTAGAGCCGAATTCGCACTCTACGAGGGCGCAATGAGCTCCAGAGGGGGACTTGACTTCAAGTTAACTTCAAGTTGTAGGTTGAGCGCATGAACCAGACAAACGACAGTGTCGCCATCGTCACCGGTGCCTCTCGTGGCCTCGGACTGGCGACTGCGCGAGCTCTCGCCGAGACCGGCTGGTCGCTGATCATCGACGCCCGCGAGCCAAATGCGCTGGAAACGGCGGCAAGAGAGATAGGTGGGCACACCATGGTGGCCGCCATCGCGGGTGACGTCAGCGATCAGGTCCATCGTCGCCAACTCATCGAGGCCGCCGGGCGGGCCGGTGGACTCGACCTACTGGTCAACAATGCGTCGATCCTTGGCCCGAGCCCCCAGCCCCCGATCGGCGAGTACCCCCTCGACGTGCTTCGTCAGGTCTACGAGGTCAACGTGTTCGCCCCGGTGGCCCTCATCCAGGAGTCACTGCCGCTGCTCCGCAAGCGGCATGGCGTCGTAATCAATATCACCTCGGACGCGGCGACCGAGCGCTACCCGGGATGGGGCGGGTATGGATCGTCGAAGGCAAGTCTCAATCAGATCTCCAACATCCTCGCCGCCGAGAACCCCGAAGTGGCGGTGTACTCCTTCGACCCTGGTGACATGAACACCCAGATGCACCAGGAGGCCTTCCCCGGTGAGGACATCTCGGACCGCCCTCCCCCCGAACGCAGCGTCCCCGCCCTGCTAGATCTCATCGAGCGTCGACCCGACTCCGGGCACTACCAGGCGGGTCAGCTGCTGTCGGCGACATGACCATCGTCGACCGACCGCTCGAGTTCACCGTCCCCGAGTCGAGGATGGCCACAACGCCGGCGGAGCGGCGCGGGGCCGGCCGCGACGACGTGCGACTCATGGTGACCCATCGCGGGTCGGGTGGCGTCGAGCACACCCGATTCAACCTGCTCGACCATCATCTCGACCAGGGCGACGTGCTCGTGGTCAACGTGTCGGCGACCGTTCCCGCCGCAGTCGACGCCCGCACCGATGACGACGAGGCGGTCACGGTCCACATCGCCTCACCGACCTCGGGCGGGTTGTGGTCTGTGGAGGTGCGTCGCCCCACCGGCGGCGGCGGCACCGTGCCCGGGCCAGACCTGGATCCCCAGACGCTCACCTTGCCGGGCGACGTCGACGTCCATCTCCTGGCGAGGAGTCCCCGCACCCCCCGTCTCTGGGTCGCGGCCATCGAGGGCACCTCGGACGTCGTTGCCTACCTCGACACCCATGGCAGACCGATTCGTTACGCCGACGGCGCCAGCCGCCCCCTCTCGGACTACCAGACGATCTTTGCCGTCGAACCCGGCTCGGCGGAGATGCCCAGCGCGGGCCGGCCGTTCACCCCCGATCTGGTCACCAGACTGGTGGCCCGCGGGGTGGCTGTGGTCCCGATAACCCTTCATGCCGGTGTGTCCTCATATGAGGATCCCGAGTCGCCTGGAGAGGAGCGCTACGAGGTCCCGGCGCCGACGGCAACCGTGGTCAATGCCCTCCGCGCCGCTGGTGGGCGAGTGGTGGCGGTGGGAACCACGGTGGTTCGGGCCCTCGAGACGGTGGCGAACGACAGCGGCGTCATCCACGCCGGCAAGGGCTTGACCGACCACATCGTCACTCCGGTGCGGGGGGTACGCGCCGTCGACGGGATGCTCACCGGCTGGCATGAGCCCCGATCGTCACACCTGACCATGCTGGAGACCCTGTTGGGGCGTGACCGGCTTCAAGAGGTGTATGACGAGGCCGTGTCCGATGGGTACCTGTGGCATGAGTTCGGTGACGCCCTGGCCATCCTCCCCTGAGCCTTCTAGGAAACCGCCCGTTCCAGTCGGGAGGCGAGCTCGGAGAGGTATTCGGTCAGCTCCGGGGGCTCATGGACCTGGAAATCGGCTCCCAGCCAGATGAGTTGGAAGGCGAGCCATTCCAGCTGGTCACCCTGGGTCCGAAACGAGCACCTGTCCCGTCCCAGCGACTCCACCGACCCCTCACCGGGGCGGATTCGCCGCCTCACCTCCACCGCGGGGGAGTGGACGGTGGCCACCACCTGATAACGCGTCGGCATCGAACGCAGCGACCGTTCCATGTATTCGGCTGCGCTGCCCCCGGGGATGGGCCGCGGGGTGAAGACCATCCGCGTGGCCCATGGGGACGACAACCGATCGAGGCGGAAGGTCCTCCAATCGTCGCGGTCGCGGTCGAAGGCCAGCAGGTACCAGCGTTGATGGATCGAGACCAGCTGGTGCGGCTCGACGTTGCGCTCGGTCCGTTCCCCGTCTCGTCTCGTGTAGTCGAAGCGAAGCCTCTCGTGATCGCGGCATGCTTGGGCGACCGTCGTCAGGATCTCGGGGTCGACGGTGACCCAGGCCCGGGCCAGGGGAACGATCGCGGTCTGCAGCGTGGTCACCCGGCGGCGGATCCTCGGGGGAAGGACCTGTTCCATCTTGGCGAGGGCACGCAAGGAGGTCTCTTCCATCCCCTCGATGGTGCCCCCAGCCGCGGTGAGCAGGCCGAGGGCGATCGCCATCGCCTCTTCGTCGTCGAAGAGGAGCGGAGGGATGTCCGAGCCGGCCTCCAGTTGGTAGCCCCCGGCCGGCCCACTGATCGAGCTGACCTCGTAACCGAGCCCGCGGAGCCGGTCGATGTCACGTCTCAAGGTCCGCTCGCTCACCCCGAGACGAGTCATCAGATCTCGGCCCGTCCAGATGCGTCGCGATTGCAGCAACGACAACAGACGCAACGCCCGGGAAGTGGTATCCGCCATCTCACCAAGATCCTAGATATTCAGGCCAGAAACTGACCGGAATACCGATTACCTTGACCGGTTCGTGACCGTTAGGGTCGACCGGCTGTGAAAGGAAAAACATATGAATGAAGTGATTTGGGCCGAAGGGTTGGTCAAGCACTACGGCGAGGTCAAGGCGCTCGACGGACTCGATTTGAGGGTGCCTGAGGGCCATGTCCTCGCCCTGCTCGGTCCCAACGGGGCGGGCAAGACCACCGCGGTGCGGATTCTCACCACCTTGCTGCAGGCCGACTCAGGACGGGCGCATGTGGCCGGCATCGACGTGGCGGCCCACCCCAACGAGGTTCGGTCCCGGATCGGCCTATCCGGTCAGTACGCCGCCGTCGATGAGTACCTGACCGGGTTCGAGAACCTCTACCTCTTCGGCAAGCTCTACCGGATGGGTCGGCCCAAAGCCCGTTCCCGGGCCCGTGAGCTCCTCGAGCGCTTCGATCTCAGCGAAGCCGCCGACCGCCCGGTGAAGACCTACTCGGGTGGGATGCGGCGAAGGCTCGATCTCGCCGGGGCGCTCGTCGCCGACCCTCAGGTGCTCTTTCTCGATGAGCCGACCACGGGTCTCGACCCTAGGGGCCGGGCCGACATGTGGGGGGTGATCCGGGAGATGGTCAGGGCGGGGACCACCCTGCTGCTCACCACCCAATATCTCGAGGAGGCCGACAAGCTGGCCAACGGCATCGTGGTCATCGATCACGGAAAGGCGATCGCCCGGGGCACCGCCGACCAGCTGAAGAGCCAGATCGGTGGGGAGCGGGTCGAGCTCGTCATCGAGTCGGTCGACGACATGGCACGGGCCAGAGAGACCCTGACCTTCTTCGCCGTCGGAGATATCGTCATCGACGACCAGACCCGGACCCTCACCGCACCGGTATCGGGTGGCAGTGGGGTGCTCACCGAGGTGCTCCGTGGCCTCGACAGCAACTCGATCAGAGTCCTCGACGTCGGGATACGCCGACCGACCCTCGACGACGTGTTCCTCACCCTCACCGGACATGGCGCCGAGGAACGAATCACCGAAACCGAACTGCAGGAGATCGCCTGATGACCCAGTTGACATGGATGGTCGCCGACGGGCTGGCCGTTGCCCACCGCAACCTGATAAAGATCAAACGAGTGCCCGAGGTCTTGGTCTGGGTGCTGCTCTCCCCGATCATGTTCGTCTTGTTGTTCGCCTTCGTCTTCGGTGGCTCCATCGACATCCCGGGGCTGAACTACCGGGAATTCCTCATCGCCGGGATCTTCGCCCAAACGGTGGTGTTCGGCGCCACCTACACCGGAGCGGGTCTCGCCGAGGACATGCAGAAGGGCATCATCGACCGGTTCAAGTCGCTCCCGATGACACGAAGTGCGGTGCTGTTGGGACGGACGGGCAGTGACATCGTCTACAACGCCCTGTCCATCGCCATCATGGCCGGGACCGGTCTGGCGGTCGGCTGGCGCATCCGCACCTCGATCTGGGAGGCGATCGCCGGCTTTGCCCTGCTGTTGCTGTTCGCCTACGGCTTCTCCTGGGTGATGGCGACCGTCGGGATGTTGGTGCCCAGCCCCGAGGTGGTGAACAACGCCTCGTTCATGGTCATCATGCCGCTCACCTTCATCTCGAATGCGTTCGTGCCCAGCGACGACCTGCCCACCCCGCTGCGGGTGTTCGCTGAGTGGAACCCGGTGTCGGCGGTGACCCAGTCGGCTCGGAACCTGTTCGGGAACACCAGCCCGCTGACGCCACCGGCGGAGGCATGGTCGATGCAGAACCCGGAGTTGTACACCCTCATCTGGATCGCGGTCCTGATCGCGGTGTTCGCCCCGATCTCGGTGCGTCTCTACAACCGGAGCGCGTCGCACTAGCCGACCCGACAAGATGGTGACGTGGACGACCTGACGCTGGCACGCTGGCGGCTGAGCACGCAGCGCCTCTCCTCCCGGACCTATCCGTCTGCGCCGGCGGTGGTCTCGGGGCTGCTCGGGATCCAGGCGGAGAACTACGCCCAGGCCTCGTGGGCAGTCGCCACCCGGACGCCGGGAATGGGCGTGGATGAGTTCGACGGTCTCTACGACTCCGGAGCCATCCTCAGGACGCATGTGCTCAGGCCGACCTGGCATTTCGTCCCGCCCGACGACATCCGCTGGCTCCTCGAGGTGACCGTCCCCCGGATCAGGCTCAGCCTGGCGCAACTGCAGCGGTCACTCGGCATCGGCGACGATGTACTCGACGCGTCCTCCCAGGTCATCTCGGAGACGCTGTCGGGGAACATCCACCTGAGCAGGGAAGAGATCGGCGAGCGTCTCGAAGACTCCGGGCTCCCGGGCAGCCGCCAGGCGCTGGGGTTGGCGCTGTCCCACGCCGAACTGTCGGCACTTATCTGCAGCGGCGCCGTTGTCGACGGGCGCCACACCCACGCATTGTTGGACGAGCGCGCCCCGAACAGCCGACATCTCGAGCGCGACGAGGCTCTGGCCGAGCTTGCCCTGCGCTATTTCACCGGGCACGGGCCGGCCACCGAACGCGACCTCGCCTACTGGGCGAGCCTCACGGTGACCGACATCAGAAAGGGGCTTGCCCAGGTCTCCGACCGACTCGATACCTTCGATCACGACGGCCGGACCTTCTGGTTCGGAGAGCCACCCCCACCGGACGATCGCCTATCCCCCCGGGGACACCTCCTCCAGATCCTCGATGAGTACTACCGGGGGTATCAAGACTCTCGCTACGTGCTCGATGTGGCGGGGATCGTCCCGAGGGGCCGCGAGGCCTCGATGGGGATGGTGTTGGTCGACGGGCAGATGGTGGGGAACATGTCGCGGACGCTGCGGCCCGACGAGGTGCTATTCGAGATCGCCCCCTTCCGGGATCTCGGAGATGACGAGCTGCACGCGGTGCGCGAAGCCGGGGACCGCTACGGCGAGTTCCTCGGGCTCGAGGCCAAGGTGGTCACCCCCGCTTGAGGGCCACCCGGTCACG
>DATKCZ010000019.1:0-2080 GCA_035512955.1 Acidimicrobiia bacterium
AAGGTCGCCAGCCGCCTGGAGACCACCCTGCGAATGTCCCGTGGGCCCATCTCGCCTCCGCGGGCACCTACCCAGAGGGCTTCACCCGACTCGGGGCCGACCAGCTCGGGCCGCCCCGCGGCGAGATAGGCCTCGATGGCGTCCTGCGCCGGCTTCCCCACCGGCACCACCCGCCGCTTGTTGCCTTTGCCCACCACGGTCATCGTGTCCGACCCGACGTCCGAGCGCCTCAATGAAGCCAGCTCGGCGATGCGAAGACCGGTGGCGTAGAGGGTCTCCACGATGGCGCGGTCCCTGAGCCCGATCGCTCCGGAGGTCTCGATGCCGTCGAGGGCATGGGCGATGGTCCTCGCCGGAAGGGCGTGGGGAAGCGTCTTGCCCAGTTTGAGCCGGGTGAGACCCTCGAAGGGGTTGTGATCGAAAACTTCCCGCCGCAGACCGTCGGAGTAAAAGGCGCGGGCCGAGGAGACCTTCCTGGCCACAGATCGCTTCGAGTAACCCCGAGTGTCGAGGAAGGCCATGTAACGCCGGGCGAGACGCCGGTCGGCGGCTGCAGTTCCTTTGACACCGGCGCGGTCGCAGTAGTCGAAGAACTGGGCCAGGTCCCGGCGATAGGCGTCGATGGTGTGCGCGGACAGAGCGCGCTGGTCGCTCAACCGCCCCAGATAGCCGTCGACCTCGTCTCTCGCCCAACCAGGGAATTCGGGTATTCGCACCCCAACGATGCTATTGGCCGAGCCCCTCCAGTCCAGGGACCCGGAGAGACGAGCCCCGTATCAATCGCCGAACCGGGCTGTGGTGGTCGGTGGCGTCGTGCCCTCGGCGGACGCATCCCCGGGAGCGGACCACGCCCCCGGTGGTTGGCGGGGCTGCAGCTCACCCCAGTCGTTGTAGGTCTCCAACTCCAGGGGGTAGAGATTGGGGATGATCCGCCCGAACTCGTCGCGGGCGAAGATGACATAGCCGCCCGGATACTCGACGGCCGTCTCTCGTGGTCTGAGTTCGGCATCCTCGTACACCCAGGGGGGCATGGTGAGCAGTGGTCTTCCCAATTGGTCGAAGAGGACCACCTCGATGGGATTGCCCTCCATGTCGAAGGCGTAGATGTTCTCCACCGGCTCGCCCCCCTGACCGATCAGGGGATACTCGGAGAAAAATTGGTCCTCGAAGTCGACGAATTCCGCCGGGTGTCCGAGTGCGATCCCACCGAGCAAACCGACGACAAGGGCCCAAATCCCGAGGGCCGAGAAAACGACCGAGGTCAGATCACGCACCGATCCTCTCGGTCTCCGATCGATCCAGACCGAGAACCAAGTGACACCAACCAGGAGGATGGCTCCGAAAATGGTGCTCTCGATGGCGGGGATCGGGAAATGGTGAAAGGCGATGGTCTCGTTGATTCCCGCGTAGACACTGAGGATCAGCCAGCCCCGGGTCCACACCCACAGCATCCGCCATTGAGGCCAGTTGGTGAGACGGCCGAGCCGGTCCGACCAATCGGAGAGTCTGCTTCGTGCCTTCCGGACCAGCCCGGGCATCGGACGCTCCCAGTCGAGACCGGCGCTTGCGCGGAACTCGGCGACGAACGCTGAGGGAGCACCCAGCACCGGGACGATCTCATCGTCGGAGAGCTCGGCGAGATGCGCGGAGAGGTCCTGGATGACCTCGTCGCGCTCCTCCTGGGGCAGGTCGGCCAGTCCTGCGGAGACCTGCTCCAGGTACTGAGCCTTGGTCGGTGAGAGTTGATGTTCATTCTTCCGCGTCCTCCAACAGATCGTTGACCACCGTGGCGAAGTTCGCCCACGTCTTCCTCGAAGACCGCAACTGATCGACCCCGGCCGCGTTTATGCCGTAGTACTTGCGGGCCGGCCCCTCATCAGAGGGCACCACCTCGGAGGTGAGATATCCCTCCCCGTAGAGCCGGCGCAAGGTCCCGTAAACCGAGGCGTCACCGACCTCTTCGAGACCCGCCTCCCGTAGTTGGCGAACCAGGTCGTAGCCATAGGCCGTTCCCCGGCTGAGCACCGCGAGCACCGCGCTGTCGAGGACCCCTTTCAGGAGTTGAGTCGAGTCCATGTGT
>DATKCZ010000020.1:0-10167 GCA_035512955.1 Acidimicrobiia bacterium
TCAGATGGTGATGCCGGGGGACAACACCGAGATGACCGTGGAACTGATCGCTCCCATCGCCATGGACGAAGGCCTCCGCTTCGCCATCCGCGAAGGCGGCCGCACCGTAGGCGCCGGCCGAGTAGTCAAGATCAACAAATAGGGCTCGTAACCCGAACCCAACGAAACGAGTAGGAAATGCCATCTGACAAGAGACCGCCGCTGACCCTTGCCTGCACCGAGTGCAAGCGGCGGAACTACGTCACAACCAAGAACAAGTCGAACACCCAGGATCGACTCGAGTTGAAGAAGTACTGCCGGTTCTGTCGCACCCACACGGCGCATCGAGAGACCCGGTAGGCGAAGCCAGTCCCCAAGCATCCCCACCCACCGGTCCGGCAGGGGGGGAGGGCTACCGTGATGGTGATGAGCCCGAGTGACCTCGAGGGAAAGACCTACGGGCCCGCCCGCTGGCGCATCACCGACGACTCCGTGGGTGACTTCGTCGACCTCACCGGCGACGATCCTGCCCGCTGGGCCGAAGTGGCGCCTCCCGGGTTTGCCGCGGCTGCCCTCTTCTCGGTAGCCCCCGAGCTGCTGGCCGAACTGTTCGACCATTCCGTCGTACATGGCGAGCAATCCTTCACCTGGCGCCGGCCGTTGTCTAGCGGAGACCTTCTCGAGGTTGTGGGTGCGGTCACCCGCGTCCGTGAGCGAAGCGGGGTGCATTTCATCACCTTCGAGATGACCGCCTCCGATGGCGGCGACGAGGTGCTCTCGGGCAAGTCACTCTTCCTCGTCTCGGGAGAATCGATCCCGGGAGGCCAGGGCGGTCTGCAACGCCCCGAGCCCCACCACTCCCACACCGGTGACCCCGGGCCCGGCCAGGTGTCGGCCTCACGAGCCGACCTCGTCCGGTATGCCTCGGCGACTCGTGACTGGAACCCGGTGCATTGGGACCACGAGGCAGGTTTGGTCGCCGGGTTCCCCGGTGTCGTCGTCCATGGGTTGCTTCAGGCGGGATGGGCGCTGTGCGCCGCGGCGGCGCCAACTTCATCGGCCTCGCCGTTCGCCTCGGCCAGGTTCCGCTTCCGCAACCCTTTGCTTCCGGCCCGACCGGTGAGTGTCTCGGTCGACCGGAGCGAGCGCGCAGTCGAGGTAGTGATCACCGATGACGATGCCGAGTATCTGACCGCAACCATCACCCTCGCCGATGGGTAACCCAGCTGACCCCTCCCAGGTCGAAAGGGAGAAAGAACGAGAGCTCATCACCAGAGCCCAAAAGGGCGACCGCGCCGCTTTCGCTGCCCTGGTGAGAGCAAATCAAGACGAGGTCTACACATTGGCCCGGAGACTGGTCGGCGACCCCCATCTGGCATCGGATGTCGCACAGGAGGCGCTGATTCGCGCCTGGCAGGCCCTGCCCAAGTTCAGAGGCGACGCCAAGCTCTCCACCTGGCTCCATCGCATCACGGTGAACACCGCTTGGACCCACAAGCAACGAGCCCGTCGTCATCGGAGCACCCCCATCGACGATTACCGCGAAGTGGCCGCGCCCATGGGGGCAGATCACCCCGAGGTCGCGGGGGAGACCCTCGAGCTGAGGGGTCGTCTCCGCGCAGTGCTCGACCGGCTTCCTGACTCGCAACGCGAGGTCGTCGTCCTCAAGGACATCTATGGCTGGTCCCACGCCGAGATAGCCGAGTCGATGGGTATCTCCACCACCGCGGCGAAGGTGCGACTGCATCGGGCCCGGGCCCGCCTGGCGAAGGATCTGGAGGAGACGGCATGAGCGTCATGTGTGAGCTCGCCGCTCCTTTCGTGGCCAACAGCGCGGTCGACGGTGGGCCGGTGGCACGCCCGTTCCGGGCCCATGCCGTGTCGTGTCTGAAGTGTCAGGCCCGTCATGCCGCCATGACCCGGACGGCTCGGGAGCTGGCTGCGCTCCAAGACGAGCGGCTGGCCGCCCCGGCCGACCTCGAGTGGAGGGTCATGTCCTCGTTGGAGGGCGACCTCGCACTGCCGCGAACCTGGCGCAGGCCCCTTGCCTGGTCGGCTGCGGCCGTCTCGATGGCCGCAGCCATCCTCATCTGGAGGTTGCGCCTCAAGACCTCCTGAGTCGCTTGCCCTTGACACATAGCTACTCGGTATGCATACTCCGCAACTAGTCACGGAGTATGTAGGAGAACAATGGGTATCAAGGAAGGGCTCCTCGCCCTGCTCGCCGACGGTGCCAAGCACGGATATCAGCTCAAGCTCGAACTGGAGGCCGCCACCGGCGAAGGGACAGCGGTCAACGTCGGCCAGATCTACAGCACGTTGCAGCGTCTCGAGCGTGACGATCTCGTCGAGGGCGGGACCACAGACTCCGAGGGCAGGGTCGTCTATCGGATCACGCCGGCAGGGAGGTCGGTCCTGGCGGATTGGGTGACCGGGCCCGAGGACCTGGCCACGGCCAGGCGTGACGAGGTCTCGATCAAAGTGCTGATCTCGATCTATACCGATGGCCTCAGTCCCGAGGAGGTCATCGAAGGCCAGCGCCGGGCCACGATGGGGCTGTTGCAGGATCTGACTCGGCTGCGTGCTCGCGACGGCGGGGACGATCTCGCCTGGCAACTCCACCTCGACCGGCTCATGTATTCCGCCGAAGCCGAGCTCAAGTGGCTCGACCGGGTCGAGGAGAGACTCGAGACCGCCAAGCCAGGGAAGCGAGCGAGCCGGGTGGATGCCCCATCGGAGGAGGTTGTGAAGTGAGCGAGCCGGTGCTCAAGATGAGACGGGTGGGCAAGACCCACGGCAAGGGGGCGCAGCGGGTCGACGCCCTGGTCGACATCGATCTCGACATGGCTCCCGGGGAATTCGTCGCCATCACCGGGCGGAGCGGCTCCGGCAAGACCACCCTGCTCAACATCGCCGGGGCGCTCGACGAGCCGACCACGGGAAACGTGTGGGTGGACGGCCAGGACCTGGGCGACCTCTCAAACAAGGAGCTGGCCCGGATCCGCCGGGTGTCCGTCGGCTACGTCTTCCAGCAGTTCAACCTGCTCCCCGCGTTGACCGCCGCCGAGAACATTGCCCTGCCCCTCGAGCTCGACGGGATGGAGGTCAAGGAGGCGAGAGACTACGCCAACCTCGCTTTGGAGGAGGTCGGCCTGGGGGGAATGGGGGACCGCTACCCCGACCAGCTCTCCGGGGGCGAGCAGCAGCGGGTGGCCATCGCTCGCGGGCTGGTCGGGCCCCGCACCCTCCTCCTTGCCGACGAGCCCACCGGCGCACTCGATGAGGCCACCGGGGAGAGCATCCTCAAGCTGTTGCGGGAGCGGTGCGAGCTGGGGGCGTCGGCCCTCCTGGTGACCCACGAGCCGGCGTTCGCCGCCTGGGCCGACCGCGTGGTCCGTCTACGCGACGGGCAGATCGAGGAGATCTCGGTGCGGTCCCTGGTGCCGTCGTCGACGGCCGATATCGGGTGATGAGTGGTCGCCGCGCCGCCTTCTCGGTGGCGATCAAGAACGCTCGCCGCAACAAGAAGCGGACCTTCTATCTCGTCGCCCTGATCGGGCTACCAGTCCTGGTGGCGGTGATGACCGCCGCGGTGGTCCGGGCCAGTTACCTCTCACCCACCGAGCAGGCCACCTCCGAGTACGGGTCGGCCAACGTCAAGATCGAGCAGTGGTTCGCAACGCCTGATGCTGCCGCGTGGACCCGGGGCGTGATCGACGAGGTCGACCCGGATGCCACGGTCCTGGCCTTCCGCCACGACTTCAAGTCGTTCGGCCCGCGGCTCCACGGGCGGGTCAGCGATGTCGACCTCGAAAACCCCTTGTCCGAGGGGATTCTCACCTTGACCGAGGGGAGGGCCCCCGAGATGATCGGGGAGGTCCTCCTCAGTGAGCACCTGGCCTCGCAACTCCATCTGTCGGTGGGTGACACCGCAACTCTCCGGCTACGTGGTGGTGACGAGACGGCGTACCAGGTGGTGGGCATGGCCTCCCACCCCATCCTCTGGCGGCTGGACGAGGTGGTGGTCGCACCCGAGGAGATGGACCTGATCAACACCAATCGGCAGGTGGGTGGGGTCTTGTTGGTGCAGACCGAGAACGATTTCGACTTCGGTCTGGAGTTCAACCGTCTCTGGGAACAGACCCGTTACGACTTCTACCCACAGAACGTGGCGTGGCCCATGCCCGAGGACCTCCATTTCCTGCCCGAGGATTACTACGCGGCGATGACCGAGCAGCAGCTGGTCGAGACCCGCACCATCATCGAGGAGCAAGGGATCCAAGCGGCCTCCGACTATGTCTACGGGCTGTTCCTCAATGGTGTCTCCGTCGGCCTTCCCCAGGTCTACGCCGAGACCCTGGCCGATCGGCTCTCCTTCAATCAGACCAACCTGGCGGAGAGCCCGTCGGTGATCGGGACCGCGGTGGCCGCGGTGATCATGGCCGAGGTGGCGTTCATCGCCGGGGCCGCATTCGCCACCGGCACCAGACGACGACTGCGGGAGATCGGGCTGCTCGGGGCCAATGGGGCCGACACCAGCCAGGTGAAGACCTCGGTGGTCGGGGAAGGGCTGGTCGCCGGTCTCGGGGGCGGGATCTTCGGCGCAGGGCTGGGGCTGGGTCTGTTGATCCTGGGGCGTCCGGTGCTGCAGCGCTTTGTCGATAGACGCATCGAGGAATTCCCCCTCTCCGTGCTCGACCTGGCCGGCCCGATCGTGGTCGCCGTGATCGCCTGTGTGATCGCCGCCTGGCTCCCCGCCAAGACCGCCTCCAACGTGCCCACACTCACCGCCCTCCAGGGCCGGATGCCGGCAGGAGCGCCGAAGCGGTGGGTGATCCCCGCCGGTCTGGGGCTCACCGGCCTCGGCACCCTGCTCCTCGCGGTGGGGTTGGCCACCTCATCGGGCACGGGAGGTGCGGTGGCGTTGCTGGGAACCGTTTTCATGATCGGCGGCGCTGCCCTGCTCGCCGGGCCGATCGTGGCCTGGGTGAGCAAACATGCCGAGCGCTTCCCCATCACCTCACGCATCGTGCTCCGCGACTCCGGCCGCCAGCGGGGGAGGGCCGCCGCCGCGGTGGCAGCGACCATGGTGATCCTCATGGCTCCCGTGGCCGGATTGGCGGGAATGGGGGCGAGCGAGGCCTCGTCCTCCATTTATGGCCTTCCCGAGGAGAGCCCACAGATCCTCGTCGAGGGTCGTTTCGACGAGGAGTACAACATGGTCGCTCTCACCGATGAGGACCTCGCCGAGGTCGAGGCGCGGCTACCCGGTGCGCAGATCGCCCGATTCGAGACCCTCGACGCCCGGGTGGAGTACCCCGCCGAGCTCGAGGCGCGCAAGGCCGGGAGCACCGAGGACCAGGGCGGCTACTACGTCAGCCCGTTCCGGGTCGGGGTGGCCAGCGAGGAGCTGCTGGCCCTGCTCGACGACGACCGTCTCGATGCCCGGCTGGCCGATGCCGGCATGGTGCTGGTCGGTGTTGTCGAGCGCGACACCACCATCGCATTGGACGGCGAGGAGGTGGTGGTCTCCGAGGTGCCCGTGCCGGTGCAGCTGTACTCGTTCCCCCGACTGCTGGTCACCGCGGAGACCGGGGACCGGCTGGGCGGCGAGCCCCGTAGCACCGCTCTGGTCGAGGCGGAGGTCGGCTGGTTCCAGAACCCGTTCGGATCGCCTTTCGATCCGTTGTGGCAGGCCGGTGGCGCTGAGTTCGTCACCAGCGGGGGTGGCTCCGACAACGCCACCCCGGTGGTGCTCGCCCTCGGCTTCCTGGCGACGATGCTGATCGTGCTGATCGTGGTCGCCACCATCACCGCCCTCTCCGCCGCCGAGGCGGACACCGACCTGCGGACCGTGGTCGCAGTGGGCGCCACCAACTCGATCCGTCGCCGATACCTGGGGCTGCAGAGCGGTCTGCACACCCTGATCGGGGCGGTACTCGCCGTCCCGCTCACCCTGCTGCTCTACAAGACGGTGGTGATGTCGAGCGGGAGCTACCAGTCGGTGGGCAACTTCGGGGTGTGGCGCTCCTCGACGCTGGTGGTGCCCTGGGGCGGTCTCGCCTTGCTGGTGTTCGGTCTCCCGCTTGCCATCGGCCTGATCACCTCGGTGTCGGTGCGCTCGGCCCCGACGACGCCACCCCGCCGCGCTACCTAGCGCACGGCAGGGGATTGTCGGCTAGAGGGGATTTTCCCCGAACCTCCCCCAAGCGACGAACGCCGCCACGGCGATGAGCACGATGTTGCCGATGATCGCCTGCGGCTCCTTGCGCCGGACATGGACGGTGATCGCGCCGGCCTGTTCAACGGCGAGACCGACAGCAGCCCACGGGACCAGCACGGTGGCGATCGCGGTGACACCGGGGAGGATGAGCCCGAAGGCGCCCAACACCTCGACGAGGCCGACGAATCTGACGAGCGCGGTGGAGTAGTCCCCGGGCCAGCCCAGCTGCTCGCTGAGCTGATCGTGTGGCCGGGTGAGCTTCAACACCCCGGCGAGGAGGAACACAGCCGCCAGGAGTCCCTGGGCGATCCAGAGTGCGACGTTCATGGGGGTCACGCTCCCACGGGTCGGGGCCGGCTGACACCCACCCCACCCGGGGTCTCGGCGCCGTAGCGCTCGATCTCGGCGTCGAGGTCGAGACGACGGGCGACCGGGGCGATGTCCTCGGTGATCAGGTCGGCCGGCACCAGCCAGGCCACCTCGAAGTCGATCCCGTCCGGGTCTCGCCCGTACAGGGCCTTGGTGGTGCCGTGGTCGGTGGCACCCACCAGGGAGCTCTCTTCGCCGAGCCGGCGGGCGATGTCGGCCAGGTCGGCCAGAGTGTCGACCTCCCAAGCCAGGTGATAGAGACCGACCGCGGTCCGACCCGCTGGCGAGGGCGCCGCCCCGTCTCCGATCGAGAAGAGACCGAGGTCGTGGTCGTTGATGGAATCCTCGGCCTGCATGAAGACCGCGCCTGGGACCTCGACAGGGAGACGCCGGAAGCCCAGCACTCTTTCGTAGAAGTCGGCGGATCGCTCGGCGTCACGGACGTATAGGACGGCATGGTTGAGTCGATGTATTGCCATTCGTGTTCCTTTCTCTCCTCAATGGCTTCACTGTTGTCGCCTCCTGTCAATATCATTGAAGTTTCAAATATTCCTCTGGAGTTGTGATGACCCTGAGCAGGGCAGAGTTGCGAAGCTGGCTGAAGCTGGTTCGTGGCGTGGTCGGTTTGCTCGATGCATTGGACCGCCGACTCCGGATCGAGGCTGGGATCAGCCACGACGACTATCTCATCCTCAGCCGCCTCCACCGCGAGCCACATCGCACCTTGCGGATGAGCGACCTTGCACGGGAGATAGGGCATTCACCGAGTCGGCTCTCCCATGCCGTGAGCCGGCTGGAAGCCGAAGGATGGGTGGAGCGGTCCCGTGGCGGGAGGGATCGCCGGGTGGTGGAGGCCAGGCTCACCACCGAGGGCGTGGCCCGCGTCGGTGAAGCCTCGACAGCCCATTTCGACCAGATCAAGGAACTGGTCTTCGGGACTCTCGGCGCCGAGCGGGCCCGGGAAACCGCCGACGCTCTCGACCAGATCCGCCGCACCGCTGGGGGCTGAGACGTGGGTGGGGGAACGGACTACGAGCCGGGCGGCACCCCGTACTCGAAGTGCATGGAGTCGGGCACCAGCCAATCGCCTCCCCAGGTGAACCCCCACTTTTGCATGATCTCGACGAGCCGGTGGTCCTGGCTCCCGGCCGATCCCATGGGGTTGGAAGCGGCGTTGATGTCCACGGCGGCACCCCAGGCGTGACGGGAGATCCCCGCCAGCTCGCCGGTGATGGTCCGGATGAACCTCGGGTTCCAGCAGCCGGCGAACTGCGAGGGGTCGACCAGGTGGGCGAGGCCCTCGTCCACCAGCTGACCCAGGGCGCTGCGCAGCATGGCGACGACGGTCGCGTGGCAGGTGATCCGGCCCAGGATGGGCACCTCGGCCGAGACGATGTGCTCGTCGAGGAACTCGGGGTCCTGTGAGAACTCGGAGCCGGAGCGGTCGCGGTACGAGAACTCGCCGAGCGCCTCCTTGATGAAGATCTGGGGCAGGACGGCATCGCCGTGACGCAGCCACGGTGTCTCCCCCTCTGACCTGATCCGAAGCGGAGCGGGACCGTCGTAGAGGCTGCGCACCACCTCTTCGAACTCGGCACGGGGCAGGTCGGTGGACACCAGCGCGAACCGATCGGTGGCGACAGGGGCTGTCTCATCGTCCTTGGCGAAGACGATCTCGGCGGCGGCGACGACCTCGTCAGGCGCGATCGCCACCACCTCGTATGAGGACCCGGCGATGCTCAGCCGATCGCCCAACCCCAACTCTCGGAACGCCGCTGAAGACTCTCCGAGCACCACGGCTCCGCGCCCGAGCGCGCCAAGGGATCGCTCCGAGTCAAACGGAGTGTGGTCCTCGGGGTCGATGGCCAGCGCGTCGAGGGGGACGACCCACCCGTCTGTCCCAGGGTCGAGCTCGACGACGTCACCGCCCACCACGGACAGGTCGGGGAATGTCGACTCCAGACCGGCCACCAGCTTCGGGGTGAGCCCTCCCGTCGACCAGACCAGATAGGTCTCGGCGCCGGCGAGTGGCGAAGTGGTGCTCTCTCCCGCGGTGGTCGTGGAGGGGAGAGGGTCCATCTCGGTGCGGAAGCCGGGCGCCGGGGTCTCCGCCGGCTCGACGAGTGCCGGAGCGCCCACCACGCTGGCTATGGCGTATCCCGACAGGACCGCGATTAGCAGGGCCCCGAGCTCGACACCCCGTCTCACCGGGTCTCCAACGAGTCGGCGACCTCGATCAGTGCGTCCATCCCCACCGCGTCGCTCCGCACGGCCACGATCCGGCCGTCCTCGACCCACTCCAGGGCCCCGGTGGAGGCGTCGTATCTCCCGGTCGTGTCCCTCACATCGACCTCATAGACGTCCGGTCCGGCAGGCGGGTCGAGGAGAGTCCCTTCCCGTTGGATGATGAGGATGTTGCGGGAGGCACCGCTGCTCAGGAGGATGGAGGTCACCTCCTCGTCGACCCGGGCCGAGGCGAACCACCCCTCGACCCGGGGCGCCAGGGTGCCCGCGGGAAGATCCGAAACGTCGACCGTCGACGCCTCCAGCCAGGTCTCCGGGACCTCGACTCCGCGGATCTCGAGCGAGCCCGCCACCTCCACGAGCATCTCGGGCGGAACCGACCCCGCGACCACCATTTCGACATCCTCGCCGTGGATCGCCAACCTGTTGCCGGACGGAGCCATGTAGCCGATCGAGCCGTCGCCCAGTTCAGTCGGCCTGACGAAGGGGAGGGACATGCCGAAGAGACGCGGCTCGTCCCAGTCGTCGGTGGTCTCGATCATCAGCCACGATCGCCCGTCGCTCCAGGTGGTGACCTCCACCAGACCTCCCTCGCCCAATGGCCGGTGCCCGCTGCGATGGGGGACGAATCCCGACGGCACCGTCACGCGGGGAAGCTCTACCGCCGTGTCGACGAAGCCATTGGACACCGCCTCGATCTGGGTATCCAGCTCGATCTCGGGCGGTTCGGTGACGAGATCCGAGAGCTCCACGATCAGGATGGGCTGGTGGCCCCCCAGGTCGTCGTCGTAGCCCCGGCGTATCTGCCACAGCTCCCGCTCAGGTGAGTCGGCGGGGAAGACCTCGAGACGAAGCGGGACCAGGGTCACCTCGTCGAGCCACATCACCACCGGATCGGTGGGGTGGAAGTCTCTCCAGGCTCCGTGGTCCACCAGGGCGGCGACCAGATCGACTGCGGCCACCGTGCTACGCACCTGGATGGCCGATCGCCCCTGATGAGTCTGGTGACCGAGGACCTCGAGGCCGCCGGGCCAGGTGAGGCTTCGCCCCGGGCCCACGATCTCAAGCGGGAGGAGGACACCGTTGTCGAATGGCGGGACGTCGCGGAAGGCACGGACCGAGGGATCGGTGAGGCAGTCCGGCATCCCCGCCATTGGGCATGGAGATCCGGCGAGGATCATCATTTCGCCGTTGGAGACGGTGAGCTGGACGTCGTTGGCGACCCACCCATTGTCTGGATAGTCGGTGGTGTCGACCAGCTCGATCGCCAGTTGCTCGGGGGCCCCGTAGTCGATCGCCCCGACGTAGACCCGCTCCGGCACCTCTTGATGCAGCCCTCGCTCGACCACGAG
>DATKCZ010000021.1:0-43729 GCA_035512955.1 Acidimicrobiia bacterium
ACTCGTCCGGTGTGCGAAGCGGCCAAATTGGTGTTCGGAAACCGGGTGATTTGTCAGGGCGGTGCCGCGCCGTTCTGACATCCCCATAGTGATGACCAGGATGTGGTCTCAGGTTTCGCCTGAGTTACGCATGGTGTCGACTACGCGCAGTAACTCGATGGGCAGGGGAAAGACCAGGGTGGAATTCTGTTCGGCGGCGACCTCGGTCATTGCCTGCAGGATTCGAAGGTGCATCGCTGCCGGGCGATCCTCGAGCAGGCGGGCCGCGTCGGCCAGGTTCGCGGCCGCTTCTTTCTCTCCCAGGGAGTGGATCACCTTGGCCCGTCGTTCCCGCTCCGCCTCGGCTTGCCGGGCCATGGCCCGCCTCATCGCGTCGGGCAGCTCAACGTCCTTGACCTCCACGAGACTCACCTTCACCCCCCAGGCGTCGGTCAGGCTGTCGATTATCTGCTGGAGCTGCCGGTTGATCTCGTCACGGTTGATCAACAGCTCATCGAGGTCGGCCTGGCCGATGATGGAGCGCAAGGTGGTTTGGGCGACCTGTGAGGTCCCGAATCGGAAGTCCTCGATCTCGAGAATTGCCCGGTTGGGGTCGACGACCCTGAAGTAGGTGACTGCGTTCACCCGAACCGTCACGTTGTCCCTCGTGATGATGTCCTGGGGTGGGATGTCCTGGGTCACCGTGCGCAGACTGACCCGAAGCAGCCGGTCGACGATCGGAATGATGAAGATCAGACCCGGGCCTCTCGGCTCGCCGGTCACCCTGCCCAGGCGAAACAGAACGCCTCGCTCGTATTCGCGCAGGATCTTGATCGATGCCCGCAGAATCGTGATGAGGAGCACGGCCGCGATGGCGAGGCCAATGGCAGTCTCAGTGGTCATCGTCATCTCCAATCGGCTCGACTATCAGTTCGAGGCCATCGATGCCCACTATACGGACCAGCATGCCGGGCTCCAGGTCGCCGGTCGAGGACCGGACGGACCACCAGGCGCCGTCCAGGAAAAGCGACCCGCTCTGGCCTTCTGCCTTGACAATCGTACGGGACTCGCCGATGAGGGTGCCGGTTCCGGTGGTCGAGGGCTGGAGTCGGGCCTTCAGGGCGGCTCGCCCGGCGATGGTGGTGGCGGCTCCCATGACCACAGCGGTGGGCCAGAGGACCGGTGGGCTGACCTGAAGCTCGCCTTCGAAGAGGAAGATCCCTGCCAGGAGCAAGGCGATTGTCCCGCCGCCGGCGAGCACACCCACCCCCGGGACGAAGATCTCCCCGATGAAGAGGGCGACAGCCAGGACGAGGAGGGCGACACCGGTCGTTGATACCGGGAGCACGCTGAGAGCGAAGAAACCGGTCAGCAGGAGAATCACCCCGACGATCCCGGCGAACCCCAAACCCGGGTTCGCCGCCTCGTAGACCACGGCCAGGGTTCCTATCGACAGGAACAGAAGCGCCAGGTTGGGGTCTGCGATCTGCGCCAGGATGCGTCGAAAAGTCGACATCTCATACAGCTCGGGGACGGCACCACCAGTGGCCAGAGTCACATCCTCCCCGAGCACTTCCACTTTCATCCCGTCGATGGCGAGCAGCAGATCGTCGAGGTCGTCTGCCACCACGTCGACGACCCCGTCTTCCACGGCCTGGTTGGCGGTGATCGATGTGCCGTCACGGACAGCCGACTCGGCGAAGTCGACGCTGCGGCCCCGGCGTTCAGCAACCGATATGGCGAACGCGGATGCGTCGTTGATGACCTTGTCGGTTATCTCCCCGCCCTGAAGGTCCACCGGGGTGGCGGCGCCGATCGACGTGGCCGGTGCCATCGCCGCCACGTGGGCGGCCATGGTGATGAACGTGCCTGCAGATGCGGCGCGGGCCCCCTCCGGCTCGACGTAGACCACGACAGGGATCGGGGCATTCAGAATGGTTTGGACGATGTCACGCATCGAGGTGTCGAGGCCGCCCGGGGTATCGAGGGCGACGACCAGGACGACATCGTCCTCGACCGCCTGCTCCACCGCCGCCGCCAGGTGGTCGGCAGTCACCGGTGTGATCGGGCCGTTGACGACTGTGACCAGCGCCCCCGGCGTGGTCTGGGCCAGAACCGGGACGGCGAGCCCCGCAGCCAGAACCGATCCAGCGATCAGGCCGCCAACGGCGCGCCTTCGCCTTGCCATGGGTTGATTATGGCCCAAACGCCGGGTGAAGCCACACTCCTTCTAAGGCAGCGGATGGCCAGGCGAGGCCGATACTTGGCCAAATAGAGCGCGTCGAAAGTGGAACTGCGGTCACCAAGCGAGCTACGGCGCTGCACGGCGACGTAGCGGGCGACGACATCGCCTGAATGCGATGAGGGTGTCTACCAAGAAGCAGGCACGCTGAAACCTTACCGTCAGATTGTCGCTCTCAGGCGGGGACCGAGCAGTTCCCCAGGTTGAAGTCCTTGATCACGAAATTGTTCGGCTGGTCAGTGAGGTGGAACGTCGCGTTCACGTTGCCGACGGTTCCGCTTCACTTACTCACCAGCTGAAACTTGTCGGTGAATGTGAAGACCTCACCGCCGGTGTTGGCGTTGAAAGCGCCACCAGCCCAGGTAGCTCCGACGATGGAGACGACGTTCCCCAATTCATCCTCAGCCACGACCTTCCGGGGCGTGAGGGTGAAGGTGAAGTTTTGGTTCCCCTGTGCCGCTGAACCTTCATGAACGACAATCTGGACCTCTCCAGATGTGATCGTGTAGACGGCGTCGTCGCATACGAACTGGTCGCCTGTCACCGGGACTGTGAACCTCTCAGCGGGTCCATTAGCCAAGACGGTCGTGGCCAATGCCATGACTGCGATTAAAGAAACGAGCACAACAGCTGTCCTGCGCATGCCTACTCTCCTTTGCTGTAAGACAAGACGCGCTCGCGCTTGTCGACATGCTGTAGAGCAGCCCCCGCGGGACGGGTTGTCCGGCGCCAGCAGGATACACGCCGTCGTGATGTGAGGCGAAGCCTCCCCGATCGGAGCCATAACCGGCGATCCTGTCGAACACGCTTGGGGGGCGCGTTGGATGAACGGCGGAATGGTCCGAGGTGTCACCGTCAGGGTGGTGGTGTTCGCTGGACGTGCTCACCACACGGCGAAGACGCGACATGGGGCACCCGAGCCGTCCTCCCAGGGCACCGGCCCGACGAAGCCGAGGGCGCCGCGAGGTGGGATCTGGTCCAGGTTCGCCAAACTCTCGATGCCGTAACGTCCGGAGCCCAGGAAGCGATCGTGGACGATGAAGTCCTGTGAGTTGCCCGGGTCGAGGCTCATCGTGTCGAGACCTATCCCGACCGGGTCGCGGTTGGCCACCAGCCATTCGGTGGCATCGAATGAGAAACCCGGGAAGTTGAGATCCGGGAACCCGGTTCCTCCCCGAAATTCGTCCGCATCACCAACCTTGTCTGACCATCCCGAGTTCATGCATACCAGGGCCCGTTCCGGGATTCGACCGTGACGCCGCTCGAAGGCGATGAGGTCGTCAGGGATCACGGTGGCGTTGGGGTTCTCCAGCGCCTTCTCACGAATGTCGATGACGACGATGGGGGCTACCAGTTCTTCAGGGGTGAGATCGTCGATCAGACGGTTGCCCTCATCGAAATGTCCGGGGGTGTCGACATGGGTGCCAATGTGCTCGAGCAGAGTCCACCTCTTGGTGAAGAACCCGTCGGGGTCGAAGTCGGTGACCACTTCATCGAAGACCTCCTGCGGGCCGAAGAACGACGGGAACCGCCGCACCAATCGATGGGTCAGGTCGGCGGTGCGCCGTGCCCTCTTGGGGAAGGCCCCGGCGGGCAGGGCGGGGGCAAGCGTGGCGATCACTCCACCGGCCCCAAGGGCGATCCCGGTTTTCAGGAACGTCCGCCGGTCGATCGAATGCCCTTCTGTCTGGGTGTGGCTGTGCTGATCGCCGGTTGCCGTCACGGCTGGTGCGCACATGAGAGCACCTCCTCGTCTCGAACTGTTGGCCGTGTGACCTCAACTTACACGGACCCCATCCGGCACATACTGGCGTCGCCCTGCCCGTAGGCCTCAACCCGATTGAGAGGGGCTAATCGGGCCGGACCGCCTGGTAGAGCCGGATCGGCTCGGAGAGCCCCTTCAACTCGACCGGGCCGATCTCGCGGAACCCCACCATCTCCAGATCCCCGGCAGCATCGACCACCTCCTGGCTGACCAGCATCTCCCCAGGGCGGGCGTACTCGCCGATACGCGCCGCAACGTTGACCGTCTGGCCGTAGTAGTCGCCCTCCTGGAACACCACCGGCCCGGCGTGGAGCCCGACATGGGCCGGGGGAAGGCCGTCCTCGATCACCCCCTCGAGGGTCTGCAGACAAGCCGACACCCCCTGGGCCGGATCGGGAAAGTAGAGCATCACGCCGTCGCCGAGCCATTTCACCGGACGTCCGCCATGGCTCACCGCGGTGCGCTGAACCAGTCTTGCCACCTTCTCGGCGACGTCGGCTGCTGCCGTGTCCCCTTGCTCCTGAGTCAGCCGCGTGTAACCACTTATGTCGAGGAAGCACATCACCGGCGGATGCTCGGTCCGGGTATGGAGCCCGGCGCGGACCAGGGCGGAGGCGAAACCGCTGATGATGTTGGCACTCCACGCCAGTCGTTGCTGAGCGTGGTAGATAGCCAGGATCGCAGCGTCGGAGACAGCCGACATGCGAGGTGAGAACTCTCTTGCAAACGCCGCGATGTCGCGTTCGGTCTTGCCCGCGGCGTAGAACCGGTCCACGATCTCCGTGCGCCACCACTCGGCCTCCGTCTCGCTGATCCGACGAAGGCTGTCCCCGTAGACACGGAGAGCGCGCTCGAGGACCTTGGGTCGCATTCCCTCACCGAGCTGGAGTTGCAGCAGTGGCAGCACGGCCAGCTCGTCCTGACGTGCCAGGTCATCGGGCCGGGGCGGTGTCCCGCCCATGATTTCGCGGATCGCCGCCAAAAGTTCGTGGGGGACTCCTGTCTCCGCCGACACCTCCTCGAAGGTGCGCTCGTCGAGTGGTGCGAAGACGTCATATCCGGCGGTCTCGATGAACGAGAGTGAGAAGCCGCCCTCGCGGACCACCTCAGCCACACCTTCGAGTGGGATCCCCGACTGGTCGAGGGCGAGGAGGATCAGAACACGACGGACACCGCCAATGGTCACACGATCCTCGGTGTCGATCTCCACCATCCCCAGGTCGATTAGCCGATCGAGATATTCTGGCGATACACCCGCTCGTCGGGCTGCCTCTGCCCTCGAATATCGCTCCACCTGCGAACCATAGACAGAGCTCGATGAAGCCGGCGGTCCGGCTCGCCGAGGATCAACTCGACCCATTCCTGGATCGAGAGATCGTGGAACCATCGGGGAGTACGCTTGTGCCACGTCACGAAAGGAGACTCATGGCCTGGGATGTCGCTGTAACACTGGAGGACCGTCCTGGGACGCTGGCAGCCATGGGGGAGGCGTTGGGGAACGCGGGTATCAACATCGACGGGGTGTGCGGCGTGGCCGGAGGCGGTGAGGGGGCTATTCACATCCTGGTCGCCGATGGGAACGCCGCCCGGGAAGCCTTGACGGCCGCCGGCATCAGTTCCGGGGAGCCTCGGGAGGTTCTGGCGATCGCATGCGAGGACCGTCCCGGTGAGCTAGGGAGACTGGCCGCGAAGGCCGCCGCCGCAGGAGCCAACGTCGACCTCGTCTATGTCACGATGGATCAGCGGGTCGTCCTCGGTGTCGACGATCTCTCCCTGGTCGGCGACGCATTCGGTGGTGGTTGAGCAAGCACACCGCGCGGGTGTCTCGTCTCACACTCCGACGAGGATGGCGAGATAGGCCGCCAAGAGAAACAGTGCGAGGTTGAGCACGATGGCAATCGTGCCCAGGGTCATTCCATAGCCCGCCACCCGCATCGTCGATGCTGTTTGGTGTCTCTTGCGTTTGGCTGAGACGCCCAGGACGAGGGCGCTTCCCCCGATGCTGCAGACCAAGAGAAGCATGAAGATGAACCCGGGGATTGGAGCGGTGAACGCCCAGGTCCAGAACCCGAGACTTGCGGTGATCCCGGCCGCTCCTATCGTCAACGAAGCAACCGATGTCGCATCTGGCGGTCCGAGATCCGGGGGTGGGGGAAGCACCGGTGGGGTTCTGGCTGCTTCATGCGTCTTCGGCCGCACGATGACACGAGCCGAGATCTTCCTCAGGAGGTTACTCAACCGATCCCGCGTCGGGAGCGCGGGCGCTCCGGACGGAACGTCCTCCCAGCCTCCGTAGGGGGTCCGGGAGTCAGGATCCTTCGGCGTCATGTGAGGCCCCGATGAAGGCATGGACCAGTGCGGTTCGGGCCTCGGGGGTGTCCGCAGTGACGCTGAAACCCGACCCGGCACCGGGGGAGCCCCAGACGGCGGTGTAGACGGTCTCGCCGTCTCCGACGACCGAGCTGACAACCCACAACAGGGGCATGGTGGTGTCGAGCTGAACGGACTCGAGCTCTTCCAGCTCGCCACTGTCGACCAGCACGGAGAGAAAGTCGACCAGCGTCAATTCCTCCTCATCAGAGAACTCTTTCAGGTCGGCCAGTGAGAGAACCTGAAGCTGGAGCGACCGGCCGCCGTCGTCGCGGTACGCGACGACATCAGGTGTCGACATCTCCTGGGGAACACCATCTATCTGGTCTGGCATTTCGCCAAAGAGGGCGGAGACGCGGTCCGCAGCCGGCATCTCGATCGTATCCAGCCCCCACGGTGCCTCGGTGGGTAAGGAGTCGGACGCGGTGACCGCGGCCGGCTCCGTTGAGCCACAGGCAGTGGCCAGGAGGCTAACGACCAACGCTGCGACAGCTCTCCCTCGGCTCATCCGGTCATGATTACGCGGGCCGGTATGGGAGGTCCATCGGGATTCTCCCTGACGTGCCGACTTTCACGACTCAGCCGCGCCGATCATGTCTCCGATGCGCTCGGCTAACTTGGCTGCCGTGTACGAGGACTCGAGATGAGAATCGCGGTAGGCACTGAGAAGGGCGGGTACCTGGTCGGCGAGACCGGCGGATCGTGGTCGGTGTCGGGGCCGATGTTCCCGGGGTGGAAGGTGTCTGCCTTCGGGTCGGCGCCTGATGGGAGCCACCTGGCCGCGGTGGGTAGCAACTGGTTCGGCATCGGTATCCACCGCAGCAACGACTTCGAAACATGGGAGCAGACCGACGCCCCTCCCTCCTGGCCCGAGGACACGGAGCGCAAGATGGAGCAGGTGTGGGCATTCCACACCAGCGGCGATCGGATCTGGGCAGGGGTTGCCCATGCCGGGTTGTTCACCTCCGACGATCAAGGCATTACTTGGTCTTCCGTGCCTGGTTTGAACGAGCACCCCACCAGGGACCTGTGGCAGCCTGGTTTTGGAGGTCTGTGCGCCCATCGGGTGATGATCGACGGCGACACTCACTGGGTGGCCATATCGGCGGTTGGCGTGTTCCGTTCCGACGACGGTGGGGCCAGGTGGGAACCGAAGAACGATGGGATCGAACCGGTCGGCCTCCCCGACGATGCGCCGCGACCCGAGGTCGGATATTGCGTTCACTGCGTCGCTCACGACCCAGCCGACCCCAGACGCATCTGGCGTCAGGACCACAGCGGGGTCTACCGCACCGATGACGGTGGCAACAAGTGGGAGCGAATCGAGAACGGTCTGCCCGCCAACTTCGGCTTTGTCATGTGGAGAGACGACAGCAGCCATCGGCTGTTCACGATCCCTCTCGAGGCCGACGCCAATCGGATCCCGATCGACGGCGAGTTGCGTGTCTACCGCTCTGATGACGACGGGGACTCCTGGGAGATCGCCGGCACGGGTTGGAGCGAGGCCCCCCAATTCACCGGTGTCCTCAGGGGTGCCTTCGATGGTGACAATGAGGGGACGTTCTGCTTCGGCACCACCGGGGGGAAACTCTGGCTGACCCGGGACAACGGGGACACATGGCAGGCGCTCCCTCCCTCCTTCCCCCGCATTGGAGCCGTCTCGGTGCTGCCATGACCGCCAAGGTCAGCCTCCCCCGGATGCTTTCACAGACCGCGAACACCACACCGACCCAGGGAGTGGAGGGCCGGACCGTGAAAGAGGCGTTGGTCGATCTCTTTCGCCAGGAGCCTGGATTGCAGAACCACATCGTGGACGAGACCGGCGCGATACGCCCCCATGTGTCGGTATTCGTCGACGGCGCCCAGGCCGACCTGGAGACCGAGGTTGGCCAGGACGCGGACATCCGTCTCCTCCACGCCGTCAGTGGCGGTTACCGCGTGGTTGGAGACGGGCTTACACGTCCTGTCTGATCCACGGTGGGGTAGGCGCCTCCATCCTCGCCAGACCGGAGGGGACCGGCCCGAAACGGTCCTCGTTACCGACTTGCCAGTCATGCCAGGCCTCGGTGAGCTCGTCGGTGGTTCGGGCCACGAAGTTCCACCACATCTTGACCTCGTCACCCAACGGTGCCCCTCCCAGCAACATCAGGCGGGTCGGGTGAGATCGAGCGTCGATGGTGAGGTGCTCGCGTCCAGGAGGCACGATGGCGAGCGAACCGGGCTCGACGATGTCCTCTTCGACTCGTATCGGCTTGTCGATGGGGACGACGCCATGCTCAAACGTGGGCTCGATGGGGATCGTGGTCGGTCCGCGCACAGTGAGATCCAGCCCGATCGTGGGGTGCGCGAATTGCGCCGGTGAACTGGCGTCGCCAAGTGAGCCGATCAGCACCCCTGCCCGGCTCGGGCCGAGGTCGGTCTCAGGTAGCTCGGCGAGATGCTGAAAGCCGGAACCACCGTGTCGGGTTGCCTCGGGCTGCGCGAGCCACATCTGCACCCCCATCGTCCCCGACGCCGACCATGAGGCATCGGTGTCGACCCCTTCCTCGGCGTGGGCGATGCCATGGCCGGCGGTCATCAGATTGAGCTGGCCTGGGCGGATCAGCTGCTCGGTCCCCAGGGAGTCACTGTGGAGGGCCGACCCCGTGAACAGCCAGGTGACGGTGGCCAGACCGATGTGTGGGTGTGGCCCTATCTCCAGTGGGGGAGGTCGGTCGACGTCGTCGGATTGCATCAGATCGACGAAGCACCACGGGCCGATGGTGCGGCGGTTCTTGGTGGGGAGGATCCTGACGATTCCGAGCTCGCCGATGTTGGTGGCGCGGCCTTCGCGAACCTCGATGACGGTCATGCCGAGATTGGTGCTCTTCCTGCTGAACTCATCGATCGGGCCACTCATATACCGCAAGCTCTAGCAGAGAGCCAGCAGGTGAGCGACCAGCTGGTCGGGTCGTGACGTCATCGGCCAGTGCCCGGTCTCGATCTCACGCAGCTCCCAGTTGGGCGACTCGAGCAGCTCGAGCACATCCGGGCTTGGCTCGGGGCCATCCATGAGGCACTTGACATAGACAGAGGGGATCTCACCGAGTGGCCGATTCAACGTGGCAGGCTCGGTCAGTGTCCGCCCGGGATGGGGTGTCGAACGCTCCACCAGCCGGGCGACCTGTGCTTCGGAGAGGTCCTGGCCCTCGAATTCGGCGGCCTGTAACGGCCAGACTCCGTCGTTGGCCGCGATCTCAGCTCGCACCTGTGCACGACCTTCGTCCGTCCAGGGGCCGATGAACGATTGGCCGTCGTGTGCAACATTGGCGTCGAGATAGACGACGAGCTTCAACAGTCGATCGAAATTCGAGGCAGCCTGACCCACCGGGACACCCGAGTAGCTATGCCCGACCAGGATCACCCGGCCGGGCTCGTCCTCTGCCCGGAGCACGTCGAAAATGTCTTCGACATGGGTGGCCAGGCGGATCTCGCTGGCCGGGACGTCGATTCGATCGGCCAGTCCGGACAGGGTCACCGCGGTGACGTCGTGGCCTGCGGCGGAGAGGGGAGCCGCTACCCCGTCCCACACCCACGAGCCCATCCACGCACCGGGCACAAGGACGAAATGATAATTCCGCCTCATATTCCCTCAGACCTTCAATCTGACGATGGGTCGTGTGTCGTTGCGACGGATGATCTCGACGAAACCATGCTCCGAGAACATGCCGAGGGTTCCGGTGTAGTAGTCCACCACGGACGCGCGTTCTCCGTCGACCGGGTAGGCCTCGATGACCTCGGCTCCCTGACTGGCTGCGTACTGGATGGCTGCTGAGAGCAGCCCTCGTCCAACTCCTTGGCGACGCTCGCCGCGGCGGACCACAAAGCAGTTGATCGTCCAGGGCTCGACCCCGTCAACCGGCTGGAAGAGGCGTGAGCGTCCGAGGGTGGGAAAATCGGCTCGCGGTCCGACCTGGACCCATCCCACGGGTCGCTCGTCGAGATATCCGATCAACCCCGGTGGTGGCCCGTCGGCGACGACGTCGGCGAAACGGTCCCGGTTGTCGCGTTCGTCGCCATGGCCTCCGTCGGGCCGTCGCCAGTGCATGCAGAAGCACTTTCGGGCCACGCCTCGCTCACCGAACACCATCTCCATGTCGCCGAAGCGATCTTCGGTGAGGGGAAAGCAGTCGAGCGGTCCGGCCTCGGTGTCGACTGAGCAGGTCCACGTCATGGTCAGGCCCCGATCTGGTTGGAGTCACAGTTCGCGGCGAACACCAACTCGATGACGTCAGCCTCGGTCTCGGTCACGAGCCGCACCGGCTCGGCGGGCTCGCGCTGCAACTCGTACATGGCCAGCGAACGCTGCACGCGCTCATCGGTCAGCTTCTTTATCTCGTGGTAGGTGGCCAGATAGATCATCGCACTTCCTTTGTCGCTTCGCTTCGATACGGTATTGGCAATTGCGGACAGAAACGGTCCGCATAACTGCGGATACTTTGGAGAGTCATGGACACCGCTGAGCGGCTCCTCAAATTGCTCGGGCTCCTCGAGGGGCGGATCGACTGGACCGCCGAGGAGCTGGCCCGACGGTTGGAGGTCACCACCAGGACCATCAGGCGCGACATCGCCAGGTTGAGAGGCCTCGGCTATCCGGTCGAGGGGCTGGCCGGGCCCGGAGGGGGGTATCGACTGGGAGCCGGGGGCAAACTTCCACCGCTGCTGCTCGACGACGAAGAAGCGCTCGCCGTGGCTCTGGGGTTGCGGGTCTCGGCCACGAGCGCCGTCAGCGGGCTGGAGGACGCCTCGCTCTCGGCGATGGCCAAGTTGGAGCATGTCCTCCCTCCGCGGTTGCGATCCAGGCTCGATGACGTCTCCGAGGCCACCACGTCGACCATTGCCGCGCCTGCCCATCTGGTCGACCATGCCGTGCTGGCTACTGTCGCCGCGGCCATTCGGCGGGGGGAGCGGGTGCGCTTCGGCTACGTGGACAACGAGGGGACACGATCGGATCGACACGCCGAGCCGGTTCGTCTCGTGCACACCGGACGTCGCTGGTACCTGGCCGCGTTCGACCTCGACCGCGATGATTGGAGGACATTTCGTCTCGATCGGCTCTCGGAGCCGAAGGGCACCGGGATCCGGTCGATGATTCGCAAGGGCCCCGATCCGGTCGAGTTGGTGCAGCGGGGGATCACCGTCGAGTCGTGGAGACATCGAGCATCCGTCCGCTTGTTCGTGCCCAAACGTCGCGCCGAGCGGGAGATAGCGCCGACTGTGGGCACTCTCGAGTCGATGGATGACGACAACTGCAGATTGGTCATCGGCGCGGATGAGATGTCTTGGCTGGCCCACTTCCTGCTCGGACTGTCCCTCGAGTTCGAGGTGGAGTCTCCCGACGAGCTGAGGTTGGAGCTCGCGGGGATCGGGCAACGGCTGAGCGAGACCTACCGTTGATCATCCGCCTTGGCCGGTATTCGGGGATCGGCCCTTCGGTAGTGTTCGACGGATGACTCAGGAGTTCAGGGAGTTCGTCGCCAAGGGCAACGTGATCATGCTGGCTGTGGGCTTCATCATCGGACTGGCCTTCCAATCGGTGGTCAACTCCCTCGTGGAGGACGTCATCATGCCGATCGTGGCCATCCCCTTCGGCGAGCCCGACTTCTCCGAGTTGATCTGGGAGGTCAACGGTTCGCTGATCATGTGGGGGTCATTCGTGACTGCCGCGGTGGTGTTCCTTCTCACTGCGCTGGCCGTGTTCCTCTTCATCGTCAAGCCGTACAATCTCTATCGCGAGCGGCACGTCGACGATCCCGTGTCCGAAGCAGCCGAGATCGAGCTTCTCACCGAGATCAGGGATTCGCTCGCTCGTTAGGACCCCGCCTTTCTTGGCGCCCCAGAGCCGGTATTCGGGCCCCTGTGCCTCAGGAACCCGTTTAGTAGTCGTAGAAGCCGGACCCCGTCTTCCTTCCGTGCAACCCCGCCTCCACCATGCGGGTGAGGAGTGGGGGAGAGGCGTACAGCGGTTCCTTGAACTCGTCGAAGAGGACGTCGGCAACGTATTTGGTGGTGTCCAGACCGACGAAGTCGGTCAGCTCCAGGGGCCCCATCGGATGGTTGGCACCGAGCCGCATGCCGGTGTCGATGTCCTCGGCCGAGGCCACCCCGGTCTCGTACATCCTTATCGCCGAGAGCATGTAGGGGACGAGCAGCATGTTCACGATGAACCCGGCCCTGTCCTTGGCTTGGACCACGGTCTTGCCGAGGTTCTCGGCATAGGCGCGGGAACGCTCCCTGGCGTCGTCGCTGGTCTTGATGGTGATGACCAGCTCAACCAGGGCCATCACCGGCACCGGGTTGAAGAAGTGGAGCCCAACCACGTTCTCGGGTCGACTGGTGGCGGCGGCGAGCCGGGTGATCGGGATCGAGGAGGTGTTGGAGGCGAGGATGGCGTCGTCGTCTGACACCACCCGATCGAGGTCGGCGAAGATCTGTCGTTTCAGGTCAACGTTCTCGGTGGCGGCTTCGATGACGAGACGACTGTCGGCCTGCTCACCGAGATCGGTCGACACCGTTATGCGGCCGAGGATGTCGTCCCGTCCGGATTCGTCGAGCTTTTCCCGCTCGATCGCCCGGGCCAGGGACTTCTCGATGCGGCCCAGTGCAGCCTTGGCGGCGTCGGGGTCGATCTCATGGACTGTGACCTCGCTGCCGGAGCGGGCACAGACCTCTGCTATGCCCGAGCCCATGAGGCCACCCCCGATCACACCAACACGGTCGATTGTCATTGGGGTTCCTCCTGGTTTTGGCAGGTGAACATGATGGCATCAACCTGTACCCTGCCCGACTCAGATGTCATACGACCACAAAGCGATAGAGGCCAAGTGGCAGGAGCGTTGGGAGACCGACCGGGTCTTCTACGTCACCGAGAACGCGTCCAAGCCCAAGTTCTACAACGTGTGCATGTACCCCTACCCCTCGGGGGCGATCCATCAGGGCCATGTGCGCAACTACACCTACGGCGACTTGCTCACCCGTTACAAGACGATGCGGGGATTCAACGTGTTGTCCCCGATGGGCTGGGACAGCTTCGGGCTGCCGGCGGAGAATGCCGCCATCGACAGCGGGATACATCCCATGGTCAACACCGAGAACCAAATCCTCACGATGACCGCACAAATCCGCCAGTTGGGCTCGATGTACGACTGGGACCGGGAGCTGGCATCGCACGACCCGAGGTTCTACCGATGGGACCAGTGGCTCTTCCTCGAGCTGTACAAGAGGGGATTGGCCTACAAGGCCGAGGCCCCGGTCAACTGGTGTCCCAAGGACCAGACGGTTCTCGCCAACGAGCAGGTGATCGATGGGCTGTGCGAGAGGTGCGACACCCCTGTCATCAGGAGGAACCTGGAGCAGTGGTTCTTCAAGATCACCGAGTATGCCGACCGCCTGCTCGAGGACATCGACACCCTCGAGCACTGGCCGGACCGAGTGCGCACCATGCAGCGCAACTGGATCGGCCGATCCGAGGGTGTCACCTTCACCATCGAGGTTGATGGCGGCGGCTCCTTCGAGGTCTTCACCACCAGACCCGACACAGTGTTCGGCATGACCTTCTGCGTCCTGGCGCCCGAGCACCCATTGGTCGAATCCCTGATTGCCGGGAGCGAGTTGGAGCCCGAAGCCCGCAAGTACATCGCCGCGGCTCAGAATGTAAGCGAGCTCGAACGGATGGCCGGGGGAGACAAGACCGGGGTGTTCACCGGCGCATATGCCACGAACCCGGTGAACGAGGAGAGGGTGCCGATCTACATCGCCGACTACGTCCTCATGGGCTACGGGACCGGGGCGATCATGGGGGTGCCGGGTCAGGACCAGCGCGACTGGGAGTTCGCCACCAAGCATGGAATCGACATCATCCGCACGGTCCAACCGCCCGACGAATGGGACGGCGAGGCCTATGTCGGGGAGGGCCCGACCATCAACTCCGAGTTCCTGAACGGGCTTGGGCGCACGGCAGCCGTCAGCCGGATCACCGAGTGGCTGGTCGAGCGGGGCATCGGGTACGCCACGGTTCAGTGGCGGCTTCGGGACTGGCTGGTCTCCCGTCAGCGCTACTGGGGAAGCCCGATCCCGATGATCAACTGTGCGGAGTGCGGTCTGGTCCCGGTCCCGGAGAGCGACCTTCCCGTATTACTGCCCGAGGTGGAGGACTTCGTTCCCAAGGGTCGGTCTCCGCTTGCCGACGTCGAGGACTTCGTCAACACCACCTGTCCGCAGTGTGCCGGCCCGGCGACCCGGGAGACCGACACCCTGGATACCTTCGTCGACTCCTCGTGGTATTACTTCCGCTACGCCGATGTCGACAACGAAGACCGGATATTCGACCCGGCCAAGCCCGCCTACTGGATGCCTTTGGATCAGTACATCGGCGGCATCGAGCATGCGGTCCTTCATCTCCTCTACGCGCGCTTCATCACCAAGGTCCTCTATGACATGGGCATGTCGAGTGTGGAGGAGCCGTTCGCCAGACTGTTCACCCAGGGGATGATCACCTTCAAGGGATCGAAGATGTCCAAGTCGAAAGGCAACGTGGTCGACCCGGTCGATCTCTTCGCCTCCCACGGTGCCGACGCATTGCGTCTCTATCACCTGTTCATGGGGCCCCCGACCGATGATGCGGCCTGGAGTGGCAGTGGCGTCGACGGGACCCGTCGCTTCCTGGACCGAGTCTGGAAGCTCGCCACCACCGTGCACGAGTACTCGGACCGTGAGCCCGACGCCTCGGACCGCGAGTTGATCGGGCTCGCTCACCGCACCGTGCGCAAGGTCACCGAGGACATCGACCGCTTCCATTTCAACACCGCGGTCCCGGCTTTGATGGTTCTGTCCAATGAGTTGAGCGACTACGTGTCCCGGGCTCCCCGCGAGGAGACCGTGGAGGAGGTGCTGCGGATGGTGCTGCTCATGCTGTCGCCGATGACCCCCCACATCGCCCATGAGCTCTGGGAGATGAAGGGATATGGGGGGATGCTGGCAACCGAGAGCTGGCCGACATCGGACGAGGAGCTGGCCCGGGAGGAGATGGTCACCCTGGTAGTCCAGGTCAACGGTCGGGTCCGTGACCGGATCGAAGTGTCGGCCGAGATCACCGCCCGGGAGGCGGAGGAGCTGGCGTTGAGCTCGGAGAAGATCCGGGGCTGGACCGACGACGAGGAGATACTCAAGGTGATTTCGCGCCCGCCCAACCTGGTCAACGTCGTAGTCGGGTGAATGCGGGCCGTCTGCTTCGGGAGAGCGGCTACGACAACGATGCGCTGCGGGCTCATATCGCACCGGTCGACCCGGACCGGGTCAACATCTGGCCGGCTTCGATGCCTCTCAGACGGTTCTGGAGGGCCGGGATCAAGGGTGTCACCCTGTGGAAGTGGATACTGGTCGATCCCGAGGTGTTGAGACGAGGCGACCGGGACCGGCTCGCCCGCTTGGTGGTCCATGAGCTCGTGCATCTTCGCCAGTTCGCGCAGTCCGGCTACTTGCGATTCATCAGCCGGTATCTCACCGAGTACTGGAGGGGGCGTGTCGGTGGCAAGTCGGCCCGGGAGGCCTATCTCGACATCTCAGCCGAAAGGGAGGCCCGTGAAGTGACCGAGGCAGCGCTCCGGGCTATTTGATCACGATCTCGTCGAGGTTCTCTCCGGGCTCGGGGAACTGAGGGTCCATCCTCTCCAGGCTCTCGATGAGGATGCTCGAGACCACCAGGTTGCGGTACCACTTCCGATTGGCCGGGATGACGTACCAGGGCGCATACTCGGTCGAAGTCTCGGACAACGCGTCCTCGTAGGCCTTCTGATACTCGTCCCAGAGGGCACGTTTGCCCAGGTCGTCCCGATTGAACTTCCAGTTCTTGTCGGGCTCGTCGAGTCTCGCCTGGAGTCGTTCTCTCTGCTCATCCTTGGAGATATGGAGGAACAGCTTCACCATCGTGGTGCCCTCGTCGGTGAGCATCCGCTCGAACTCGCGTATGTGCCGGTAGCGCTTCGACCACTGCTCCTCGGGAACCAGCCCGTCGACCCGCACCACGAGCACATCTTCGTAATGCGACCTGTTGAAGATCTTGATGATGCCGTCATGAGGCGTGTTCTTGTGGACCCGCCACAGATAGTCGCGGGCGAGCTCTCTTTCGCTGGGCTTGCCGAAATTGGTGACCCTGACCCCTTGGGGATTCACCCCGGTGAACACATGTCGGATGGTCCCGTCCTTGCCTCCGGTGTCCATGGCCTGGATTACGACCAGCACGCTGCGGGCCGACTCCGCCCAGAGCCGATGCTGCAGGGCATTGAGACGCTTGTTGTACCCGGGCAGGGCTGCCTTGCCTTCCGACTTGCCTCCCTCGAAGCCGGTCTTTGCATCCGGGTGGTGTTGGCTCAGGTCGACCCTCGACCCGGGAGGGACCAGATAGCGAGCGGTGTCCAGCATCGCCGGAGACCCTAATGGCCGGGCCCGAGTCCCACTACGGCCGCCACAAGAGCCATAGGTCGGCGACATTGGTCCCCGTGGGCCCGGTGATCAACAGGTCACCGGTGTGTGCCAGGTAGGTGGCGGAGTCGCATCGGGCGAGGGCTGATGAGGGGTCGCCGCCTCGTTGGACCGTGGTCCCGTCGACCATGGCGCCCGCGCTCCCCGAAGCCCCGTCGGAGCCGTCGGTGGCGAAGGCGGCAAACACGGCGTCGCCGTCCATGAGACGAGTCGCCGCCAACAACGCCGCGTGGGTGTTGCGTCCTCCCGTGCCCTCACCGGTCACGGTGACCTCGGGCTCACCCGAGGCCACGGTGAGACCGCTCCCGGCGACGGAGAGAAACCGGTCGAGAGCAGTCTCCAGCGGGCCATGGATCCAGCCATCACTGACTCGTGCCTCCAGGCCGTCACCGCGGGCGGTCTCGGCCAGGGCCTCGGCTGCCGTGTGCCCATCGGCCAACAATGTCACCGGCTCTGCATGGGCGAGAGGCTTCTGTGCCGCCCTCCTCATCGCTGCCAGGGCGCCAGGTGGCAGCTCGATTCCATGATCGGACATCACGTCGAGGGCTGACTCGAGATCGGGTTCCTTGGGGACGGTTGGCCCAGAGGCGATCACGGAGGGGTCGGCGCCGCACACGTCCGAGATGGCGTAGGTCTCGATGGGCACCGGAGTGACACCAGCCAGCCCACCTCCTTTGATGGCGGAGAGGTGTCTCCTCACCAGATTGGTTTCTGCGATGGAGGCACCGGCCCGCACCAGTGCTCGATGGACGGTGCGCACGAAGCTCTCGCTGAGGCCCTCGATGGGGTGCTCGCACAGTGCGGAGCCGCCGCCCGAGATCAGCGCGATGGTGCGTCCTCGGGCGATTCGGGCTGTCTGCAGGACACGCCGCCCGGCCTCGAAGGACGCCTCTGCGGGGACCGGGTGGTCTCCGACGAGCAGTTCGACGCCTGGCGGCACCGGGGCTGTGGCATTGGTCACACAGAGACCATGGAGCACGGAGACGGCCTGCGCCGCCCCACGGCACATCCCGGGTGCAGCCTTGCCGATGGCAATCAAGGTGACAGACCCGTCTCTTGATCCGGCGAGGGCATCCAAGGTGAGCCGTTCGGGGTCGACGGCTTCGAGGGCGGCGTCGAGGAGCGTCCTCATCGCGGCCCGGGCTCGAACGTTCTCCACTCTGGCTCCTCGCTGGTCGTGCCGCCCCGGATTCTGCCGTGGGAATGGATTGGGGACGAGCATCGGAGGGCTTCCATTCGGCCCGGGCCACGGGTAGTAGTCGGGAGATGGGGCAGATGAGGGGTCGGGCGGTCGTCATGTTGCTACTGGGGACCGTCGCGCTCTCGGTGGGAGCCTTGGCGGGTCGGGGGACGCTCGGGGCGCCCTCTCAGCCCAGCTCGGAGGTGACTCCGGTCTTCTCATCGGTGGTGGAGACACTGGCAGTCCACGTCTCCGGGCTGGTGGTGGCTCCCGGTGTGGTTCACCTTGCTGACGGTTCGATCGTGGCCGATGCAATCGACGCCGCAGGGGGTCTTCTGCCAGGAGCGCGGGTTGACCAGATCAACCTGGCGTCTCCCGTCGCCGACGGTGATCAGATAGTTGTTCCAGCGGGGGAGAGCGAGAGCGGGGGAGGCGGCTCCGAACCCGCCGCCGGGCCGCTTTCGCTGAACCGGGCCACCGCCACAGAGCTGGAAGCCCTGCCGGGTGTCGGTCCGGTGCTCGCCGAGCGGATCGTGGCGTTCCGTGAGGCGAACGGGCGGTTCGATGTCATCGAGGATCTGCTCGAGGTCCCCGGGATCGGTGAGGCCAAGCTCGCCGCCATCCGCGACCTCGTCAAGCCGTGACCCTGGGTCATCCAGCCCTTCCACCCAGGGTATCGCGACCGTGGCTGGCCATCTCGGCGGTGGTCTGGCTGGTGACGTCTCTCTTCTCCTCGGGGACTGGCCCGGACCCCCTTCCCCCCGGCCGATTCGAGGGAAAGGTCACACTGCGCACCGACATCTTCGATGGGCAGTTCGGACAGTGGGCGGTGGGAGAGATCACTGCCGGTCTGGTATTGGTCGACTTCGATGGACCGCTCGGTGCCGGGCGTGGCGACGCGCTCGACGTCGTCGGTCAGATCAAGGGCTCCCCGGGGAGGGCTGCGGGGCGACCCTACCGGGCGACTCTCACCCTTCGGGCCGTCTCCGTTGTGGAGCCCAGTGACTTTCTCCCTCATCTGGCGGGAAGATCTATTCGCGCAACGGTGCTCAATCGTCTGCGGCCGTTCGACGACGGCCGGGCCCTGTTGTCGGGCTTTCTCATCGGTGAGACCTCACACATAGCCGAGGCCGACGTGGACGCCATGAGGAGGAGCGGTTTGGCCCACTTCGTTGCGGTGAGCGGGTCGAACGTTGCTCTCTTCCTGAGCCTCCTCGCCTTGGCGGCGGGCCCTCTGGCCATCGGTCCCCGCCGGCGGGCCCTGCTCGGTCTGGCCGCTCTCCCCATATACGTCGCGGCGACCCGGTTCGAGCCCTCTGTGATGAGAGCCTCCTTCATGGCAGGGATCGCCCTCGGCGGGAGAGTCTTCGGCTTGGTCCTCGAGGCATGGCAGTTGCTCGCTTTCGCGGTCGCGGTCCTGGTAATGACCGACTCCGGACTCACCTCGAACGTCGGCTTCCAGCTTTCGGTGGCGGCGACTGCGGGTGTGTTGGTGGGGGCACGGTGGCCAGTCCGGGGGCGAGTCCTCCGCGCATTGACGATCACCATGGGTGCCCAGCTCGCGGTCGCTCCGCTGCTGCTCGTCCACTTCGGTTCGGTCCCACTGCTCTCACCACTCATCAACCTCGTGGCGGCGCCGGTGGTCGCGGGGTCGACGGTGGTGGGGGCAATCGGGGTGGCCGGATTGGCCTTCCTGGTGGGCCCCGCGGCCTGGTTGGCCGATGTCGTCCTCGTGCTCGCCCGTGGCGCCGCGAGCTGGCCGCAGTTGACCGGATGGGAGTTAGCCGTGCTCCTGGGAGGAGCGGTGGTCGTGAGGAGGCTGCCGTCGTTGCGTGCGGTGACGGCGATTGCCGCCTCGGCCGCCCTGGTCCTGACCCTGATCGCACCTGCGGCGAACCTGGCGCCGGGCACGGTCGTGGTGCTCGACGTCGGTCAGGGCGACGCGATCCTCGTCAGCGGGGGCGGCGATCGTTATGCACTGGTCGACGGTGGGCCCAACGAGGCCATACTCCTCGACAAGCTGCGCGGCTACGGTGTCCGGACAATAGAGCTGGTGGTACTGAGCCACGTTCACGCAGACCATGCCACCGGCCTGGCGGCACTGCCCGGGTCTGTTGCCGTCGGCGAAGTGTGGGTCGATACCGAGCCTCATTCGACACCAGCTTCGCGTCACCTGATCGAGAGGTTGCACGACGCTGGGGTTCGGACCTCGGCGCCCGAGCCCGGAGACCGCCGGCGGCTGGGCCAGCTCGAGTTGATCGTGGCAGGGCCGGTGCGACGGTATTCGTCTGCCAACGACCAGAGCATCGTGATAGAGGTCCGTGGCCCGGGGCGATCGATGCTGCTCACCGGTGACATCGAGCGGTTTGCCCAAGCCGACCTGGACCACCTTCGTGCCGATGTGCTCAAGGTCCCCCACCATGGGGCAGGGACATCCGACCCAGGCTGGCTGGTCGGGGTGGGCGCCGATTTGGCGGCAATTTCGGTAGGCCCCAACGACTTCGGTCATCCCGAGGAGTGGGTGGTGGAGACCCTCGAGGCCTCAGGGACCGAAATGCTCCGAACCGACGGGGACGGCGACCTGATCATCGACCTGGCCTCGCGGTGAGTCGGGCTTGTCGGGTGGGTCGAGACCTCACCGGGAATCTACGGTGCTCCCAGACTCCACGATCTCGAGGAGAGAAATTACCCAAGATGGCCGAGGGCAGGCGACATGTCATCATCGTCGGGCCGATGGGAGTGGGAAAGACCACCGTCGGCGAGCATCTCGCCGCCCGCCTGGGGCGGCCGTTTCTCGACTCCGACGAGGTGATGGAGGACCGATTCGGGGAGCGGTCCTCGGAGATCGCGGCCCGCGCCCGCGCCGGTGCTCCCCACGGTTCCGCTCGGCGATCACGGTGTCGTAACCTCGCCGGGTGACGCACCTCCTCGAGCTAGGCGAGCACCAACTACGTCTAGGCTGCGTCACCCATGTGATGGGGGTCATCAACGTCTCCCCCGACTCCAAGAACACCCACACGGTGGCGGGTTCGGTCGACGAGGCCCTGCTGATGGCGGACCGGTATCGGGAGTGGGGGGCGAGTCTGATCGACCTGGGGGGGCAGTCCTCGCACCTGGACAATCCCACCATCGCCGCGGCAGACGAGATCTCCCGGGTGGTCCCCGCCATCGAGGCGCTGGCTTCGGAGGGTCATCTCATCGCCATTGACACCTGGAAGCCGGAGGTCGCCGAGGCGGCCGTCGCCGCCGGCGCGGTCATCGTCAACGACACCGGGGGCCTCGCCGACCACGGTATGCGCGCGGTGATCGCCCGGACCGGCGTGGCCGCCGTTGCCGTCTACATCGAGGGCGCCAACCCCCACCTGGTGGGGGAGGTCGAGCTACGAGAGGACAAGGCGGCTTTCACTGCAGAGAGATTCGGCCGGCTTCTCCAGGAGCTGACGGTGGACGGCATCGAGAATGTCATCGTCGACCCGGGGATCGCCCTCAACTACCGCGGCGACTACGACGCCTACTCGCGGATGCAGCTCGAGGTGATCTCCGGCTCGGATGTCCTTCGTGAGCTGGGCAAGCCCGTCCTCATCCCCATCCCCAGAAAGCGTGACGCTCATCGGATGGCGGTGTACATGGGACTCGCCCTCGAGCATCGGGCAGATGTGATCAGGGTGCACGACGTGGCCATGGCGTGTGACCTCGTTCGCCTTTTCGGACGTGCTCCCTGACTACCTTGGAACCATGTCGTTGCTGATTGTGGCTGGACCGTCGGGTGCGGGGCCGGGGGAAAGAGAACAGACACTGGAGATCGCCACCGCCCATCTGGTCGAGCATGGCGCCCAACGTGACCAGGTGGTGCGTATCGACGTGCCGGGGCGGGGAGCCGGTGAGGCCGGCGACGGCACCCTCCGGACCGAATTGGAGCCGATGATCCCCTTGCTCCAGTCCGGCTCGTTGTTCGGGGAGCCGCTGGGGCTCGAGGTCGTCGATGCGGAGAACCTGCAGAAGTCAGAGGTGGAAACTCTGGTATCGCTTCTCCAGGGTGCCGACCTGGCGACCATCGAGGTGGTGCTCATATACGGCGGGGCGGTTCCCAAGGCCATCAGGGATCTCGGTGGCCGGACCGTCTCGGTGTCCAAGATGTGGGAGCGTCAGGCCTCCCAATGGCTTGGCTCCGAGGTAAAGGGACGGGGTCTGACGTTGGAGAAGGGAGCAGCTGAGGCCCTGATGCAGCGCTTCGGCACCGACACCGCCAGTATGGGCCAGGCACTCGACCAACTCGAGGAGACCCCCGGCAAGATCACCGCCGAGCTGATCCTCGACCGCTTCAGGAATCGGCCCGACGAGCCCACCTGGCACATCACCGACGCCATAGGGAAGGGTGATGTCGGGACCGCCCTTCGTCGGCTCTCCGACTTCTTGGTCCACGAACATCCCTTGGTCTATCTGGCAGCTCTGGAGTCCGATCTCAAGAAGCGCTCGCTGGCGGCCACAGCTCCCGATCAGGTTACCTTGAAACAATGGGTGGGCGGGTCCGACCGTCAGCTGTCACGCCTGTGGGCACAGCGAGGGCGGGTGAGGGAGTCGTCGCTGCGTCGTGCTCAGGCCGCCCTGGTAAGGGCGGACCGTGTGGTCAAGACCCACCCCGAGGAGGTGCACCGGGTCACTCTGGAGCGACTCACCGTCGCCTTCTGTCGGTGGTACGGCTGAGGGCGTTCCCAGAAGACCGGCTGAGGAACACTGTGGGCAGACGGAGTCGGTGGTCTACTCGGCGATCGAATCGGCGAGACGCGACTTCTTGCGAGCCGCGGTTCGGGGATGGATTACCCCCTTCGAGGCCGCGGTATCGATCTTCTTCTGAGCAATCCGGAAGAGCTCGTCGGTAGGCTCACCGGCGAACGCGGCCTGCTCGACCTTCCTGATGCTGGTCTTGAGGTCGCTCGTGATCGTCTTGTTGCGCTGGCGACCGGTCTCGTTCTGTCGGTTGCGCTTCTTCTGTGACTTGATGTTGGCCATGCTCGAACGTGTGAAAACTCAACTAGGGGTTGGGATTCCGGGGCGCCGAACGGTCTGGTGCTCCGGATGGGGAAGCGTAGCAGTACGTGGCATGAAGGTACAATGGAGCCGTCCACACACCCCATATGACTGACCAAGCGCGCATTCGCAACTTCTCGATCATCGCCCACATCGACCACGGCAAGTCGACCCTGGCCGATCGGCTCTTGGAGATGACCGGTGCCGTCTCGCAACGGGAGATGAGAGAGCAGATCCTCGATTCGATGGACCTCGAGCGGGAGCGCGGCATCACGATCAAGGCTCAGACCGTGCGTCTCGAGCACGAGGCCCGCGATGGCGAGACCTACGTGCTCAACCTGATCGACACCCCAGGGCACGTCGACTTCTCCTATGAGGTGAGCCGCTCACTGGCGGCATGTGAGGGGGCCCTCCTCCTCGCCGACGCCGCCCAGGGGGTGCAGGCCCAGACCCTGGCCAACTCATACTTGGCCATCGACGCCGGTCTCGAAGTGATCCCCGCGATCAACAAGATCGACCTCCCCGCGGCCGACCCCGACCGGGTGGCCGCCGAGTTGGTCGGGATCATCGGAGGATCGCCCAACGACGTGTTGAGGATGTCGGCCAAGACAGGCGAGGGGGTGCCCGATCTCCTCGAGACCCTGGTCAAGGAGGTGCCCCCACCGCGGGGGGATCCCGACGCCCCTCTCCGCGCCCTGGTCTTCGATAGCTATTTCGACGCCTATCGAGGCGTGGTCTGTTACGTCCGCATCGTCGACGGCTTCCTCGAATCAGGGGACGACATCCGCTTCATGGCCACCAACGAGGTCCACGAGGCGAACGAGATCGGGTTCCTCAAACCGAAGACACATCCGGTGGCGACCATGGGACCGGGTGAGGTGGGATATCTCATCACCGGGGTGAAGGAGATCGATCGGATCAAGGTCGGCGACACCGTCACCAGTTCGCGGCAACCGGCCACCGAGGCGTTGCCGGGCTATCAGGAACCCAAGCCGATGGTGTTCTCCGGATTGTTCCCCACCGACGGCGACGACTTCGAGAAGATGCGCGAAGCCCTCGAGAAGCTTCGACTCAACGACGCCTCCCTGGCCTGGGAGCCGGAGACCTCGAAGGCACTGGGCTTTGGTTTCCGCTGCGGCTTTCTGGGCCTGCTCCACATGGAGATCGTCCGGGAGCGCCTGGAGCGGGAGTACGACCTCGACCTGGTGGCCACCGCCCCCTCGGTGGCCTATCGGGTGACGATGCCCGACGATGAGGTGCGGGAGCTGAAGTCGCCCCAGGACCTGCCCGACCCAGCCGACCGGCGCAGCATCGCCGAGCCCTACGTCAAGGCGATGGTCGTCACTCCCACCGAGTATGTCGGGCCCGTCATGGAATTGGCCACGACGAGACGAGGGCACGTCGGGGACATGAGCTACTTGAGCCCGGAGCGGGTCGAACTCGACTTCGAGATCCCCCTTGCCGAGATCATCTTCGACTTCTTCGACCTGCTGAAGTCCAAGACGAAGGGTTACGCCTCGCTCGACTACGAGCCGGCGGGGTACCGGGAGGCCGACCTGGTCAAGGTCGACATCCTCCTCAACGGGCAGCCGGTCGACGCCTTCTCGGCGATCATCCACCGCGACCACGCCGAGGCATACGGTAAGAAGATGACAGGACGGCTGCAGACGCTCATCCCACGCCAGTTGTTCGACGTTCCGATCCAGGCCGTCATCGGGGGTCGGATCATCAGCCGGGAGACGGTGAGGGCCACCCGCAAGGATGTGACCGCCAAGTGTTACGGCGGGGACATCAGCCGGAAGAAGAAGCTCCTCCAGAGGCAGAAAGAAGGGAAGAAGCGGATGAAGATGGTCGGGTCGGTCGAAGTGCCCCAGGAAGCCTTCGTGGCGGCCCTGCAGGTCGACGAGGAGTCATGACCCCTGCAGAGGCCGACCGCTTCGTCGAATCGGCTGCCGCCTACGTGCACATACCCTTCTGCTCGGCGGTCTGCCCCTATTGCGACTTCGCCGTGGTTGCCGGTCAGGACCATCTGGCGGCCCGCTACATCGATGCGGTTTGCACCGAGATCGGCAGGTCCCGGCCCTGGCGTCCCCTCGACGCCATCTACCTCGGGGGTGGCACCCCCAGCCACGTCGACCCGGTGCTGTTGGGCTCGGTGCTCGACGCCCTGGCCGACAAGCACGGGATCGCGCCCGACGCCGAGGTGAGTCTCGAGGCCAACCCCGAGGACTTCAGCACGGGCACCGCGGCGGCGTTGCGCACAGTCGGTTTCAACCGGGTGTCGTTCGGAGCCCAGAGCTTCGACCCGGGTGTGCTGTCGAGCCTCGGTCGGAGACACCACGCCTCCCAGATCGTGTCCTCGTTCGAGTCAGCCAGAGCGGCGGGTTTCGAAAACCTGTCGATCGACTTGATCTTTGGCACACCCGGTGAGACCGACGAGTCATGGGGGGAGTCGCTGCAGAGTGGCCTCCGGCTGCAACCCGACCACGTGTCCTGTTACGCCCTCACGGTGGAGCCCGGGACCCCTCTAGGGAGGGAGGTGAGGGCCGGTGCCGCGGGCCCCGATCCCGACGTTCAGGCCGGCCGGTACGAGACCGCCGACGAGGTGCTGTCTCGAGCGGGTCTGGCTCGATACGAGGTGTCCAACTGGTCACGTCCCCGACACGAGTGCCGGTACAACCTCACAGTCTGGGCCCAGGGCGAGTATGAGGCCTACGGCAACGGGGCTCATGGGTTCCGCCGGGGCCGTCGCTTCCGCAACCTGCGAAGACTCGACGCCTACCTGGATCGGGTGGAGGCAGGGAGGTCGGCACACGCCGGTGAGGAAATGATCGACGGCTGGGGCGCCGAGCTGGATCGTCTTTTCGTGGGTCTGCGGCGAACGGTCGGTGTGGCCAGCGGGCCGGGGACCGAGACCCTTCTCTCCTCCGAGGAGGGTCGGATGCTGGTGGCGGCCGGGGTCATCGCCGAGCAGTCCGGTCGCATGGTGGTCGGCCGCCCGTTGCTCACAGACGCGGTGCATCGTTCGGTTCTGGCCCAGTTGGCCCCTATCGTCGGGGTCGATGGCGATGCTTGAAGACCGTAGGTCCGAGGTCCTCCGTGCACTGGTCGAAGAGCACATCAAGACCGGAGAGCCGGTGAGCTCACGCGCGGTCTTGGAGCGCTCCCGGCTGGCGGTGTCCGCGGCAACGGTGCGCAGCGATCTCGCCGCCCTGGAACAGGACGGTCTCGTCCAACAGCCGCACACCTCGGCGGGCAGGGTGCCGACGGTGACCGGATATCGCTATTACGTAGACCACCTCGGGCCGGGACGTCTCCGCCAGGCCGCCCAGGCCAAGATCGCCACGTTCTTCGGTGACGTCCATATGGAGCTGTCCAAGCTGCTCAAGGCAACCTCAAACCTGCTCGCCGAGATCACGGACCTGCCCAGCGTGGTGGTGGCCCCCGGCTTCGCCCGAGAGAACGTGAGGGCGGTTCACGCCGTCCAGGTGGCCAACGACCAGGTGCTGGTGATCGCAGTGACCGAAGGCGGGCGGGTCGTCCAGCAGCGGGGCCGGGTCCGTGTCCCTGTGACTCCCCTGGAGATCGAGGAAGCCCAGATGCTGGTGACCACGGCCGTGGTCGGCAAGGAGCTCGGAGCCACCCCCGAATTCGGAGTCGAGATCGAGAGGGGGGTTTCCGAACCGATCAGGGAGGCGGTGTTGACCATCACCGACTCCCTCCACCTCGCAGGAACCTCGGGCTCTGAGATGTTCGTCGGCGGGACCCAGCGGATGACCCAGGTCTGGCAAGACCTCGCCACGGTTCAACGCATCCTCGAGATCATGGAGCGGGAGGCCGAGGTCATGAATCTGCTAGCCGGAGCCTCCGGCACCTCGATCCAGTTGGGAGAAGACCTCGACCTCGCCGTCGTGTCCAAGGGATACGACAGCGGAGGCGACGCCGGCTCGGTTGGGGTCATCGGGCCGATGCGAATGAACTACAAGAGGGCGATCTCAGCCGTTGAAGAGGTGACGAGAGAGCTCGAGGAACAGATCGGCACCAGGTCCGACTGAGTATGGCCCAGGACTACTACTCGATCCTCGGGGTTGAACGCTCTGCCACGACCGAGGAGATCAAGAAGGCATTCCGGAGGATGGCGCGAGAGACCCATCCCGATGCCAACCCGGAAGACCCTGATACGGAGACACGGTTCAAACAGGCTGCCGAGGCCTACGAGGTGCTCTCCAACCCGGAGCGGCGAAGGCGTTACGACCGGGGCGACACCATCGACCTCTCCGATCTTTTCGCGGGGGTTGGCGGCATAGATGACCTTCTCCGGTCGGTGTTCGGGGACTCCGGACTGTTCGGGGGGAGGCCGTACCGCCAGCCCCGAGGGCGGGACATCCTGGTCCGCGCGGCGGTGAGTCTCCAGGAGGCAGCCTTCGGCACCGATGCAGTGGTCGAGTACGAGGCGGCAACTACTTGCGCCACTTGCTCGGGGACGGGGGCGAGCCCGGGGACACACCCGGTGACCTGCCCCGATTGTGGCGGCGCCGGCGAGGTGCGAATGGCGCAGCGCTCGGTGTTCGGGACCATGATGTCGGTGACCACCTGTCCCACATGTCGTGGCGAAGGGTCCCTGGTCACCGATCCCTGTCCCGACTGCGCCGGTTCGGGGGCGAGGAGTGAGCCGGTGAAGGTGAATGTGGAGATCCCGGCCGGGGTGAGCACCGGTACTCGTCTCCGGCTCACCGGCCGCGGAGAGTCGGGAGGCCGGACCGGTCATCCTGGTGACCTGTTCGTCGAGGTCACGGTCGATCCCGATCCCCGTTTCGAGCGGCATGACTGCAACCTCGTGCACCGCACGTCGATCGGGATAGCCGAGGCGGTGCTGGGGACCCGTCTCGAGGTCCCCACCATCGACGGTGAGCCGATGCCCCTGGAGATCCCGCGGGGCACCCAACCGGGTTCGCGCTTCACCATCCAGCGGAGGGGAATGACCTTCCTTGGTCGCCGGGGGCGGGGAGACCTGGTGGTGGTGATCGATGTGGCCATCCCGGAGGACATCGGTGCCGAGGAGGAGGAGTTGCTGAGACGGTGGGCCGAGTTGCGCGGGGAGCGAACCGAGCGGCCGGCCTCGACCTCATGAAGCACGTACCCCACTTGGTGGTGGCCGCGCCCTGGGAGGGCCCCACGATTGCACTGTCCGTGGTGCAGTGGCGGCATGTGACCAAGGTGCTGCGGATGAAGAGCGGCAGATCGGTGAGCTACACCGATGGGCTGGGCGAGATCGGCACCGGGACACTCCGCCACCAGATGATCGAGAGGGGGAACGAGGAGACCGTGGCGCGTTCGAGTGAGCTCACCGTCGCCGTCGCTCCGCCGGCCAACAAAGACCGACAGCGTTTCGTGGTGGAGAAGCTCGCCGAGCTGGGGGTGGCCCGTCTCCTCTGGCTGGGGACCACCCGCGGCAAGAACCGGATTGCCCATCCGTCCAAGGTGTTCAGCTGGGTAGTGGCAGCCGTCGAGCAGTCCCAAGGTGCCTTCCTCATGGAGACTTCCGACGACGTGGTGGCCATCGGTGACCTCGACGGCGACCTCGTGGTGTGTCACCGGGGAGGGCTGGCTGATCCGGGTGGGGCCGACACCGTTGTCATCGGGCCCGAGGGTGGGCTCGCCCTCGACGAGATTCCTCAAGGGGCCCGTCTTTGGGACCTCGGTCCGACCGTCCTTCGGGTGGAGACGGCGGCGTTGGTGGCCGCCGCACGCATTCTGGACGGTAGGTGCAATCCGTGAACATGGGGAATAGGATGATCGTGGCGAATTGGGAGCGGATACCTTGGTCGAAGACTTCAACTACGCGCTCGGGCAGAGACTCCGAGCAGCGCGCCGCCACCGTGGCTGGTCTCTGGGCGATGTCGAGTCGCAGACCAGCGGCGAGTTCAAGGCGTCGGTAGTTGGAGCCTACGAGCGGGGAGAGCGGGCCATCTCGGTGCAGCGCTTCGTTCGTCTCTCCGACATCTACGGCAGCTCTGCATCCGATCTCCTGCCCGCAGTCGCCGACCGTGGTCTGGTCATCGACTTGGACCTGTTGGCCAAGGACGACGGTGACTTGGTCGATCGTTACCTGGCAGCGATCCAAATGATGCGCAAGCAGCCAGGTGTCGATGAGGTAAGGGATTCCGATCGAGCGGTGATCAGCTCACTTCTCCAATCGGTGCGGTCCCCTGACCCCAGTTAGCCGCTACTTTCCAACCGGCTTTTTCCCTACGGCTTTCCCTTGTCCTGGCCGTTCCCGGCTCGAGGATTGGCAATGTCACTGGCTCAGTCCCGGTATCCCCCTAGAATGGGACCGTCCCCGCCTAATCAAGGCGTTTACCCGTGTCCACTGACCGCATCGAATCGCGTTTACGCGTACCCAGCCACCACCTGCTCTTGGATCTGATCGGAGAGTCCGACAGACACCTCAGACAGGTGGAGGACCTCATCCCCGAGGTTCACTTCGTCGCACGCGGCGATGAGATCGTCATGGCCGGTTCGACCCGTGACGTCGAACGGGCGCGCACCGTCCTCGATGAGTTGCTGATTCTCGTCCAGGAGGGCCAGACCCTCGACGAGGGGCGGGTCAAAGAGGTGGTCAAGATGGTCACCGATGACGTCCCGGACCCCTCCAGGGTCCTCAGCGACGGCATCCCGGTCGGTCGGGGACGGATGATCCGGCCCAAGACCCATGGCCAGCAGAAGTACATGGAGGCGATCCGGGAGAACACACTCAGCTTCGGGATCGGCCCGGCGGGGACTGGCAAGACCTATCTCGCCATGGCGGCCGCGGTCGACAGCCTCATCAACGGCTCGGTGCGACGCATCATCCTCACCCGTCCCGCCGTCGAGGCGGGGGAGAGGCTGGGCTTTCTCCCCGGTGACCTGACCGCGAAAGTCGACCCCTATCTGCGGCCTCTCTACGACGCCCTCTGGGACATGCTCGGCCCCGAGGAGACGGCGTCGCTCATCGAGCGGGGAACTATCGAGATAGCCCCACTCGCTTATATGCGTGGAAGGACGTTGAACGACGCCTGCGTGATCCTCGATGAGGCCCAGAACACGACCCCGGAGCAGATGAAGATGTTCTTGACCCGACTCGGGTTCAATTCCAAGATGATCATCACCGGTGACATCAGTCAGACCGACCTTCCCACCGGTCGCCGCTCGGGTCTGAGAGTCGTTCGTGAGATCCTGCGCGGGATACCCGGAGTCGCCTTCATCGAGCTGAGCTCACGCGACGTGGTCCGTCACCGCATCGTCGCCTCGATCGTCGAGGCGTATCAACGATTCGAGACCGAGGAAAGCTGATGCAGCGTTCGACGCTCGTCCGTTCGGCCATCTTCCTCTCTACTGTGGTCGCAGCCTGGGCGGTCCTGTCACTCGGCTCCGCGGCGGACACGCCCCCTCTGGAGGTGGGTGCGCTTGCTCCCCAGCCGTTCTTCGCCGACCGAACCGAGGTGGTCGTCGATGAAGCAGAGACGGAGCGTCTCCGCCAGGAGGCGCGGGATGCGGTGCCACCCCCGCGCGAGACCGACACCGAGGTGGAGAACACGGTGACGGCCAACGTTCGTTTGGTCTTCGACGATCTGCAGATACTCGCTGTCGGCGAGCCTCCCGTCGGGCCTCCGACTTCGACCCCCGAGCTGCCACCGACGACTACGACCACCCCGGCAGATGAGGGCGAGGCGGCCGCCGAGCCGACCGAACCCGCGGTGATCACGGGTGTGGTGTTCATCGACGTCGACGGCGACGGTGCGTTCAATCCCGATACCGGTGAGCAGCGGGTCGACCGCGGCTTGTCCGCGGTGTCGGTCGAGATCACCACCCACGACGGGACGGTCTCCGTGGTCACCGCCGACCAGGGTGGCTGGGTGTTCGAGTACCCGGGAGGACCGGTGGTGATCGAGATCGACAACGATGATCCCGAGATCCCTAGAGGCTATCTCGTCAACACCGGGAACCCCGCCCAGTTGATCGAGTGCCCTGCAGAGGAGACCTGTCAGGCGGAGAACATCGGCTTTGGGGTGAACCTGCGACCGATCACCGAGATGGTCGACTCGATCACCGCTACCCACCCCCTACCCGAGGAGAAGGTGCTCTACCTCGCCACGGTGGCCGCAGACGACGTGGTGAGGAACGCACTGGGGCTGCCGTTGCACATCACCACCATCCAGACCGCCGCCATCACCGAGGCAACCTTGAGGCTGGCGGGGCGGATCGTGCCCGAGGACCTCCAAACGGTCAAGGCCAATGTCCGTTCCACTCCGCCGTTCGTGTTCCACACCGACACCGGGCCCGATGAGCAGGGCGGAATGGCCGCTGCGGAGATAGTGGCCACCAATCTCCAGGCCAACTACCTGATCAATCAAGAGCTCCTGTCAGAGCTGCAGAGCGCCGCGGCGGATGACGTCGACCCGGTGACTGTGGAGTACACCGAGGATCAGCTGATAGTCGACCAGAACGTCCCGATGACCGCCTTGCACATCGCCGCCATCGAGCAGACCTCAGCTCCTACGATCGAGGAACAGCCATCCAGCGGCCTGATGGCCGTGGTGACGGTGATGGTTGGCCTCATCGGGGTCTATCTCGCCACCTTCCGGCCTGAGTTCTGGGCCCGGCCCCGCATGGTGGCCCTCCTCGGGATCATGGTGGTCCTCGGTGCGGGGGCGGTGCGGGGCACCGTTGCCCTCGAGGAGTCGTTCAGCTGGTATGTAATGCCGGCGGTGGCGTTCGGGTTCATCACCGCGGTGTTGTTCGACCAGCGCATCGGCATCCTCATGGCCCTGGCGGTCGGGGTCCTCGCCGCATTGGGGACTCTCGATCCCGGGGTGACCGTTTACGCGATCCTTGCCGCGCTCGCCCCCATCCCGTTCGTGTCGGCGGTGAGCAGCCGGGGCTCGTTCCGCAACGCAGTCATCCTCTCCTCGATAGTTGCAGCGTCGGTGGCCGCGGCGACGTCGTGGTTCTTCCACGTCGGCCCCAACGATGCGATCACCGATGTCGTCGGTTTATCGGTCGCCTGGGCTTTCGGAGTGTCGGTGGGCGCATCACTGCTCGGGCTGGCCGCCCTCCAGTTCTTCGAGGCGGCATTCGACATCACCACGACGTTGGGCCTGCTCGATCTCACCGACCGGAACCACAAGGCGCTGCAGATGCTGCAGGAAGAGGCGTTCGGGACGTTCAATCACTCGCTGATGGTGGGGACACTGGCCGATGCCGCGGCCCGTTCGATCGGGGCCAACGCCCTCCTCGCCCGAGCGATGGCCTACTACCACGACCTCGGCAAGACCGAGAACCCAACACTCTTCATCGAGAACCAGTTCGGCATGAGCAATCCCCATGATGACCTCGATCCGGAGGAGTCGGCCCAGGTCATCAGGGACCATGTCACCGCGGGGGTGGCGCTGGCTCGCCAGTACAACATCCCGTCCGATGTCGCCGAGGGGATAGTCAGCCATCATGGCGACGGCGTCATGCGGTACTTCTACGAAAAGGCGCGTCGCCAGCGCGGGGACGAGGTCGACATCGACGACTTCCGCCACATCGGGCACAAGCCCCATACCGCCGAGTCGGCGATCCTGATGCTGGCCGACTCACTGGAGGCGGCGTGCCGGGCGGTGTTCCAGTCCGAGGAGCCCAGCCCCGACGCGATCGAGAAGGTGGTCGACCGGATCATGGACGAGAAGATGGAGGATGGGCAGCTCTCAGAGTCACCCGTCACCCTGGGCGAACTCTCCAAGATCCGTCGGGCTTTCCTCGATTCTCTCATCGGTCACTACCATCAGCGCATCGCCTACCCGAATTTTCCCGGCAGCTGATGGACGAACCGTCCGGTAGTCCGAAGGGCTTCGGCCCCTCATGAGCATCTTTCTGGCTGATGAGCAGACCGAACAGGTCGGTCTGGACGACCTGCACTCCCTCGCCGAGCTGGTTCTCAGTGAAGAAGAGTATCCCGAGGAGGCCGAAGTCACCCTCCTGTTGGTGAACGAGTCGGAGATAGCCTCGTACAACCAGCGCTTCCTCGATCGGGATGGGCCCACCGACGTGCTCGCCTTCCCGGTCGAGCACCTGTTGCCCGGTGTCGTGCCCGATCACGATCCCAACGGGCCGCCGCTGATGTTGGGCGACGTGGTCGTTGCCCCGGCCTACGTCCGCCGGCAGGCGATCGACCACGGGGTGAGCTTCGAAGACGAAATGGCCTTGATGGTCACCCACGGAATCCTGCACCTCCTCGGCTATGACCACATCGAGGACGAAGAGGCGGAACGCATGGAGGCCCGGGAGCGTGACCTCCTGGCCAAGGCGGGGAGAACCAGGCGATGACCACCCTCGCCCTGTCGGCAGCCGGTCTGATCGTCCTCTTCGCGGCTTGGCTTCGGGCAGCGGGGACTGCGATCACCCGGGTCACTCGGGCCGACGCGCTCCGGGATGCCTCCGACAACGTCGACGGAGCCGCCACGGTTGCCGAGTTGTTGGACAATCGGGAGGCGATCACTCCGGCCGTGGGTGTCGTAGCCTCGGCTTTCCTCGTGGTCGGTGCGGTGATCGGGACCGCCGTTCTCGCCAGGAGAGCTTCGGTTGCCGGGGCGCTGGTGGTCGCCATCGGTGTAGGTCTATTGGCGTTTCTCATCGGCGATCTGATCCCCCGTCGCCTGGGCCGTTTGAACCCCGCCGGTCTGGCCTATCGCTCCCATGTGCTCCTCAGCTGGTCGGTCGGTCTCGGGGGCTGGGCCAACGACCTGCTGCCCGAGGTGGACAACGGATTCGAAGAGGCAGAGACCCAGGACGAGGAGGCCGACGAACACGAGCGCGAGCTGATCGACTCCGTCCTCGAGTTCGGCGAGACCATCGTCCGCGAGGTGATGACGCCCCGCCCCGACATGATCACCATCAATGTGACTGGCTCGATCCGTGAGCTGATCGAGCTGGCCACGGACGCAGGCTTCTCCAGAATCCCCGTCACCTCCGACGGTGACGTCGTGGGAATGGTGATCGTCAAGGACCTGCTTCGGATGCTCACCGACGACCGAGCGCGACCCGACTCGGTCGCACAGGTGATGCGTCCCGTCGAGTTCGTGCCGGAGACCAAGTTGGCGGCGGCCCTGTTGGCGGAGATGCAGGAGAGCCACACCCATCAGGTGATCGTCGTCGACGAGTACGGCGATGTGGCCGGTCTGGTCACCATCGAGGACCTGCTCGAAGAGCTGGTGGGAGAGATCGCCGATGAAACCGACTCTGAGGAGGCGCTGATCCATCCGAGGGGGGACGGCTGGTGGGTCGACGCCCGGCTCCCCGTCTCCGACCTGTACAAGGTGGCCGGTGTCGATGCCCCTGACCACGAGGGCGACACGGTGGGCGGTCTGGTCCTCGGATTGGCCGAAAGAGTGCCCGAGGAGGGGGAGGTGTTCAGCTTCGAAAACCTCGATTTGACCGTCACCCGGATGCAGGGTCGGCGGGTCTCCGAGGTCATGGTGGCGGTCGCGGAGCGGATCAAACGGGCGTGAAGTCAGGGTTCGTTGCCGTCGTGGGTCGCCCCAACGTCGGTAAGTCGACCCTCGTCAACCAAATGGTGGGCTCCAAGGTGGCCATCACCTCGACCCGTCCCCAGACGACCCGGAACGCGATCAGAGGGGTGGTAAACGCCGACGAATACCAGGTCGTCCTGGTCGACACCCCGGGGCTGCACAAGCCGCGGACCGAGCTGGGCTCGAGACTCAACTCCCTCGTCTATGGAACCCTCGCCGAGGCCGACGTCGTGATCTTCGTGGTCGATGCCACGATGCCGGTCGGCCCGGGGGACCGGCTGATCGCCAAGCGTCTCATCGAAGCCGGGTCCGACGTCGTCGTCGCGGTCAACAAGGTCGATGCCGCAAGTCGGGCCCAGACCGTGTCGCAACTGGTCGCGGCCTCCGAATGGCCCTGGCAGCATTACTTCCCGATATCCGCGCGCACCGGTGAGGGGATCGCCGGGATGCTCGAGGAGATTGCCTCCAGACTCCCCGAGGGCCCCCGGTACTACCCGGAGGGCATGATCACGGATCAGCCCGAAGCGATGGTGATCGCCGAGATCGTGAGGGAGAAGTTCCTCGGCCGACTTCGTGATGAGCTGCCCCATGCACTGACCGTGCGTGTCGAGGACATCGAAGAGAGAGCCGACGGTCTCCTCGACATCGCCGCCGACGTCATCGTGGAGAGAGACAGCCAAAAGGGCATCGTGATCGGGAAGCAAGGGTCACTGTTGAAGATGGCCGGGACCGAGGCCCGCACCGAGTTGGAGACGCTCTTGGGGACCCGAGTGAACCTCATGTTGAGGGTGACGGTTGAGAAGGATTGGCAACGCACGCCCCAGCTCCTCGATCGCCTCGGCTTCGAAGATCTCTAGCTTCACTGCGATGGACACCAGCCGACACGAGTTTCTCCACTTCGACCTGCAGCCCGATGGGGTCCTGGTCGTCACCTTTGCCAACGCCGGGAGGTTGAACGCGGTCACGGAGACCGGTCACCGAGAGTTGGTTGCGCTTTGGCCCGAAGTCGACGATTCCGACGAGGTCAAGGTGGTCTTATTGCGGGGCGAGGGCCGGGCGTTCTCCGCCGGGGGTGACTACGAGATGATCGATGCGATCATCGACGACCACGACACACATCGACGGGTGTTGAAGGAGGCGCGGGATCTGGTCCGCAACATCATCGAGTGCTCCAAGCCGATCGTCTCGGCGATCAATGGCCCCGCGGTGGGCGCCGGCCTCGCAGCGGCCTTGATGGCGGACATCCCGGTGGCCGCCCGATCGGCCCGCATCATCGATGGGCACACCAACATCGGCGTCGCCGCGGGAGACCACGCCGCGGTCATCTGGCCGCTGCTCATGGGCATGGCCAAGGCGAAGTACTACCTCATGACCAACGAGCCGATCGACGGGGTGGAGGCGGAGCGCGTCGGTCTGGTCGCTCGTGTCGTCGACGATGAAGACCTGGACTCATACACCCGCAGCCTGGCATCGAGTCTGGCGGCGCGGTCGCCCGAAGCGCTGGCCTGGACCAAGCACACCCTCAATCACTGGCTGCGCATGGCCTACCCGATCTTCGACGCGTCCGTCGCCTACGAGTTCCTCGGCTTCCTCGGCCCCGACGCCGCCGAGGGAGCGGCCGCGGTCAAGGAAAAGCGCCCGCCCCGGTTCCGTTGACCTATCTGGGCCTGGATTCCTGAAGTTCACGGCCGCACCGGGCTGGTCAGGCCAGCCCGTCGGCGATGTCGGCCAGTGCGAGATCCTTGTTGGTGAGACCACCCTCCGAGTGGGTCGATAGGGTGAGAGTGACCTGGTTCCAGCGAATGTCGATGTCGGGATGGTGGTTGGCCTTCTCAGCTTCGTCCGCCACATGGTTGACGAAACGCATCGACTCGTTGAAGTCCTCGAACTCATAGGTCCGGGTGATCTCGGCATCGGCTCGGGACCACTCCGGATGAGCCGCGATGAAGGCCTCTACATCCTGGTCGGGGATTACGGACATGCATCGGAGACTAGTGATGAGCCGATACCCTGTCGGCCTCATGGCGCTCCGACACGATCAAGGCATCGTCCTCCGCTCCTATCCGTTCGGTGAGGCCGATCGGGTGGTCGTGCTGCTCAGCCCGAACAACGGCAAGATCCGGACCGTGGCCAAGGGGGTAAGGAAGACCAAGAGCAGGTTCGGTGGTCGTCTCGAGCCCTTCACCCACGTCGATCTGATCCTCTACGAGGGGCGCAACCTCGACACCATCACCCAGGCGGCCGTCCTCGAGCCGTTCCCCAAGCTGCGCTCCAATCTCGACGCAGTGGTGGCGGCGGGGACCATGGTCGAGGCCGCCGACGCGGTGGCTCAGGAAGACGAGGCGGCGATCCGGCTATTTCTCCTCCTCCAGCGGGGTTTGAAGACACTGGAGACCGGAGAGACCTCCCCCGACCTCCTCACCTCCTACCTGCTCAAGCTGGCCGATGTGGTCGGGGTCGCCCCTTCATTGCTGCAATGCGCCAGCTGTGGGCGGGTCGAGGGTCTCACCCTCTTCTCCTTCGGAGCGGGTGGCTCGATCTGCGACCGGTGCCGGGTCGAAGGCGCGGTGAGACTGAGGGCGGGGGTGACCGAGTATCTGGCGGCCCTGGCGGGCTCGGACCTGATGGCGCTGCCGGCGATCGACACCACGCTCTCCGGTGAGGCCATGGGCGTCGCTCGTCGTTTCGTCGAGTACCACCTCGACCGCAAACTCACCTCGCTGGCGGTCATGGAATGACGCTCGACCTGAGGCGGGTCGACCTCGATCGAGTCCCGGCTCACGTAGGCCTCATCCTCGACGGGAACGGGCGATGGGCCAACCAGCGAGGGCTGCCCCGCACCGCCGGGCATCTCGCCGGCGAGGAGGCCCTGTTCGACACGGTCGAGGGTGCGCTGCAGCTAGGCATCGAGTGGGTCACCGCATTCACCTTCTCGACCGAGAACTGGGCGAGATCGGCCGAAGAGGTCGAGTTTCTCATGTGGTTCAACGAAGACCTCCTGCTGCGGCGGCGTGACGATCTCCATGCCCAAGGGGTGCGGATGCTGTTCGCCGGGGACATGAGAGACCCGCGTATCCCCGATCGCAACCGCAAGCACATGGCCGAGGCTGAGGAGAAGACCAAAGACAACACCGAACTCCACCTGGTGTTCGCCTTCAACTACGGGAGTCGCCGGGAGATCGTCGAGGCGGCGCGCACGCTGGCCGCAACCACCGATCCGGCCGACTTCAACGAGGAGGCCTTTGCAGGAGCCTTGTACGTGCCTGATATGCCCGACGTCGACCTGATCATCCGCTCGTCCGGGGAGCACCGTCTGTCGAATTTCCTGCTCTGGCAGTCGGCATACGCCGAGTTCTACTTCCCGGGGATCCTCTGGCCCGACTTCGACCGTCATGCCCTGGTCGACGCGGTGGTCGACTATCAGGGTCGGGATCGCCGTTTCGGCGGGGCCGAAGACCGCGTGGAAGGCTCGGATTGACTAAGCGGGTGATCTAGGCCACCGTTCCGGTCTTCTCATGACAGAGACAACCCTCGACACGATCACCAACCTGGCCAAGAAGCGCGGCTTCGTGTTCCAGTCCTCCGAGATCTACGGAGGGCTCCGCTCCGCGTACGACTACGGGCCACTCGGGGTGGAGCTTCTGCGCAACGTCAAGGAGGAATGGTGGCGGTCGATGGTGCAGGAGAGGTCGGACATCGTGGGGATCGACTCGGCCATTCTCCAAGCACGCGAGGTGTGGCGGGCCTCCGGTCACGAGGAGGTCTTCACCGACCCCCTGGTCGAGTGTCGTAATTGCAACGCCCGCCATCGGCTCGACAAGTTGGAGAACCCCGACCGATGCCCCACCTGTGGGGAGACCGGCACGTTCACCGAGCCCCGGGAGTTCAATCTCATGTTTCGCACCCACATGGGGCCGGTCGAGTCGGATGAGAACCTGGTCTACCTGAGGCCGGAGACCGCACAGGGCATTTTCATCAACTACGAGAACGTGAGGCGGACCAACCGGCTCAAGCTGCCGTTCGGCATTGCCCAGATCGGCAAGTCGTTCCGCAACGAAATCACTCCGGGCCAGTTCGTGTTCCGCACCAGGGAGTTCGAGCAGATGGAGATGGAGTACTTCTGCCGTCCGGAGGAGAGCGACGAGTGGTTCCGTTATTGGCTGGACGAGCGGGTGCGGTGGTATGTCGACCTCGGGATGTCCCCGGAGAGCATTCGGCTGCGTCACCACGAGCCCGACGAGCTGAGCCACTACTCGGTGAGCACGGCCGACATCGACTATGAGTTCCCCTGGGGCTGGGATGAGCTGGAGGGAGTCGCCAACCGGACCGACTTCGACCTCAGACAGCACACCGAGCACTCGGGTGAGGACCTCCGCTACTTCGACCAGGAGACAAACGAGCGATTCTTCCCCTACGTCATCGAGCCGGCTGCGGGAGCGACTCGGATGACCTTCGCCTTCCTCATCGATGCCTACACCGAGGAAGAGGTCAACGACGAGACACGGACAGTCCTCAAACTCCATCACCGGCTCGCTCCCTACAAGGCGGCGGTGCTACCGCTGTCGAAGCGACCGGAGTTGATCGAGCCGGCGGAGAGACTCGCCGCCGAGCTGCGCATACGCTGGATGGTGGAGCTCGACATCACCCAGTCGATCGGCCGTCGTTACCGTCGCCAGGACGAGATCGGCACCCCCTTCTGTGTGACCATCGACTTCGACTCCCTCGAGGACGGCGCAGCCACCGTGCGAGACCGGGACACAATGGCCCAGGACCGGGTCCAGATCGACGGGATCGCCGCCTACCTCGAGTCCAAACTCGGCTGATCGTCCGCCGCGACGGATGAGCCCAACCCCAGTGGGCGTCCTTATGATCGACACCATGGCTGAGCGTGGAGACATCGATCGGGTCCGGGAGGCAACGGATCTCGTCGAGCTGATCTCCGAGGTGACCAAGGTCAAGAAGTCGGGACGCTCCTACATGGCGGTATGCCCCTTCCATCAGGAGAAGACCGCCTCGATGTCGGTCGACCGGGCCCGGGGGCTCTATCACTGCTTCGGGTGCGGGAAGGGGGGTGATGTCTTCGACTTCGTGCGGGAGACCAGGGGAGTTGAGTTCGGCGAGGCGCTCGACATGCTGGCCACCAAAGCCGGGATCACTCTGGTCAGGGATCCCGACGAGGCGAGGAAGCGGGGGCGGAGGGCTGCAGCCATCGACGCCCTGCGGCGGTCGGTCGACATCTATCACCAGCGTCTCAAGAAATCGGCCGAGGCCGGTCCGGCCCGGGCTTACCTGCGGGCACGGGGGTACGACGTGGACCTGATCGACGAGTGGAAGCTGGGCTTTGCCGGGCTCAACTGGGACACCCTCTCGAAGAACTTGATCAGCGGGGGCGTCGAGGAGCGGGCGGTGGTGGACGCCGGTCTCGGACGCCGGGGCCGGCACGGCCTCTACGACGTGTTTCGGGGCCGGCTGATGTTCCCCATCCACGACCTCAGGGGCGACCCGATCGGTTTCGGCGGCCGCGAACTCGACGAGGTCGACCGGTCCCAGACCAACAACCCCGACGCCAAGTACGTCAACTCGGCTGATTCGATCGTCTATCAGAAGTCGAGGGTCCTCTTCGCACTGGACCGTGCCCGGCTGGCCATGGGCGCCGACGACGTGGCGGTGGTGGTCGAGGGCTACACCGATGTGATCGCCATGCACCAGGCCGGGGTTAAGACCGCAGTCGCCACCTGTGGAACGGCGCTCGGTGACGGCCACTTCGACCTGCTCCGTCGTTTCACCGAACGGGTGGTGCTGGCCTTCGACTCCGACGAGGCGGGCTCGAAGGCGGCGCTTCGCAGCGACGACCTCGAGTCGCCGTTTCGGCTCGACCTCGACCTCCGGGTGGCTGTCATGCCCGACGGCCTCGACCCCGCCGATCTCTACCAGGAGGGCAGAGCCGACGAGTTGGTCAAGTCGGTTGAGACCGCCCGCCCCCTCCTCGAGCATCGAATCGAGAGCGAGGTGCGACGGCACGACCTAACCGGGCCCGAAGGGCGGGCGCGTGCCCTTCATACAGCCGCTGAACAGACCCGCCGGGTCACCGACCCGATCGCCCGCCGTGAGTACACCCGGTTCGTGGCCCGGCTGATCGGCGTCGATCTGGGCACCGTCGAACAGGCTCTCCGGTCGAGGGGCCGCTCGGGCGGTCCACCTCGCACAGCCCCCGAGAAGCCGCTCGACCGGGCCGAGTCGGAGCTGTTGCGAGTCGTGCTGGGCAACCCGGCGGGGATGGAGATATCGGCGTCCGATTTCACCGACGAACGCTTGCGCGCCGCCTTCTCGGCGGTCGCGGATCAGCTCGCCACCGCGGCGCCGGGGACACCTCTCGACCCGTCACAGGTGGGAGATCTTACCCTGCAGACCATCATCCGCAGTCTGGCCATGGACCCCCGCCCGTTGCCCGATTGGTCGGACATGCGACGGAGAGTGCGTCTCCGTCGTCTCGATTCGGAGATCGACGCCATCGAGGCCGAGCTGGCCGAGATGGAGGAAGGATCGCAAACTCATTCCGAAAGCCTGCGACGCTTGATAGCTTTACAACAGGAGAAACGCTCATTCGGTCAATGACAGAGGCATCTCTATCGTCCGTGACGGCCTCCCTGGTCAAGCGGGGCAACCACCGGGGCTTCTTGACGATGGCCGAGGTGCAGCAGGAGCTGGAAGACATCGAGGCACCGGGTGAGGCCTTCGAGAGGGTCGCCGACGAGCTGCGCATCAAGGGCATCAAGCTCATGGAGGAAGGCCCGGCAGTGGTCGAGGAGAACATCGAGGTCTCCCAGATCTCGGTCTCCGACCCGGTCCGTCTCTATCTCAACGATCTGGGCCGCTACCCCCTGCTCACCGCTCAACAAGAGGTGGAGCTGGCCATGCAACTCGAGGCGGGCAACAAGGCGAGAGAGCGGCTGCACCGTGACGAGCCGTTGACACCTGAGGACACCGCCCTCCTGAACCATCAGCTCGAGGTCGCCAAATCGGCCCACGACCAGTTGGTCAACTCCAACCTGCGGCTGGTGGTCTCACTGGCCCGCAGGTATGTCGGTCGGGGGATGGCATTGCTCGACCTCATCCAGGAGGGCAACGTCGGCCTGATGCGGGCGGTGGAGCGGTTCGACTACAGGAGGGGCTTCAAGTTCTCCACGTATGCCACTTGGTGGATACGACAGTCGATCTCGAGGGCGATAGCCGATCAGGGCCGCACCATCCGAATGCCGATCCATGTGCTCGACTCGGTCAACAAGCTGACCAGGCTGCAGCGGGAGATGACCCAGTTGCGGGGCCACGCCCCGACCGTCGAGGAGCTCGCCGAGGAGCTGGATCTGCCGGTGGAGCGGGTGGCCGAGCTGAGACGTATCGCCCAGGACACCGTCTCCTTGGAGACTCCGGTCGGGGAGGACGAGGACGGCACCCTCGGTGACCTCGTCGAGGATGTCGACTCCGAGATGCCCGCCGACGTAGCCACCTTCGCCTCTCTTCAACTCCAACTCGCTCAGGCCATGGAGGGCCTCAGCGACCGGGAGCGTCAGGTCCTGGTCATGCGGTTCGGTCTCGCCGACGGCAAGCCCCGGACGTTGGAGGAGGTGGGGGCCCACTTCAACGTGACCAGGGAGCGTATCCGTCAGCTGGAGACCAAGGCACTGGCCAAACTCCGTCATCCGGACAAGTCGGGGCGTCTCCAAGGCTTTCTCGAAGACGCCTGACTTCCCGTTCGCGTTGCAGGTTTCTGCATCCTGTGCAGCGGCAATGGTGAGTGGGAGTACGGAGGGCGCGTTGGTAACCTGACCCTGCCAACCGGCACACCTTCCGCGGTAGCTCAATTGGCAGAGCAGTGGACTGTTAATCCATTGGTTGTAGGTTCGAGTCCTACCCGCGGAGCAAATCGACTAGCAGGGAATACGTCAATTTCCGCCCTGTGACCAGGGAAAACGTAGCTTCAGCTCCTCTTTCGGGGTCTTTCTCCGTTTCACGCTGTTTTGCTACATTTCTCTCGTCCTGTGCAACACTGGCGCGACAGAACGATAACTGGACAGAATCCAAGATGGGCTCGATACAGCGCGTAGACCGTCCCAAACCATGGCTGGCTCGCTATCGCGGCCCAGATGGGCGGCAGCATTCAAAGACTTTTCGTCGCAAGGTAGACGCCGAGAAGTGGCTCAGGATCGAAGAGACAGGGGCCGACCGAGGCGAATGGGTGGACCCGTCCGCGGGGAAGGTGACCTTCGCCACATGGGCGGAGACCTGGCTCGAAAGCCTCGACCTCAAGCCGGCGACACGTGCCAACTACGTCTCGAATCTCAAATCCCGCGTGCTACCCACCTTCGGTAACACGCAGTTGGTGAAGATCACCCCAGCCCAGGTGCGCGGATGGCAGGCCCGGCTCAGAGATGACGGTCTATCCGCAGCGTCGGTGCGCCAAGGTCGTCAAGTTTTGTCCGCGGCCCTGGATGTCGCAGTGGCCGATGGCTTGATCGCCAGGAACCCGGCCGCGGTGGTGAAACCCCCGAAGGTGCGGCCTCGCCGGCAGCAGTTCCTCACGGCCGAACAAGTGGAAACTTTCGCCGAGGCTTGTGAAGACAGACAACCGGGCGCCGGCGCTGTCGTCTTCTTCCTCGCCTGGTCCGGTCTGCGCTGGGGTGAGGCTGTGGCTCTTCGATGGGAGAACGTGGATATCGAGCGGCGGCGGGTGGAGGTGATGGTCTCCGCCACCGAGGTGTCGGGCCGCCTGGAGTGGGGGAGTCCCAAAACCCACGAGGAGCGTAAGGTCATCCTTCCTCAGTTCGTGATCGACCAGCTCGGACCTCCCGGCCCACCAGACACGTTGGTGTTCTCCGCTCCACGTGGCGGGCCATTGCGGAACTCCAACTTTCGAAAATCGGTCTGGGACCCGGCGGTCAAGGCGTCAGGGATGCCTACGGACCTGGTGCCGCACGATCTCCGGGACACGGCAGCAAGTCTGATGATTGCCTCCGGCGCCTCGATCAAAGCGGTGCAACGAGCTCTGGGCCACGCCTCCGCGGCGATGACCCTCGACACGTACGGTGGGCTCTTCGAAG
>DATKCZ010000022.1:0-57241 GCA_035512955.1 Acidimicrobiia bacterium
ACCCAGACCGCATCCTCACCCAGGAGCTCGAGGAAATAGGGCTGCCAGGCGTACCAAGCCCACGAGAAAAGCCCCATCTGGGCAGCGGTGGCCAGCATGAGGAGACGAAGTGACCGGTTGCCCCACCCGAAGACGACTCCCTCTCTCGCCATCCTCATCGCCTCGGCAGGGACCTCACGGAGAGACATGCGGCGCGGTTCGAACCCGATCTCGTCCATGCCGGCGAAGGCCAGCACGAACAGAAGCACGAGCAGGCCCGAACGAAGGAGAAACGGCAGGGACAGGTCCACCTGGCCCAAGACGCCACCGCCCACCGTGCCGACGAGCATGGCTGCACCGCTGACCAGCTGCCCGCGACTGAAAACCTTGTCGAAGTCACCGGTGAAGCCGAGCGCCCTCACCCCGTCGACCAGCCATGCCTCCATGGCCCCGGAGTAGAAGGTGAAGCCCAGACCGATGAGGACCGAGACTATCGAGAAGGCAACCACCCCGCCCCCGACCTCGGCGAGCCCGACGTATCCCAGCGTCGCCGAGGCCAGGACCACCAATGACAACAGGAACGACACCCTGCGACCCACCGTGTCGGCCACGACCCCTGTCGGGATCTCGAACAGCACGGTCCCCGCGGACCATGCCGAATTGGCGATAAAGACCTCTCCGATCGACAGACCCGCGTCGAGGAGGAACAGGGTGTTGACCCCCCATATCACCGAGGCGGCCAACGTGTAGACGCCCGCATACACGTAGTAGCGGCGGACGAGCTTTACAGCAGCCGTCTCCATGCCCGCAAAGCTGGTCATTGCTCGAAGTCGACGACTATCCGTGCGGTGCGGCCGGTCCTCATCCTGGCAAACCCCTCGTTGATCTCCTCGAGCGCAATCCGGTCGGTGACCATGTCGTCGAGGTTGAGCCTGCCGTCCAGGTACATCTCCACATAGCGGGGCACGTCGATCCTGAAGCGGTTAGAGCCCATGTTGGAGCCCTGGATTCTCTTCTCGTCGAGCAACTCGACTCCGGGGATCTCCACCGTTTGCCCGATCGGTATCAAACCGATCACTGTGGCGGTGCCGCCCGGGCGCAACATTGCAAATGCCATCTCTGCGGTGGTCTTGGCGCCAATCGCCTCGAAGGACTTCTCGACACCCAACCCGTCGGTGAGCTCCTTGACCGTGGCCACGGCGTCTTCCCGCGACGAGTCGACCACGTGGGTGGCGCCCATTTGGGCGGCGAGCTGCAGCTTCTCTGCGATGCGGTCGATGGCGATGATCCGTCCCGCCCCGGCGATCCGGGCACCTTGGACAGCGCTCAGCCCCACGCCGCCACACCCGATGACGGCCACCGTCTCCCCGGGACCGACCGCGGCGGTGTTGAACACCGCCCCCAGCCCGGTGGCCACGCCACACCCCAGAAGCGCCGCCCGATCGAGCGGGATCTCGGTGGTCACCTTCACCACTGCGTTCTCATGGACGAGCATTCGCTCCGCGAACGAGGCCAGGTTGAGAAATTGGTGCAGAGCCTCACCCGCCGACGAGAGACGGGGGGACTCGCCCACCTGGCGTTGGGTCGCCTCGCGGTTGGAACATAGGTTGGCTCGCCCCGAAAAGCAGTAGGAGCATGATCCGCAGAACACGGAGAGAAACGTGATCACATGATCTCCCGGGACGACGTGGGTGACGGCGTCGCCGACCTCCTCGACCACTCCGGCGGACTCGTGACCGAGCACTGCAGGAAGGGCAACCTGGTAGGAGCCTTCCATGAACCTGACGTCGCTGTGGCAGAGACCTGCCGCCGCCACCCTGACGACAACCTCGAACGGGCCCGGCTTCGAGTGCTCGATGTCTTCGATGCTCAGTGACTCACCCACCGCTCGCATCACTGCTGCTCTCACCGGGGTCCTTCTCTTTCGACGGCGTGGCGACACTATCCCGATACCATCGCCGTCGCAGTGACAACCATCGACGTGTATCTCGCCGCAGCCAGGGCCCGCTTGAACCGGGTCACCCCTGAGCAGCTGGAGACCGTGGTTGCCCAAGGCGCTGTCCTCGTCGACATCCGCCCCGACGTGGATCGGTTGGAGGAGGGTGACTTGCCGGGAGCGATGGTGGTCGACAGAGGCGTGCTCGAATGGAGGTTGGCACCTTCGAGTGGCGCCCGGGTCCTCGACCTCGAACCCGGTCAGGTGGTGATCCTCGTCTGCAACGACGGCTATCAGTCGAGCCTCGCCGCGGCAGCGCTCATCGACCTCGAGGTCCCCGGAGCCACCGACCTGGTGGGCGGCTACCGGGCGTGGAAACGGCAGGGCACGTCGGCCGGGTGACGGGGTGAAAGCGACTCGCCTCACTCGTCTACCGAGCGTTGCTCGACGCGAAGGCCGTCCAGCGTTGGATGGTGCCCGACCAGATGACGAGCACCTTTACCGACGGGAGGGCCAACGAGACGTTCTTCTATGCCTATCTGATTGGCTGGCCGGAGGTCTCGATCCATGACGGTGGTTCGTTCGAGTGGAGCCGTCGCATGTCGGGCGACGAGTAGACGAGGTGCCCCCCTCGCAGCACGAGGTGGATGCGGTCCTGGTCGGTGAGAACCGTGATGTCCTGAAGCGGATCACCATCGACGACCAGCATGTCGGCCACCTTCCCGGTTTCGACCGTTCCCACCAGGCTATCGAGCCCCAGGGCCGAGGCAGACCCTGAGGTGGCAGCCACCAGAGCGTTTGCCGTGGGCATTCCTGCCTCCACCATCGCCTTCAACTCCGCCGCGGCATGCCGCTCCGGCTTGGAGTCGAATCCCATGGCGATGTTGACTCCTGCGGCAACGGCTGCCACGAGGGTCTCGTTCGCCTCGGACACGTTGTAGTCGCCACGCTCGATCAGAGACTCGGACCACACCTCGTGACGCCCGGAGACGACATCTCGAAGAAACGACAGCGTCGGCACGAGGGTCTGTCCCGATTTGGCCATCTTCTCGAGGTATTCCGGCCTCTGGTTCAGATAGAAACCGTGCTCGATGGTATCGACACCCTCTTCAATGGCCATCAGTGTGCCTTCCAGGCCTTCGCAGTGAGCCGCGACCAGGTATCCCTGACGATGGACCTCGTCGACCAGGGCGGCCAGCTCGTCACGGGTCACTTGAGGTGGAGCGGGGTTCTCGAGCTCCACCGATCGCGCTCCGGTCACCATGACCTTGACGAAGTCGGCACCGCGTCGTAACTGCTCGCGTGCGGCCCGCCGCATGTCATCCGGCCCATCCGCTTCCCGGTACATGCCTGCGTAGTGTCTCCCGCCCGCCGAGGTGGCGCTGACGATTCGACCACAGGCCAAGAGCCTGGGTCCGAGGAATGCCCCATGTCTCATCGCCTGACGTATCGCCAGGACCGTGTCGCCCCAGGCACCAACGTCGCGCACGGTGGTGATCCCCATGCGAAGGGCTCTCTGCATCTCGGAGGCAACAAGATGCCCATTCACCTCGGGGCGCAGCCGCTCCATTCCCTCCAGCATCTCTACGTCGGGTTGAAGACTGAGGTGGGTGTGCGCGTCGATCAGGCCCGGCATGAGGAAGCGGCCCTCGAGATCCAGGAGAACCCCCTCTTCGTGGGGCCCGCGGTCGGAGAGACGGCCGTGCTCGACGACGACAGACTCGACTTCTGTGACCCCCGCACCGGTCCCGTCGAAGACACGCGCGTTCAAGAGGACGATGGGTGCGTCCGGTGGCTTCGGGTCAGCGAGAAGGGCAGGCAGGACGAAGGGAACCGTCACCGTTGGCAACCTACCCGCGGCCAGATAGTGTGCCGCGGCACGAACGCGAGCACAGGAGCCTGTGGATGTCACAACCGTTGCCCGAATCGGCCACTTATGTCATCGTGGGGGCAGGGGTCCACGGGATGAGCACCGCGTGGCACCTCGCCATGGAGTTGGGGAGCGGCGATGACATCGTCCTCCTCGACAAGACCCGGCCCGGGGCCGGTGCCACCGGCATCGCCTGCGGTTGCGTGCGGAACTTCTACATGACCGAGCCGATTCACGCACTGATCCGCGAATCCGTAGACGTCTGGAACTACGACCCGGTGCTGCTCGGCTTCCAGCAAGTCGGCTATGTGTCCTGTGGTGAGGAGAACCAGATCGCCGAGTACGAGAGGATCCACGAGAGCCAGAACTCGGTGGGGTACACCTCCGATCTCTATGTGGGCCACGAGGCTCGCGACTTTCTCACCCGGGTGTGGCCCGACTTCCAGCACCACACCATCGACGTGGTGATCCACGAGAAGTTGTCGGGGTATGCCGGCACCGCCCAGGCGGTCAACGGTCTGGCCGAGCTCTGCGCGCGGCATGGCGTCAGGATCGTGCCCGGAGTCGAGGTCACCGGTTACGACCTCCAAGGTGGGGAAGTGAGAGCGGTGGAGACGTCGGCGGGGAAGATCTCCGCCGATGTTGTCATCCTCTGCATGGGCGCCTGGATACCGGCGCATTGGGAGATGCTCGCCAAGCCGATGACGCTCGATGTCGGTTACCAGGACGGTTCGCTGGTCGAAGACAAGGACATGTGGACGTACTGGCGGCTCGAGGAGGGCGAGGTCTACTTCGACGGCCCCTACTACACCGCCGACAGCCTCAACCCCCCGGTGCTCCACATCGAGCTCATGAATACCCCGGTGCTCGACCCGGTGAGTGGCAGAGAGCTCGACGACAACGTCTACGTGTATTGGAAGAACGGTACAGAGCGCATGGAGCGTCCCGGCATCCAGGGCGGTGGGCTCCCCAAGAAGATCGGGCCCGATGCCTCGGTGGAGCCCTACGGCCACGCCAACGACGAATACCAGGCCGACGACTCGTTCGCCGACTACTTCACCGCAGCGATGGGGATGTTCATGACCCGGTTCGAGGGGATCAGACCCGATTTCAAGGAGCGTCGCAACGGAGGAATCGGGGCCTTCACCCCCGACAACATCCCGATCATCGACTGGATCCTCCCCAACGTCTACATGATCGCCGACTCCAACCACGGCTTCAAGATGACCGGCATCGGCAAGCTCGTCGCCAAGGAGCTGGCCGGCTCCCAGCCGGTCACCGGGCTGGCGCCGTTCCGGTACGCCCGGTTTGCCAACGGCACCGCCTACGGGTCGGGCACCACCCACTCCCCCTGGGTATAGACATCGATCCCATCTGATCGACTGTGCAATAGTGTCCCGTCACGGCAACTCGGGGCTCATTCGATCAAGACCAGACCCTCAGTCGGTCTGGTCGATCGGCTCTTCCGCCATATCGAGGTGCAGCTCGTCGCCCTGGTAGGGGTGTGCCCGGGCGACGTCCTCGTTCAAGACGACTCCCAGGCCGGGGGTGGTGGGCGGGATCACCCAACCGTCCTCCCAATGCATCGGCGTCTCGAGGATCTCCGAGTGAAAGCCACCCCAGTCGAGGATGCTCTCCAGGATGAGGAAGTTCGGTGAGCAGGTGGCCAGCTGGACATTCGCCGCCCCCACGATCGGCCCGCAATAGAGGTGGGGGGCGATCTGGGCATTGTGCGCTTCTGCGATCGCCGCGATCTTCTTGCCTTCGAGAATCCCACCGGCGCGTCCCAGGTTGGGCTGGACGATGTGGGCCGCCCCCGCCTCCAGCACCCTGGCGAACTCGGTCTTGGTGGTGAGTCGCTCGCCGGTGGCGATGGGGATGCTGGTCGCGGCGGCGACCCGGGCCATGCCGGCAACATCGTCGGGAGGTGTCGGCTCCTCGAACCACAGCGGGTCGTAGGGCTCGAGCCGGGTGGCCAGGCGGATCGCCCCCGACGGGGTGAACTGGCCATGGGTGCCGAAGAGAATGTCAGCCCGGCTGCCGACGGCCTCGCGGATCTTCCGGACGAACTCGACCGAGAGCCCGAGTCGTTTCGGGGAGGGCTGGTGCCCGCCCATCACGGTGTACGGCCCGGCAGGGTCGAACTTGACCGCGGTGAAGCCCCACTCGAGATACTCGGCGGCCCGTTGCGCCGCGAGGTCGGGATCGACGTAGACGTCGGTGGCGTCGTCTTCCCTCGGGTATAGGTAGGTGTAGGTGCGCAGCTTCTCGTGGACCTGGCCCCCGAGGAGCTTGTACACGGGCTGGCCGAGGGTCTTGCCGATGATGTCCCAACAAGCCATCTCCAGGGCACTCATCACCCCCTGCAGGCTCACGTCAGGACGTTGGGTGAACCCCCGCCCGTAGGCGCTTCGCCAGAAGGTCTCTATGTCGAAGGGGTCGCGGCCGATGAGGTGCCGCTCGCCCACGTCGAGGAGCATCTGGGAGACGACGTGGGGATGAAAAGTCGCCGCGTAAGCCTCGCCGTAGCCGACTGTCCCGTCGCTCGAGGAGATTTTGACGAAGGTGAAGTATCTTCCCCCGAACGAAGGCGGGGGATTGGCCACCACGAAGGTCTCGATATCACTGATCTTCATCGCGGGTCAGCCTACGGGACCGGGAACCCGCCTTAGAGACGTCGATACATGACATGCACCGGGGTCAATCCGCGGGTGGCGTGCCGGAAGGCATCCGGAACGGTGCCCACGATCTCGAAGCCAAGCGACTCCCAAAGAGCAATGGCCGCCCGGTTGGTGGCGACGACCGCATTGAACTGCATCCCGTGATACCCGATCCGACGCGCCTCGCCGATCACGAACTCGCCGAACCGCCTGCCCACCCCTTGGCCCCGGGCCGAGGGAGCGATCATCCACCCGGCGTTGGCGACGTGGTCCCCCAGACCCACCTAATTTGGCTTCAGGTATGCCGTCCCCACGGCGGCGCCGTCCCGCCGGGCGATATAGGTGGCCTCGCGGTCGGTATCGGTGTGCATCCAAAACGTCGACACCTCGGTCTCCCCCAGCTCTGGTGGATAGGGATAGGTGTCACCCGTCGAGACGACTTCTCTGATGATGGGCCATATCTCGTGCCACGCCCCGGTGTCGGCGAGCTCGAAATGGAGACGGTCGGCGCCAGGGCTCACCGCTCAGGTGGCGACCAGGGTTCGCTCCGCCCGCCACTGCGAGGGGCCGGTGTAGTCGAAGTACTTGGTCCGCTCGATGACGATCTCTGGACGGTTGAACAGCCCCGATGTCAGCCGGCCGTTGTGGATCCTGACGTTGAAATAGTGACGTGGAGAGAGTGTCTCGACAGCCCGGGAGTGCGTCTCGGAGGTCCGCCAGAATTGGGTGTCGATCGGGTCGTCGTGAAGGACCATGTTGGCCCAATGCCCGTTGGGTAGCTCGAGTGAGCCATAGCTGAGTATCCCCGGGTACTTGGAGAACTCGTTGACGATCTCCGAGTTGGCATCCTCCAGCGGCCAGATGTCCACTTCGGTGCGGCGCTCCGCGAAGAATCCCACCACGCAGAGGGACTGATGGGCCCGGATCCGGTCGACGTCGCAAATGAGCAGACGATGGGTCATGCCGCCCACCCGCCAGGCCAGCTTCTGGTAGGGCTCGAGCTTGGTGGATCCCTCCTCGACCTCGACCACCACCGACCGCACGTCGGCCAGCACGCTGTGAAGGACGGCGAGATCTCTACGGGTCATCTCGACCGCGGTGAACGGCCTCCCTTCGACCACCTCATTTGGACCAAGACTGACCAAACCTGGCACCATCCCACCGTTTCTCGACCTCAAGAGACTCTAGTTGGCGAAGGCGAGGTCTCCATGCCACTTTGCCTCGACCGTTTCCGGCGTCCGGAACACCAGACCGGCGATCGGGTCGAGATCCCCCGCCCGCAGACCCGTGAGCTCGTCGAGAAGGGCGCCGACCGCGGCAACGGCCTCGAGATGGGCCAGGTGAAGACCCAGACATGCATGAGGCCCTCTGACAAAGGTGAGGCTCTTGGCGAGATTCTCCCGATAGAGGTCGAATCGGTCCGGCTCATCGAAGATCTCCGGATCTCGATTCGCCGCGCTCAGCGACACCCGGACCAGATCACCCCCGGTTATGGCCACTCCGCCCAAGACCGCGTGCCTCGTCGCATAGCGGTCGACGGCCGCCGCCGAGGGCTCGATGCGGAAGGCCTCTTCGACGAATGGTCTCACCAGGGACCGATCGCTCTCGACCCGGGAGGCGAGCCCGCGGTCATCGAGGAGATAACGGAAGGCGATGGCTGTGCTGCTCTCCGCGGTGACGATGCCACCGAACAGGAGGACTGCCACGTTGGAGACGATCTCGTCTATCGACAACGCACCCCCGGCGTCGACCGTCGAGAGCAGATCACTCGAGGCTCGATTGCGGACGACGGCGCCTTTCAGCTCCTCGAAAGCAACCCGCGCCGCGGTGTCGACCTCACCACCCGCAGTGACCTCGTGGACCGCGGCGACGATCTCCCGGTACCATCCAAGTACCTCCTCGGGGGCGACGTCTGCGAGATCAAGAACCCGGGCCATGACCGCGACGGCCAGTGGACCGGCCACCTTCGCCCTCAGGTCCCCGCCCGCGTCGGACACGACCCTGCGCACCAGGTCCCGAGCACGGTCGGACGTGTAGCCCTCCAGCTCGCGGATGCGCGCCGCCCGGAACGGCCCGGCAAACGGGTCGCGGTGGCTCCGGTGTCGCTCCCCGTCCAGTGACAGCATGCTGGGACCGATGACCTGCTGAGTGGAGAATCGAGGATCGTCGACCGTATAGGTGTCAGGGTCGAGCATCACCTCCATGCAGAGATCGTGACGACTCACCAGCCATCCTCCCAGCGAAGGCAGCCAGACCACCGGCGACTGGGCGCGAAGACGGTGCAGCAGGGCATGGGGGTCACCTGACAACTCTTCGGTTGTCACCGGCCACTGTGGGGATCGGGCGTCGCTCATCGTCGCAACCCGATCACTCCTGCTCAGATCGGGGAGGAGGTCCTCCGACGTGAGCGTCTCTCCCGGCCACGACCTCCGGTCGGGGTCGCCGCGCCGGCCTGCCCTCCCAGCCGTGATGCCACCTCGACGACGTCGACACCGGATTTGGCCTCATGGCTGTCGACCACGGCCCGGATCTCGCCGATGTGTTCGGGGATGGAGCCACAACACGCCCCCACGATAAGCGCGCCCGCATCGAGGGCCAGCTCGGCGTAGGCCGACATGTCATCCGACGAGGTGGGATACCACAGGGTGCCGCCGATCATCTGTGGCACCCCACAGTTGGCCTTGGCCACCAACACGTATCCGGCGCCGGTCTCCCGCAGTTCGTCGACTGCGATCACCACATCACCCGGTCCAACACCACAATTGGCTCCGATGGCGGTCGGGGAGGATCCGTGGTCCCCCCACCACCCAGCGAGACGCGACGGTGCCAGACCCATCATCGTCTTGCCATGCGTGTCGAAGCTCATCGTCGACACCACCGGGAGACCGGTCGTCTCCGCGGCTTCGACCGCCGCGGCCAGCTCCTCGATCGCCGAGAGAGTCTCGATCCAGATGACGTCGGCTCCCGCCGAAGCCAGGGCGGTCACCTGCTCTGTGAACAACTCGACCCCGGTGTCGTGGGTGAGCTCACCGAGCGGCGCGAACAGCTGGCCGGTGGGGCCAACCGATCCGGCGACGATGACCTCGCGCCTCGCGCCCTCGGCCACTGCCCGGGCAAGGGACACACCGGCCTCGTTGAGCTCCGCCACCCGGTGACCGAGACCGTCGAGGTCGAGCCGGGCGCGGGTTCCCCCGAAGGTGTTGGTGAGGATTATGTCCGCCCCCGCTCCAACGAATTCCGAGTGGACCTCGGCCACCCGGTCGGGGTGGGCGATGTTCCACAACTCGGGTGTGGAGCCGGCTTGGAGACCCATCTCGAACAGCGATGTGCCCATGCCCCCATCCGCTACGAGACGACCCCTCCGTTGCAGGAGGTCGGCGAGCCTGTTTCCCATTGTCGATCATCCTCCTGATCGACCCGGGGTCACCAACTCATCCGAGAGACAAAGAACCACTCAGTCATAGGACCGAGCGGCGTTGCCGCTTTAGCCGGATTTCTAGAGCGCCCGCAAGCTGGTCGATCAAATTGGCGCTGTACTTGGCCACCAGACTATCAGCAGATGTCGAGTTGGGGGCGACTCGCCCGGGCCGCTCAGACCGGCTGACCCATCTGGATCTCTCGCAACTCCTCGATCGGGATGTGGCACCGCTTGTACCAACCGTGCTCCGCCTCCTCGAGCTTGGGCTCGACCGTCTCACAGATCTCCCCGATCTTTCGGGGGCAGCGGGTCTGGAAAACACACCCTGAGGGTGGGTTCGACGGCTCGGGGATCTCGCCCTCGAGTCTGATCCGATTGTCCTCGTCGAGTTCGGGTGACGCCGACAACAGCGCCTCGGTGTAGGGATGATGGGGGCCCGAGAACACCCGGTCCGAGGTCCCTACCTCCATCAGCCTGCCGAGGTACATCACCGCTACCCGGTCGGCGATGTAGCGCACCACGTTGAGATCATGAGAGATGAACAGGTAGGCGACGTTCTCGTCGGCCTGGAGCTCGGAGAGCAGATTGATGATCGCTGCCTGGACCGAGACATCGAGAGCGGAGGTCGGCTCGTCACAGACGACGAGGGCGGGCGAGCCGGCGAAGGCCCGGGCGATGGCAACCCTCTGCTTGAGGCCGCCGGAGAGCTGACGCGGCTTGGAGTTGAAGTGCTGCATCCCCATGCGCACCTCTTGGAGCAGGTTCTTGGTGCGCTGATCCCGCTCCTTTCGCCTGCCGCCACGCAGCAACTGCACGGCGCGACCGATTATCCGATGGACGCTGTGCCGCCGGTTGAGGGCGCTGTCAGGATTCTGGAAGACCATCTGGACCGCCCCGATCTCCGCCTGGCTCCGACGCTCCAACTCGGCCGCCAGGTCTGAGCCGCTCAGCGTGATCACGGTGCCGTCGTCGGGGGCATGGATTCCCAGCAGCACCTTGGCCAATGTCGATTTGCCCGAGCCCGACTCGCCCACCAGGCCCACCGTCTCCCCGACCTTGATCTCCAGGTCGATGTGGCTCAGCGCATACACGGGATGACCATCCTGCATGAAGGTCTTGGAGGCGTCCTTCATCTGTACGAGCGTTTGGTCGCTGAGATGTCTCTCCGGTGGCTCGGGGCGCACCGTGCGGGGGAGGTTGGGGGCCTCGTCGGGGAAGTGACATCGGCTCACCCTGTCTCCCAGGTCGTTCAGCCCCGGCTCCACCTCGCGACAGATGTCTTGGGACATGGCGCAGCGATCGGCGTAGACACAACCCTGTATCTCCGCCCCGAGAGGGGGGAGAAAGCCCGGGATGGTGTCGAGGTTGGCCTCGTCGCGCCCACCCTTGTCCGGTGTGGGCAGACAACGCAACAGACCCACCGTGTAGGGGTGTCTCGGCTCGGTGAAGATGCTCTCGGTGGGTCCTTCGGCCATCATCCTCCCCGCGTAGAGCACAGCGGTGCGGTCACACATCTTCCGTATGACCGCGAGGCTGTGACTGATGAAGAGCACCGAAGTGCCGATCTCGTCACGAAGATCTGACACCAGATCGAGCACCTCGGCCTCGACCGTGGCGTCGAGACCCGTCGTGGGCTCGTCGAGAACGAGCAGCGACGGCTTGGAGGCGATGGCCATGGCGATGACAACCCTCTGCAGCATGCCCCCGGAGAGTTGGTGCGGATAGCGGTGGACCACCCGGGCCGGATCGGCGATCTGCACCTTCTTCAGGATCTCGATCACCCGATTCTCATGCTCCCGGGAGGGCACCCCCATCAGCTCGAACACGTCGGCGACCTGACGCCCGATCTTGATCGAGGGGTTGAGCGAGGTCTGCGGGTTCTGATAGACCATGGAGATCTCATTGACACGAGCCTGACGCAGCTCCCTCTGGCTGAGGTGGGTGAACTCCCGCCCGTTGAGCCGGATGGAGCCGCCACTCACCCGACCGTTCCGGGACAGGTAATGCATGATCGCCATGGCGATCGTGGTCTTCCCACAGCCCGACTCTCCGACGAGACCGAAGGACTGGCCACGGTCGATGGTGAAGCTGATATCACGGACCGCGGTCTTCCAGTCCGGCCCGATGCGATAGTCGATCGCCAGGTTCTCCACTTCGAGGACCGGTTGAGAGGTCAAGTCCAGCTCCTTCTCACTCAAATGCCTGGCTGATCGCGTCCGCCAACAGGTTCACCCCGACCACCAGCGAGGCGATCGCCACCGCCGGGAACAGCACGGGCCACCAGACATTGCCGGTGAGGAAGCCAAAGTGCTGTGAGATGGTCAGACCCCAGTCCGGCACCGACGGCTCCACCCCGAAGCCGAGGAACGACAGCGCCAGGACGGTGAATATGGCATACCCGAGACGAACGGTGAACTCGACGATAACGACGCTGAAGACATTGGGGAGAATCTCGACGAACAGGATGTACAGCGAGTTCTCCCTGCGGAGCTGGGCCGCGGTCACGTAATCGAGCTGACGTTCGCCGAGCACCGCGGCCCGCACCGTCTTGGCGATGATCGGTGTGAAGACCAGCCCGATCACCACGATCACACCGATGGTGTTGGGGCCCAGCGCGGCCAAGGCGAGCATTCCGGTGATGACCAGGGGTATCGAGAGGAAGGCGTCGAGCACCCTGCTGATGATGTCGTCCACCAGACCACCGAAATACCCGATGATCAACCCGAGAGCGGTGCCAAAGATGGTGCCGAGGACCGTCGCCGCCAGAGCCACGGTGAGGACCTGGCGGGCACCGGCCAGCACTCTCGACAGGACGTCGCGCCCTATGCTGTCGGTGCCGAACCAGTGCTCCGCCGAGGGAGGTTGGAGACGATTGAGCAGATCCTGCGGTGTCCCCAGAGGATCGTAAGGGGTCACCACATCACCGGAGATGGCGAAAAACACCCACATGACGGTGAGGAAGGCGCCGACCCAGAAAGTCCCCGAGCGGCGAAGCACCTGCCAGCGTTGCGACCGGGTGGCGGTGGGGGTGGCCATCAGCCCAGCCTGATCCGCGGGTTGAGCCACGAGTAGGCGAGGTCGGCGAGCAGCATCGAGACCTGAAAGGCGGCGCCGACCACCAGCACCCCGCTCGCCAACAGCGGGAAGTCGGCGTTCTGGGCCGCGTCGTAGAGGAGCTTGCCGATGCCCTGATAGTTGAACAGGAACTCGACCACCACCAGGCCCCCGATGAGATAGCCGACCTGTGAAGCCACGACGGCGATGGTGGGGAGCAGGGCATTGCGGAGCACGTCACGACGGATCACCGTGGACCGGGGAAGCCCCTTCAGGATGGCTGTGCGCGTGTAGTCCGCCTCGAGCGCCTCGATCACCCCGGCGCGGGTTATCCGGGCGATGTACCCGAAGAGCACGAGGACCAGGGGGATCGCCGGGAGGATCAGATATCTCATCTGGGTGAAGATGCTGGAGCCCGCAGGTGGGTTGGCGGTGCCGGGGAGCCAGCGCAGCCAGACCGCGAAGACGAGGATCAAGACGATACCGGAGACGAACTCGGGGATGACGGTGGCCGAGAGGCCCCCAACGGTGATTATCCGATCGATGGCCGTCCCCTGCCGCAGGGCGGCGAAGATCCCACCGAGCAAGGCAAGCGGGACAACGATGACGAAGGCCAGCGCGGCCAGCTTCAAGGAGTTGACCAGAGCCCGGCCCAACAACTCGGTGACCGGCCGGGAGAAGGAGATGGAGAATCCGAGGTCACCCGTGGCCACCCCGCTGATCCAATCCCAGTATTGGACCAGGACCGGACGGTCGGTGCCCAGGCGCGCATTGAGTGCGTCGACCGCCTCCTGATTGGCGAACGGCCCCAGGATGCGTCGACCGACGTCGCCGGGGAGTAGCTGGGTCCCGATGAAGACGAGCACACTCAGCACCAGCAGCGTGATCAGCGCCAGGCCGATCCGACGCCAGATGAAACGCGCCATCACCGATCAGGCGAGCCGGCTCCCCTCCTACCTGGAGCCGACTGCCGCATCCTTCGTGTTCTCAGCCGTTGAATCCTGAGTTCACGATGTTGTAGTGGCCCATCCCGGTGACCTCCAGACCCTGGTAGCTGGGCTGGGACACCGAGATGTGGTCCACGTAGTAGGGGACTATGAAGGGAACCTCGTCCCACAACAGCGCCTCTATCTCGCCGGCTATCTGGGTTTGAGTGTCGAGATCGGGTGCACTGGCGAACTGGTCGAACAACGCGTCGTAGTCGGAGTTGGACCAGTGCGAAGCGTTCCAGGAGGCGTCTCCGGTCCGCTCCGGGCTGAGCAGTGGTGCCCCCAGGTAGACGTTGGGGACACCTCGGTGCCCATAGTTCACGATCCCCATCGAGGCATTGGCTGCCAGCCAGTAGTCGCCGTAGTAGGTGCCCGAGTCGTAGACCCCGACCTCCAGGTTCACCCCGATCTGTGCCGCCGATTGCTGGATGAGCACCGCGAGATCCTCGACCTCGAAGAACACCAGCGTGTCGAGTGGCGCCGAGAAGCCGTCCGGGAAACCGGCATCGGTGAGTAGTTGTTGGGCCGCGGTCAGATCGGCGGCGCGCTGGGCCACCGCATCGGCGTTGTGCATGGGGTAGTTCTGCCAGATCGGGTGATCGTTGCCCACCACGCCGAACCCACCGAGCAACCCGTCGATGAGCAACGGGCGGTCGAGGCTCAAGGCGATCGCCTGACGCACCCGCTTGTCTTCGAAGGGCGGCTGGGTGGTATCGAAGTAGACCTGTCGGTGTTGGGCCGTCGAGATGCTGGTCACGTTGGCGTCGGGACTGTCGATCAGGGCGGTGGCACCCGAATAGGAGATGTGGGGGATCACATCGAGCCTGCCCTCCTGGAACCCGGTGACCGCCGCCGCCTCATCTGCGAAGAACGTCACCTCCATCCGGTCGGGCTGTGCGGAGTTGTCGCCCCAGTAATCCTCGTTCTTCACGTAGACAGCGGAGACACCCGGCTCATAACTCTCGTTGACCCACGGCCCGCTGCCGATGAAGCTCTGCTCATAGCTGCCTTCTGTGTACTCCGCCCAGAAGGAGGCGGGGAGAATGGCGGCGTTGTAGTTGTCCGAGCTCATGAAGAACGGGAAGGCCCCGTTGGGCTGGGTCAGGGTGAACTCCACTGTGGCCGGGTCGACCGCGACCACGGCACCGGGATCCACCCCGAACGTCTGGAAGGCCGGGCCGGCGTTTCCCTCGGCGATCCCTTGCACGGTCGCCACGACATCCTCTGCGGTGACCGGGGCGCCGTCTTGGAAGGTTGCTCCCTCGCGGAGGTGGAAAGTCCACACGTCGCCGTCTGGGTTCGATTCCCAACTCTCCGCCAGGACGGGGACCGGGCTGAGCTCATCGTCGGAGAAGATCAAATACTCCCCGGTCTGCCCGAAGACGGCCAAGCCGCCCTCGTCGTTGATGAGGACGGGTTCGACTCCCACCGCAGGCGTGGGGATGGCAACCCTGACCGTCACCGGTCCGGTGCCGGAGGTGGTGCCGGGAGCGGAAGCGGTCGTGGTGGTGGCCCCAGCCGCCCCGGTGGTGGTGGTGCCTACCGTCTCGTCGCCGCAGGCCGACAGCAAGAACCCCATCACCGGGAAGGAAAGTCCGAGCAGCGAGCCCTTGCGAATGAACTCGCGACGCGAGATCTTCCCGTACTGCAACTCGTCGATGATGTGATTCTGAACGGGGTTGGATCTTCTCCTGATCGAGTCGACTTTTTCCTGCTGAGCCCTCTTCTTTGCTCTGTCCATGGATGTTCCCTTGCTGCTTGGTTACGTGCTCGGCCGGAAACGACCCTGCACGCTCGTCGGCCACCCTAATGATGAGCGCTCGGCGATGTCGTGCCGAGCACCGTCCAACTCCCACGTGGTCTCCGGGGGAGCCCACCGTCGCCCACCCACCGTCGCCGCCACCTACGATCCTCCGCCGATGACCAGGAAGGGCCGCGGTATTGACCCGTACAGGCGCTAGCCCCCGTCAAAACCGCCGGGGCGGGACCAGCTGGATCGCCAGCGCCGCCTGGCTCGGTGGGCCCGGTCTCAGCGACGACGTCCTGATCGAAAGCCGGGATGGACGGATAGTTGCGGTGTCCCCCGGCATCGATGACGTCGACGTTCCCCGCCTCGCCGGGATCGTGATGCCCGGGTTGGTGAACGCCCACTCTCACGCCTTCCACCGTCTGCTCCGCGGACGGACCCACCGTCAGGGAGGTGATTTCTGGCTGTGGAGAGAGCGAATGTACGAGATGGCGGCTTCGCTGACACCCGAGAGCTATGAGAGCATCGCCACGGCGGTATTCATCGAGATGGCGATGGCGGGGGTCACCACTGTCGGAGAGTTCCACTATCTCCACCACCAAATGGGCGGGGTGCCCTATGCCGACCCCAACGAGATGAGTCACGCCCTGGTGCGAGCGGCGCGAGCGGCGGGGCTGAGGCTCTGTCTCCTCGACGCCGGGTACTTCACCGCCGGCTTCGACGAGCCGCCCTTGCACCCGGTGCAGCAGAGGTTTCGTGACCCATCGATCGAGAGCTGGCTCCAACGGGTCCAGATGTTGTCGACGTCCTACCACAACGCCACCGACGTCCTCGTCGGGCTGGCTCCGCACTCGGTGAGAGCAGTCAGCATGCAAGGTCTCAGAATGTTGGGGCAGCGCCTGGTTCCGGGCATCCCGGTCCACATCCACGTCTCGGAGCAGCCGGCGGAGAACCGGGAGTGCCTGGAGGCTACCTCGATGACCCCGACCGGTCTTCTCGCTGAGAGCGGCCTGCTCGGGCAGCACACCACCCTGGTCCACGCCACCCATCTCACCGAATCGGACATCGAGCTCATCGGCTCCACTGCGACCCGGGTCTGTTTCTGCGCCACCACCGAGCGCGACCTCGCCGACGGGCTGGGGCCCGCCGCCGCCCTGTCGAGTGCCGGGGCGCCGCTATGTGTCGGCTCGGATTCTCATGCGGTGATCGATCTGTTCGAGGAGGCCCGCGGCATCGAGCTCCATCAGCGTCTCGCCAGTGGCCGGCGTGGGCTGTTCGCCCCATCCGACCTGCTCGCCGCGGCCACGACGGGTGGCTCAGCATCACTCGGTTTCCCCGACGGAGGCCTCATGGCGGGCTCACCGGCGGATTTCTTGGTCCTCGACCGTGACTCCCCGCGTCTCAACGGGGCTCCTCGGGCCGAGCTGTTGGATGCGGTGGTTTTCGCGGCCACCGCGTCGGACGTGACCGACGTGTTCGTCGGCGGGAATCGGGTCGTGAGCGACAGGGAGCACCCTGGGTGGCCCGGGGCGCGGCACGCCCTCAGGGATCATCTGGTCGAGCGATGACGGGGGCTCGTCGATAGGCTCGGGTCATGGGAAAGAGCACCATGCGGGCTCTCGTGTCTTGCCTCGTCCTCCTCTCCTGCACCTCGCCTGCCGAGACCGAGCAACCCGACGCCATCGAAACTCCCGCCGACCCGGGGAGACTGGCGCTGATCGACTCCTCGGGCGACATCGTGGTGATCGACCCTGACGGCTCCAACCGAGAGGAGATCACCACCGACGCCGGGGACGAAGCCCTCTACACCCAGCCAATATGGTCACCCGACGCCTCGACACTGGCCTGGGGGCAAGTGACCCCAGACGGTTTCGCCGTCGGCATCGAGCAACCCGGGACGGGTGAGACCACCAGCATCCCCACGCCGAATCTCCCCTTTTACATGTCGTGGTCGCCCAATGGGCGGGATCTCGGGATCCTCCACAACGGGATGGGCGGCATCGACTTCAGGATGGTCGACGTCGAGCAAGGCACCATCACCACCGTCGATCAGGACGCTCCGTTCTACTTCTCATGGAGCCCGGCGGGGGACCGGGTGGTGACCCATGCAGGTGCTGACCGGGTCGAGACCATCGCCCCCGATGGTGACCGGGTCCGCCTGGAGCCGACGGCACCGACATATCTCGCCCCGCAGTGGACCACGAGCGGCGTGTTCCACGTCGTCGACGACGAGTTGATCATCGAGGACGAGAACGGTGAGCGTGCCCCGGTGGCCAATGTCGCGGGGCCGACCATGTTCGTCTCCAACCCACAAGGGACCAAGGTGGCCCTTCAAGCGAGCGGCGACGGACCGGCGATCTCGGTGTCGCTGGCCGCGGCACCCACGGTGCCGACTGGAAGTGTGGTGGTCGTCGAGGTCGGGACCGGTGAGGTCGAGGTGGCCAGTGACGATATAGCTCTCGGCTTCTTCTGGAGCCCCGACGGGGAGTCCTTGCTGGTGTTGACCATCACATCCGACGGGGTGGTGCCCACGATCTGGACCGGCCAGGCCGAGCCTGTCGGCTACCCGGCCTACCGACCCCCGGGGACGATGTTGCAGGACACCTTCCCCTTCTTCCCTCAGTACGCCCAGTCGGTCGGCTTCTGGGCGCCGGACTCCTCGGCGTTCGCATATGCGGGTGAGGTCGGAGGCGACCGGGGGATCTGGATCCAGGAGCTCGACCAGGACACCCCGAGGAGAGTCGCCGACGGGATCTGGTTGGCATGGTCCTCGTCCCGCCCTCGCCCCGACTAACTGGTCATCAGGTTCGGGAGCCAGGTGACCAGATCGGGGAGGAAGATCACCAGCATGATGGCTACCGCGAGGGCACCGACGAAGGGAAAGATGCCGCGGTAGACGTCGCGTAGGGGGATCTTCGTGACTCCAGAGACCACGAAACAGAGAAGCCCGACGGGAGGCATGAGGAGACCGGTGAGCAGCATCATGATGGTGAGGACCCCGAACCAGACACCGCTGTAGCCGAGGCCGATGATCACCGGATACATGATCGGGGTCATGATGACGAGGATGGCTATCTCGTCCATGAGCGCTCCGAGGATGAAATAGACCCCGAATATCAGGGTCACGATGACCCAAGGGGCGATCTCGAGAGTGGTGATCCACACCCCCAGTTCGATGGGGATACGGGAGACCGAGAGGAAGAAGCCAAAGATCTGGCCGCCGATCACCAGCATGAAGATGAAGGCGGTGGTGCGGATGGTCCGGCTCAGTGCGCCCTTGAACCCCGTCCATGTCATCCGTCGTGTGAGCAAGGCATAGGCGATCGAGAGGAAGGCACCGGCCGCGCCCGCCTCGGTCGGAGTGAATATCCCGAAATAGATGCCGCCCATGCTGATGCCGAAAATCACCGGGACGGCCCACACCAGCCTGATGGCCTTCCAGCGACTCAACCCGGGAGCCTCGGCAGGTCGGGGTGCGTAGTGGGGCCGGGCGCGGACGACCAGGTAGGCCGTGATCATCAATAGGACCGTGCAGATGATGCCCGGGACGATCCCCCCGATCAGAACCTGCCCGATCGGCTCTTCGGTGAGCACCCCGTACAGCACCAGGATGGCGCTGGGTGGGATCAGGATCCCGAGCGTGCCGCCGACCGCGGCGGTGCCGGCGGCGAAGCCGTTGTCGTAGTCGAAGCGCTTCATCTCAGGAACGGCGACCACCGACATGGTGGTTGCCGAGGCGACTGCCGACCCGCTCACCGCACCAAAGAGCGCCGAAGCGCCGATCGTGGCGACCCCGAGACCGCCCCTGATCCTCCAGAAGAAGGCATCGATGGCCTTGTAGACGTCTTCGCCAAGTGCAGACGCCGCCAGGACCAGCCCCATGAACACGAACAAAGGGATCACCGAAAGGCTGTACAGGGAGGCGCCGTAGAAGGCATCCGACCCCAGCCGGGTGAGGGCGGCGTTCCAATTGGTGATCAAGCCGAACCCGACCAACCCGACTCCGATCATGGCGATGGCCACCGGGACCCTCATGAACAGGAGGACCACCAGGGCCACCATCCCGAGGATGCCGACGATCTCCGGGCTCATATCTCTACGCCAACCGCGTCGCCATCGGCCGGGTCGACCGCGTTCACCGGCTCGCCCATGAGCCTGAGCGCCAGTCTCATGACTGTCGACAGGGCGTAGAGAGCCATGCCGATCGCGGCTACGAGGACGAATGGCCAAATAGGCAGGTCCAGGACCGGGGTCTCGGCACCAGATCTCTGGTTGCGCAAGACGAACTGATACAGCTGGAACGACAACAGAGCCACCACTGCGATGGTGAGCAGGTCGGAGATGATGTCGAGGACGGCCTTGAACCTCTGGCCCACACGTTCGTAGATGAGGTCGATGGTGATGTGGTCTCCCATGTCCTCGGAGTGGGCCACTGCCAGGAAGACGACGACCACCAACACCATGCTGGTCAATTCCACGGTTCCGGAGACCGGCCGGCGGAAGGCGCTCCGACCGACTATGTCCGAAACAGTCAGGAACAACAAGCCCAGCAACGCGGCGCCCGCCAGGTAGTGAATCGCTGTGTCGAATCGGCGGACCCCGTCGATCCACCGCCGCGACCGACGGCGCTCAGTCACACCCTCCGGGGCGTCGTCTGTTCCCGATGGTTGCAGGCTGGTTCTCCTTCACCAGGCCGGGGGAACATAGAAGCCCCGGCATTGGTTCGAGGTGGTGACGGCGAACCGCCGTCACCACCTCATGTCGAGCTCCTCTACTCGTATCCCGCTTTGATGTCCTGCATCGCGTCGTACATCTCCTGAGCGGGCACGCCCTCGGCCTCACGAGCCGCGATCCAGGCCTCGGTGACCTGCTGACCGACCTCATGCCAGCGAGCCAGTTCGTCCTCGGGCAACTCGAAGATCTCGATGCCCTCGTCCACCGCCACCTGCGAGATCGCAACGTAGGCCGCGTCGTAGACCTCCGCCGCCGTCATCGAGTGCTCACGGCCGAGGTCGAGCATGACCTGCTGCGCGTCGGGGGTGAGCGAGTTCCACGAGTCGAGGTTCATGACCAGGTACTGAGCTGCCACATAGCAGTCGCACTTGGTCCCGAAGGCCAGCTCCGGGTAGAGCCCGAAGCTCGCCAGGCCGGACACAGCTATCGACAACCCGTCGATAACCCCTGTGGACAGCGAGTCGAAGATCTCCGGAGCGGGAAGACCGACCGAGCTGGCACCCATCGCGTCCATCACCTCACCCATGATCGGGGTCGGGAACCTCATGGTCAACCCCTGCATGTCGTCCATAGTCTGGACCTGGACGTCCTTGGTCCAGATGTCCCCGATGTCGTGGGTCCACATCCCGAGCAGCTGCACATCGCTGTACTCGTCTTGAAGTGCCGGGAACTGGTCGTAGAGATCCCACAGCGTCTGTGTCGCCTGCATCGCCGATACGAACTGGAACGGCTGCTCGACGATCTCGGTGACGGGGAAGACACCGGCGTGATATCCCTGAAGCGCCCAGCCCATGTCCTGGCCGCCGGCGACAGTGTTCTCGAACGTCGCCGGGGGCGCCGCCAGAGCGCCGCCAGGCTGGAACTCGATGGTCACCGCTCCACCGGTCGCCTCGTTCACCGCGGCGGCGTATGGCTCAAGTGCATTGACATGAATCGGATGCTCGGCCGGGAACGGATGACCCAATGTCAGTGTCACCGGGTCGCCGAAATCCATCGACTCCGCCGTCGTCGTCGTGTCATCCATCGCCTCTGAGGTCGTGGTCCCGTCTGAAGCCTCGGTGGTTGTGGTCGCCTCCGGTGCCCCGGTCGTATCGGTCACGTCCTCCGGGCTACATGCGGCGGCGATCATCGCTACCACCGCGAACAGCATCGCAATACGCCAGATCCCTCTAGTGCGTTTCAACATTTCCTCCTCGTTAAGTCCCGCTTAACGTCCAATCACCTCGGACGTGGCATCGGCATCCTATCCCATGACCTCCTTCGGTGCCGGGCTGAGACGACGGTCACAAGCCACGTGCGATGACGTACGCCTCGTCGTTGAACCAAACCCCGCCATAGCGCTCGAGCACGTCTCGGGTGGCCGGAACGTACGCCCCGGATGAGATCGCATCGGAGAGCCGCTTCTCATCTATCTGTGCGACATAGGCGGCGGCATTCCATGCGGCCAGGGTCAGACCGGTGCCGATGTGCTCGGTTCGCTCCGAGGGCATCGCGTGGAGCTCATAGCTGAATATCGCCTCGTCATCGCTGGTCTCCGGATAGACGAGACTGGCGTCCTCGGGCGAGCCGAGCTGACGACGTGCCTCGGCCACAAGCGCTGCCCGACCGGTTTGGAACGGGTCTTCATCGGGCCACACCCCGCGGATGATCTCCAACCCGGGGTCGTCGCCGTGAGCGTGGACCACGACCATCCGGCCGCCAGGGGCGAGTGCACGTGCCAGCGGGACCAACACCATCTTCACTTTTCGCTCGACGGTGGTCCGCGCCCTGTAGGGCTGAGAGGCGACGACGAGGTCGTACTCCCCGGTGGCCTCACCGGGTCTGGGGATGACGCGCTTGAGCAGAAACTCTCTATCCCGGCGATATACCACCAGCGCCGAGGGCCGCGCATACAGGGGGTTACCCGTCTTGGGACTGGTGACCACTTCCCAGGCGTGCGCCAGCTGATCGAACAGCTCCTGGATCTGACGTCCGAAGTCGTCGGCGCTCGACCCCTCCAGGGGGGCCTCGATCCAATTCAGTTCCGCGGCGTTGTCCCCGGTGGGAGTCATCGAGGGGGCTTCCCGGTAACTCATGTTGGTCACCACGAAGACCATCTCCGGGTGTTCGTAGAAGCGGTCGGGCATCCGGCTGAGCGCCAGCCGCACGTCCTCGATGCTGATCTCTTTGCCCACGACCAGCCAGGGGATGTGGGGGAAGATTCGGTGCATCCGCCGCATGACCTGGGTCAAGACCGAACCGTCGCCCATTCCTGCGTCGAAGACACGGAGGGCCGACTCGCCCGGCCCGATCTCGTCCAACTCATCACCGATGCGACCAGCCACCACCGACTTCTCGTTGGTCGCCGTGGTGAACAAGAGGTAGGCGGCGCGGTTGTCGAAGAATCGCCCCGCCGGACTGATCGATCCGTGCTCTCGAGCCATCTGCTCTCCCAATCGCGTCGCATCGATCAGGCATTGGCACCGGCTCCGCTCACGAGTGGTTGCCGCGGCGTCTTCAGGCCTGTCCCTCGGCCGCTCTGGATGACCCATTGAAGATAGCGGCGCCACCGCGACAAGAGCCACTGAACACGTACAGCACCTGTGATCGCCTAACCGGTAGTCCTCGCGACGAGGTGTCTTTGATCGGCCCCCGTCACCTTCTTTCTCCCGCCACCACTCGGTTTTCCGAAGAGCTCGCCACCGCCGTGATCGAAATTGGCCGGGTGAAGCCCGATCCTTCTCAGGCGGCGTTGTCTCCCCTGGCCGATCTCCGAGTGATGAACTCGGAGATCCGGTCGAGCAGCGCCGGGTCGGTGAGGATCGCCGAATGCCCCGCATCCTCCACGGCGACGATCGAAGTCCCAGGACGACGCGCGGCGAGCTCGGCGGATCGGGCGAACGGTGCGTCGGCGTCCTCCGGATCATGGAGGATGAGGATCTCGGCGCCGGGAAGCTGCTCCGGCCACGAACGTGACAGCTGGGGCCACAGCTGGGGGTCCCATGCCTCCAGTCGGGCCCGCAGCCCGCGCCGCGCCCATGGCAGCAGCCGGAGACGGTCACCGAAAACATCCAAGGCATCGTGGATGTCGAGAGCGGGTGCGACCAACACCACTCGCGGAGGTGCCTTGTCAGGAAAAACCAGCCGCATCACCATGCTGGCGAAGGAGTGGGCGACGATCACTTCGGGCCGACCCACGTCATCGATGACCGATCTCAGCGCAGCCGCGGACTTCTTGATGTCGGTTGGTGCCCCACCGGCGTGGCCGGGAAGCCGGGGAACGATCACCCGATTGCCTTCGGCGGCGAGACGAAGGGCGATCTCACCCATTTGGGCGGTGCGTCCGCCCCAACCGTGCAGTGCGATGGCTAAGGGCCCCTCGCCCACCTCGAAGCCGTCGACCCCACCAGACCGGAATGTCGTGAGACGGGCGATCGACTCGTTGTCACGCTGCGCGATACGGGAGCTGAGGGGCGGCGGGGTGAGCCACGCCTTGAAGGTCTGCGCCGGGATCATCCTCACCGGCAGAGGGATCTTCACGAGCTGCCCTCCTCCAGCGCCACTCTCACCTCCATCGGGTGGAGGACGTACAGCGGGTCCCATTGCTTGAGCGCCTTCGAGATCGTCTTCCGGCGATAACGCTTCGACCTGGCCATTGGGTTGCTCCTCTCGTTCTCTGGGTGGGTTGCAAATTGCAACTTACCTAAGGGGGTAGTGAATTGCAACTGAAAACTGACTATGATGTCATGGTGGCTCGAAAATCTCTCTCCCATCTCGAATGCTCGGTCGCCAACACGGTCGAAATCGTCAGCGACCCGTGGACGGTGCTGGTCCTTCGTGACGCATTTCAAGGAGTGCGGCGCTTCGACCAATTCGTCGAGAGCCTGGGCATCGCTCGTAACACACTGGCGAATCGTCTCGAGAAGCTGGTGGGGGCGAGGATCATGACCGCCGAGCCGTACCAGGACAACCCGGTTCGCAACGAGTACCGGCTGACCGAGAAGGGCAAGGACCTCTTCGACGTGCTGATGACTCTGTGGGGCTACGGCGAGCGGTGGGCCCCGCCACCCGACCCCGATCATCAGAGGGTGATCCATGTCGACTGCGGTCATGAGGCGATCGCGGTTGCTCAATGCGGAAATTGCGGGGAGCGGATCACCCGGCGCAACGTTCGCATCGAACCGACCAAGCTGTCAGCGGCAGGGCTGGTTCCCCTCTCCTCCGCCTGAGGTCTCACCGAGCCGAACGCTGCAGCTCTGTCCGAGAAGGACGCGCACTAACCCTACCCGACGACACGCATGCGCGAGCCGGCGGCGTCGATGCGCACCGATGGGGTCAGCCTCCGAGTTACCGTGACCGGGTGAGCGCCCTGGCCCTGTTGACTTCCGGTGGCGATGCCCCTGGGATGAACGCCGCAATTCGGGCGGTGACCAAGGTCGCCGCGTCGAACGGAGTCCCCACCTGGGGCGTCGAGCAGGGTTTCGACGGCCTCATCGACGGGGAGTTCCGCCCCTTGACCCGGCGAAATGCCACCGGAGACCCCGCCCCGCTGAACGAGGTTGAGAGTGAAGGCGGCAAGGGGGGGACGATCCTCGGCTCCAGCCGCAGTCGCCGCTTCTATGAGAGAAGCTCCCGGGTGGCTGCCGCCCAACAGCTCGAGGACTACTCGATCACAGGGGTGATCGTCATCGGGGGCAACGGCTCGATGGCCGGCGTCCATGCCTTGGCCGAGGAGACCGACGTCCCTGTGGTGGGGATACCCGCCTCCATCGACAACGACATCGGGCTCACCAGGGAAGCCCTCGGCGTCGACAGCGCCCTCAACACCATCGTTGAGGCCTGCGACAACATAACCGACACGGCACGGTCCCATCACCGGGCCTTCATCGTCGAGGTCATGGGACGCCAATCGGGCTATCTGGCGATGGCGGCAGCGGTGGCCACCGCGGCCGATGCGGTGCTGATGCCGGAGCGGCCGCACACCCGTGAACAGGTGATCGACTCGGTCGTCGACTGCATCAAGACCAGTTTCGGGGAGGCACGGGACAAGACGCGGGTGCTCATCATCAAAGCGGAAGGTGTCCACGTCCCCACCCACGAGATCGTGGAGGAGGCCACCAGACGGATCGGCGAAGAGGGTGCCGACTACGAGATACGGGGGACTGTCCTGGGCCACGTGGTGCGGGGTGGTGATGCCTCGTTCCGTGATCGGCTGCTGGCCGGCCGCTTCGGCCGGGTGGCGGTCGAGGCGGTCCTGGACGGAAAGGGCGACATGATGGCCGGTTGGAACATCGGGGTCGAGATCGGCGAGCCGACGACCGACGACTGGATTCGACTCTTTCGCATCGAGGATGTTCTCGAGGAGACCGAGTCGCTCCTCGATGGGACTTCGCCGGTCTCCCGCGACCGTGTGGCCCGAATGGAGGCGATCCAGGGGGTCCTCGCCCTGTAGACGGGCGTTGCTCAACCACCCTGACGGAAGACATCGGGTGCGATGGGGTCTTGCTCACGACGTCTCGCCGCCAAACCCGACAGATACTGCTTGGGAAAGTCATGTCCGGTGTAACCGAGGTCGATGGCGGCGTTGAGGGTCCAGTACGGGTCGACGAGATGGGGACGCGCCATCACACAGAGGTCGGCGCGCCCCGCGACCAGGATGTTGTGGACATCATCGATCGATGAGACCGCACCCACGGTCATGGTGGCGATGCCGGCCTCGTTGCGGATTCGATCGCTGAACGGGGTCTGATAGAGGCGCCCGTACTCGGGCCGGGCATGGACCGACGTCTGACCGGTGGACACATCGATCAGGTCGCACCCGTGCTCTCTCAGCCGCCTCGCGAACACAACGGCGTCGTCGCCGTCGAAAGCCCCCTCCACCCAATCGGTGGCGGAGACCCGCACCGAGATCGGCTTGGTCTCGGGCCAGACCTCCCGCACCGCGTCGAAGATCTCGAGCGGGTAGCGCATCCGGTTCTCCAATGACCCGCCGTAGCGATCCGAGCGTTGGTTGGCCAATGGCGTCAAGAAGCTCGAGACCAGGTACCCGTGGGCGAAGTGCAGCTCCAACCAGTCGAACCCTGCGCGGTGACCCCTCTGCGCCGCAGCGACGTGTTGGTCGAGGACCTCCTCGATGTCCTCGACGGTCATCTCGCGGGGGACCTGACTGTCGGGGCGGAAACGGATCGGAGAGGCCGACCTGATCTCCCAATTCCCCTCGTCGAGGGGATCGGTGTCCCCCTCCCACATCAGCTTGGTCGAGCCCTTGCGGCCGGAGTGGCCGATCTGAAGCCCGATCCGGGCACCGGAGTGCCGATGCACGAAGTCGACGATCCTCGCCCACTCCTTCTCTTGCTCATCGCTCCAGATGCCGGTGTCGGCAGGTGAGATCCGCCCTTCCGGCGAAACGCATGTCATCTCCGTCATGACCAGGCCCGCTCCTCCGACGGCCCGGCTCCCGAGATGGACCAGGTGCCATTCGTTGGGCATGCCATCGACCGAGGAGTACTGGTCCATGGGTGAGACCACGATCCGGTTGGCCAGTGTCACCTCCCTGACCTGGTACCGGTGGAACATCGGGGGGGTGACCGGGTCGGTCGCCACCGGATAGCCGTGCTTGGAGTGCGCGTACCACTGATCGACCGAAGCCATGTACCCCGGGTCACGCAGTCGGAGGTTGTCATAAGTGACCCGCTGGCTCCGGGTGAGCAGGCTGAAGACGAACTGCTCCGGTTCCATTTCCCGGTAACGATCCGCTCCCTCGAACCACTCCAGGCTCGCCTTGGCGGCGCGTTGCAGACTCTCCACCTCGGGACGTCTCAACCCCTCGAAACGACCCAACGCCTCATCGAGGGGAAGCTCCCCCACCACCAGCCGGGACAAGGCGATGGCATCTTCCATGGCGAGCTTGGTGCCCGACCCCACCGAGAAGTGAGCGGTGTGGACGGCATCACCCATCAGGACGACGTTTCCCGCATGCCAAATCCCACATGTGATCGTCGGGAACTGCAGCCACTTCGAGTTGTTGCCGATCAGCCGGTGCCCGTCGAGGTGATCTTCGAACAGGGACTCACACCGGCTCAGGGCGTGCTCGTCGCTCGCTCCCGGTGGGAACACCTCCGCGGCGGTCCTGTCCAGCCCCAAACCCCGCCATGTGGCGGGGGCCATCTCGACGATGAAGGTGCTCCCCTCGTCCGCGTAGGGGTAGATGTGGGCCCAGACCAGACCCGCCGGTGTGTCGACGAAGACGAAGTGGAACCTGTCGAAGACTTTCGGGGTGCCGAACCATATGTACTTGTTGACCCCGAGATCGACGGAAGGCTCGAGGCGGGCCCCGAGACTGGCGCGGACCACCGAGTTGGCCCCGTCCGCCCCCACGATCAGGTCGGCTTCGGGAAGTGAGCCGAGGTCGGTCACCTCCGAGGAGAACCTGAGCTCGGTCCCCAGCTCGGTGGCCCGCCTGGCGAGGATCCCGAGAAGGTCACTTCGGCCGGCCGCGGCGAAACCGTGACCTCCTGACACGACGCGTAGACCCGAGAAGTGGCGGACCTCGATGTCTCCCCATTCCTTGAAGGCCTTGGTCAGGTCGCGGTAGGAAACGTCGTCGGCGTCCTCGAAATGGTCGAGGGTCTCCTCGGAGAAGACGACACCGAAGCCGTAGGCGTCGTGAGGCTGGTTTCGCTCGAGGACAGTCACCTCGAACTCGGGTCTTGCCTTCTTGACGAGGATGGCGAAGTAGAGCCCCGCGGGACCGCCACCGACACACACGATCTTCATGCGCTACGTCTCACCTGATCACCGGGCTCGAGGATCATGGGCGCAACTTATCGGCCTCGCCGCGCCCGGGGAGTGCACACGGGCTGGCAATGGACAATCACTTCCGGCGCAGCCGCCCAGACCCATACTGCTCGCATGATGACTCTCCCGACGCGGGTGATCCAAGCGGTCAGGCCGCAGGCGTCCTCCGGTGTGATCGCCGGGGCCGCGGTGGTGGCCGCCACGTTCTCCGCAACCCCGTTCCTGCTTCCCGATGTCGCCGATCGCCTCTCCGCGGACATCGGCTCGACCGGGCTGCTCAGCACCGCCCAAGTGGGCAGCTTCGCCCTGGCGTCGTTCTTCGCAGGTCGGTTCTTTCGGCCCCGACGACGGCTTCACTACGGCTCGCTCCTCTTGGTTGCCGGGTCGACGTTCGGCTCGGCGCTGGCTCCCGGGTTTGGCGTGCTTCTCGCCACCCGGATCCTGGCGGGGTTGGGCCTGGGCACGATCACCTGGATCGCCTGGGCCGACGCCACCCGTTTCCCGAGGGGTCTGGGCGATGTCGCCGCCGTCGCCCCGTTGACCGCCACCATCGCCTCACCACTCATCGGATGGCTCACCGAGAACGGCGGTTATCCCCTGGTGTTCACCGCACTCGGTGTGCTGGCGGTGGCGGCGGTGGCGCTCCCGGTTGGGTTCGGCGACCTCCCCCGGGTGGGCCGCAACGTCAGCGGCTCCCGCAGCAACCGGGTCCTGTTGGGCGCCCTCCTCGTGCTCTCGGTGGGTGGGTCTTCGGTCTTCATATTCAGTGCGGCCGCAGCTCAGGCAATTCACGGTCTGACCCCGATCACCGTCTCATGGGCGCTCAGCCTCAACGCGATCACCGGGGTGGTGGCCACGAGACGACGCGCTCGCAGGGGGACGGCCGGGTTCTGGCTGCTGGCCACGGCCGCATCGGCTTTGGTGATCGGTCTGTTCGGCTCGTCCCCGGTCTTCTTCCTCGCCATGGCCCTCTGGGGCTTCGGCTTCTGGATGGCGGTTCCGGCCGTGTTGAGGATGCTGACCGACCGCTCCAACTACCCCAGTGAGCGCATGGGCGACGCCCAGGCTGCGATGGCCACCGGGCGGGTCTTCGGCCCCATCGTGGGAGGTCTGGCCCTCGGTGCCGGACAGTTCGCCCGGCTGTCGATCGTGGGCTCGGCGGTGATCCTCGCCTCTGTCCTCGTTGTGGTGCTCGTCGAGAGATATCGACTCACATTGCCCGAGACGGGCTCGACCGGGTAGCCGGCCGTTTTCAGCCTCCTGGCTCCACCCCTATCTCGGTGGCCTTGACCGCCAGCCAGACATCCGATCCCCGGATCAGGCCGAGCGAGGAGGCTGCACCTGCAGTCACCTCGACCGTGAGCGGCAGCGGATCCCCCGAGCGGAAGCGGACTCGGTCCCCCAGATGCTCGACCAACCCGACCCTGGTCGCCCAGACATTGCGGGGACTTCCTTCGGGACGCTCCTTGTGCACCGATATGGCGGCAGGGCTGATCGTGACCATGACGGGGCCGGAGACCCTGGTGTCGGCGATGAGAATGACATGGCCGCCGGTCTGCACCCTGCCACCCGAGGCGTCACCGAGGACGAGGTTGGAGCCGGCCAGGTCAGCGGCGTATCTCGTGCGGGGTCGGAGTCTGATGTCGTCCGCGGACCCGCTTTGGGTGATGCCCCCTTCCTCGATTATGTGGATCTGGTCGGCGAGCAGGAACGCCTCCGTGGGGTCGTGGGTGATCAGTAACCGCGGGCCGTCGAACATTTCGAGATGCTCGGCGAGTCGTCGACGAAGCTCGCTGCGAGTGGTCACGTCGAGAGCGGAGAGAGGCTCGTCGAGGAGCAACAGGTCGGGCTCGGTGATCAGCGCCCTGGCCAAGGCGACGCGCTGGGCCTGACCCCCCGATAGCTCGCCCGGTCGGTGTGACTCCAGTCCCTCCAGCCCGAGACGACGCACCCATTCACGGGTACGCCCCGAGACTTCGACACGACCCAGGCGGCGGCTTCGCAGCCCGAAGGCGATGTTCTCCGCGACCGTCAGGTGGCGGAAGAGGAGATAGTCCTGAAACACCACCCCCACTCTCCGTGCATCGGCGGTGACGAACACCTTCGCCCGGGGGTCGTCGAGGACTGCGCCGCCGAGCGTGATATGACCCCGGTCCAAGGCCAAGAGCCCGGCAAGCGCCGCGACCGCAGTGGACTTCCCGGCGCCGTTCGGGCCCAGCAGCGCCGCGGTTGTCCCCATGGGGATGGCCAGCTCGATGTCGAGCTCGAACTCATCAGGCCTCCGGACGACCAGATGGGCATCGAGGCCGCCGGCGGTCACAGCACTCTCCTCCACCGCTCTCGGAGGGCGATGAGGACCAGCAGCGAGACCACCACCATGATCAGGCTGATGGCGATGGCAGTGGGGCGGTCGCTCTCCAGGGCGACGAAGACAGCCAGGGGGAGTGTCTGGGTGCGGCCCTGGAGGTTGCCGGCAAAGGTCACGGTTGCACCGAACTCTCCGAACGCCCGAGCCCAGGTGAGCACCACACCGGCCAGGAGAGAGGGCCCGATCATCGGGAGGGTCACCTGGCGCATCACCGTCCAGCGACCGGCCCCCAAGCTGCTGGCAGCACCCTCGTAACGCCTGTCGAGGTTGCGGAAGCCACCCTCGACGGTGATGACGAGGAAGGGCATCGCCACGAAGGTGGCCGCCAGGACGACGCCCCAGATCGAGAAGGGGAGCACCAACCCGGTGGCTTCGGCAAGAGGCTCACCGACGACTCCACGTCTGCCCAGCGCGAAGAGCAATGCCGCGCCACCTACGACCGGTGGCAATACCAGTGGCAACAGGACGACGCCACGCACGAGTGATCGCCCTCGAAACTCGACCCGGGCGAGAAGCCACGCCAGTGGCACCCCCAGTGCGAGTGAGATAGCCGTCGCAGCCAACGAGGTGACGACCGAGAGACGTAACGCGTCGGTGACCACCTCACCGGTGAGGACGGTGGGGAGCGTCGACCATGGCACTCGGGAGATCAGCCCGACGAGGGGCACGGCAAAGACTGCGAGACCCAAGCACGCCAGGACCACCAGCGGGATCAGCGGGCGATCACCGACGGGGCGTCTCAAGGTGAGCCGAACCCGAAGTCGGCGAGAATGGATCGTCCCTGGTCGGAGAGCACGAAGTCCATGAAAGCATTGGCGGTCTCTGCATCTGACGTATCTGCCATCACCGCGATCAGGTATTCGGCGATGACGTTGGCCTGCCGGGGGATGTCGATGCCCTCCACCTCCCCGCCGGCCGCGGCGATGTCGGTGACGTAGGTGATGCCGGCATCGAGCTCGCCCATCTCGACCTTGGTGAGCAAGGAGCGGACATGAGGCTCATCGGTGTCGATCGCCGGAGTGACACCTGCCTTCTCCAGCGATTCTCGGGCCAGGCGACCACAGGGGACCTCCTCGATGCACAAACCGATCAACAGCTCGTCCCGGGCCAAGTCCTCGAGCCCTCTCACCCGTGCCGGGTTGCCCGCCGGGACCGCGATCTGGAGGAGATTGGTGGCAAAGACCTGATGCTCCCCTCCAGTCATGCCCGCATCGACCACCTCTTTCATGTTCGAGATGTCGGCCGAGGCGAACACGTCGATCGGCGCGCCCTCGAGGATTTGCTCACGCAACGCCGAGCTCGATGCCAGGTTGACCGCCACGTCGACGTCCGGGTTGGCCGCCTCGAAGGCCGACTCCACCGCCGCGAATGCATCGGTCAGCGAGGCGGCCGCCGAGACCAGCAACTCCCGGTTCACAGTCTCCTCGCCTCCCCCGCAGCCGACCAGGATGGCCATCGACACCGCCAGGCCGAGACTCAGGGCGCAATGATCCGAGACTATTCTCATTGAGACTAGAGAATACACGTGGAATGGAAGGTGACAGTGGCCGGGCTCTCCGTGACCGAATACGCAGTCCTCGGCGTTCTCGCCGAGCAACCCAGTCATGGGTTTGCCATCGCCAAGGAGTTGGCCGAGGGCGGCGAAGTGGGTCGGATCCTCACGGTGGGCCGACCCCTCGTCTACCGGGCTCTCGACCGTCTCGTCGAGGGTGGCTTCGCCACCGTGGCCCGCACGGAGCAGGACGCGGGACCGAGACGGGTGGTTTACCGCGTCACCGAGAAGGGCCGACGCCGAATCCGGGGATGGCTCGCCGAGCCCGTGGGACATGTTCGCGACATGCGCATCGATTTCCTGCTCAAGCTGGCCCTGCTGTGCAGGTCGGAGGTGTCACCGATCCCTTTGATCAGGGCGCAGAAGCTCACCCTGCGGGAAACACTGGCCGCCTTGGGCGACACCGGCTCCGCCGATCATGTCGAGTTGTGGCGTCGGCATAACGCGATGGCTGCAGCCGCCTACCTCGACGACCTGGAGCAGCTCTACGATCGGGAGTGACCACCGGCACTGCTACCGACCAAACGCCAAGCCGCCTCCTGGAGCTCTTCGCCGTATAGGACGCGTCGTCACGCGCCGTCAGCCGAAGGTATTGCACTCGGAGGGGTCACCGGTTTCGAAGCCGGTGGTGAACCACTCCACACGTTGTGCGGACGACCCATGGGTCCACCGCTCCGGGCTGATCTGGCCCTCCACCTGCTCCTGGATCCGATCGTCGCCCACCGCCGCCGCGGCATCGATCGCCTCCTGGATCTCGCCCGGCAAGAAGACACCCACCTCACGAAGTGAGTTGGCCCAGACTCCGGCAAAACAGTCGGCCTGCAACTCGAGCATGATGGAGAGCTCGTTCGCCTCGGTCTGCGAGCCGGCGGTCTGTTGCGCCCGCTGCACCTCCTCCATGACGCCCAGCCTCTTCTGGACGTGGTGACCGACTTCGTGAGCGATCACGTAGGCCTCGGCCACATCGCCGCCCTGTGCGCCGAACCTCGAGACCAACTCGTCGAAGAAGGTCTCGTCGATGTAGATCGTCTCGTCCAGCGGGCAGTAGTGCGGGCCGACCGCCGAGTTGGCTCCCCCGCATCCCGACGAAGCCACGTCACGAAACAGGACCAGGGTGGGCTCGACATAGGTCAGACCCGAGGTCTGGAAAATGGCGTTCCAGGTGTCGTCGGTCGATCCCAACACAGTGGAGGCGAACACCTCGTAATCGTCCTCGCCCTGAAACTCCTCGGGCTGGGCCCCCGGTTGCTGGGGAGCCTGCCCGTCGAGTTGCCCGATGATCTCGTCGAGACCGGAGCCCCCGCCGAGCAGATTGAGGAGTAGCACGACGATGATCCCAACGCCGCCCAGCCCACCGATCGCCATCCCCGGACGGCTCATACCGCGGCGGTCCTCGACGTTTCCCTTGCTTCTTATCCTGTCCCAACGCGCCAAAAGGATCTCCTCGACGTCAAACGGCGAGATTATTCCCATTCCGAGCACTTACCAACCCGATCGGGTCACGCCCCAAGGCCCACCATCGAAGGGATGGTGCGGCGCCACCACGGCCTCGTCCCTGGATCTCTCCGGCCTCGAGGATGGCCTGGAATTCCAATCAGGGAGACAAAGACCTCTCATTGACCTCCTCGTGGGGGGCTCCTTGCCGGTGCCGCCGAGACGTCAAACACCAAAACCGGCGGTCACGACGCAGGTGACAGGTGGGAGTCCTCGGCGTGGTTAGCATCAGAGGAATGGACCGTGAAGAGACCGAAGCGCGCACTGTCCCAGCGGGTCCGCCGGAATCGCCTGACGGCCGAAGCTTGATGCCCCGGCTGGTCGGGGGTGGTGTCCTCGTGCTGATCGGGGTTCTCTGGCTCCTGGCTAGGACAGAGACGATCGACCTCAACATCACCGCGGTCTTCGCCCTGGGCACGATGGTGGTCGGGGTCGCCTTGATGGTCCTGTCGAGACGTGGTTCGCATGGTGGTCTGATCACTTTCGGGATCATCCTCGCACTGATCACCTTGGTGACGGCGGCCGCCCCCCTCGGAGGGTTTCAAGGTGGCATAGGAGACCGCGACATCGATGTGTCTTCGGTGGATGCCATCCGTCCCGATTACAACTTGGCGATAGGCAACCTCACCATCGACCTTCGTGGGATCGATGAGTTGGGAGTTGCCACCCAGGTCATCGCCAGCGTGGGGATGGGTGAGCTGGTGATCCGCATCCCCGAAGGCGCCGAGGTGTCTGTCGAGGGCAGGGTCGGCGCCGGCGAGCTCGAGATACTCGGAACCATGTTCGATGGCATCGGAATCGACGAGACTTATCGATCGCCGGGTTTCGAGGGGAGCTCAGAGAGCCTTGCGCTGCAACTGGAAGTCTTCTTGGGTCGCGTCGAGGTGATAGATGGGTGACCGATTCCACGTCGCGACTTTTCTGTGGGGCCTGGTCCTCACCCTCGCCGGTGCCGGCCTGGCCGCGGTCGGGTTCGGATGGTGGCAACTCGGCGACATCGACTGGGCATACTTTGGGCCCCTGATAGTGATCTTGGTCGGCGCGGTGATCCTGGTGGGTGCGTTGAAGTCCGCGGCGCAACGTAAGGGCCTCGATGACCAGGGCGAATAGACCGGGTCCTCGGTGATCTTCGCCGGCTCAGTCAGGCTGAGGTGAGGTCGACCGGTCGAGTGTCTCACCCGACGGCGAGCCCGAGGGCGAGCGGCCGACCCCAAAGGGTCATTGGGCCCTTCCCTGATCACGAATCCCGCCACATACTGGGGGCATGACCCCAGAAAAGGATGAGCACACACTCGAACAGGAAGAAGCCGCACAAGGCCATGATCTCTTCCGCTCGCCCGGGGAAGAACTGCTCCTGGAGCAGGCCAGGGACCAGGCAGAGGCATCGGGTTGGATACCCGGGGAGACGGTCCCGACCCAGCCCTCGGACCAGCTCCGCGGGGAGGTTGCCGCTCGAAGACATGACTTCTACGACGCTTTGCGAGAGCTGGAAGCAAGCATCGCTCGCCCCAGCGGCCGGCCGGACTGGCTCAGCGGTGTGATCTCTGCGCTCACCGGCCTCGGAGACACCTTGGAGCGCCATATCGCCCAAGTCGAGGGCGCCAACGGGTTGTTCGACGACATCATGGCGTCCACTCCCCGATTGTCTGCCGAGATCTCGGGGTTACGCCAGGAGCATCACACCCTGACCACCTCCTGGCAAAGGGCTTTGGAGATGGCGAACGCCGACACCGACCCTGACCCGGACATCCTGCGACGCAGGATCAACGCACTTCTCGGTCGGCTGGCGATCCATCGCCAGAGAGGCTCGGAGCTCGTCTTCGATGCCTACAACCTCGACGTCGGCACCGCCGGATGACCAGCACGGTCATACATCCCGGCCTCTATTCGATGGTCGGGGAGCCCCGGGTGGCTCCCCGCCTGGCCACTACTCCGGGCTTCTCGTCTTCCACCCTCGAGCGAGCTCGCTTCCTTCGTCTCGAAATCAGTACGACTCCCATGACCGGACCGGCCACCAGAACGGCCAGGTAGACGATTCCGGCCACGACGCTGTGGTCGAAGATGTCGGTGACACTGGCCTCATAGCCCCCCTCCACTCCGATGTAGATCACCAGGTTCAGTGCCACGATGAAACCCGAGGGCACCGCCGGCGATCGCCCCGCCCACCACGTCGGTGATCCGTTGCCGCACCTCGCTACTCATCGTGTGACCCTTCGCCCCCGAGCTGGTGTTCGTTCTCGGTTGACGCCTTGACGACCAGGACATCACAGTCGGCCAGGTGGATGGCCCGATGACTGGTGCTGCCCAGGATGAGCGCGGCGAGCTCTCCCCGCCCTCTCGTCCCCACCACGAGCAGTGAAGCTTGCTGTTCTGTGGCATATCCGACCAGGACGTCCGGTGCATAACCCTCCAAATCGACTCGACGTATCGTCACCGCGGAGTCGGCAACGATCGGCTCGAGTCTTTCCCAGACCTCTCGGCGCTGGGCATCGGCCACCGCAGTCCAGTCGATCGGCACCTCCGTGTACACCAGGGGGATGTGAGCCACGTGCACCAGGTGCAGCTCCGCTCGACGCCAACTCGCTTCGTCCATGGCTCTAGCAACGACCACCCTGGACACTGGCGAATCATCGACTCCGGCGACAACGACCATCTCAGTCCTTCCTGTCTGTCTTGCCATCATGACTCATCGGACATCCAACCGACATGGCACGAAGACCCTTTCGCCTAGGACGATCCGCTTTTTCAACGATGGGCAAGCGAAGAGCCCGATGAATGAGTTCCTACGCCGGTACTAACCGGGTCAGGTTCAACGGTTTCGAAACTCCTATGGTCTCGCTCTCAGCCAGGGAGTCACCTGGCACCCGTTCTCACACGTCGGGCTCTTCTGCGGCCACCATACACCGGCCAAGACAACCTGTGCAGTGGTGGGCCTCTGAAGGTTCGAGTTTTTTTCCCGGACCCGGCGGACATGAGAGGGTGCCGGGGCCCGGGTAGGGCCCCGGCACCCTCTTGATCGTCTAGAGGATCAGGATGAGGGCGAGAGCGATCGCGCCACCCAGGGTCGCCACGGCGAGCACCGTGGGCACGATCACACCCATCGACCACACCGGATCATCGACGTAAGCCATCCAAGCGAACCGCCCGAACGCTGCGGCGAGCAGGAGCCCCGCCGCGATGAACATCCCGAGGTACCAGACCTCGCCAAGCCCACCGAGGAACCAATCAGCCGGCACGTAGTACATCCACACACCGACTCCTGCCGCCAGCACACCGGAGATCCCGATAACCCACTCAGTGAGCTCAGACCGCCGGGTTGGCATCCGGGTGAGCTCCGTTCTGGGCGTCTCACGAAGAGCTGTCACGAAGATCACCTCCTTTCCGGGAAGGCCCACTCTGGGCCGGCCCCCTGCGATCTTCACGGTTCCCGGACGGCGGCGATAGAGGCTTTGGACCGTAATGGAGTGACCATCGGACCAGCTTGCATGGCAGGAGACAAACGGTCATGCCGAGACCCCGGCCCGAAGGCCTGGCGTCTCGGGTGCCGGTTGAGCTGTCGTTCAGGACTCGACCACTATCACCTTCGCCCGCATCCAAGGATGGGGGAGGCAGTAATACTCGAACTCCCCGACCTCTTCGAAGGTGTGACTGAACGAGTCGGCAGACTCGATGAACCCGGAGTCGAAGGCCCCGTTCACCTCCGTGACGGTGTGCATTTGACCGGGGTCGTCGTTGGCCCAGGTGACCGTGGTGCCCACCTCGACCGTGAGGGTGTTCACCGAGTAGTCGGCGGGATCTTCGGTCTCGGCGAACTCGTCGGCTGCATCGATGTCCTGGGCGGTCCAGGCGCCGGCCACTATCGAGACGTTGTCGGAGGCCCCGGCCGACGCGGTGGTTCCGGTCATGTCGTGCCCGGCGGCTGCCCCTTCACCACCACCTGTGACATCTTCGAAGATCTCCAGGTTGGCATCCCCGCTGATGACGATCTGGCCGATCGCCCCCTTGTCCACGGCACGCGCCAGGGCGTGGTCCACCAAGACAATGGTCGAAGGGACTTGCCCGATCAGTTCGACGACGGTGCCACCGCCGGCCGGGACCAGAGTGGTCTGGGAGCCGCGAAGCGGGGAGTTGAGCAACGCCGCCTCCTGATACACCTTGTCCCAATGTGAGCCGATTGGATGGAAGTTGGAATCGAGGTTGAGCCCGGCATTGATGAAGTAGATGCGCGCCCGCTCGCCCACCATCATCTCCAATGCGTTCTCACCGGTGAGCGCCCCGACCGCCCCGTTGAACACGACATATGTCGGGCTCTCGTCGGTGACGGACTGACGATCGAACTCGACTACTCCGGGGTCCTTGCCGACGGTGTAGTACTCGGACTGGACCATGTACCACTCGTGGGCCACTTCAGGGAGAGGAGTCTCCGGGTCGACCAGGATCCCACCGAACATCCCGTGTGAGATGTGAGCGGGTATGTCGCCATAGGCGCAGTGGTACATGAAGAACCCCGGATACAGCATCCGGGCTTCGATGGTCTTGGTCTCCCCCGGTGCCACCGTGGTGGCCTCGGCCCCTCCACCTTGACCGGTCACCGCATGGAAGTCGACATTGTGCGGGTTGTGACTGCTCTCGGGGTTGGTGATCGTGAATCGGAGCAGGTCCCCGACACGGGCACGGATCACCGGCCCGGGAGTTCCCACCACCAAGCCATCCGGCCCGTCGAGGAGCCGGTAGCCCCAGGTCTCGGTCTCGACACCGGTCACCGGGTCGATGGTGGAAATGCCCTCGACCACCTCGAAATGCACATCGACGACTCCCTGAGCCGTCCGAGCCGTGAGGGGCGGGACCTCGGGCGCCACCGCGACATTCACCTCGTCGGCGGGCACCGGCGCCAACTGGTCCTTGGGCACCAGCGGCGGGATGACGTCTTCCGGTAACCCGATCTGCGCGCCGACGCCCTCGGCGAGAAAACTGTCGACCTTCTCCGAGACGATCGCGTCGTCAACCGAGTTGCGACTTGCGGTGATGGCGATGGCGGCCACGGCGAGGCCCACGGCGACCAATGTGCCCAAGATGCCCAGGACCACGAGTGTTCCCAGGGTGTAGTGGGGATGGGGCGGTGTCCTCGGGGCCTGCTCTGTTTCCTCGGGCCGTTGCAATGTTTGTCTCATGGTCTCTTTTCTCGACTTCCGGGGAGGACCGCCGGGAGCAAGTCGAATCCCTCCACCATGACCCGGCGCGCCTCCACCCATATCGCATGAATCTGACAGGAGTCCTCCCCGGGGCACGGCCCATCACGAAGGACGCACTTCCCGTTGTTGAAAAGACCTTCGGTGGCCTCGACGACATCGAGGAGACACGCCTCGAAGGCGGTATCGGTGAGCTGGTAGCCACCGCCGGGACCGCGCTCGGAGATCACCCAGCCGGATTGGATCAACGGTGACATCACCTGGGGGAGGAACGAAGTAGTCGTGCCGATCTCTTTGGCGAGCCCGGCGCCTCGCTTCCGCCTGTCTGTCCGGGCGAGTGCCCGCAGAGCAGACAAGGCGAGATCGGTGCGACGACTGAAAGTGACATTCATTAGTTGTTGAGTCAACAACTAATGATCTGTCTGGCCCAGGGCCGAAAGTCCCTCCCCAACCAGGACCACCCGCCGGACCTCTGTTACGGCCTCCGCTCTGCGTCGCCGGTGGTAAGCGATCTCGGCGCGGCCCCAATCTCGGAATCCGCCATGGCAGCGCCAATCCCCCGGCGAACCGCACGACAAACGCCATCCACGCGCCATGTCAGTTCCCTAGTCTCGAAGGTATGGCGTTCACTGCAGAGGATCTCAGGCTCATCGATGACACCGGTGAGGTGCGCATCGAGACACGGGAAGGGGATCGGGTGCACCGCACCGTGATCTGGGTGGTTGTCGATGATGGGGAGGTTTTCGTCCGCTCGGTCAGGGGCGAGTCGGGGAGGTGGTACCAGCGGGCGCTGAGAGACCCCAACGTCGCCGTGCATGTTGGCGGCAACCGAATGGCGGCCACCGCCGTCCCGGCGACGGACCCGGAGTCCGTGGCCAGGACCACCGAGGCGCTGCGGACAAAGTATCCCAAGAGCCAGTCACTCAACTCGATGGTGAGAGACGAGGTGCTGGACACGACACTGCGTCTCGACCCTGCCTGACACCTCCAGATAGCGGGCACATCACATGGGCGCCGACTAACTTCCCGGCCGATGCACAGACGCTTCACGGGACTGTTCGACTCACCGCTTCTGCGTCGGGTCAGCTGGCACTTGAAGCGAGTCAACGAGAAGATCGACAGACGTTTCTTCACATCGTTGTCACTGGGCCTCGGGCTGTTCCTCGGTTCGTCGGCGCTCATCGTCTGGCTCGTGGAGACGGACCGTTCCTTCACCGAACTGGGCAGCTCCGTCTATTGGGCGGGAGCAACGGTGCTCGGTCTCGGCGAGGGCGGCTTCGTCTCGGGGCCGGTGGGGTGGATGGTTGGGTGGATCCTGGGGTTGTTCGGCGTGGCCATCGTCGCCACGATCACGGGCGCCCTGGTCGGCTTTGTGATCGATTTCCTATTGAAAGAGGGACAGGGAATGGGTGCTTCTGGTTATCGCGGCCATATCGTGGTGTGTGGATGGAATGCCACCGCTCGAGACCTCATCGCCGAGCTGGGGACCGACGAGTACGGAACCAAGATCGTCCTGTTGCACAACGCCGAACGCAACCCGGCGGACGAGTCGGTCTACTACGTCCGGGGCGACACCACCAACGAAGCAGACCTGAAACGTGCTGGAATCGAGTACGCGGTCTCGGCGATCATCTGTCCGGCCGATGGCTCGAACGAGGCCGACATGTCCTCGATCCTCACTGTGCTGGCCATCGAGAGCCTGGCGCCCGACGTGCGCACCGTGGTCGAAGTCAACAACCCCGATCACGTGGCCCACTTCCACCGGGCCGAGGTCGACGAGGTCATGGTCACCTCCAAGCTCGCCGCGCACCTCCTGGCGCGGACTGCGATGTACCCCGGCTTGTCTCAGCTGGTGGTCGACATCGTGTCCGGCGGCGACGGGGCCGAGTTGTATCGAGTGGCCCTCCCCGACGATTGCGTGGGAATGTCCGTCGACGACCTTGCCGCCAGGCTGCGACGGGAGAACCAGACCACCCTGCTGGGAATCACCCGCGGTGGTGCCACCCACGCCAACCCGGATGCGACTTTCCGGATGGAGGTGGGCGACGACCTGATCGTGGTGGCCGAGTCGCTGGGGGCGCTGCAGCCACTCAGGGAGTCGTCGGCGCTCGTCTGACCGGTCGTGGCCGCACAGGGAAAATCGTCTGCTCACCGGCTGGGACGTGGCGCACCAACCCTTTTCAAGCCGGTCTCAGATCGAGTCGACGGAGGAACTGGGCGTTGACGGCCACGATCACCGTGGATGCGCTCATCAGCAGCGCCGCCACCGCGGGACCGAGGACGATGCCCGCCCAGGCGAGCGCCCCGGCGGCCAGAGGTATGGCCACCACGTTGTAGCCGGCCGCCCAGCCCAGGTTCTGCAGCATCTTGCGATAACCGGCCTGGGAGAGCCGCCGAACCGCCACCACCGCTCGGGGATCGTCAGAGGCGAGAACCACCCCTGCAGACTCGATGGCCACGTCGGTGCCCGCACCTATGGCGATACCCACGTCGGCCTGGGCGAGGGCAGGCGCATCGTTCACCCCGTCACCCACCATCGCCACCCTCAGCCCTCTGCTTTGCAGCTTCTGCACCTCGGAGTGCTTGTCCTCGGGCAGGACCTCGGCGAGGACCTCGTCGATGTCGAGGTCGGCTGCCACGGCTTCGGCCACCTGACGTGCGTCACCGGTGATCATGGCAACCTTCAACCCGAGTCGATGGAGTTGGCTTACCGCCTCGCGTGACTCGGGCCGGATCTCGTCCTCGACAGACAGCCCCCCGATCACCTCACCGGAACGGGCGACGAACAGGACCGAGGCGCCGCGTTCTCGCCAAGCCGAAATCGCTTCGTCGAGGACGCCGGGAATCTCCAGATCTCGCTCCTTGACCAGAGTCGGACCACCCACGGCGACCGTCTCGCCCTGCACGCTCGCCTCCACACCCCGACCACTCATCGAGCGGAAGCCGGTGGCTCGGGCAACCGCGCCCCTCTCGGCTGCTGCGGCCACGATGGCGCGTGCGATGGGATGCTCCGAGTCGGATTCGACCGCTCCGGCCAAGGCCAACAGTCTGTCCTCGTCGCCATCGACGGCCACCATGTCGTGGACCCGATGGCTGCCCTTGGTGAGGGTCCCCGTCTTGTCGAACAACACCACGTCGACGGTGCGCATCCCCTCCAATGCCAGTCGGTCCTTGACCAGGATCCCGTTCTTCGCCGCCATCCCCGTGGAGATCGATACCACCAGTGGGATGGCCAGTCCCAGGGCGTGGGGGCAGGCGATCACCAGGACGGCAACGGTGCGCACCACTGCCTGTTCGGGTTGGTCGACGATCAGCCAGGCGACCACCGTGACCACCGCGGCTGCGACGGCCACATAGAACAGGAGTGCGGCGGCCCGGTCCGCCAGAACCTGGGCGCGGGAACGTGACTCCTGGGCCTGTGCGACCAGACGCTGGATGCCGGCCAATGCGGTGTCGTCGCCCACGGCGTCGACCTCGACCCTCACCGCGGTGTCGGTGGCAACCGTTCCGGCGACCACCCGGTCCCCGGGCGCCTTCCGCACCGGCCTGGACTCACCGGTGACCATCGACTCGTCCAACTCGGCCTCTCCCTGGACGATGACCCCGTCGGCGGGAACCCTTCCTCCAGGTCGGACCAACACCACATCGCCCAATTCCAGCTGGGACAACGACACAGTCTCCGAACCAGCCTCGGTCAGCCTCTCGGCCTCGTCGGGAAGCAACTCGGCGAGAGCCGCCAACGCTCCTCGGGCCTGCCCGATGGAGCGCATCTCCATCCAGTGGCCAAGCAGCATGACCGTTATCAACGCGGCCAACTCCCACCAGAACTCCAGATCGAACCAGCCGAGGGTGGTGGCAACCGACGCCACAAAAGCCACCGTGATCGCCATCCCGATCAGCAACATCATCCCCGGCAAACGATCCCTCAGCTCTCTCATCGCCCCTTTGAGGAAGGGGGTTCCCCCGTAGACGAAGATCCCCGTCCCCAACACCGGGGCAACCCATGCAGAACCCGGGAAGGTGGGAGCGGTGTAGCCGAGCCACCCTTGCACCATCTCACTGAAGAAGACCACGGGCACGGTCAGGGCTAACGAGAGCCAGAACCGGTCGCGGAACATCGCCACGCTGTGACCCTCGTGCTTGTCGTGGGCACCTGCGGGGGCTCCCCGGAGTTCACCTTGCTCCATATCGTGAGGATGGTGAGCGTCAGCCATGGCGGCGGTGGCCCGCGAGTGGTCGTCGTGTTGATGCCCGGTCATCGTTCACCGCCTTCACCGGCGAGACCTGACCCGGAAAGTAGATTCGGCGGTCTCGCCTCTGACCCCATTTCTACACCATCCAGTTGAGTAGAAAGTCAAGAGCTCGAAGCAGCCCTCGGTTGAGAGAGTGATCATCCCGGTGGACAGCTGCGGGTGGCGGTCCCCTGCCGTTCGGGAACAGGACGCTGCTCGTCTCGGCCGCGACGGGCCGTGATGCTCATAACCCCCGTTTTCTTGGCCGAAGTCTCCTCTTCGTGCTCATGACACCCCTGCTCGTCGCCTCGTGTCGGCAACAAAACCCGCCCCCTGAGGGTTCTGTGAATGACCGCCGTTGCCGGCCCACCCACTTACGATGAGCCAAGGCTGTGATGCTGCAATACCCCCTGCTCTTCGTACAACGACTCAGCGATCACGATCTCGAGTTGCTCGCCACTGTCGAAGACGCCCCGAGCGAAGTCTCCGAACTGCGCCGGCGGCTGACCCGGGACCCGGCCGCCGTCGAGCCCCTCATCGCCCATCCGGAACTGTTCGAGATGCTGTTCCGGGGATCGGAGACCGGGCTGAGCACCGGACTCACCCCTCTCCTCGCCTTCGCCGTCTTGGTCCATCGAGCGGCCCGTGACCTGGCCTCGGCCTCGTATGTCTCGGAGTGGGTCGGAGCCGGGGAGCGGCTTCCGGTCTTCGACGTGAACACCCTTCGTGAGTTCATCGATGACATCACCCGGCGATATCTGATCATCGAGTTCCTCACCTCTTTCACCAGGGTCGCCAGCGGTTCGGTGTGGGTCCGCACCGAACGCGGTTACCGCCGTCGGCGTTACAGCGAGCTCGACCCGGTGGGGCTGGCCGAGATGGTTGAGACTCTTCCCCGAGAACAGCGTGCCCCCGGGTACCGGCGTCTCGGTGATGTAGCCCTCTTCTTGACCGGGGTCTTCCCCGACCACACCGCCCGTCATCCCCTGAGCCCGATGAGCCGCGCCCGTCTCGCCACATTCGCCGGGGTGAGAGACGACGGTGGGCTGGAGAGGGACTACCTGCGGTTTCTCGAGGTGGTGGGAACCTCCTGGTACCACCGGGCCGCGGCGACCCCTTTCCTCTCCCCTGTCGTGAACCAACCCCTGGAGGAGATGGCGGCCAATTTCACCCAGGCTCGCCGTTTCCTCAATTATCTGACCGATCGCTACTTCCATAGCTTCGACACCGCGTTGATGAACCCGGTCGGCTGAGAGTCGGGTTGGGCGGAGGTCGACGACCAATCAAGAGCCCTCGCCTTCTACACCGCGGGGGCGGCCGTGGCCCCACCAGTCGAGACCGGCGACGACGGAGTGGAGTACGCGCTCCTCATCCGTCAGTACCGCCATGCAGCCGGTGGCTCGCTGCTCGAGGTGCCCGGGGGCAAGCTCGACGGGCCCGAGGACCCCGAAGAGTGCGCCCAACGCGAGCTGATCGAAGAGATCTGGCGCAGAGCCGGAGAGCTGGTCGGGTTGGGATCGATCCTGACCACCCCGGGGTTCACCGACGAGCGGATCTGGCTGTACCTCGCCCGTGACCTGGAGCCGGTCGGCAGCGGGCCCACCCTCAAAGAGAACGAAGTCATCGAGCTAGAGAGGATCCTTTTGTCCGATGCGGTGGCCAGGGCGATCAGTGGCGACATCGTCGACACCAAGACGGTGGTCACGCTGCTCCGAGCCGCCGCGTTGCTCGACGTCTGACCATCGGCAACCGGTCGTGGTCGTGGGTCACGGTCGTTACTCAGCTCGCCTCGAGCGACAGGCCCATCGAAGCCATCCGAAGACGGCTTAGAGCAGGGACTCGCTCCTCTTCGGACGCCCGGACAGTCCCCCGGCCCGTAGGGTCCTCCCCATGACAGTCGTCAAATCCATCGTCTTGTTCGTTCTCGCCGCCATCGCCGAGATCGGCGGCGCATGGCTCGTGTGGCAAGGAGTCAGGGAGAGACGAGGAATCGCCTTCATCGGTGCGGGCGTGATCGCTCTCGGCTTCTACGGCTTCTTCGCCACCTTCCAACCCAGCCCCCACTTCGGACGGATACTCGCGGCCTACGGAGGCGTCTTCGTCGCAGGCAGCCTCGCCTGGGGAATCACCTTCGACGGGTTCCGACCAGATCGCTACGACGTCATCGGCGCCGCCATCTGCCTCATCGGCGTCGCCGTCATCATGTACTCACCACGCTCGGTCAACTGACCAGCGCCTCGTAGCTCGGCTCGAGTGCGCGTCGGCTACAAAACCCGGAGGGAGCATGGTCGGTCAACCGAGCAGCGGGGGTTGCGGGAACAGCGCCAGCGCCAGGAACCACAATCCGACGGCGAGCATCACGTATCCGCCCCATCGTCGGACCGCGGGCCCCACCATCCGCACCGGCCCCAGCACACCCGCGGTTGCAGTGGAGACGAAGATTGCAGCGGCAGCGAGAAGGACGACGAACACAAGAGCTGAGGTGGCCAAAGCGATCCCAGTGGGGCCCGGGCCCAGTGTGATGGTCTGTGCCGCCAGACCGGCGAACAGGGGGCCGGTTCAGCCGAACCCGGCGAGGAGGTAACCGAAGCCGTAGAGGAAATCCCTTCCCGCCCCACGGTGTCCCGAAGGATCGAGAGCTCGCGCCGCCAAAGAGGACACCCGGTCGAGCCAGCCGGCCCTTATGCGGATCAGACCGACCTGCCTCGCCCCGAAGACGAGGAGAAACCCGGCGACGGCGAGACGGAGGAGACGTCCCACCGGGCTGGCGAAATTGACCACCGCGGCGAGCCACCCGCCTGTGACCGCCACTATCAAGGCCAGAATCGCCAGGAATGTGGCCGCACCGCCGGCCACCAAGGCGACCGAACCGGTGAGGGAACCCGCCGAAGTCTCGACCCGCCGCCCGAGAAAGCTGAGCATGAGTGGGAACGAGCACGGGGAGAAGAAGGCGGCGAACCCAGTGGCGGCCGCGAGGGTGAGGATGCCGGCGATCTCCTGCCGCTGGTCGACGAAGGCAACGAACCCGAGATAGCCCGCGCCGCCTGCCACCACCACCCCGGCTGCCGTTACGACGAACCGTGCCCGGGCCCTCCGTTCCAGCGTCGCCGGATCAGGCACAACAGGAGAGATGCTCGACGTCCCGGGCGAAGCCCTGGGCGGCCAGCCTCAGGGCCTCGGCCATGGTCAGGTAGGGATGGAATGTGTCGGCGATCTCATCCACGGTGGCGCCATACCGAATTCCCATCACTGCCGCCTGGATGACGTCCCCGGCCCCCTCGGCGAGGATGTGAGCGCCGAGGAGCCGACCCGACCCGCCTTCGGCGACCAACTTGACCAGCCCGGTGGTGTCTCGATCCACCAGCGCCCGGGGCACGACGTCGAGGCGGAGGACGGAGACGACCGGCTCGCGCCTGGTTGCCGTCGCCTCGGCCTCGGTGAGCCCCACCGAGGCGATGGGCGGGCTGGTGAAGGTGACCCGAGGCACTGCGCTGAGGTCGAGTCGCCGACCCCGGCGGAGCTGGGCGTTCTCGGCGGCGATCCGACCCGACTGGGCGGCGACGTACACGTAATGGGGCAGTGTGGTGACGTCGCCGGCGGCGTAGACGCTCCGATTGCTGGTGGCCATGGTGTCGTCCACCCGGATCTGTCCCTTCGGGTCGAGCTCAACTCCCGCCTGGGCCAGGTCCAAGCCTTCGGTGCGGGCCCGGCGTCCGGTCGCCACGAGCACCGTTTCCGCCTCGAGCCGGATGGTCTCTCCTTGGATCTCCGCTTCGAGCCTCGAGCCTGGACCCGCCCGGTCTGCCCTCGTGATGGTGGCGCCGGTCACGACTCGGGCGCCGAGAGTTTCAAGGTGGGCGTTGAGCGCCGCCGATATCTCCGGCTCCTCGAACGGTGCGATCCGCGGGAGCGCCTCGAGGAAGGTGACCTCGCTGCCGAGATCCAAGAACAGCTGCCCTAGCTCCAGGCCGACGGCGCTGGCCCCGACGACGATCACATCCGAGGGCACGTGTTCGAGGTCCAAGGCAGAGGTCGATGTGAGGTAGTCGAGCCCGGCCAGTCCCTCGATCGGTGGGACCCACGCCGCCGCCCCGGTGGCAATCACATACCGGTCTGCGCCGAGTCGTCGACCGTCCACCTCGATCTCGTCGGGACCGGTGAACCGGGCCGTCCCTGGGATCACCTCGAACCCGTAGACATCGACCAGGTCGTCGTACCGATCCGTGCGCATTGCGGCGACCAGCTCGTCCTTGGCGGCCACCATCGCCGCCAAGTCCGGGCTCCGTGCGGCTGTCTCGATTCCCCGAAACCGGGGATGGGCTGCCTGGCGATGATGCTCGCCGGCGCGTAGGAGTGCCTTGGAGGGGATACAGCCGATGTTGACACACGTGCCTCCGAGCATGGCCCGCTCGACCATCGCCACCCGGGCTCCCAGCTCGGAAGCGGTGATCGCCGCGGAGAAGGCAGCGGAGCCGCCCCCGATGATGGCCAGGTCGTGCATGCCCGTGGTCATGTCGTCTCCAACGCCTCGGCGACGAGGGCAGGCCAGGAGTGGCGTGCGACCAGATCCGCCTCGTCCACGTCGAGGAGAAAGGTGCCGGGATGCTCCTCCACCCAACGGCGGCCCGACTCGGGAGAGGCGAAGAACCAGACGTAGTGGCAGAAGCTCTGCACGACGTCGTGGTCGAAGCTCCCTTCGGGACGGAGCATGGAGATGACGGTCGTCTGGGGCGAGACCTCGATCCCGTCCTCGGTGAGCGTCATGCCGATCTCCTCGCCGGTCACCGGATCCTGGGAGCGGACCTCGATCGGATAGCTGTCTGTGAGGGGGGCGATCAGGAACGGGTCGAGGGCACACCAGGCGCTGATGGTCGCCTCCTCGGTGGCGAAGGAGTGGGGCATCCCGGATAGGGCAAGGCCCCAGAACCCGACGACGTCACCGTCGTCGTTCTGGTACACCCCTGGCCACTTCGCCAGGGAGCGATCGACCTTGTCGGGGTCGGCTCCCACCTCCGAGGCGAGATCCCCGGGACTGACCGGATGGCCCCGAGTGAGCGCCCGGTACAGCGCCACCACCAGGATCTGCTCCTCTCTGTCGAGAGAGGGAGCGGCGGAGAGGAGGGCTTCGGCGAGGAGGTCTGCGGATGGCGTTTCGCTGGGCATGGCGACAACGTACACCTTCAAGTGCACTTGAAGGTCAAGTGGTATCTTGACATCATGCGAATAGGTGAGATAGCAGACCGGGTCGGGGTCAACACCTCGACGATCCGTTATTACGAGGAGGCCGGGCTCCTTCCGGAGCCGGGACGAACCCCGTCGGGATACCGCGAATACGACCCCTCCGTCGTCGACCGGCTGTCTTTCATCCGCGCCGGTCAGGGGGTGGGCCTCACCCTCGGCGAGCTGCGTGACATCCTCCAGATCAGGGACGCCGGAGAAGCCCCCTGCCACCACGTCACCGAGTTGGTCGACCGTCGCATCGGTGAGGTCGACGAGCGGATCCGCGACCTGCGCCGGCTCCGGAAAACACTCGTCGACGTAGCTGCTCAGGCGGCGACAGTCGACCCGAGGGAATGCCCGCCCGCGAGCGTCTGTCGAATCATCGAACTCGCCCGATGACCCTCAGCTCCTCCGCAAACCCCAGCTGCCCGGCGACATGAGATCGTCTACTGCAACCCGATGCCGGTGTTGACTTACCTTGTACGATAGAGTGGAGCAGAGGAGCCGACGCCCATGGCCACACGAACCGAACCAGTCCCGGAGCCCCGAATCCCACTGAGCAGAGAACGGGTGCTGCGGGCCGCGGTCAAGATCGCCGACGAAGGCGGTATCGAGTCGCTCACCATGCGACATCTCGCCGAGGAGCTCGGTGTGGAAGCGATGTCCCTTTACTACCACGTCGCCAACAAAGAAGCGATACTCGATGGAGTCGTCGATGCGATCGTCGAGGAGATCGAGGAGACGGCCGGCGGATTCGACGTCCCAACCGAGGTCGACGACTGGAAGAGGGCGGTGCGAGAGCGCATCCTCCTCGCCCGTCAGGTCATGCTGAGTCACCCGTGGGCGCCTGGTGTCATCGAGACCCGCACCAACCAGAGCCTGGCCGCGGTGCGACATTTCGAGGGTCTTGTCGGCCTGCTGCGGGAAGGTGGCTTCACCTACGACCTGGCCCATCACGCAATGCATGCCCTGGGGAGCCGGGCCCTCGGCTTCTCTCAGGAGTTGTTCGAGCCAGACGACCCCGACCAGGCTGATACGGAAGCCGCCGCCATGTTCGAGCAGATGGCCGATCAATTCCCCTACATCGTGGCGATGTTGGGGGAGATCGCCCATGACGACCCCGCTTCGACCCTGGGCTGGTGCGACGATCAGGTGGAGTTCGAGTTCGGCCTCGACCTGATTCTCAACGGTCTCGAAGAGCACCTCGAGACCAGCTGGACCGAAACCAGAGCGGACTCCCGTTGCGGAGAACGGACTCTTAAGACTTAGCCCTGACTGGCTGTGGGAGCGATCATCGCTGTCCTCGTCGCCTGGTTCGCCATCCCCTTCACGGTCGTTACCCCCGGGCGCTCTTCGAATACGTGGTCGGCGTGGGCAGATGGGCACTGCGAGTCCATGCCCGCGCCTCTTTGCTGATCACCGACCGATACCCACCGTTCAGTCTCGACTGAAAGTAGCTAAGCAGATTGATCGTCTCCCTCGCTTGACAACCTTACGTCGTATGAGTACCTTACGGCGTACAACTTACGGCGTACGAACAGACGGGTGCGCTCCAAGGAGGAAGACAATCCATGTATCCATCAACCAAGACCCCGGCTTCACCAGGAGACACCCCGACCGTCGAGGCCCGTGGTCTGGTCAAGAAATACGGCGACGTGGTGGCCCTGGCCGGCCTCGACTTGACGGTCCCGGAAGGGACGGTTCTCGGCCTGCTCGGTCCCAACGGCGCCGGAAAGACCACCGCGGTGTCCATCCTGACCACACTCCTCGAGCCCGACGCCGGGACCGCCAGCGTGGCCGGAGCGGACGTGGTCACAGCTCCGGGAGAGGTGAGGAAGCGAATCGGTCTGTCCGGTCAGTACGCAGCCGTCGACGAACACCTCACCGGATTCGAGAACCTGGACCTGATCGGACGCCTCTACCACCTGGGACGAAAGAGATCCAAGGAAAGAGCTCGGGAGTTGTTGGACCGGTTCTCTCTCGCCGACGTTGCCGACCGGCCGGCGGGCACCTACTCCGGCGGGATGCGTCGTCGTCTCGACCTTGCCGGCGCCCTGGTCGCCGAAGCCCCGGTGCTCTTCCTCGACGAGCCCACCACCGGATTGGACCCGCGAAGCCGAACCGAGTTGTGGGCGGTCATCCGTGACCTGGTGGACCGTGGCAGCACATTGCTGCTCACCACCCAGTACATGGAAGAGGCAGAACAGCTGGCCGATGACATCGTGGTCATCGATCACGGCCGTGAGATCGCCCACGGCACCGCCGACAACCTGAAATCGATGGTCGGAGGGGAGCGAGTCGAAGTCACTCTCCACGCCGACGCGAGCATGGAAGATGCCCAAAGGGTCCTGGCTCGATTCTCGATGGACGGCCTCTACATCGACGATCGATCGGTGACCGCTCCCATCTCCGGAGGAGCCCAAACGCTCACCGACGTACTCCGCTCCCTCGACTCCGAAGGCGTCAAGCTGAGAGACGTGGGTCTGCGTCGACCAACCCTCGATGACGTGTTCCTCGCCCTCACCGGTCACATGGCCGAATCCGGGAACGGATCAACAACCAGCACCGAAAACGACCAAGAGACGAGCGCACAGCAGCTCGTGGCAATGACGGAGGCACTCTGACGACCGGCGGCGGTCATCAGGCCAAACAAGGGCAGTGACTGCACGCCCATAAAGGAGAGTTCGTAATGAATGAGAGAAGCAGAGACATGACGACAACGACAACCACCATGAAGGCCGTTGTCCAGGACGGGTACGGAACGCCGGAGCGGGTGCTCCACCTACAGGAGGTCGACCGACCTCTGGTGGGCAACGACGACGTCCTGATTCGGGTTCGGGCCACCAGCGTGAACACCCCCGACTGGATCACAGTGGCCGGGGTCCCCCACATCCTCCGCCTGCGGTCGGGGCTTCGGCGGCCGTCGAACCCGGTGCGGGGAAGTGATGTCGCCGGCGTAGTGGAGGCGGTAGGCAAGAACGTGACCGACCTCCACCCCGGCGACGAGGTGTTCGGGTCATTGTGGGACGACAAACTCTCTACACGAGCCGGGACGTTCGCCGAGCTCACCGTCGTGCCGGCGTCACAGCTCATCAAGAAGCCCGTCAACCTCTCCTTCGAAGAGGCCGCAGCATCTGTCATGTCGGGCCTCACCGCGCTGATCGCCCTCCGCGAGGTGGGCAATGTCGGGCCGGGGACCCGGGTTCTGATCAACGGCGCCTCAGGAGGCGTCGGGACGCTGGCGGTGCAGATCGCCAAGACGCTCGGTGCGGAAGTCACCGGGGTGTCCAGCACTCGGAACCTCGACTTGGTGCGGTCCCTCGGTGCGGATCACCTCATCGACTACACGAAGGAAGACTTCACTCGCAGCGAGCAGCGTTACGACGTCATCCTCGACAACGTGATGAACCACCCACCCTCCATGACGGCCCGGGTGCTAGCACCCACCGGGACGCTGATCCCGAACAGCATCGGGAACACGGGAGGCTTTCTCGCCGGGTTGCCGAGGATGGCGCGCGCGGCCCTGATGGGGCGGAGCTCGACCGATGTGCAGTTCGTCACCTGTGTGGTCAACCGCGAGAACCTCGCTGCCCTCGCCACCTTCCTCGAATCCGGCGATGTCGAGGTGGTCATCGACAAGACCTACCCGCTCAGCGAGACCGAAAAGGCGGTCGCCCACATGCTGGGACACCATGCCAGAGGAAAGGTCGCAATCACGGTGTCCAACCACGAAAGAAACGAAGACACCAGGGCCAGACAACCCATGGCAACAAAGGAGGCCTCCTGATGGAAAGACTCAGTTACGCGTTCGCCGACGGAATCAACATCGCCAGACGCAACATGATCAAGGTGGTACGGGTACCCGAGATCCTGGTGGGCGTTCTGGTCACACCGATCATCATGGTCCTGCTGTTCGCATATGTATTCGGCGGGTCTATCGACATTCCCGGAGGCTCTTACCGCGAGTTCCTGGTAGCCGGTGCATTCGCCTTGAACCTGGCATTCGGGGCGACCGTTACCGGAGCCGGTCTGGCAGACGACATGCAGAAAGGCATCATCAACCGGTTCCGTTCGCTCCCCATGTCACGCTCAGCAGTCGTCTTCGGGCGGACAGCGAGCGACGTGATCTACAACGTACTGACTTTGGTGGTCATGGCAACGGCGGGGATCATCGTCGGATGGCGGATCCACAACGGGATCGGCAGTGCCTTGCTCGGATTCGGCCTGTTGCTGCTGTTCGCCTACGCGATCTCGTGGGTCATGGCGTATGTCGGGCTGCTCGTGCCCAGTGTCGAGGTGGTCAACAACGCGTCCATCATGGTGATCTTCCCCCTCACCTTCATCGCCAACACCTTCGTACCGGCCGAGAACCTGCCCACTCCCCTGCGGATCTTTGCCGAGTGGAACCCGGTGTCCGCCGTGACACAAGCGGCGCGGGAGCTGTTCGGAAATCTGCCACCCGGGACGCCCGAGCCGACGGTGTGGCCGCTCGAGAACCCGGTGCTCTACACGCTCCTTTGGGTGGTGATCATCATCGGCGTCGCCGCGCCACTGGCGATAAACAGATACAAGACCGCAGCGGCCAAGTGACCCGACGTTTACCGGTCGGATCGGGTGGACCGGCCGCTCGATCAGGGAAGAGCCAGACGACGATGTGAGTAGCCGGGCCCGTTGAACCCAGGGGTTCCCACCACCGCTGAGCGAAGTGTGCAACCCAGGGTTCGCCCCAGCCCATCTCCCGTCTGGGCCGATGAGGCGTCAACCATGACAAGCGTATGCCGATGTCGCAACCTGGAACCACTGCATAGAGTCGCGTGGTATTGAGGAGACCCCATGACCACAGTCAGCGTCCGGTACATCGTCAACAGCGTCGAAGCCGCCATCGCCTTCTACCGTGATCAGCTCGGCTTCGACCTCCTCATGCACCCCGCACCCGGGTTCGCTGCCCTGTCGCGTGGGGACCTCAGACTGCTTCTGAACCAGCCTGGAGCCGGCGGCGCCGGCACTGCCGGTGGATCTCCTCGGCCGGGCGGCTGGAACCGCATACAGCTCACCGTCGACGACCTGAACCTCGTGGTCGCCAAGCTGCGAGAGCAGGGAGCGACGTTCAGGGGAGATGTAGTTGAAGGGACCGGTGGCCGCCAGATCCTGGTCGAAGACCCGTCGGGGAATCCGATCGAGCTGTTCCAACCCAGTGGTCCCTAACAAGATGGGTGGTCACAGGGACATGGCCGATGCCGACGAGGTTGCTCGAGCCTTCGCCACACCGTGGCAGCTGGTCCCCTTGACGGCTCAGGCACCGGCCTGAAGGGATGCGTCATGCGCAAGCTCATCGTCTCCAACTTCATCTCACTCGACGGGTATGTCGAAGGACCCGACCGGAACGTCATGGCGCTTCCCATGGACGGATTCTTCGACGAACACAACCTGGAACGGCTGCGGACCTCCGACACCCTGTTGCTAGGGGCTACCACTTACATGGGGCTCAAGGGATATTGGCCGGCAGTGGCAGACAACCCCGAACTGTCACCAGCCGTCGCCCTCAACCCCGAGATGGCCGAACTACACCGGGAGACCGGTCAACGCAACAACCAAATCCAGAAGTTGGTGGTGTCCGACAATCTCACCGAACACGACGCGGCGCCGTGGACCGACACCACCATCATCGTCCGACGGGCCGACGCCCAAGATGCCGTCTCCGAGCTCAAAGGTCGACCCGGCAAGGACATACTCATGCTTGGAAGTCGGACACTCTGGAACGATCTGCTGGTCGCTGGGCTCGTCGACGAACTCCACCTTATGATCGGCGCCGCCATCATCGGCGGCGGGACCAGGGCATTCGACTCCGAGCCGGTCTCACCCCTCCGGCTCATCAACACCAGACGACGGGAGGGGTCGGAGAACGTGCTGCTGCAGTATGCGGTGGCCAGTCGAGACGAGTAACCCCGTCTGTACCTTGGTTTGACCGTCGTCATCTGTCAGAACGTGCTACCGGGAATGAAGAGCCGCAGGCGGCCGGATGTTCGCACGGGTAGGCACCTGGGCGGGCAACATCCAGGGGTACGCAGGTGGTTTCCTCGCCGCGGTCTTCCTCGTCGGCGTCTACCTGCTCGCTTTCCACCGAGGCGCCAAGCCACTGCGTGGGCCAGGATGGTGGTTCGCCGGGCTCGGCCTGGTCCTTCCGGTGGGTCCCCAGTTGGTGAACGGCATACTGGAGGGAGCGGTCCGCCCGGGTGAGGACTACACCCAGCTGCACGCCTCGGCGCTGCCGCCGGTGGTCATCGTCGCCACGGTGGCCGCTGCCATGATCTACGTCTGGCGATGGCGTGTTGTCTGGGAGAGGTCAAGTGCCCGCCAACCCCCTGAGCAGCCGGCCGATCCCGTGCCGCGACTTCGTACCTCAGTGCGCGTCGGCAGGGTCGGCTGTTTGCCGTTCAGTTCAGGCTGAATGGCGGGTAACGGTCGGTGACCAGCAGGAACGCATAGGCCTGAACTCGAAGGCTCCATCGGCCAACCCCGACCACGACGTCGAAGAGCCCCCGCGGATACCGTCCGGTGAAGAGGATGACGAACCAAGCGATCACCACTGCAACGATGGCGACGACGAAAAGCACGGCGAGCACGATGTAGTGGGGTACCGCAAGCAGCCACTTCACCAGAGGCAGCCAACGGTTGAGGTCTTGCTCGACATCGGGATAGTCGATATCGAGATGAACCGACTGCTCCTCTACGGTCGACGGGTACCGATCAGTAAGCAATGCCAGGTAGGCACCGACCCGCGCCCCTAAGCGAGTCAGCTCTCTTGCGAAGTCGAACCACCATCGTGGGTACCGCACCCGGAAGAGGATCATCAGCATCGTCGCGACGAAGAGCCCGCCGGTGATCCCCGCCCCGCTCCTCGTCACCTTGGACACCGTCTCCCCGGTCTCGGTGATCACGGTCACGGTTTCGCTCGCTGTCGCTGACAGCAACGACAAGATGATGAGGGCTGGAACAGCCCAGATAAGCCGGAAGAACGTCGTAACCCTGTCCAACCTCTCGGGATAATCGATGTCTAGCCGGGCGGCATACGGCTCGGACGATGTGACCACGGTCCAGCTCCTCACGTTTGCCGGTCGACCCTACCCGCCAGGTCGCCCACACGTTTCTCGTAGAGGCGACCCCCGTCGTTCTCCACAATGTAAGGAATGATGACCGGGACACCCCAATGCGCGACGTGTCAAGGCTGTTCCCCGTGGTACTGATCATCACGAAGTGGGATTCGTCGTTGCCTTTTCAACTTGCTCGTCACCTTGACCGTGAGGCGAAGCGCGCGACGAGACGCTGACTAGGCCGTGACCCCGGGTAAGGGCGGCCAACCTCCACCCCCCACTCTCCGTGATCAGATTACGTTGCCCCGTGTGAAGCTCAGCCCTTGGCCACTCGAACGACCTCGTACTCCACATCCGGTCCGGGGGTCACGTCGAATCGGGCGTTGACCGCATACAGGGCGTTGCCGAACTCGGCTGTCGTCGTAGGGATCCTGAAATCCGGGCTCGTGATCGGGCTGTCCGAGACGACACCACTGGCGAGATCGGGTGACAAGTGGACGACCCCGATCTGATTGAAGAAATTCTGAACGACATAGAGGATCCGGCCATCGAGGAGTATCCCGTCACCGTTGGGCACCGCCGACCCGCCAAGATCGATCGCTGCGGTTAGTCCATTCTCAGGATCGACGGTATAGATGGCGCCGGTGGCCGAGTTGACGAGGACGAGGGTTTTGCCATCGGGGGTGGCGTCGATGCCATTCGCGTTGAACGCCCCGGAGATGAACACAAAATCACCGGTGAGCGGCAGGGTCTCCACCTGCCCGGCGGGAAGGCCTCTGGAATCCAGAGGCTGTTTGTAGATGACCGGCTGGAAGGAGTCGGTGAAGTACCCGGCTGTCCGAGTGACCACGACATCGTTGACGAAGGTCGTCTCCGTGGCGGTCAACTGGATCGAGGCAATGGTCTCACCGGTGTCGGCGTCATATACATAGCCCTGGCCAAACGGGCCTCCGGCGACCCAAAGGACGTCACTACGGGGGTCGTGTTTCATCCCGAGGGCCGCGCGTGCGGTGGGGAAGTCTGACGAGACGTTGATGAAGTCTCCATCGCCGGTCCTGAGGTCACCCCTGTAGATGGCGCCATCTAAGAGCGAGCCGGTGAAGAACTCGGGTCCGGAACCAATGGCGATCCCCTCAGGTGCAATCCCATTCGGCAACGGAACGACGTCGGGGAAGGAGCTGGCGGCCGTGGGAAGTGTCAAGGTAAAGACTGCCAGCAAGGCGACGGGGAGGGTGGTGAGACGTTTCATCGGGGCTCGGTCCTTTCCTGATTTACGTGCTGCTAGTGAGGATAGGTCAGGATGGAACTTGCCCGGACGGTGGAGGGCTCGGCCCCACCTGGAGACTGAAAACCCTGTAGGCCGATGGTGGTGGGGCCGGGTGCTGGGTGTCTCGGCCGTCTGGATCCGGACTGCCAGAAGTCAAATGTCAGAAATCGCTCATGGGACTGTCGGACAGTTTGGGTCGCCTCGAAGGCGGCACGAGAGCCGTGATGGTCCCCATCACCGTTTCTCAGGCAGTGGGGAGCTGGTCCGAACCGCAGTCAGCGGGGAATCTCCTCTATCGGAGTCGTTCTCGGTCAGGTCCTTGGGCCGACGGGTGGGTTCTAGGGGCATAGTCGCATCTGGGTGATCCCGCCCCCGGATATGCCCCGGCCGATCCGCTCACGGCTTGATGGCTAAAGCGGCGCGAACAGGTCGACTGCGTTCCCGTCGTGGTCGTGGATCGAGGCGTATCGCTGGCCCCACGGAGCGTCGAAGGGTGGCAGGTGGCCCGTCCCTCCGGCGGTCACAAGGACCTGATAGACCCGATCCACATCCGCTGGAGCGTCGCAGAGAAAGGCGAGGGCGGTGCGGGGACTACCCCCAGTGGGAGGCTGCCAGTCCGAGAACGACATGACACTCGCCTCGGTGTCGAGCATCACCCTGAGGCC
>DATKCZ010000023.1:0-118711 GCA_035512955.1 Acidimicrobiia bacterium
AAGGAAGAGAAGGGTGCCTCCATGGTGGAGTACGCACTTCTCGTGGTCCTCATCGCGATCATCGCTCTCGTGGCCGTGCGTCTTGCCGGCACCGAGGTGTCGCAGACCTTCAGCGATATCGCTTCCGGCCTCCAGAATCCGTAAGAGTCAACCGACCAATCGAGAGGGACCCGTTATTCGGGTCCCTTTCTCTATGGCTGCAGGCGGAGCACGGTGAACGAGTCGTCACGGTGCTCGGTTGCCCAGCCCGCGTTCTCCAGGTCTGCGACCAGTTGCTCATCGTTCGCCAATAGCACCTGCTCGATCCCATCACGCTCGAAGATCGGACGCCAGTCGACTTCGCCGGTGCGCACTCTCACGAACTCCTCGAGCCGCTGACCATGGAGCTCGGCACGATCGTCGACGTAGACCTGGCGCTCCGGCCCCCCTTCCCAGATGAGAAACCCACCGACGACGTCGTCGTGAAAGGTCGGCGAGTCGTCGAGACTCGGGAGCGCGGCAAGCGGAAACCTTTCCTCGGACAGCTCGCTCCCCTCGATCAGCAGGAAGGGCAGGACAAGCACAAAAAGACCGAACACCACCGCCAGACGCTGCCGAAGACCAGCCCTGGATCCGATCTCGAGACCGGATAGCGACAAGGCAACCAGCGGGACAAGGGCGAGCCAGGCGGGGGGGATGGCCCGCACCGAGCTCATCCCCAGGACCAAGAAAGGGACCAACAGCCAGAGGTGCTTGGGGCCGATCCGCTGACGGAAGGCACCGATCACGATGAAGACCACACTTCCGGCCAGCGGCAGAAACACCACGTCCAGCAATTCAGGCCGACGCCACTCGGTTATGAACTCCAACGCTCCCCGGTTCCGGGTCAATTGGGTGAGGAACGTGACCACGCCAAGACCGTGAGCGGTCAAGAGGGTGGGGATGGCGGCCACGATGGCGATGGGTATCGCTCTCCATTGGCGGCGCATCAGCAGCCTCAGCCCGATGTAGGTCAAACCGATCACGAAGCTGCCGTGCACCGCAGCCCACACCCAGAACAAGAACGGCGCCGCCCAGCGATCCGCAGGGCGGTCCCACACCAGGATCACCAGGACCATCAGCAGGTACGAGAAGATGACCGGTCGGGGCACCAGGAAGCTGATGAGAGCGAGGACCCCCAGGACCAGCACGAACACCGTGGCCGGGACACTCCTCGAGTGCTTGAAGGCGATGAGGCCGATCCCCAGGAATGTCAACGTGGCAACCGCCAGGATCATGTAGGGCACGAACCCCAGCCCGGTGAGATCCTCGGCCCACCCGTAGAGAAGCTCTGCCAGCCAGCTTTGGGTCAGCCACTGCTCACCACCCCGGGTGAAGGAGAACGGGTCGGTGGTCAGCACCGAGCCGAGATCTGCTTGGAGGGTGCCGGCTCGAACATGCCACAAGAACGAGTTGTCGGTGATCGGGCCCCAGGCGTCGATGACGAGGGCGACCCACGGCACGGTGAGTGCCAGATGGGAAATCGAGAATCGACGACCTGGCGGCTTCTCGGCCGCCAATGTCATGTCGAGGCGAACGCCTCGGCGATCTGCAACGCCGCCGGGCCGAGAAGCACGATGAAGAGAGATGGAAAAATGCAGAACACCAGGGGGAAGACCAGCTTCACCGGCGCCGCAAAGGCCTTCTCCTGAGCCCGCTGACGCCGTTTGACCCGCATCTCATCGGCCTGGACCCGGAGAACCCGGGCGATGGTGACGCCAAAGGCCTCGGCCTGGATCATGGCGAGCAGGAACGATCGGAGCTCGTCGAGGTCGGTGCGCTCCATCAGATGTCTCATCGCGTCCCGTCTGTTCACACCGACGCGCGTCTCCTGGAGCATCCGGAAGAACTCCTCCGATAGAGGGCCGGGGACCGTGGCGACGACCCGGGTGAGGGCGGAGTCGAAACCAAGACCGGCCTCCACCGAAATGACCAGGAGGTCGAGCACGTCGGGGAGGGCCCGCAGCATCGCCTGACGTCTCTCGTCGACCTTCCGCTCCAGCCAGGCATCGGGCCCGAAGAAACCGAGGGCTATTGGCAATACGAAGAGCCCGATTCGCTGCAGCGCGTCGCCGCCGAAGTCGACAAGGAAGAACGCACCGAGCAAACCCACCGCCGTGGTCAGCAGCTTGATCACTATGAAGGCGGGGGCGTCGAGGTTGCCCGGGAACCCGGCCAGCATCAGCTTCCGCTGCTTCTTCTCGAGGTAGCCGACCGGGGTGAACCTCTTGAGGAAGTTCCCAAGACCGATGACCAGCGGGCCGATGGTCCGTTGGGCGAGGGGTTTGGCCAATTCGTCTGCGCGTGCGGTGGCCACCGATTGGCGGCCATAGAGCTGGAGCCGGCTGCTCATCTCCTCGCGCGCCTTGCTGACACCTAGTCCCGCCCAGACCACGATGAACACGACAAGGGCGAAGACTGCCCCTACAGCGAGCAGGATGGGATCAAAGGCTTCGACAAAGCTCATATTTCGATATCCACGATCTTCTTGAGCCAGAACACCCCGCCCGCCATGAGCAGGATCCCCACGGCGATGGCGATCCGGCCAAAGGCGGCGTCGAGGAGGGGCTGCAGGTACTCACGATTGGAGAACCAGAGGAATGCGAACATGAGGAAGGGCAGCGAGCCCAGCACGAGGGCTGAGATCCGGCCCTCAGCAGTGAGCGCCCTGATCTCGCCCTTGAGCCGGTTGCGGGCCCGCATGGTGTCCGCCACCGTCGTCAACACTTCGGCCAGGTTTCCACCGACCTCCCGTTGGATCTCGATTGCCATCACCGCCCACTCGAAGTCGTCCGACTGGGTCCGCTCGACGATCCCCTCCAGGGCATCGGTCACGGTGCGTCCCAGACGGGCCTCGGCGATCGCCCGCCCGAACTCGCGTGCTGTGGGATCGGGTGCCTCGCTGGAGACCGCTTCGGTCGCCTGGAGGAGTGAGTAGCCGGCGCGCAGCGAGGTCGACATCAGGGTCAGGGTGTCGGGAAGCTGGTTCTCGAATCTGCGCTTCTCCCTGCCTCCGGCAAACCGGATCAGGAACAGGCTCAACACCAAGAAAACGCCGAAGGCGATCAGCCCGAACAAAGCGCCGTTGAAGATGCCGAGGAAGACTCCTGCAATGGCGGATAGCCCGAACATTGCCAGTACCGCCTCACCCGGCGACATCGGGATATTGGCCTGCTGCAGAGCCGAGTTGACCCCGGAGAGCATCCCGCGTTTCCTCACCTCTTCTTCGGCAGCCTTGGTGAACCGGTTCAGGAGCGGCAGGCGCTCGAGGAAGGAGCGTTTCTCCTCGGCGGGTTGGCCTCCTTTGCGGCCATAGGCTTGGAGCCGCTTGGCGAACCGCCCCGGGTCGTCTTCGTCTTCACGGCCGAAGAGGATGATGAGGAACAAGAAGAGCGTCAGACCCAGCCCGGCGGCGCCCATGAGCATGAGGGTCTCGATGCTGAGCGGGGCGTTGCCCTGGGCGACCACGGTGGTCAGTGGCGCCAGGACAGTGGTGGTGGTCTGGCCCTCCACGGTCGTGGTCGTGGTGGCAAAACCGGAGACGGCGAAGGTCTGCGCCGAGCTCAGACCCTGATACCCCACGACGAAGTCGACATCCCCTGGCGTGGAGATCGGTGAGCTGAACCGGGCCACCAGGGTGTTGCTGATCTCCCGGCTGATCTCGTTGTAGAGCTGGGACAACGCCTCGGGGTCCGGCGTCGACAGGAACAACCCGCCCCCGGCCGCGGCCACCTGGCCCACCGGGTCGGGGTTGAAGTCGGGTGATTCAAGGGCCACGCCAAAGGCGCGCACATCGCTGCCGGACACGGCGGCGATGGCCTCGTCGATGCTCGCCGTGGACACCGTGTCGTCGCCATCTGTGAGCACGATGAGGGTCCCGAGAAGGTCTCGCGCATTGGCCTGGTCGAACATGGCGATACCCTGGATGACAGCGTCGTTGAAGGAGGTCTCCCCGTCGGCGACGATGGCGGCGATGGCAGCGTTCAACCCGTCCTTGTTGTTGGTGAACCCCGAGAGCACCTGGACGGTGTTGGCGAAGCTGATCACCGCGATCCTGTCTTCGGGACGTGCCTGGGCCACGAAGCTGGCGGCGGCCGCCTTGGCGGCGTCGATCGGCGCACCGGCCATCGAGCCCGAGGCGTCGATCACCAGGACGACACCGACGGGAACGGTCGAGTTGCCGATCGGCTCCACCGTCAGGTCGGACACAGGTTGGCCGTCGACGGTCACCTCGAGGGCGGTCGGGTCGGGATCCTCTGCGAAGTTGCGGAACTCGATGACCATCTGGGTCTGGCCACCCTCGGGATAGCGCGACCCGTTGATGTCGACGATCTCGATCTCCTCGGCGCCGGTCTGTGCCCAAGCGGGCACCGCCACCAAGAAGACGGCGGCGACAATCGCCAGGAGTCGCCTCAATTGGATCTCCGGGCGAACGGCTCGGGATCGAACAAGTCCGAGGGAAGGCGGATCCCCTGGTTCTCCAGGTCCTCGGAGAAGGTGGGGCGGATCCCCGTGCCCTTGAGCCGGCCCTTGTAGATGCCGTTGTCGTCGACACCCATGCCGTAGTCGAACAGGAACAGGTCCTGAAGGGTGATGATGTCGCCCTCCATGCCCTCGACCTCGGTGACATGGGTGATCCGCCTGGTGCCGTCCTTGAGACGAGACACGTGGACGATGAGGTCGACCGCAGACGCCACCTGCTCGCGGATCGCCCGGACCGGCAGGTCGAACCCTGCCATCAGCACCATCGTCTCGATACGGGAGAGGGTGTCACGAGGCGTGTTGGAGTGGACCGTGGTCAGCGACCCGTCGTGACCGGTGTTCATCGCCTGGAGCATGTCGAGTGCGGCGGCGTCCCGGACCTCACCGACGACGATGCGGTCGGGCCGCATACGCAGGGTGTTCCTGACCAGGTCCCTGATGGTCACCGAGCCCTGACCTTCGATGTTGGCGGGACGGGACTCCAGTGTCAGCACGTGCTCCTGGTGGAGTTGGAGCTCGGCCGCATCTTCGACGGTGACGATTCGCTCGTCACCGGGAATGTATGCCGAGACCACGTTCAGCGTCGTCGTCTTACCCGAACCGGTACCACCGGAGATCAAGATGTTGAGCCGACCGCGGACACATGCCCGCAGGAAGTCGGCGACACGCTGGGTGAGCGTTCCGAAGCTGATCAAGTCGGCTTCCTGGTAGGGGTCGACGGCGAACTTTCGAATGGTGAGGAACGGGCCACCGATCGCCAGCGGGGCGATGATGGCGTTGACACGGGAGCCGTCGGGAAGACGGGCATCGACCATCGGGGTGGCCTCGTCGACACGACGACCGATCTGACCGACGATCTTGTCGATGATGCGGCGGAGATGGACCTCGTCGACGAACTTCACGTCGGACTTGTGAAGACGGCCCGCCTTCTCGAAGAAGACGTCGTAGGGGCCGTTGGCCATGACCTCGGTGATTTCGGGGTCGTTGAGCAACGGGTCGATCGGGCCGTACCCGAGGACGTCGGATGCGATCTCATTGAGCAGGGCGCGACGGTCGGCGGAGGTGAGAGGGAGACCCTGTTCCTGGTCGACGGCCCATTCCAGCATCTCCAGCACGCGGAGACGCAGCTCGGCGTCGGACATCCCCCGGTCATAGAGGGTGGGGCCCAATTCCTCGACCACCTTGAAGTGGAGACGGCCCCGCAACTCGCTCATCGCATCGGTGCGGTTGAGCGTGGTGTCGGTGGTCTCCGTCTGTCGGGCTTGTGCGACTCTCTCTGACAGTGATGGCAATTTTGGCCCCCTTACCTATTTGCGGCCGAATAGTCCGGACTTGCCGGCAGCTTCGGGGATCTTGCCGGCGATGAGCTCGGCAACGGACTCGAAGCCTTTGGATACTTTGGATTTCGGATCGGTCTCGACGACCGGACGTCCTTCGTTCACCGAGGCGGCGACGACTGCATCGGAGGGGATGGAAGCGGCGATCTCCATCTTGAGAGCCCCCTCTATCTCCTTGTTGTCGAGCTTCGCCTTGGAATTGGAACGGTTGAGCACCAGTTGCACATTGGCGGTCGAGAACTTGAGGAGTCGCAGTGTCTCGAGAGCCAGCTTGGCGTTCTTCACCGATGGCAGATCCATGTCGACCAGCATCAGGATCTCGTCGGACTTCTCGATGAGCGACAGGATCAACTCGTCGAGCATCGCCGCGGTGTCCACGATCACGTAGTCGTAGGTCTCCTTCAACACATCCAGCATCTGCATCAGCCCGGCCGTGGTGATGTCGTCGGCAAAAGCGGGCTCCAGCGGGGCGGCGAGGACTTTCAGACCGCTCGGGTGCTCGGTGAGCAGCGACTCGAGGAGCTCGGGGTCGAGGTGGTGCAGCTCGTGTGCGGCGTTGACCATGGTGAAGCGCGGCTCCAGCTGGAGCACCAGGCAGACGTCGCCGAACTGCAGGTCGGCATCGACGAGACAGACCTTCTTGTCAGGCAGCCGGTTGAGCAACAGCGCCAGGTTGGTGGCGAGCACCGTCTTGCCGCTCCCCCCCTTGGCCGATGTCACGGTGATGATCACGCCTTCGCCCTTGTCTTCGGGCTCGGGAATGTGTGGCGTGGCCACGTGCGACGACCGCCGCTTGAGCACGTCATTGGCGAACTGCTCGATGGCAGCCTCGATCTTCGCCTCGTCGAGCGGAGTGTCGAGCACATCGGACACCCCGGCACGCATCCCCTTGCGCAAGAGGTCGGCGGTCACCTCTTCGGCCACCAGCATCAGCACGAGCGAGGGGTCCTGGTTGTGAAGGGTCCGAATCTGCTCCATGGAACCATCATCGGCAAAGGACGGCCCGATGAGGACCATCCTCACGCCGCCCGAGGAGACCGTTTGGACGGCCTCCTCAAGGGTGCGCGCGACCGGCAGACTCCCGTCGAACAGCTCCTTGGCGCTGGCGACGAAGTCGTCATCCTGGTCTACCACCAGGAGATTGTGCTCGGCCATTGACATGATTCGTGCCTTCTAGTTGCTGGCGTCCGGGAAGATCGCCTCGATCAGATCGCCACCGAACAGGTTGTCGATGGTGACACCGTCGCTCTCGATCTCGACGAAGTCCACGGGGACAAGGGTAAGCCAAATCGAGCCGTTCTCGAAGGCGTACACGATCCGCTCGGCCTGATCCGGGGTTACCTCGAGGGTGAACACCGTCGAGTTGCCGGTGTCCTCGGTGGGCTCGCCCTCGGCGGGGACGTCGGTGCCGGTCTCCGCACCCGCGCTCGCATCGATCTGGCCCGTCTCATCGGCGTCCTCTTCGGGACGGACATCGCGACCGGCAGCGAGCACGTTGAGCCCTTGCAGGACGTATCTCGTGTAGGTCACCGTGACGCTCTCCTCCTCACCCTCCGCGGGCTCTTCGCCCTCCGGCGGGGGAAGGGTGGGGGCCCCTTCGATGGGGATGAGGTCGAACTCGATGTCGAGAGTGATGATCATGTTGATCCGGTCTCCGGCCTCGACGAAGCCGTTGACACCCTGGATCTCGCTGGTGGAGATGGTGATGGCCTGGTTCCCGGAGGCGATCTGCTCGGAGAGTGGGATCACGTCCACCGAGATCTCGGTCCACTGCGATCGGGTGAGCACACCCCTTTCGGAGATGGGTCCTGCCGCGACCCGTCCGCTCAACACTTCACGCAGCTCCTCATCGGACTGGATGGCATCGAGTGGGGTGTCCTCGACTTCGTCGACGCCCTGCTCGATGAGGGTACCGCCTGCGTTGTAGTCGGAGACCAGGATCGCACCTGTGGTCCCCTCGGCGATACCGCCGGTGCCGGCGCGATAGACGGTGACCTGCTCCTGGCCTGCCTCGGCCTCACCGCGCACGTTCTGCATGAAGTTCCAGACCGCCCATGCGGCCAGTCCGGCCAGTATCAAGGCCACTAGAAGAACGATGGCTCTCCTACCCATTGAGTCCCCTTCGGTTGTCCCCTCTTTCACTCATCGCATTCGCCGCGATGAGGAGGGGAGGGCATAGTACCGGCAGGCCAAAGCCCGCCGAGCTTTTCAGGTTCAATATCTATGTGATTGTCGGACCTGCAGCTATCAGTCTTGAGTTTTTCGCCCATATTTCTATGGGCACGACGACTCAGTGAGCAGCGACCTATCGCAGGGCCCCCGGACCACCTCTCACGTCCATCGTCCATGGGCCGGCCACCGGTTCAGCGACGGCCGATCCCCCGCTCTTTGAGCTCTTTGAGGATCGCCTCGAGCGAGGCGTCGACCGGCATAGGTGGGCGCTCTTCGGCCTCGGCTCCGAACTCACGCTCGAACTCTCGTTGACGGCGGGGCTTTTTCTTCTCCTCGGCCTCGGCCGCCTTCTCCGTGTAGTCGGGCATGGCCTGTTTGATCGAGAGCGACACCCGACGGCGCTCGTCCTCCTTCTCGGTAATCTTGACCTGGACGGTCTGGCCGATCGAGAGCTCGAGCTCGGGGGATTCCACGCGGTGCACGGCGATCTCGGAGACATGGACCAACCCCTCGACGCCGTCGGCCACCGACACGAAGGCGCCAAAGGGAACGGTCTTGGTGACGACTCCCTCGACTACGTCCCCGACCTCGTTCTCGTTGGCGAAGACATCCCATGGATCTTCGGTGGTCTGACGGATCGAGAGCGAGATGCGCTCCCGATCGCGATCGACCTCGAGAACCTTGACCTTGACCTCGTCCCCCACCTTGACCAGCTCGCTCGGGTGGTTGACGTGTTGCCAGGAGAGCTCGGACACGTGGACCAGGCCGTCCATGCCACCGAGGTCTACGAATGCACCGAAGTTGACCACCGACGAGACGGTGCCGTCACGTACCTCGCCCTCGTGGAGGTTGTCGAGAAACTCGGTCCTCTCCTCGGCGAGAGCCTCCTCGAGATGGGCCCTCCTCGAGAGCACCACGTTGTTGCGAGCACGGTCGAGCTCGATGACCTTGGCGGTGATGGTGTCTCCGATGAACGGGTCGAGGTCGCGGACACGTCGGAGGTCGACGAGTGAGGCGGGGAGAAACCCCCGCAAACCGATGTCGACGATGAGACCGCCCTTGACCACCTCGATGACCGTCCCCTCGACGGTGCCGTCCTGGTCGGCCACCTTCTGGATCTGGCCCCAGGCGCGCTCGTACATGGCCCGCTTCTTGGAGAGGATCAGCCGCCCCTCGTCGTCCTCTTTGTCGAGGACCACCGACTCGACGCGGTCGCCCACCGCCACCGTCGACTCAGGATCGATGTTGTTGCGGATTGAGAGCTCGCGGGTGGGGATGAAACCTTCGGACTTGTAGCCGATGTCGACCAGCGCACCCTCGGAGTCGACGCTGACGATGGTGCCCTCGACGATGTCCCCTTCACGGAACTCGAGCACCGTCGCTTCGATCGCCTTCTCGAAATCGTCACCGATGTCGTCGGGCAGGTCGCTCAGGTCGGGGGCAACCAAGGCCTCGCGTTCCTGATACCTGGGCTTGGTCTCTATGTCCTCGGATGCCTCGGCGGGTGCATCGTCGGGACCGGCGGGCGCCTCCCCGGCGGGGGCGGGCTCTTCGGTGGTCTCAGCAAGGGCGGGGGTCTCTGGTTGAGACTCGTCGGGGGTGGCTGCCTCTTCGGCCGCCGTCTCAGGCGCCTCCGCCGTCTCCTCGTTTTGGGGAGAGGCTACGGGCGCGTTCTCTTGGGGGTTGGGCATGTGTGGGTAGTTACCTCTTGGGAAGATCTCTGCAGACGCATGCGGTCGGCAGGCATCGAAAGTGTACGCAGATGCCGAGACTTCGCCAAGCCGTATTGCCTGATCAGGTCTTGACCGCAGCCAGATCGGGGCCCCATGCCACGTCGACGCGCAACGGCACATCGAGCCCGGCCACCCCTTCCATGGTCTCCACCACCAACTTCTCGGCGACCACCTTCTCCTCCTCGGGAACCTCGAGGATCAGCTCATCGTGGATCTGGAGGAGGAGGGTCGAGCCCAGCCTCTCCTCCCGCAAGGCGGCGTCGAGCCCGATCATCGCCGCCTTGATGATGTCGGCCGCGGTCCCCTGGACCGGGGCGTTCAAAGCCATCCGCTCCCCCATCTGGCGGATCCTGAAGTTGTCTGACTTGAGCTCGGGGAGATAGCGCCGACGGCCAAAGAGGGTGGTGGTGTAACCCTGGTTGCGGGCGGTGGTCACCACCGACGACATGTACTCCTCGACGTGCTGGAACTGGTCGAAATAGGCGTCGATGTGCTTTTTCGCCTCGTCGCGCCCGATCCCCAGCCGGTCGGCCAGGCCAAACGCCTCCATCCCGAAGAGCAGCCCGAAGTTGATCATCTTGGCGGTGCGTCGCTGGTCGCCGGTGACCTCGCTGGTGTCCACCCCCCACACCCGTGCCGCGGTGGCGGTGTGGATGTCGAGCCCGGCCTGGAAAGCCTCGATCAAGAACGGGTCGCCACTCATGTGGGCCAGCACCCGCAACTCGATCTGGGAGTAATCGGCGACGAGGAACTCGTGGCCCTCCCCGGCGACGAACGCCCGTCTGATCGTCCGTCCCGACTCCGACCTGATCGGGATGTTCTGCAGGTTGGGGCTGTCGGAGGAGAGCCGGCCGGTGGTCGCCGCCATCTGGTTGAACCTGGTCCTGATCCGACCGTCCGGGTCGATGAGCGGCAGATAGCCGTCGACATACGTCGACCGGAGCTTTTCGAGCTCCCGGTACTCGAGAAGTGCAGTCACCAGCGGATGGTCCAGCTTCTTCAGCACCGAGGCATCGGTGGAAGGTTTGCCGGTCGAGGTCTTCTTGAGGACCGGAAGCTGCAACTGGTCGAAGATGATGGCCCTCAGCTGGTCGGTCGAGTTCACGTTGAAAGGGCCCCCGGCGAGCTCGTGCAGCCGGGACTCGAGAGAGGAGATCCTGGAGCGAAGGTCTTCGCCCATCTCTTCGAGGTATGCCCGGTCGACTCCGATGCCGGCATGCTCCATTCGAGCGAGCACCGGCACCAGCGGCAGCTCATACTTGCCGAACAGATCGAGCTCGTCTCGGGCATCCAGCTCGCCTCGCAGCTCCTCCACCAGGCGACGCACCGCCTCGACTCGTCGACCTTCGAGATCGACGTCGGGGCCCTCGTCGAAGGGGAGCATCCCGTCGGCGGTCTCGTCGTCGGGCGACACCAGCTCGAGACCGAGGAGGCGCTCTGCGATCTCCTCGAGACCGTATGTGCGCTGGCTCGGGTTGATGATGTAGGAGGCCAGGGCGGTGTCCATCGCCGGGTTGGTCAGGTCATAGCCGAGATCGAGCAGGGCGCGGGCGAGGTCTTTGAGATCGTGACCCGCCACCGCGATCTCCCCGGAGCCCACTCTCTCGAGGATCGCCCCCGCACTCTCGATCGGCACCACGATGGCCGTGCCGGGCCCTGTGGAGATCGCCAGCCCGTAGACATCGCCGCCCTCGCTGACCAGATCGAGCACCAGACTCTCCTCGGCGGCCACGGCCGCGATGCGCTCGGCGGTGGTGATCAGCTCCGAGTCGACCTCGAGGATCTCGGTGGCACCCCCCGTTGAGGGGAGCGCCTCCTCGAGATCGCTCCACATCGTGTGGAATTCGAGACTGTCGAAGAGGTCCTTGACCCTCGCCCGGTCCCACTCCCTGGTGGACAGGGCGGTGGTGTCATGACCTATCTCGAGATCGGGCACCAGGGTCATCAGCTCGCGATTGAGGAACACCTGTTCTCGCCATGCCGAGAGATTCTCCCGCAGCTTCGGGGTCTGCTCGCCGACCGCGGTGTAGACACCGTCGATGGTGCCGTAGTCGGCGATAAGACGGGCGGCGGTCTTCTCCCCTACCCCCGGCACCCCTGGCAGATTGTCGGAGTTGTCACCGCGCAACGCCGCATAGTCGACGTACTGGGCAGCGGTGATCCCGTACTTCTCCTCGATCCAGTCCTCATCGGCGAGGACGGTGTCACTGATGCCCCTGCGGGTGTAGAGCACCTTGACCGGGGCGGCGACCAGCTGGAAGGCGTCCCGGTCGCCGGTGACGATCAACACCTCCCAGCCGTCGCCCACTGCCTGGTTGGTCAGCGATGCGATGATGTCGTCGGCCTCGTATCCCTCGAACCTCAACTGGGTGATGTACAGGGCCTGCAGGACCTCGTCGATGAGCGGGAGCTGGCTCTTGAACTCATCAGGCGCCTTGTCCCGGTTGGACTTGTACTCGGGGTACGAGTCGGTTCGAAACGTCTTGCGTGACACGTCCCAGGCGACGGCGACTGCCTCGGGGTGGTGGTCCTTGATCAGACGGATGAGCATCCGGGTGAACCCGAACACGGCGTTGGTCACCTGACCCGACTTGGTGGCGAGGTCTTCGGGGAGGGCGTAGAAGGCCCGATAGGCGATCGAATTGCCGTCGATCAAAGCGAGGGTCGGCACCTCCTCGACGGTACTACGCAACCGGGGCGGGCCACTAGGACGACAAGGTGGCCAGCAGGCGATCACGCTTCGCCGTCAGCCGTCCGATCTCGTCCTCCAGCCCGTGGAGGGTCTTCTCGAAGCGCCGGACGTCGGCGGCGGTGAGCCCCGCCTCCTCGCGGTCGATGTAGTTGCCGATAGCGGCGTCCCGCTGAGCGTCCTCATTGATCGATCGGTGATACCCGAGCTCTGCCTCGACCTGGCCTGCCTCGGCCCGAAGCGATGAGATCTGCTCGTTGAGCCGGAAGAGCCGGCGATGGACCCGTCTCAAGCTCGGCCCACCGGAACCCCACAGGTCGCCTAGACCCTTCATCACTCATAGAATCCCATATATCGAGCGTCTCTCGCGCGTGACCTGGCCGGAGTGACGGAATTGGCAGACGTGCAGCACTCAAAATGCTGTGTCCTCAGTGGCGTGTGGGTTCGAGTCCCACCTCCGGCACGGCCCTCATAGGCTGACCGCCTCATGACCCGCCAGACCCTGCTCCCCGATCGCATCTTCGACTCCGTGACCGGATCCATTCTCACCGGCAAGGCGCTGGTGATCGATGGTGAGCACATCGCGGCGGTGCTCGACTCGACCGATGCAGACCAGGCAGTCGATCTCACCGGATTCACCGTGCTCCCCGGTCTCATCGACGTCCACACCCATCTCGCCTCCCCACTCGACAACGGGCAGGGATTCGCCGGGGTGGTTCGGAGGAGTGGGGCCCAGGACGCGTTGCTGGGTGCGCACCACGCCGCCATCACCGTGCAAGCGGGGTTCACCACGGTACGCGACGTTGGGGCGTGGAGGGCGTTCAGCGACGTCGCCCTGCGCGACGCCATCGACGCCGATTGGGTCCCCGGGCCGCGGATGATGGTGGCCGGTGCCTATGTGACCTGCCCCGGGGGCGGAGGCGACATCACCGGCCTGGCGGTCGACGTCGACGAGGTGCTGCCCCGCGAGCTCAGGTTCGGTGTGGTCAGCGGGGTCGACCAGATGCGGGCGACGGCCCGGCAGATCCTCAGATACGACGCCGACATCATCAAGGTCCTCGCCACCGGGGCGGTCCTCACCTCGGGGACCAATCCCGGCGCGCCCGAGCTGACCGAGGAAGAGCTGCGGGCCGCGGTGGAGATCGCTGGTGAGTCGGGCACCCATGTCGCCGCCCACGCCCACGGCGCCGAGGGCATCAAGAGGGCTGTCAGAGCCGGGGTCCGCTCCGTCGAGCACGGTTCGATGCTCGACGCCGAGGCGATCGAGTTGATGGTCGAGCGCGGCGCCTACCTGGTGGCCGATCTGTACGACGGCGACTACATCCTCGAGGTCGGCCCCTCACTGGGGTACAGCGAAGAAGTCCTTCACAAGACCGAGATGACCACCGAGGTGCAACGTTCGGGGTTCCGCAAAGCGGTCGACTCGGGAGTCAGGATCGCATACGGCACCGACGCCGGGGTCTACCCCCACGGCGACAACGCCATCCAGTTCGGCCACTACGTCGCCAACGGCCTGAGCCCGGCCCGGGCGATCCAATCGGCCACCCGTTGGGCAGCCGAGCTGATGGGCTGGGAGGATAGGGTCGGGGCGCTCGACGCGGGTCTCTTCGCAGACCTGGTGGTGGTGAAGGGTGACCCGACACAGGACGTCGGCCTTCTGCGGGACCTGGCCGGGGTCATGAAAGGCGGGACATGGGTGAGATCCCCCGAGGTCATCTCGTCAGCCGAACGGTGATGGTCGTCCCCTTCCCGGGGGTCGACTCCGCCTCCACCGAACCACCCATCCGATCGACCAGGCCCTTGACTATGGAGAGACCGAGACCGGTGCCCTCGTTCCTCACCCTGCGCTGGCGCCCCACGAAATGACGGTCGAAGACGCGGGGCAGATCGCTCTCGGCGATGCCGGTGCCCGAATCGGCCACGGTGATCACAACCTGGTCGCCGTGCTCGCCCACCGTGACCTGCACCGACCCCGTCTCGGGAGTGTGTCTCAATGCGTTCTCAACGAGGTTCTGCGCCACCTGACCAAGTCGGTCGGCATCTGTCTCGAGATAGACCCCCTCACCGGTCTCGACACCGAGGCGCACCCCCAACTCTTTGGCGCGGCGCCCGAACCCATCGACCACCTCGGACACGTGCGCTCCGACATCGACTCTCTCCCTACGCAGGCCGAACTCGGCCTGCTCGAGCCGGGCCAGAGTCGAGAGATCGTCGATTAGCCGGCCCAACTGCCTGGTCTGCACGCCGAGCACCGCTCCGATCCTTTTCAACTCGGCGTCGTCGATCTCCCCTGCCTCCAGGGCTTCGGCATACCCGCCGATGGTGGTGAGAGGTGTCCGCAGGTCGTGGCCGACACCGAGGATGAACTCACGCTCGCGTTCCCGGGCGGCGCCCAGCTCGGTGGCCATCTCATTGAAGGCAGCGGCCACTTCGGCCAACTCGGGGTCTTCCAGATCGGGGACACGGGCCGTCATGTCGCCACTGGCCACCCGACGAGATACCTGGGCGAGCGGCTCGAGCCGACTGGCGAGCTGGGACGACAACAGACGGGCACCCAGAGCCGCCAGGGCCACGATGCCGACCACCAGGAGAACCAGTCCGGCTCCCTGATCCCTCACGCTGACGATAGGGGCTTCTCTGGCGAGGGCGACGAGCAGGGTCACCTCGGAGCCACCCACCACCACAGCGGTCGGGGTGACCACCACCAACTCGCCGCTCGTCGAGGTGGTACGGCTGGTCTCACCTGCCGTGAGCTCGAGATCGGCCAACTCGATCCGGCCGAAGATCGAGGCGTTGGTCCTGAGCGTCCCGTCGATCCCGACGGCAGCGAATCCGATCTCGGATCCGCCGGCCGTGCGCCGGATGGTGCTGAACAGGGGAGCCAGCTCATCACCCTCGAGCAGACCGAGGATCTCCAGCACCGCTCCGGGCCGTCTGCCGTCGAGCTCGAAGAAATCGTCGATGATGGCCACCGCCTCGTTTGCGGAGACCTGGAGCTCACGGTAGGTGGCGTCAACCGCGGCTCTCTGCGAGGCGTAGACGGAGGCGGCGAGGACCAGGAGGCCCGTGACCGCGGCGACACCGGCGATGGTCCAAAAGAGCCGGCGGCGCATCAGAGAGGCATCCGTGTGAGCACCACTATGCGCCGAGCCGGTAGCCGACGCCCCAGACAGTCTCGATCGGTATGCCCTCGATCTTCTTGCGGAGCTGGCGGATGTGGACGTCGACGGTCCTGGTCTCGCCGAAGTACTCGTAGCCCCACACTCCTTGAAGGATCTGATTTCGGCTCATCGCCAAGCCGGCGTTCTCCGCCAGAAACCAGAGCAGGTCGAACTCCTTCGCCGTGGGGTCGACCACCTCCCCCGACGGAGCGGAGACGCTGCGCTTGCCACTGTCGATCTCGTAGCCGGCGATCTCGATGATGCGTGGTTTCGCCGGGGGCTCCTCGGAGCGGCGGAGCACCGCCTTGACCCTGGCCAGCAACTCCCTCGGGGAGAACGGCTTGGTCACGTAGTCGTCGGCACCCATCTCCAGGCCGAGCACCTTGTCGACCTCGGAGTCACGCGCGGTGAGCATGATCACCGGGGTCTTGGCGAACTCCCGGATCCGGCGACACGTCTCGACACCGTCGATCCCGGGCAGGTTGAGGTCGAGGAGTATCGCCGACACCGGTCGAATGCGGAGACGCTCCACCGCCTCCTCACCGGTGAGGGCATGAAGGAACCGATAGCCGTCACGCTCGAAGAAGGTCCTGAGCATGTCGGCGATGGCGTCGTCGTCCTCGACGAGCAGCACCGATCTCGGCGTTGCGGACATGACCACAGTCTGACCTTGCAATTGTTAAGAACCGGTGAACTATCCCGGTGATTCGAGGGGAAGCTCCCTCACCTCTGCGCTGACCCCTCTGACCTCGACGGTGTCCCCGACGGCGACCACGCGTCGCAGCATGGCCAGACCGAGGGTGTCGATGGCGGAGGTGACGACACCCACCTCCTCACCACCGAAGGCGACGACGTCACCGGTGGTGATGTCGCCCGACCCTGCCAGCAAGCGCAGGTGGCGTGGGGTGTTGGCGCCCCGGCTCTCGATGCGTGCGACCAACTCCTGACCGAGGAAACATCCCTTGTCGAAGTCGACGCTCGAGGCGACCAGCCCCGACTCGTGGGGGATGGTCGCCTCATCCACATCCACGCCCCACTTGGGCACCCCGGCCGCTATTCGCAGACTCTCGTACTCATCTGGCGGCCCTTCGTCGAGGTCGGGCCGATCTCCGATCACCAGATGGCGCTCCACACCGGGCCAGGAGACGTCGAAGCCGACCCACTCGCCGACGACGACCCACACCCCTCCGGTCTCAGGGGCGATGTCGACTTCGACCCCGATTCGGTACCGGCCCAATGCCGTGGCGAGCTCATCGCCCCGCCCGGGGTCGGTGACCAGCCCGACCCGCTCCTCGTCTCGAAGGGCCCAGAGGAGGAAGTGGAGCTTTCCCTGGGGCACGAGGAGGAAGGAGCGGCGTGACTGTCCCGGCGTCATGTCGCCCAGCTCCTGGCTGACCAGGGCATTGAGGAACTCGGGGGCGTCGGGCCCGGCGAACCAGACGACCTCGGGCGTCTCCGGAGCGAGCCAGGGGGTGTCAGATCGAGGCGAGGTCACGAAGGAAGGGTATGTCGAGAAACACGTTGACGAACCAGGTGGACAGCACCCCGAGGTTTCCGGTCACCATGACCACGCCGAAGAGTGCGAGCAGCGCACCGGAGGTGATGTTGATGGGTCGCAGGTAGGGCTTGAGCCTGCCAAAGAACTTGAAGAGGCCGACACCCGCCAGGAGAAAAGGCACCCCCAGCCCCAGCGAGTAGGCGACGAGCAGCAGTATGCCGTTCCCGACGGTGCCCTGGGTGGCGGCCGTGGCCAGGATCACCGTCAACACCGGGCCGATGCAGGGCGACCAACCAAACCCGAAGGCCGCTCCCATCACCGGTGGTGCCCACTTGCCCAGTCTCGAAGGTCTGACATGGACCCGCTTCTCCTGGCTGACCGTAGCGAGGAACCCCCTGTTGGAAACCGCCATGCCCACCATGAGGAGCCCGAAGACGATGATGATCAGACCGGCTGCCCGGGTGAGGGTCCCCAGGTTGGCCCGGAGAAACTGGCCGAAGCCGGTGGCGACCGCCCCGATGCCGGCGAACACCACGGTGAATCCCAGGATGAACAGGAGGATGACCCGCAGCATCCTTCTGGTGGAGACCTGGCCCTGTTCGAGCTGGGTTGCCGAGTAGCCCGACATCATCGACAGATAGCCCGGAAGCAGAGGGAGGACACAAGGGGAGACGAAGGAGATCACGCCGGCGCCGAAGGCGATCACGACCTGGACGATGAAGGCGGCCTCCCCGACGTTCTCGAACATTGCTGTACCTCGATGGGCGTTGTTCTCATGATCTTCGCACGACCCAGTGCTCAGTCACACGACGTCGGCGAGTCTCAGGGCGAGTCAGCGGCGGCAAACGTCGTGGGGCGGAGCGTGAGGTTTACCCTCGCCGAATGCGATCTGTCTTTCGACGGGCCATCGACCCCATCCTCCCGGTAGGTCGCTTCACTGCCTTCGATCGCCGAGTCGTCTTCATCATCTGGGTGGGAGGGCTGATACAGGGTTTCGCCCAGTCACAGGCGAGCGCCAGCCTGCCCTTCACCCGGGTCGGTCTCGGGCTGAGCGAGGGTGAGATGAGCTTGCTGCTCGGGATCGCCCGTCTCGCCGCCTTCGCCGCATTGCCGATCGGGTGGCTCGGCGACCACCGGGGTCGGCGCAAGCCATTTCTGGTGGCGATGACTCTGGTGGTGGCCGGAGGGGCACTCGCCGGCCTTGCCGTGGAGGCCTGGCAGTTCGGTCTGTTCCACGGCCTGTTGAGAACCGGGACGGCGGCCACCTCCGCCCTCGCGGTGGTGATCCTCGCCGAGACGGTGAGCGCCCCGATCCGGGCATATGCCATCTCGTTCTATGGGGCGGCAGTGTCGCTCGGCAGCGGCATGGCGCTGATGGCCCTCCCCCTCGCGGACGGCGGCGGGGAGGCTTGGAGGATCCCCCATCTCCTCACCGCTGCGGGGTTCTTGCTGCTCCCCTTTCTGATCAAGAGCGTGCCCGAGGGAACGGTCTACGCCGACGATCCCAAAGGCGGTCACTGGAACGAGCTCACCTCCGGGGTCTGGGCGAGACGATTCTGGACGATCGTGGTGATCAATGTCCTTTCCGCGGCCTACGGGGCGGTGGGTGCCGCATTCTCCACCGAGCGGCTCATCGGGGACCTCGGTGTCAGCACCGGCCAGACCGTGCTGACACTCCTGTTGGGGGGGACGCTCGGAGGTGTTGGCTTCTTCGTCGGTGGTCATCTCGCCGATACGTGGGGGCGTCGCCGCACCTCCATCTTCAGCCTCCTGCTCACCATCGCCGGTGGGGTGACCCTCTACTCGGCCACGTCGTTCCCGGTGGTGGTGATCGCCGCGATGGTCTCCGCCTTCGGGACGTTCGCCTTCGTGCCCTCGGGTGGCTCGCATCGCGCCGAGCTCTTCCCCACCCACCTCCGTTCCAGCGCCAACACCGCTGCGACCAACGCGGCGCTGGCCGGGTCGGCGCTGGGTCTCATCTCCGGGATCTGGACGATCGAGACGATGGGCCTGTCCAACACGATCTATCTGTTGGCGGTGGGTGTCGCCATCGCCGCCTTGCTCACCGCAACCCTCGACGAGACCATGGGTCAGGACTTGAGAGCGGTCTCGGCCGACCGCCGGTAACCGATCAGCAACACCACTCCCCTAACCACCAGCATCACCGCCAGCGCCCACCAGATCCCATTGAGGGTGTCGCCCAGGGGCGTGGCCAGCATCAGCCCCACCGCCACCACTGCGCCGAGCCCGGTGGAGACGACCATCGTCCCCAGGGCGAGGAGGCCGAGGAAGATCCCATCGGCCACGAAGAGAACTGCGGCCACCGGCTCGATGAGGGCCACCACGCCTCCGGCACCGATGGCCAGGTCTGCTACCACCGCATCGCCGGTGATGGCCCCGAGACCGAATCTCCCCACAGCCACGCCCAACATCAAGATGAGACCGGCGACCGCGCCCCAACCCACCAGTCGGCGGTTCAGCGCATCGAGGGTCTCCATCTCGCCCCGGGCAGCGGTCTCACCGACCATGGCCTGAGCCGCGATCGCAAAGGAGTCGGCCAGCAGCGCCGTCAGGAGGAAGACCTGGGCGACCAGCTGGTGAGCGGCTATCTCCTCGGGGCCCAGACGAGTCGCCACCGCGGCGGCGATGGTGAACGAGCCGAGCAACAACCCGGTGCGCATGGTGAGGAGAGCACCGTTTCGCCCCAGGTCGAGAAGCGAAGGCAGGGCCTCGGTCAGGCCGCGAGGACGGGATGCCATCTCCCTTGCGACCATCAGGCGGATGAACCACGCGGCTCCGAGGTATTGGGCGATGACGGTGGCGATCGCCGCACCCTCCAGTCCCCACCCGAGCCCGAAGATCATCAGCGGGTCTAGCACCAGGTTGAGGAGATTGACCCCCAAGGCGACCTTGAGAGGGGTCCTGGTGTCCTTGTGCCCCCTGAACGCCCCGTGACCCGCGGTGACCACCAGGACCGCCGGCGTGGCCAGGGCGCGGATCCGTAGATAACCGACCGCGGGGTCGGCGACATCGGGGGTGGCGCCCATCAGGTCGACGAGCAGGGGTGCGGCCAGTTCCAGGGCCACCGACACCAGCAACCCCAGGGTCAGCGCAAGGACGAGGGCGTCGCCGACCCATCTTCTCGCCTCCTCGACGCGACCCTGGCCCAGGGCGCGGGCCACGAGTGGTGTCACCACATAAGCCAGGAAGTTGAAGGCGAAGAAGGCGAACCCGAAGATCGCGGTGTCGACGCCGAGGGCGGCGAGCTCGACGGTCCCCAGCGTCGCCACGAAGGCGGTGTCGGCCAGGGTGAGCAGCGGATCGATGGCGAGGGCACCCAGGGCCGGCAGGGCCAGTCCCAGTATCTCCCTGTCGGCCGGGCCCAGCCGGGCGGTCACCTCGGGTTCTTCCCCGCTATCTCGAACCTGAGGGGCCACTCACAGAGTGAGAACAGCTCGCAGGCCCCGCAGTCGGGGCGCTTCGCCTCGCAGGTGTCGCGGCCGAACTGGATATAACGCATCGAGATCCCCGACCAGGCGTCCTTGGGGTAGAGCGCCTTGAGATCGGTCTCGATCTTGACCGGGTCGGACTCCTTGGTCAGCCCGAGCCTGGCGGCCACCCTCCGCACATGAGTGTCCACGGCGATGGCAGGGATGTCCCAAACCTCGGCCAGCACCACCGAGGCGGTCTTGCGACCCACGCCACGCAGCTCGACGAGCATGCCGAGATCGGGCGGGACCACCCCGTCGTGGAGGTCTACGAGGTCCTGGGAGAGACTGATGATCGACTGGGTCTTCTGGCGGTAGAAACCGGTGGAGAAGACGATTGCCTCCACCTCTTCGGGGTTGGCGTTGGCGAGGTCGGAAGGCGTCGGATAACGGGCGAACAGGTTCGGGGCGACCTTGTTGACGTTCTCGTCGGTGGTCTGTGCCGACAGGACCGTCACCACCAGCAGCTGCCATGCGTTCTCGTAGTCGAGGGCGGTGCCCAGTTCGGGATAACGTCGTCGAAGACGATTGAGCACGGCGCGGGCCCGGCCCCGCTCGCCGGTAGTGGGTGTCGAGCCGTCGGCCCGGGTTCGCGGCATTCGAGGCAGGGTATCCCACGTCCTAGTCTCCCAGCCGGTGTTCGCCGCCAGAGACAACCGCGCCATCCTCGCCCTGCTCGGGGCCTCTTTCCTCTTCGGAGCCACCTTCGTGGTGGTCAAGTCGGCCCTCGACGAGATCGAGCCGCTCGGCTTCATCGCCTGGCGCTTCGCCATCGGCGCGGCGGTCCTCGCCATCCTGGCCATCCCTCGTGGGAAGGCTCTCTGGCTGCACGGTTTTCTCGCCGGGCTGGCTCTCTTCGCCGGCTACGCCCTGCAGACCAGCGGGCTGGTCTTCACGAGCGCCAGCAACTCGGCGCTGATCACCGGCCTCTATGTGGTGATGACACCGTTTCTCGCCACACTGTTCAGCCGACGCGCCCCCAGCCCCTGGGTGGTGACAGGAGCCGCCGCCGCCTTCGGCGGGGTGGCCCTGCTCACCGGGTTGGACGGTTCCAGCCTGGGGAGAGGCGACGTGCTCACCCTGGGATGCGCCCTGGCGTTCGCCACCCACATCGTGGTACTCGCCCGGTATGCCCGTCAACATCCGGTGATCCCGTTCACCACCGTCCAGTTGCTGGTGACCGCAGGGCTCTCCCTGTTGGCCTCGTGGCGTTTCGAGGCCGGTCCGGGAATCCCCGACCGGTCGGTGTGGGGTGCCCTGGCACTCACCGGCATCGGAGTCACCGTAGGGGCGTTCCTGCTCCAGGTCTGGGCCCAAACGGTGGTCGGGTCGGCGACTGCAGCCATCGTGCTGTCGGCCGAGCCCGCCTTCGGGGTGGCCACCGCCTGGGTGGTGCTCGGCGAACGGCTCTCATTGCGAGGGTGGGTCGGTGCCGCCTTGATCGTGGCCGCGATCTACGTGGTCGTCACCAAGCAGCGCGACCACGCCTCGCGAGAGGCCGAGGCGGTGACGCCGGCTCACTGACTCACTTGATAGGTGTCGTCTTGAAGACGCCGGGCCAGCCTCATCAACAGCCGGATGCCGAGGACGGTGAAGAAGAGCCCGAGGCTGAGGATGATGATCAGCTCCGCCCCGGTCGAGTATGGCTTGTCACACACGTCGATGCCTCCGGGGCACAGACCCCACCCGGTGCCACCGTCGAGCAGGTCGATGAGGACGAGGATGGGGACCAATCCGATGGCAATCGCCACGACCACCAGGATGAACACCGCCAGTCTCACCAGGAACACGGCCACAATGTTCACAAGGTAACCAGGAACAACTCTGAAACCGCACACATTGCCAGACCCGTGCCGGACGCTCGCCGTTCACACTCGGTCGTAGGTGACGAAGCTGAAGCCCGGGTGGCGGTGACGAGATGTTTCCTCCCATTGGGACCAGTCGACCGGGGGAAACCAGGTGTCGCCTTCGGGCTCGACGTCGACCTCGGTCAGCTCGAGCCGGTCGGCCTTGCTCAACGTCTGACGGTAGACCTCGGCCCCACCCGCGACGAAGACGTCGTGGCCGCTCGAAGCGGCGATCGCCAGCGCATCATCGAGTGAACCGGCCACCTCCACACCGGCGTGGGACCAGCCGGGACGACGGGTGAGCACGACGTTGGTCCGGCCCGGGAGGGGCCGGCCTATCGACTGGAACGTCGCCCGACCCATCACCACGGCGTGGCCCATGGTGAGCCGCTTGAAGCGAGCGAGGTCTTCGGGAATCCGCCAGGGGAGACGACCGTCGGCGCCGATCACGCCGTTGCGCCCGATGGCGGCCACGATCACGATCCGCATTGGATCAGTGGCGGGCCACTAAACGGCGATCGGAGCTCGGATCGCAGGGTGCGGGTCGTACCCCACGACCTCGACGTCGTCGATGTCGAACTCGTCGAGAGCCCGGCGCTCCGGATTGAGCCGCAGGGTGGGAAGAGGTCGTGGCTCTCGCTCGAGTTGGAGCCGGGTCTGTTCGATGTGGTTGAGGTACAGGTGGGCGTCACCCAGCGTGTGGACGAAGTCGCCGACCTCGAGGTCGCACACCTGGGCGACCATGTGGGTGAGCAGTGCGTAGGAAGCGATGTTGAACGGCACCCCGAGGAAGATGTCGGCCGAGCGCTGGTAGAGCTGACAGCTCAGCCGGCCTTCGGCGACATAGAACTGAAACAGCGTGTGGCAGGGCGGCAGGGCCATGTCCTCGACGTCCGCCACGTTCCAGGCGCTGACGATGTGCCGGCGCGATTCCGGTGTCTCCTTGATCGATGAGACCACCCGGGCGATCTGGTCGATGTGATCGCCGTCAGGCGTCGGCCATGAGCGCCACTGGTAGCCGTACACCGGGCCCAGGTCACCGTGCTCGTCGGCCCATTCGTCCCAAATGGTCACGCCTCGCTCATGCAACCAGCCGACATTGGTCGAACCGCGCAGGAACCAAAACAACTCGGCGATGACGGAGCGCAGGTGGACCTTCTTCGTCGTCACCAGAGGGAATCCAGCTGAGAGGTCGTAGCGCATCTGGTGGCCGAACACCGACACGGTCCCGGTCCCGGTCCGGTCGGTCCTCTCTGCTCCCTCGTCCAGGACCCGGGCGAGGAGGTCGTGATACTCCAGCACCGGGCCATCGTACCGAGGCGCCCCGCCCCAGCGGTGTCAAACCCTCGGTTCGTTTCCCGTTCCGTGCCGTGGTGAGCGCGTGACGCGCCATGGGCCCGCACACAACCGGGTTATCGTTTCACCATGGCCCAATTCGATGTCGACGCCATGATCAAACGCTATGCCGAGCGTGCCACGGCGGTCCGCGACCGCCCGCTCCCCCCAGTCGCCGGAAACGAGCGACAGAAATTCATCAAGCAAGCCGAGCTCGACTACACCGACTTCGCTTTGGTGGCCAACGCGTCATGGGAGATCGACGCCGGCTACCTGTTGCTGAAGATCCCGCTCCAGGCAAGCGACTGAGCCGCCGCGGCGGGATGCTCGACAAGCGTCTGGTGATCGTCTCCGGCAAGGGGGGCGTCGGGAAGTCCGCGGTGAGCTCCGCCCTGGCGCTGCTCGCCCAGAGAAACGGTTTGCGGGTCCTTGCCGTGGAGATGGAGGCGGGTGGCCTCGCAGCCCACTTCGGCACCGGTCCGCTCGCCTTCGAGCCTCGTGAGGTGAGACCGGGTCTCCATGCCATGCGGATCGTCCGCTCCGACGCCCTGCTCGAATACCTCTCACTCCAACTTCGTCTTCCCGGGATGGGTCGTTTCGGGGCGGTGGCGCGCGCCTTCGACGCCCTGGCCACCGCGGCCCCCGCGGTGAGGGAGATCGTCTCGATAGGGAAGATCCTCTGGGAGGTCAAAGAGGACCGCTGGGACCTCGTCGTCGCCGACGCCCCACCGACCGGCCAGATCGCCAGCTACCTGAGGGCGCCGGCCTCGATCTCCGAGCTGGTCGCCACCGGGAGGATCCGCTCCCAGGCGGGGTGGATGGCCGACACGTTGCGTGACCCGGCGAGGACCCGATTGGTGTTGGTGACCCTGCCCGAGGAGCTGCCCACCGCAGAGACCAGGGAGTCGATGGACTGGGTGGAGAAGACCGGCGTTGTCGGCCCACCACTGGTGATCACCAATCGTGTCCTCAGTGAGGTGACGGGGACCTCCACGCTCGAAGGCGTCGCCGGCGCGATGGTCCGTCTCCACCGTTCGCTGTGGACCGAGCAGCAGATCTGGCTCGATCGCCTTCCCCCGGATCTCAGCCTTCCCTATCTCTTCGGGCTCTTCACCCCCGGAGAGGTGGCGGCCCACATCAGTGACGAGCTCGAGGCGCTCCGATGACCAAGACGCTCCTCGTCACCGGGGCGGGCGGGGTCGGTAAGACCACATTCGCCGCGGCACTCGCGGTCAAGGCGGCGCGGGCAGGGGTGCGCACCCTGGTGGTCACCGTCGACCCAGCGCGACGTCTCGCCTCGACGCTGGGAGTCGAGGACCTGGGCGACGAGCCCCAACCCCACGCCGACGAGCCAGACCTCTGGGCTGCGATGCTCGACTCCAAGGCTTCGTGGCGGGCGGTGGCAATGAGACACGCCGACCCCGATGTCGCCACTCGCCTGGCCGACAACGAGTTCTTCGAGGCCGCATCTGAGCACTTCCCGGCGTCACAGTCGTACGCCGCCGCCGATCAAGCTGCCACTTTCGTCCAGGCCCGCGCCTGGGACCTGGTGATCGTGGACACCCCACCGTCGGGAGGGGGCATCGACTTCTTCGCCGCTCCGGCGCAAATGGCGGATCTCGTCGGTGGTCGTCTCCTCCGCTGGATCACCGGGGGCCCCCTGCCCGGTCGCAGGTTCTTCTACGACCGCGCCGCCCGGCCCGTGCTCCGCATCGCCGGCTCGATCCTTGGCTCCGACCTGCTCGAGCGGGTGTCGGAGTTCCTCCTCGACCTGAGGACCACCTACGACGGGGTGGCCCGCCGGGGACGGGAGATCGAAGCGGTTCTCAAGGAGGCCGTGATCCTGGTGATCACCACCGCCGACCCGGCGCCGGTGGGAGAGGCGGTGCGGTTCTACCGGCAACTGCCCGAGCTCGCCTCCACCCCAGCCGCGGTCATCTTCAACCGTGCCCTGCCCGCCGACTGGGCCGGGGTCGCACCCGATCCCGAGCTCTCCGCCGAGTTGGGGCGTCTCGTCGAACAATGGAGCGCAGAGACGGTTCGTCAGGCCGATGCCCGTGAGGAGTTCTCGGCCCGGTACGGGGCGGTGGTGGCCGCTGTGCCCTGGCAGTCCCACCCCCCCACCGATCTGTCGGGATTGGCGGCGTTGATCGACGACTCCACCGGGATCCCCTGGGACTCTCTCCTCCCCTGACCGGCGATTCAACCGGGCATCCTCAAAGTTCTCGTCGCAAATTGGTGAAGGCGAAATAGGCTGACCCGGATGGCAAACGCCGCGGCCTTCTTCGACCTCGACCGGACCCTGATCTCGGGGGCGTCGGCGTTCCCGTTCGGGGTGGAAGCCTGGCGTCGTGGTCTGGCCACCCCAGGCGACATCGCCAAGTGGACCACAGCCGCTCTCCGCTTTCTCATCGCGGGCGACAAGGGCGACGGAGCCTCGATGGACATCCGCAGCGAGTTTCTCACCAGGATCGAGGGTGCCGCGGTGACCGAGCTCGACCTCATCGGCCAGGCCATCCTCCCCAAGCTGGTCGCCAGGGTCAGACCCGAGTCGCGCAAGCTCATCATCATGCACCACCAGGCGGGCAGGCACACGTGGATCGTCTCCGCCAGCCCGAAACGCATCGTCGAGCCCCTGGCCGCCTCCCTCGGCATGACCGGGGCCATCGGGACCGAAGGAGAGGTGGTCGATGCCAGGTTCACTGGCAGGCTGGCGGGCCCGTTCATCTACGGCGCCGGGAAGGCCCAAGCCGTGGAGAAGCTGGCTGCGGACCGGGGTTACGACCTGAACTTGAGCTATGCCTACTCCGACTCTGTCTCCGACCTGCCGATGATGGAGCTGGTTGGTCATCCCGTGGCCGTGAACCCCGACTCCGAGCTGGACACGATCGCCCACGAGCGGGGCTGGCCGATCGTCATCTTCTCCCGGAAGACGAAGCGACGGGTCGCCCTGAGCGGGGTGGCTGTCGCTTCGGTGGCCGTTGCCGCGGTGGCCTACGGGGTGGGGAGAAGACACGGGAGGGCCTCGACGTTGGTCTCGATCGGAAGCTCCGCTCTCCCCTGATCGGGAGGGCCGGGCGAACTCTGGCCTAGAGGATGGCCCTGGGGCCGAGCAGCTCTTTCAACTCGGCGAAGAGGGCGGAGCGCGGCTCCACCTTGTGATCGTCGCCCAGACGTAGCACCTTGGTGTCTCCGTTGTCGGAGAGATTGAGGAAGACGGTGGCTTCACCCGGATGATTCTTCAGGATCGCCTTGAGACTCGACACCACCTCCGGAGTGAGACGGGCCGCAGGCACCGCGAGTCTCACCATCGAGTCGTCTCGCACCACCAGCTCGGTGAGCTCCCGGGCCACCACCTTGACGTCGTCGCCCCGGTGGTCGAGGTTCCCCGAAACGACCAGGATGGCGTCCTCGACGACCAAGTGGCCATAGTCGTGGACCGTCTTGGGGAAGGCGATCACCTCGACCGAGCCCTGCAGATCCTCGAGCTGGAAGAACAGCATGGGATCGCCGTTCTTGGTCCAGCGCCGGGTGATGGTCCCCACGATGCCACCCACGGTCAACGATGACCGGTCGACCAGGTCCTCCAACTCGGAGATTGTGGTGGTGGTGTTCGCGGCCAGTGAGGCGCCCACCGATAGGAGGGGATGGTCCGACACGTAGAGACCGAGCATCTCCTTCTCGAAGGCGAGCTTGATCTTCTGGGCCCACTCCTGGTCGGGTATCTCGAAGCTCTCCTCCTCGCCGACCGCGGCCTCACCGGCGAACAGCGAATACTGGCCCATCTCCTCGTTGCGCCGCCGTTCGAGGGTGGCATCGAGCACCAGGTCGTGCATCAGGGTCAGCCCCTTTCGGGTGTGCCCGAGGGCGTCGAAGGCCCCCGCCTTGATCAGAGACTCGACGGTCCTCTTGTTCAGGGCGGTGACATCGACCCGGTTGACGAAGTCGAGGAACGACTCGTAAAGGCTGTCGGCGCGCCCCTCGACGATCTTCTCCACCACTCCCTCCCCGACATTGCGCACCGCCGACAGCCCGAACCTGATTCGACCCTCGCGGACGGTGAAGTCCGACTCCGACTCGTTGACATCGGGGACGAGCACTTCGATTCCCATCTGACGGCACTCGTTGAGATAGATCGCCGTTCGGTCCTTGTCCCGTTTGGTGGCAGTCAGCAGCGAGGCCAGGTACTCGGCGGGGTAATGGGCCTTCAAATATGCCGTCTGATAGGCGACCAGGCCGTAACCGGCGGCGTGACTGCGGTTGAAGCCGTAACCGGCGAAGTGACCGATCAGCCGGAACATCTCCCGACCGGTCTCCTCGCTGTGTCCCTGCTCCCGGCACCCGGCGACGAATTTCTCCTCCTCGGCCGCCATGACCGACTTGATCTTCTTGCCCATCGCCCGCCGCAGGTTGTCGGCGTCGGCCATCGAATAGCCGGCCAGCTCCTGGGCAACCATCATGACCTGTTCCTGGTACACCATGATCTGATAGGTGTCCTGGAGCTTCTCGGTGACCGCGGGGTGGAGCTCCTCCACCGAGGCGCGCCCGTTCTTTCGGTCGGCGTAGAGGTTGTGCATGTTGGCGCCCATCGGCCCCGGCCGGTACAGGGCCACCAGGGCGATCACGTCGTCGAAGCTGTCGGGGCGGAGAGAGCGAATCAGTGCCCGCATCGCTGACCCCTCCATCTGGAAGACCCCGATGGTGTTCCCCGATTGGAGGAGCTCGAAGGTCCTGACATCGTCGAGAGGGATGTTGTCGATGTCGATGCGCTCCCCAACGGTCTGCTCGAGGAGCTCGAGACAACGCTCGATGATGGAGAGGTTGCGCAGGCCGAGGAAGTCCATCTTGAGCAAGCCGAGGTCCTCGACGCCATGCATCTCGAACTGGGTGACCGTCTCCGCGCCCTCTCCCTTGCGCTGGACCGGGACGATGTTGGTCAGCGGCTCGGGGGCGATGACCACCGCAGCGGCGTGGATCGAGTCCTGTCGTCGCAGCCCCTCGAGACCGCGGGCCACGTCGACCACTTCCTTGACTCCGGGGTCGGTCTCGTACATCTCACGGAGACCCTGGGCGTTGGCGTACCAGTCCTTGACCTCCGAGCTGGCCCCGGGCCCGGGTGGGGTGAGGACCTGGTCGATGGTCGGGTCCTTGCCGAGGATCGAGGGGGGCATCGCCTTGGCCACCCGGTCCCCCACCGCATAGGGGTGCCCGAGGACCCGGGCGGAGTCGCGGACCGCCTGCTTTCCCTTGATCGTGGAGAACGTGATGATCTGCGCCACCCGATCATGCCCGTACTTCTCAGCCGCATAGCGGATCATCTCTCCCCGATAGCGCTCGTCGAAGTCCATGTCGATGTCGGGCATCGACTTGCGCCCCGGGTTGAGGAAGCGCTCGAAGATGAGCCCGTAGCGCAAGGGATCGATGCCGGTGATCCCCAACACATAGGACACGATCGAACCGGCCGCCGACCCCCGACCGGGACCGACCCGTATCCCGTTATCCCGCGCGTGCCGGATCAGGTCCCAGACGATGAGGAAGTAGGCGGGGAACCCCATCTCCTCGATGATCTTCAACTCGTGCTCGACACGCTCCCACACCTCGCTGCCGGAGTCGCCCCCGTACCGATCGCGGGTGCCCTGCTCGACGAGCCTGCGCAGATAGGTCACCTCGGTCTCGCCGTCGGGGACCGGGAACTGGGGCAGCAGGATCCTGCCGAAGTCGAGGCCGATGTCCGCCCGCTCGGCGATCCAGAGGGTGTTGTCACACGCCCCGGGATATCGGTCCTCAGGGAACAACCGGCGCATCTGCTCGCCGGTCTTCAGGTAGTGCTCGGACCCCTCGAAGCGGAGCCGACCGGGCTCGTTGCGCAACGATCCGGTCTGGATGCAGAGCAGCGCGTCGTGGGCGTCGTGCTCGTCCTGACGGGTGTAGTGGGCATCGTTGGTCGCCAGGAGTGGTGCGTCGATGCGCTTGGCCACCTCCAAGAGATCGGTCATGATCCGGTCCTGGGCGGCCAGGCCATGGTCCTGCACCTCGACGAAGAAGTTGTCCCGCCCGAAAATGTCCTGGAAGCGGCCGGCTGCAGCCACCGCCGCCTCGAAGTCGCGGGTTGCGCCGCCCTTGTTGCCCTCCTCGGAGACCGCGTCCGGTCCCAGCATCTGGGGGACGAGACCGCCGAGACAACCGGAGGTGGCGATGATCCCCTCGGAATGGGTGGCCAATAGCTCCAAGTCCATCCGGGGCTTGTAGTAGTAGCCCTCGAGGAACGACTTCGACGAGAGCTGGAGCAGATTGCGGTACCCCACGTCGTTCTCGGCGAGCAGGACCATGTGATATCGCTTGTTCTGGTCGGAGGGGGGACGATCGAAACGCGACCCGTCGGTGAAGTAGGCCTCGATGCCGATGATCGGCTTGATGTCGTGTTGCTTGGCCGCCTTGACGAAGTCGACCACGCCGTAGAGGTTCCCATGGTCGGTGATCGCGATCGCCGGCTGACCCATGCCCGCCGCGGCGGCGACCACATCATCGATCCGGGCCGCACCGTCTAGCAGGGAGTATTCGGTGTGGAGATGGAGATGGGAGAAAGACACGTTGGATGTGGCCGGGAGTTACAAGCTTGTAGTTCGTCGAATCTAGCACCGACCCACCCGGCATGGGCCACCTCGCGAAAACCTGTCGTGACCGTGCGGCTCAGAGGACGAGGACCGCGGCCACCGCGACCCCGGCGACCGCCACCGCCACGGCAACCCTCGCGGTCTCGTTCCTGACCCGGGACCAGAGCTCGCCGATTACGAACCCGGCGATCAGACCACCGAGATGGGCCTCCCAGGCGATGTTGGGGATGATGAACGGGAGCGCTGCATTCAACAGGAGCAGGAATCCGATCTGACGCAGGAGCATCCGCCCATGGGCCGTGTTTCGACGACGCACCGCCCAGTTGAGCCAGATCCCGAACAGACCGAATATCGCCCCGGAGGCACCGACCGCCACGTCAGCCGGATCCCCCATCACATAGGCGAATGCACCACCGACACCGGCGGACGCCATGAAGACTGCGACGAAGGGCCAGGTGCCCACCCCCCGCTCGATCTGGGGGCCGAGCACCCACAGCGCCCACATGTTGAACAGGATGTGGGTTATCCCGGCGTGGAGGAGGACCGGAGTGAAAATGCGCCACCACTCCCCGTCCCCTACCAGGACGTTGTACTGGGCCAGGGCCTCGAACACCGGGCCACCCAACCCGCCGAGACCGGTGAGGACGAAGAAGGCGAGGGCGAGACCGATGAAGGTCATGGTGGCGGGGGTGCCGGTGCGTCGCGGCCCGGTGGGGATAACCTTCTGGGTGCCCTCGGAGCGGACACACTCAGGGCATCTCTGGCCGACCGTGGCGTCGATGGAGCAGGAGGCGCAGATGGGGCGTTCACAGCGGCTGCACCGCAGCAGGGTGTGACGGTCGGGGTGCCGGTAGCAGACAGGCGCCGCCGTGGTGTGGTCCTGAGTCACTTCTCTGAAAGTACTAGGTGCCAGGGGTTAGACACTAGGACAGGGCCTCGAGAACGGCGGACAGGTCGTTGGGGAGCGGGGCCTCCACCTCGAGGCGGTTGCCCGTTGCCGGGTGGGTGAATTCGAGACGCGATGCGTGCAAGAAGGTGCGCGGCGAACCGAGGTCCTTGCGGGTGGCCCCATAGGCCCGATCCCCGGCGACAGGGTGCTCGATCGCCGAAAGGTGGACCCTTATCTGATGGGTGCGACCGGTCTCCAACTTGACCACGAGCAGCGAGACGTCCGAGGCTTCGAAGTAGCGCACCAACTCATAGTGGGTGCGGGCCGGCTTGCCCCCGTGTCTGACCGCCCGTCTGCTGGGCTGGGCCGGGTCGGGCCCGATTGGTGCCTCGATGGTCCCGGTGGGGGCCTCCATCGACCCCTCCACCAGTGCGGTATATATCCGGGTCATCTCACGACGGCGAAGCTGGCCGGTGAGGTCGGCGAAGGCCTGGGGGGTTCTCGCCACCAGGATCACGCCGGAGGTGTCCTTGTCGAGTCTGTGCACCAACCCCCAACGATCGACCGCTCCCACGCCGGCGAGGTCGGGGTAGCGGTGGAGCAGACCGGCGGCGAGGGTGCCCCCAGCCCCGCCACCCCCGGGATGGACCACCACACCGGGCCGCTTGTCAACCACCACGATCTCGTCGTCCTCGAACAGGATGTCGAGTTCCATCTCCTCCGGAACCAGCCCCGCCGCCCTCTCGGGAATCTCACAGACAATGGTTTGCCCGCCACGGACACGATCGGAGGGCTTCGCCTCGATGTCGTCGAGCCGCACCCCGGAGGCGACCACGAGCGATGCCCTGGCCCGGCTCAGACCGAGGAGCTCGGCAATTGCCTTGTCGACCCGGGCGCCGTCGAGTGCGGGCGGCACCTCGAGAGCTATCTGCTCCGCCACGCCTGTATGAGTAGCAGACCCACCGCGACGCTGATCGAGGCGTCGGCGAGGTTGAAGGTGGGGATGATCCACAGGTTGATCCAGTCGATCACCGCTCCGTCGAGCAGCCCCCCGCCCCGAGCGACACGATCGACCAGGTTGCCCAGCGCCCCGCCGAGGACCAAACCGAGGGCCACCACCTCCAACGTCGGCCGGGCCGCCACCAGTGACCCGATCACCACCAGGGTGACGACGAGTGCGGCCACCCCGATGACGGTGCCGCCGTCCTGAAAGAAGCCGAACGCCCCCCCAGAGTTCTCCACATAGGTGAACCCGAGGAACCCGGGGAGGATCTCGACCGGGCTGCCCTGGAAGGTGACCGAGGCGTATCTCTTGGTGAGGAGGTCGGCGGTGACCACGCCGCCGGCGACGCCAACCCCGATCAGGTAGCGACGAATCAAGACGTCCGGGAGGCGCACTCGACACAGACGGTCGAGTATGGGAGGACGTCAAGTCGCTCCACGGGGATGGCCTTGCCACAGGACTCACAGATCCCGTAGGTCCCGGCTTCGATTTGCTCCAGGGCGCGGTTGACCTTGCTCAAGAGGTCGATCGAGTTCTGCTCGATAGAGAGCTCCTTGGCGTACTCCAGCTTCATCGAGCTCGCCTCGGCGTTACCCGGGTCCGGGCTGCGGTCCGAGGAGCTCTCGGTGAGACGCGCCTCTTCGAGCTCGCGTTCGTAGTCCTCGATCTGCTCCTCGAGACGGGTCTTCTCCTCCTCGAGCCGCTTCCTGTAGCGCTGCAGGGTCGTCTTGGCGAGTTTTCTGGCCACTCCAATACCTCATAAAAGGCGGGGAACCCTACCAACGACATTCCCTATATGCCGAGTTTCCGACGAACACCGTCGAGGTCCGCCCCGGTGACCTCAAACACCTTGGCCCGCCCCCGAATTCCCGTCTTCAAGCTGACTTTCGCCCCGACGACCTCACTCAGCAACCGCGATGGCCACCCCGGTCGGCCCGGCCACCTTCGGCGGGAGCCGCCACCCGGATCTTGAGGCGGTCTCCGTGGAGATCCTGGATCACGGTCCGGGAGGACCCGGGCACCACCCATACCGCGATGGCCACCCCGGTCGATGTGACGCTGAGCGCGGGGTGAGACACGACCGCCACGCTAACCCGAGGCGGGGACCGACTTGGCGGTCCACGTCGTTACCCTGCCCGTCTCTATGACCTCAGCAGAGCAGACCGAATTCTTCACCCCGGTCGAACCCCGGCCCGATCACGACGGGCTGGAACGCCGCATCCTCGAGTGGTGGGAGGAACGCTCCGTCTTCGCCCGGCTCCGCGAGAAGAATGCTGGGGGCGAGCCGTTCAGCTTCATCGACGGGCCGGTCACGGCCAACAAGACCCTCGGCATCCACACCGCATGGGGGCGCACCCTCAAGGATGTGATCCAGCGTTACAAGGCAGCACTTGGCCATGACCTGCGCTACCAGAACGGCTGGGATTGCCAGGGTCTCTGGATCGAGGTGGGAGTGGAGAAAGAGCTCGGCCTCAACTCGAAGAAAGAGATCGAGGCGTTCGGGCTGGAGGAGTTCGCCCGGAGATGTCGGGAAAAGGTTGCCTGGTCGGTGGAGGAGCTGCGTCGTGGCTCACGGCGGCTGGGGATGTGGATGGACTGGGACAACGACTACCTCACCTTCTCCGACAACAACATCGAGTACATATGGAGGTTCCTCAAGATCCTCGATGACCGTCACTGGCTGTACCTGGGACATCGCTCCACCGAATGGTGCCCCCGGTGCGGCACCTCGATCTCCCAACACGAGCTCACCCAGTCGGGTGTGTACCAGGAGAAGGCCGACCCGTCGCTGTCGGTGCGGCTTCCGCTGATCGATCGCCCAGGTGAGGGTCTGGTCATCTGGACCACGACGCCATGGACCCTGCCGGCCAACGTGTCAGCCGCCGTCCATCCCGACTATCGATACGGGAGGAGGCCGAACGGCGATTGGGTGGCCATCGAGCGCTTCCCCGACGACGAGTTCGAGGAGACCAAGCCGGGGAGCGAGCTCGTCGGTTGGGCCTACCACGCGCCATTCGAGGATCTCGAAGCCGGGGCGGGAGTCGAGCACCGGGTCATCCCGTGGGACGAGGTCACCCTCGACCAGGGAACAGGGGTGGTCCACATCGCCCCGGGAGCCGGCTCGGAGGATTTCGAGCTGGCCGGGGCCCACGACCTCCCCGTGCTGACCCCGGTCGACGGGGCAGGCCGGTTCTACCCCGACTATGGGTGGCTCGCCGGAATGTCCACCGAGGAGGCTCGCCAGCCGATCATCGACGCCCTGGAGAACAAGGGCATCCTCGTCGAGTCCGGGGAGTACGTGCACTCCTACCCGCATTGCTGGCGGTGCGACACCCCGCTCATCTTCCGGGTGGCCGACGACTGGTACATCTCGGTCGACGAGATCAGGCAACCGCTCAGGGACGCCAACGCCTCGGTGGCCTGGACTCCGGCATACATGGGCAAGCTCATGGACGACTGGCTCAACAACATGGGCGACTGGAACATCTCCCGTCGTCGCTACTACGGGCTCCCTCTGCCCATCTACATCTGCGACTGTGGAGAGGTCACGGTGATCGGCTCGAAGACGGAGCTGGCGGCGAGGGCCACTGCGGGCATGGAACAGCTCGAGGAGCTGCGTCGTCCCTGGATCGATCGGGTCACCATCAGGTGCGAACAGTGTGGCGACGAGAGCGTGACCCGGGTCGAAGAGGTCGGTGACGTGTGGCTCGACGCCGGGATCGTCCCTTTCTCGACCCTCGGCTGGCAGAACCCCGAGTGGGTCCCCGGTGGCAATGCCACGGGGGCGGCTCGTGGACTGACGGGTGCCGACCTGCCCGACCACGCCTATTGGGAGAAGTGGTTCCCCGCCCACTGGGTCAGCGAGATGCGAGAGCAGGTGCGGCTCTGGTTCTACTCCCAGCTCTTCATGTCGGTTGCACTGGTCGGGGAGGCGCCGTTCCGCACCGTGCTCGGATACGAGAAGATGCTGGCCGAGGATCGCCGGGAGATGCACGGGTCATGGGGCAACCTGATCGGCGCCGAGGAGGCCTTCGAGCGCATGGGGGCCGACGTGATGCGGTGGATGTACTGCGCCCACCCCCCGGACCGCAATCTCCTCTTTGGCTATGAGGGGGCCTACGAGGTCCGGCGACGCCTGCTGACACTGTGGAACTCGGCGCGGTTTCTCATCGACTACGGCAACATCGAGGGCTTCGTCCCCAACTACGACGACCTCGACGGCGGTCCCGATGACCTCGAGCTGACCACCACGGACCGCTGGCTCCTCGCCCGAGTCGGCCAGGTGGTGTCCGAGGCGCAGGCCAGTCTCGACAGGCTCCGCACCGACGATCTGGTGACCGCATTCGAGAAGTATCTGGACGATCTGTCCAACTGGTACATCCGTCGCAGCCGTCGCCGCTTCTACCACTACGACGAGGCCGCCTTCAGGACCCTCTGGGTGGGGGTGGTCACTTCCTTGCGGGTGATCGCCCCGGTGATGCCCTTCCTCACCGAGCATCTCTGGACGGTGCTGGTCTCGGGACCCTGCGACGATGCTCCCGAGTCGGTGCATCTCGCCGGTTGGCCGTCACCGCCCGCTGAGGTCGACGATCGCCTCCTGGCGGAGATCGCCGCGGTGCGACGGGTCGTCGAAGCGGGGCGCAGGGCGCGTATGGAGGCGAACATCAAGCTCCGCCAGCCGCTGCGTGGTGTCATCGTGCGCGGAGCCGACCTCGCCGCGGCCCACGCCTCCGAGATTCGCGAAGAGCTGCGAGTCAAGGAGATCAGCTTCGACGAGGACACCACCGTCGAGGTCACCGTCAAGCCCAACTTCCCCGTCGCCGGCCCACGGCTGGGGCCGAAGATCAAAGAGGTGTCTGCTGCTCTGGCCCGAGGAGAATTCGAGGACCTCGATGACGGTGGGGTCTTCGCCGCCGGTGAGACCCTGAGCGCGGATGAGGTGCAACGGACCGAGAGAGTCGTCCTCGACGGCTGGGTGGTGGCTCACGATGGCAACGTAAGCGTCGCCATCGACCCGATCCTGGACGACGATTTGCTTCTCGAGGGCCGGGCTCTGGAGTTGATCCGGAGGCTCAACGAGCAACGCAAACAGGAGGGGTTGGCCCTCACCAACCGTATCCGGCTGAGGCTGCCCGCCGGCGATGCCGATCTGGTGGAGAGCCATGGCGAGTGGATCGCGGCAGAGGTCCTGGCGACGTCGATCGAGGTCGACGAGAGTCTGGACATCCCGTCACTGAGCGTCGACCCCCACCACTCCTAGGGCGGTCGCCCCACCCGGTATCGGTGGCCAAGCGGGCTGATCCATTCCAACTCGGTGCGGTTGATCTTGCGATATCGCCACCCTCCGCGGTGTTTGGCCATGTGGTGTCGCCGACATAGCGGCGCCTGGTTGCGCACCGTGGTAGGACCGCCCGCGGCGTGGTCGTCGATGTGATCGATGTCGGAATCGGTGGCCGGCATGCGGCAACCCGGCCAGGAGCAAGTCGGCATCAAGGCCCGGATCTTGCGGAGTTGCTTGGCGGTGGGGCGACGTCGCACCGAGACCACATGCAGGGGCTCTCCGGTCTCGTCGTCGGTGACCACCGCGGTCCACTCGCCATCCTCCTGCTGGCGCGCCACCTTGCGGGCGACTTCGGCGATGACCGGGCCGTAGCCGCCCAAGTCTCCGGGCATCTGGTCGAGCTCGGCCAAGGCGGACATCGATGCCGTCATGGTCACCGCACCTCCGGGACCTTTGCCCGAGCCACTCAACTCGCCTTGGAGCAAGGCGAGGGCGATGTCGGCTCTGATTTGGTCGATGTTTCGGGGGTCATCGTCGCTCTGGAGCCTCTTGGCGAGACGGTTGACATGGTCACGGGCCGCCAGGACGTCTTCGGGAGATGCCTGGGAGATGATGAAGGCGGCGGTGCCTTCGGCGTTCTCCTCGGCGACTACTTTCCGTTCGGTGAGTGATCGCTCGTACCGCGACATCGCGTCGGCCGGGTCGGCCTCGACACAGAGTTTGCGCAGCCGGGCCCGTATCTGACCCGTGGTCAGGCTCGGAGCCTCCGGGAGGATGACGTCGACCACCTCGTTGGCCGTCTGGCTGTCGAGGTGGGCAGTGTCACGGGACAGGATGCGGGCCTTGCGGGCATCGAGATCACCGGATCTCATCGCCCGGGCCACCTGGGGCAGCCGACTGTCCAAGTCGAAGGCGACGCCCAGCTCGTCGTTGGACATTCGCCGGGTGAGGGTCAGGGCCGCCCCGATCTCCTCAGGGGCAAAGTCCTCGATGACAGGAGACCGCTCCGTCGTGTCGGCGGCGACGCAGTGAGCAGTCTCGACCATGGCGGCATAGAGGCCGGCTTGATCGTGGGAGATGAGCCGCTGTTGCGCCCGCATCAAGGTCACCACGTCATCGCCCGAAAGCCGTGACAGGTCGAGAGAGGACAGGATCGCGGCCAGGTACGGGCCGGGCTCCATCTCGTCCAGGTCTTCGGGGATCGACTGGCGATCCTCGATCGTCTCGGTCGAGGCGGCAAGGGTCAGTTGGTAGACAGTCTCCTCAGTCTCCTCACTCTCCGCCGGGTAGGGCTCGGACCTGAGGTCTTCATCGACGAACATATGTTCGAATCGTACCGGAGGTCTCCGACAGATTTCAAGAGGTTTGCCGATTCCGATGGAAATATCCCGAGCGGCCCCTACTCGTCTATGAAGGAGCCGTTAGTTGCCATGATGAAATTGGTCGAAAGCGGCGAGAACGCCCGCTAGAACCCTTAGTCGACGGCCACCATCACCCACAGATCGCCCGGTTGGCCCGTCTCGATCCCTACTCGCCCTCGCCCTCGCCCTCGTCCGAGTCGGTGTCATCGTCGGAGACGAGTTGGAGGTCGCTGGCCACCCCGGTCAACATGGCGTCCAGGCCCTGATCGTTCGACACCTCCTTCTCGGAGCCCTCCTCGGCGGCATCGTCCCCGCCCCCATCCTCGGTGCCGTCGGATTCGTATTGGTCGTCCCCATCGCCTGCGGGTGAGTCGTCGAATGGGTCCGGCGAGTCCATGTCGTCCCTTGCCTCGTGGTCCCCGTGTGCGGCCACCCCGGAGTCGTCGATCACCTCATCCATGTCGTCGAGCTTCTCCGACACCTCATCGGCCAGGACGGAGATCTCGGTGCGGACCGAGGCGACGCGCGCCGCGATCGCCGCGATCTCCGCCTCGGCCTCCATCTTCTTCGCATCGCGCTCCGCTTGAAAGGAGTCGGCCTCGTCCTTGGCGCCGTCGAGGAGCTCGGCCGCCTCCGCTTGGGCGTCCTCCAGCAGCTTGTCGGCCGCGTTCTGCGCCGCGATGAGCGCCCGGCCGACCGCACTCTCGTCGATCTCGGCTCGTGGCTCCGGCATCGGCTCTCTCGCTGGCACCGCCTCCGGCTCCGCGGGAGCTGCCGGCTGCAGGGTGATTGGCGGGGCAGTCGCCCTGGCTTCATCGAGCTGTTCGCTCAGTTCCCTGATCGTGGTCACGATCTCGTCGAGGAAGTCGTCGACCTCATCCAGGTCGTAGCCGCGTAGCGCGGTGGAGAAGGTCTTCTGTTCGACGTCTGACACAGTGAGCATTTGTTCACACCTCTCGAGTTCGCCGGGCAGGATAAGAAAAGGATGGCAGTGCCACAAGGATCAGCCGATGATGCCCATCAGTATCCGGATGCCGATGAGAAGGATAATCGGGGAGAGGTCGAGTGCCCCGCCACCAATCCTGATCGGAGGCACCACCCGACGAATGGGAAGGATCACAGGGTAGATGATCCGGTCGAGAAACACCTGCACCCTGCCCAGGGGGTGTGTCGACGACACCCTGATCCAGGAGAGGATCACCCAGGCAAACACCGCGTAGAAGTAAATGGTGAGGAGGGTCAGAAGGAGGTCGCGCACCGTCAGTCGATATCGTCGAGCTCGTAGGCTCCGAGTGTCGACAGTCGCCGTCTCTCATCGCGACTGAGGGTCACCCGGGGGGGTAGGACGAGAACGAGCCCGTCGCCGACACGGCGCATCGAGCCGTCGAGGGCGTAGATCAACCCGGAGCAGAAATCGACGACCCGGCGCACCAGGTCGGGATCCGCCTCTCTCATGTCGAGGACCACCGGCACCCGGTCCCTCACCCGATCGGCGAGCACCCGGGCATCGGCGAACTCTTCGACCACCAAGATGTCCGACTGGATCTCGATGGGTCGGACCATCGGCGATGCGGCCGGTGGCTCCACACGACGACTCGAGTCGGAGAGACTTGGCGGCTCAACGCGTCGCTGGGCACGGGTGGCGGCACGTGCGGTCGGGGGTGGCTCCACGCGTCGTCCCTCCAGCGTCTCGACTGTGCGAGGTTGGGTCATGGGGTCGGGCTGATTGTTCTTGTGGTTGGCCATGTCGGCGGCCTCAGCCTCGAGCTGGTCCTCGTCTACCAGCCCCAGGTAGACGAGAGCTTTCGAGAACAGTGAAGACATTCACGCTCCGATTTACTTGCGTGGTCCAAAGATAGCCCGTCCCACTCGTATGATCGAAGCACCTTCGGCGATCGCCACCTCGAAGTCGTCGGTCATCCCCATGGACAGCTCGACCACTCCGGGATGGTCAGCATTCACCTCATCCCGGATCCGGCGCAGGGTCTCGAAGTAGGGCCGGCTGTCTTCGGGGTCATCCGGAATCGGCGGTAAGGCCATGAGGCCCCGAACATCGAGCCCGAGGCTCACCATCCACTCGAGAGCCGCCGGCACCTCGTCGGGAGCCACACCCGACTTCTGGCCCTCCTCTCCCAGGTTGACCTGGGCCAGCACCGGAGGTGCCGGGCCCTGGCCCTTCATCCAGGCGGATCCCAACGTAAGGCGGTCCATGGAGTGGAGGAGATGGACCACCGGGCGCACCAGTCGCGCCTTGTTGGACTGGAGCACTCCCACGTAGTGCCAGCGGATGTCTCGGGGCAGCTCGGCGGCCTTGTCGGCGAGCTCGTCGGCCCGGTTCTCCCCGAAGTCGCGATGCCCCTGTTCGTAGACCTCCATGATCTCGGGGCGCCCCATGGTCTTCGAGACGGCGACCACCGTGATCTGCTCCGGGGCGCGGCCCGAGCTTCCCGCAGCCTTTGCCACCCGCTCCATGACAGCCTGGTAGCTCACGACAACCACCCGACCGCAGCCTGACGCTGCATGGTCCCGTCGACCCGGTGGCTGAACCAGCCTCGGTCGTGATGGGTGCAGGCGCCGCTCTCCCATGTGTCCAAGCCGTGGAGCTCGGCGGAGAGCGACGCAGGCAGGTCCACCGAGGTGCTGCCCCAGGTGGTAGAGGAGATGTGATCGTCGAATCTCTCGGCGACTTCCATCCCCACCTCGAAACAACACGGTGCGATCCCCGGTCCCACTGCTGCCCGCCTCGGCGGATGGCCACTCGCCGTCATCTCTTGGCGCAGTCGGCTCACCACACCTGAGGCGGCGCCACGCCACCCGGCGTGGGCGACACCCACTGCGTCATCGGCGGTGAGGACCACTCCGAAACAGTCTGCAGTGAACACTGCGACGGGAAGGTCAGGCTCGGTGGTCCACAACGCGTCGGCTTCTCCGGCGACGCCGGGGGCCCCGACTCGTGTCACCTCGTTGCCGTGGACCTGGTCGACCACGGCCCAATCCCGGGGAACCCCGAGTCGCCGGGAAAGCCCGGACCGGGCCGCCGGGTCGTTGCGGATGTCTCCGTCCGCGGCCTCGCTGAATGCCACCCCGTCCCAGCCGGGGGGTCGGATCATCCCTGGACGAAACTGGGGATGTCGAGGATGTCCTCGCCCTGCTCCTCGGCGGCACGCGAGAAGGGTCGGGTGGGGCGCCGACGCCCCTCGAACCCGGCTGCGATCACGGTGACCTTCATCTCCTCGCCGAGATCGTCGTCGATGATGGCGCCAAAGATGATGTCGCCTTCACCGTCGGCGTGGTCGGCCACCACCCGGGCTGCCTCGGTGGCTTCGTGCAGCGTCATCGACGTGGGGCCGGAGACGCTGAGTAAGACGCCCTTGGCCCCGTCCATCGAGGCCTCCAGCATCGGTGATGAGATGGCCCGCTCGGCGGCCTGGCGGGCTCGATTCTCGCCGGTGGCGCGACCGATCCCCATCACAGCCGATCCGGCGTCGGTCATGATCGTGCGCACGTCGGCGAAGTCGACATTGATCAGCCCAGGTGTGGTGATGAGGTCGGTGATGCCGGTGACCCCGCTCATCAGCACTTCGTCGGCCAGTCTGAAGGTGTCGGCCATCGGAGCCTCGGGATCGCCCACATCGAGGAGCCGGTCGTTGGGGATGACGATGAGGGTGTCGACCGCATCCTTGAGGGCGTCGATGCCCTGCTCGGCGTGCACCGCCCGGCGACGACCCTCGAACCCGAAAGGTCGGGTCACCACGCCGACGGTGAGTGCCCCCACCGAACGGGCGACCTCGGCGACCACCGGCGCACCCCCCGTGCCGGTTCCTCCTCCTTCGCCGGCGGTGATGAAGATCATGTCCGATCCCTTGAGCACGTCTTCGAGCTCGGCACGATGCTCCTCGGCGGCGGCCCGACCGATCTCGGGGTTGGCACCGGCACCGAGACCCCGGGTGACCTCGCGGCCAATGTCCAGCTTGACATCGGCATCACTCATCAGAAGGGCTTGGGCGTCGGTGTTGAGGGCGATGAACTCCACTCCACGGACCCCGGCGTCGACCATGCGGTTCACCGCGTTGACCCCGCCGCCACCGATCCCCACCACCTTGATCACGGCCAGATAACCGCCACTTCCATTGCTCACCTGATCCTCCGAACTCGTGTTCACAAAACTTTGAAGTAGAGGTTTACCGTTAGACATCTGCAAAGTAAACCCCATAGCCCTCAGCCTCTACTAGAGGTTCAGGACTCATCTTCGGGGTCCGCAGAGTCGTCAATCGAGGTCGAGGGGTTGGTGGCAGCGATCAAGACCACCGTCGAGCCTTCGGGGATCCCTTTTCTGATCAGCGCGTCGAGAACAAGGGCCTTCTCCGTCATGTCGACTCCACGACCCAGTCTCACCTGGTAGCTCATGACCGACGCCCATATCTCGTCTTGGTCGGTGGTGAGCACCGTGCCGGCCCGCAGACGGGCAGGCAGGGCCTCGACGAACTCCAGTGCCCCCAACAGGTCGGCCGATGCCGTCGTCCCGGCCTCGTCCGACAAGTGGGGCATCTGTATGCGTGCCATGTCGTCGTCAGGGGTGTCGGGAGAGGGCAGCGCCACCCCGTCAACGGCCCGTCTCGCCCAACCCTGCCCGTCCTCGACCCAGGCAACCGGCGTCCTCTCAACCACTTCGACCGAAACGACATCCGGCCAGTGCAGACCAACGGTGGCCTCGGCTACCCATGGATCGTCGAGCAGCGCCCTCTCCACGTGTGAAGCGGAGAGCCGGATCATCGGAGTGCCTGCGGTCACGCCTTGTTCAACCAGCAGGGAGTGGGTGTCACTCGCCACCACGCCGGTGGTCGTCACCTGGCTCACGCTCAGCCACGGTGAGAAAGCCACCCACACGATGGCGCCGGCGACGACCAGCACCGCGATGAACTTGAGGAGACGGGTGACGTTTCTCTTGGCATTGTCCTCTGCGACGGTCTTGCGTCGCTCCATGAGTCTGGGATCGATACTCATTGCTCAAACCCAACGAACTGGATTTCATTCTCCAGCATGGTCCCCGTGCGTTGGAACACGGTGTCTTTGACCAACTCGACCAGACGGAGAATGTCAGCCGAGGTCGCCCCGGGACCGGCCACGAAGAAGTTGGCGTGCTTGTCGGAGACGGCGACGTCGCCGATTCGCGTCCCTTTGAGGCCGAGATGATCGATCAACTCACCGGCGGTGATGTCCGACGGGTTCTTGAAGACGCTCCCGGCGTTGAGGGTCCCTCCAGGCTGATGGTCACGCCGCCAGCGCGTGATATCCCGCAACTTCTCCTTGCCGGTCTCCAGGTCACCCTGCACCCCTTGGAAGGAGGCGGAGACCACGAGGTCTCCGGAAGCGACGTTGGATTGCCGGTAGCCGAGCTCGAGGGACTCGGCATCCCGCTCCTCGGTCTCACCGGTGTGCAAGTCCACGACCAGTGCCGTGGTGAGCCGATCCCCCGTCTCGGTGCCGAAGCAGCCGGCGTTCTGGCGCACCGCTCCCCCGACCGATCCCGGGACTCCCACGAAGAATTCGAGGCCGAGGACTCGGGCCTCCACTGCCTGCCGGGCGAGACGGGGCAGGGGAACGGCCGCACCCGCCTCAACGAGCTGCCCGGTGATCCCGACCATCATGAAGTCCCCGCCCAGCTTGATGACGAGCCCGTCGAATCCGGCGTCGGCGACGACCAGGTTTGAGCCCCGACCGAGGACCAGGAGATCTTGGTCCCTGGTCAATCCGCTGTGGATGAGACTGGTGAGCTCGTCGGTCGATCCAACCTCGGCATAGAGAGAAGCGGGCCCGCCTGCCTTGTAGGTGGTCAGCGGTCCCAGCGGGACGTCGCGCCGCACTATCCCCGCATCCACGAGCTGATCGACGGTGCTCATGTGTTCGATCCCAGGATCGGGGCCAGCTCGTTGTGGAGAAGGGTGATGTCGCCGGCACCCATGCTCAACACGAGGTCCCCTGGCTCGACACGAGGCGCCAGGTACTCGGCGAGGTCGACGCGGTGAGCCACGTAGTGGACCTCTGCCCCATTGTCCCGCGCCGCCTCGGCCACCAGCTCGCCGGTGATCCCTGGCACAGGCTCCTCGCGGCCCCCGAAGACGTCGGTCACCACCACCACATCCGCCCGGGCCAGGGCCTCACCGAACTCACGGCTGAACCGCTCGGTCCGGGTGTAGAGATGCGGCTGGAAAACCGCCCAGATCCGGCCGTGGGCGGTCCCCGCCGCGGCCTCGATCACCGCGCCGACCTCGGTCGGGTGATGCGCGTAGTCGTCGTAGAGCATGACGCCGCCCACCGTCCCCTTGTGCTCCCAACGCCGCCCCACCCCACGGAAGGCCGACATCCCGGCGGCCGCCGACTCGAGGTCCCGACCCAGCTCGACCAGCAGCGCCACGGCTCCCGCCGCATTCTGGGCGAGATGACGACCCGGCTGTGACAGCTCGACTTGGGCCCTCTCCCCGCCCCCTTCCAGCACGAATGACAGCCCTCGGGGCCCGGTGGCCAGCTCGGTGATCCTCCAGTCCGCCCTCTCGTCGAACCCATAGGTGCGGGTGCCGACCGCCTCGGCGACCTGGGCCGAGCCCTGGTCGTCGAGACAGGCGACGACCGGGCCGTCGACTCCCCGGGCCACCCCCACGAAGCTTTCGACCAACTCATCCGCTGACTCGAAGTGATCCACGTGCTCGTGCTCGACGTTGGTCACCACCAGACCATGGAGGTTGAGGCTCTCGAATGTCCGGAACGCCTCATCGGCCTCCAGCACCAGGAGATCGGTGCTCCCGTAGTGCCCATTGGTGTGCAAATCGAGGAGCTCCCCACCCACCACGAACCAGGGATCCTCCCCCATCTCCCGCAAAGCTGTCACCAACAAGGCGGTCGTGGTGGTCTTCCCATGTGTCCCGGTGGCCCCGATCGTGGGGACCTCGGCGGTCAACGCGGCGAGGAGCTCTGGGCGTCGCCAGACGGTGATCCCTTGCCGGCGTGCCGCTCTCAGCTCCTCGTCGTAGTCGGGGACGGCCGAAGACGCCACCACCAGGCTGGACCCACTGACGGCATCCGGATGGTGGCCGATGGAGACGTCGATGTCGAGATAGGCCAGCGCATCGAGGGAAGCCCCTCCCCTGAGGTCCGACCCCGAGACCTGGTGGCCCTTGGCCACCAAGAGCTTGGCCAGGGCGCTCATCCCTACACCTCCGACACCGACTAGATGTATCCGGCCTCCCGGGACACTCATCGGATCGTCTCGATCATCGTCCGGGCGATGGTACGGGCCGCCTCGGGCTTGGCGATTGCCCTGGTGGCGGCGGACATGGTCGCCAGGAGCCCGGGCCCGGTGAGGAGAGAGGTCAGCACCGAGCCGAGCCCGGCGAGCTCCTCCTGTTCCAACACCAGAGCGGCCCCGGTCTCTTCCAGAACGCGGGCGTTGCCGCTCTGATGCCCGCCGGATCCGAATCGGCCGGGCACCAGAATCGCCGGAGTCCCGGTGGCGGTCAGCTCGGCCACCGCCCCTCCGGCTCGTGAGACGACGACGTCTGAGACGGCATAGAACCGCTCCATGCTCTCCTCGAACCCGATGCGCCGCCACACCACGCCCGCGCCGGGGGTGCGGGTGGACATCGTCTCGAGGTGGGTCGGCCCGGTGAGATGGACGACCTGGAGCGGGGGGCCGTCCCAGGTCCCGAGCATCGTGGCCACCGCCTCGTTGATCGACGACGCCCCCAACGATCCTCCGAACACCCCGACCACAAAGGTGTCCGCGGACAGCCCGTAGTCCTCCAGGCCGTGAGGACGCAGCCTTGCCCTGTCGAAAGACCAGAAAACCTTACGAACCGGGTTGCCCACCCAGCGTCCGCCGGGGAGCCCACCCGTCCGAGGGAAGGAGACGAAACTCTCCCGTGCCCAACGGGCGGTCACCTTGTTGGCGAGACCGGCTTCGGCGTTCTGCTCGGCATTGAAGAAGGGGACCCGGTTGCGCCGGGCGGCGAGCGCCGCGGGGATGGTCACATAGCCGCCCATCCCCAGGACGACGCCGGTGCCGAGTTTGGCCATCTCCTCGGAGATTCGACGCCGCGCCCTGATCACCACGGCCGGGATCCGAGCATTGCTCATGCTGAGCGACCTTTTCAACCCGGCCAGCTCGATCTGGAGAAAGCGAAAGCCGTGACCCGGGTAGATGGTCGACTCCAGGCGGTCACCACCCACATAGACGATCTCGTCACTGCCAACCCCGAGGTCGAGAAGTGCCTCGCCCACCGACAGGCCGGGGAACACATGACCACCGGTGCCCGCGGCCGCGATGAGAAAGGTCATGCCTTGCGGTCGATACCGCTCTGGGCGATGTTGACGAGGATGCCGACGGCTCCCATGGAGACGGCCAGCGCGGTCGACCCGTAGGACACGAAAGGCAGGGCGATACCGGTGATGGGGACCACACCGAGGACCCCGCCGATGTTCACCAGGGCCTGAAACGAGAGCCAAACGGTTATCCCCGCTGCCACCATCCGGCCGAACCGGTCGGGAGCGCGAGCAGCGACTACCCAGCCGGCGACGGCGAGGGCGATGAACAGACCGATCACCGTCATCCCCCCGATCAACCCGGTCTCTTCCCCGATGATGGCGAAGATGAAGTCGGTGTGGGCATTGGGCAGATAGAACCATCTCGCCCGGGAGGCCCCTAGCCCCACCCCGAAGATCCCACCGTTCCCCAAGGCGTAGTAACTCTGGATCACCTGATACCCGTCTCCACTGGGATCGGCGTAGGGGTCGAGAAACGAGTCGATCCGACTCGCCCGGTAGTCGGCGTCGAACGCGAAGTAGGTCGCGGCGAGGATGGCGACCAGACCGATGACGAGAACGAACTTCATCGGTGCGTCGCTGGCGACGATCACCGCCATGGCCGCCGCACCGATCACGATCAAGGTCCCCAGATCGGGCTGACGGATGATGAGTATCCCGACGATGCCGAGGGTTACGGCGACCGGGACCATGAAATGGCCGAACCTGGTGAGGAGCTTGTGCTTGCGCTCCAGGAGGAAAGCCAACACGAAGACCACCGCCACCTTCGCCAACTCCGCGGGCTGGAACGAGGTGAGACCGGGGACGCTGAGCCAGCGAGTGGCCCCGCCTTCGGTGATGCCCCCGAGCTCGACGGCAACCAGCAACCCTACGGTGAGCAAGAACACCGGCACGGCGAGCTTGCGATAGAACCGATAGGGAACCCGTGATGCGATCAGAAGCGCCAGCGTCCCCAGACCGACACCGATGAGTTGCCGTTTGACGAAGTGCCATTGGTCCTGCGCCTCGGTCTGGCTGAGAGCGACGGCCGAGGAGGCCGACATGGTCACTCCCAGCCCCACCACCACGAGGACTACCACCAGCACCAGCAGGGTGGTCATCGCCCGGTCGTTGACCTGCTGACGGGCGATCCTGTCCCGAGCCGCCGCCCGCACCTTGGCCAGCGATGTCACATTGGCGGTCACGGTTGGCTGCCCTCCAGTCTCTCCTTGACCAGTTCGGTGAAACGATCACCTCGCGCCCCGTATGACTCGAACTGATCGAAGCTTGCACAACCCGGGGCCAACAGGACCGTGTCCCCGGGGTGGGCCGCGTTCGCCGCCACCTCGACCGCGATCTCCAGGGTCCCGGCGAGACGACCTCTCTCACCAGCGGCCTCGACGAGGGCTGGGCCGGCTTCCCCGATCCCGATCACCATGCGGACGTTGTCCTCTTCGGTCAAGGTGCTGAGATCGACTCCCTTGGCCAGACCACCCGCAATCAGGATCACCGGCCCATGCGCCCTCACCGAGGCAACCGCGGCGTGCGGGTTGGTGGCCTTCGAGTCGTTCACCCACGTCACCCCGTCCGCCTCACCGATGAGGGTGCGTCGATGCACACCCGGCCGGTAGGCGATGGCCCCGGCGGCCACCCCTTCGGCAGTGGCCCCGACCCGGAGGGCGAGGGCCGCGGCACAGGCCAGATTGACCAGGTGTGTCGGGTCGTCCGAGACCAGGTCTGTGGTGTCGACCGCCACCTCCCCGACCAGGAGACTCTTCCCGTCGTAGCCCCCGCCCCCTTCGGGGACTCGTCGACCGGAGACCGGGTAGAGCTCGGCAACCGCATCGGCGGCGAGCTTGGAGGCGCCCTCGTCGTCGATGTCATAGACGAGGAGGTCGCTTGCCGTCTGGTTGGCGTAGATGCGTGCCTTGGCCTCGCGATACGAATAGGCGGAGCCGTGCCAGTCGAGATGGTCGACCGCCACGTTGGTGATCGCCGCCGCCACCGGGTGGAACTCCTCGGTGAAGCGAAGCTGAAAGCTGGACACCTCGACCACGAGGACGTCGTAGCGGGTGTCGGTGAAGTCGGAGAGCGGGGCCCCGATGTTCCCCGTCGCCGGAGCCTCGAGACCTGAGGCGCTGAGCATCGCGGCGGCGGCTTCAGTCACGCTGGTCTTGCCGTTGGTCCCGGTCACCGCGACCACCGGCCTGGAGAGATGTCGATAGGCGAACTCGATCTCACTCCAGATGGGCACACCCCTCTCCAAGGTCTCGACCACCGGTCGGGACCTCTCGGAGAACCCCGGGCTGGCGACGACGAGGTCGATTCCCTCGAGAAGGACAGGGTCCCAGCTGCCCGCGGCGGTGCCAAAGCCTTCGATCCCCCCGGCGGGTGGCCTCTCGTCGTAGACGGTGACCGTCATGCCCCTTCTCCTGGCGAGACGGGCCGCGGCCAGCCCTGACACGCCGGCTCCGAGGATGAGGACCCGGCTCACAAGATGCCCTCCAGTCGGAGGAAGTCCGCATAGAAGAGTCCTAGACCCAAGGCCACCCCGATCCCGGTGAGAATCCAGAATCGCATCACCACCGTGGTCTCCGGCCATCCGCCGAGGTCGAAGTGGAAGTGAAGCGGTGACATGCGCAGCACCCGTCTGCCGGTCAGTCTGAAACTGGCCACCTGGAGGATCACCGAGAGGGTCTCGGCCACGAATATCGCGCCGACCAGGGCGAGGAGGAGGTGGGTGTTGGTGAGAAGGGCGAGCGCCGCCAGCAGACCCCCGATGCCCTGGCTGCCCACGTCACCCATGAAGATCTTCGCCGGCGGGGCGTTCCACCACAGAAACCCGAGGAGGGCCCCGAACATCGCCGCCGAGATCATCGCCAGCTCCAGGGGGGAGAGAGCCGAATAGATCGCATCGGGCCGAAACTCTGCCGAGTTCCTGAACTGCCAAAAGGCGATGATGGTGTAGGCGCCGACGACCAGCGCAGAAGAGCCACCGGCGAGACCATCCATCCCGTCGGCGAGATTCACCCCGTTGGCCGCCCCGGTGAGCATGAGCAGCACCCAGACCACGAAAAAGATCCCCAGGTCGAACTGGGCCCCGAGGGGCCTCACGAAGGACACCTGGGTGACGATCCCGGCCTCGGTTGCCCCGTAGGCGAACAGGGCCGCGATGGCGAGCTGGCCGCCGAACTTGGCGGTCTTGGAGAGACCGAGGCTCCGTTGTCTCGTGTACTTGACCCAGTCGTCGAGGAACCCGACCAGCGCCATGCCCACCAAGGCGAGCACCGCCAGCCAGCCACCGGCCCCAGGCTCAGCCCATTCAAACGTGAAGCCGGTGGCCGCCGTCCACAGCCTCAAGTGAGCGAGGAACCAACCGACCACAGCCGCCCCGACGAAGACGACACCCCCCATCGTCGGTGTCCCCTGCTTGTGGGCGTGCTGACCCTGGATGTCTTCCTGGATGAACTGGCCAATCTCCCGCCTGCGCAGCAGACGGATCGCATAAGGCGTGCCGAATATCGACAGCAAGAGTCCGAGGGCCGCGGCGACCAACAGGGCGATCACGGTGACATGCTCCCCGATCGCCCCCGGTAATCCGGGGACTTCCGACGTCGGGTCAGGGCCTCGGCGGCAACCTCCCTGTCGTCGAAGGGCACCATCTCCGAGCCGAGGTCCTGGGTCGGCTCGTGACCTCGTCCCAGGATGAGCACCACGTCGCCGTCCTTGGCCGCTTCGACCGCGGTGGCGATCGCCTGGCGGCGATCGACCTCGATCACCGGCTCCACCCGGGGATCGACCCCGGAGGCCACCGCCGCCACGATGTCCGCCGGGTCCTCGCTGCGGGGGTTGTCGCTGGTGATCACGGCCACATCGGCCCTGGAGATGGCCGAGCCCATGGCGGGGCGCTTCTCGCGGTCGCGATCCCCCCCGGCGCCGATCAGGCCGATGACCCGCCCACCGGTGAGGCGACGACCGGTCTCGACCGCTCTGGCCACGCCCTCGGGGGTGTGGGCGTAGTCGACGATCACGGTTATCGGGTCGTCACCGGAGACGACTTCGAACCGGCCGGGGACACCGGCCACCCGGCTCATCCCCGCGACCACGTCGCCGAAGTCGATCCCGACCACCAGACAACACGATGCCGCCACCAATAGGTTGGACACATTGAACTCACCCAGGACCGGGGCCTCCACGGTGGTCGCGCCCCACTCCGAGTCGAGTCGGAACCTGGTCCCTCCCGGATAGGGCTCGATGTGGCTAGCCGCCACGTCGCCGTCCCGGCCCACGGTCACCAGTCGGCCCTGGTACCAAGAGGCGAGCCGGGCCCCGGTCGGGTCGTCGACGTTGATCACGGCGGCGCCCACGTCGTACTGGGTGAACAGACGCTCCTTGGCGGCGCGATATGCGCTCATGTCACCGTGGAAGTCGAGATGGTCCTGAGAGAGGTTGGTGAAGGCGGCGACGGCGAACCTGGTCCCCTCGACCCGTCCCAGGGCGAGGGCGTGCGACGAGACCTCGACTGCTACCAGTGAGACGCCCCGGTCCCGCATCTCGGCGAAGAGACGCTGCAGCTCCGACGCCTCCGGGGTGGTCAGCGTGGCCGGCAACGACACTCCCCCCACCCGGGTGTGGACCGTCCCGACCAGGCCTGCCACGGCCCCGGCGTCTCCGGCAATCGACTCCACATAGTGGGTCACCGTGGTCTTTCCGTTGGTCCCGGTCACCCCGATGACGTCGAGTGAGCCCGACGGATCGTCGTGCACCGCCGATGCCAGGGCGCCGAGCACGGCCCGGGTGTCGTCGACCACCAGCTCCGGCACGGTGGCGGCCGTGGCATGGTCGACACACACTGCCTCCGCCCCCGACTCGATCGCCGCCGACACGAATCGGTGCCCGTCGGCCCGCAATCCCCTGATGGCGACGTACATCGCCCCCGGGCCAACCGAACGGGAGTCATGGGTGACATCGGTGATGACCGGGTCTGCATCACCGATGACCGACCCGCCTATCCGTGCGGCGAGCGCGGACAGGGCCTTACCCTTGCTCGCCATCGGGGCTCACGCCAAGACGATGGAGGGCCTGTTCCATGATCTCTGAGAAGACCGGGGCTGCCGCCAACCCTCCGGTGCGGTGCTCGTAGTCGGGGGCGTCGATCACCACCGCCACCACCACCTCCGGGTCGTCGATGGGGGCGAGACCCACGAACGAGGCGCGGGTTTCCGCCGTGTAGCGACCGTCCTCGCCGAGCTTGTTGGCGGTGCCGGTCTTGCCACCGACTCGATAGCCCTCGACCGAACCACCGTGACCGGTGCCCTTCTCGACGACCGAGGCGAGCAGCTCGCGCATCAGGAGCGCGGTCCCGGGACTGACCACTTTGCGGGTCTCCACCCCGGCCACCTCGGTCTCACCGTCGGCGTCCACCTTCGACTTCACGATGTGCGGTGTCGTCCACAGCCCGTCGTTGCCGATTGTGGCGTACGCCGCGGCCATCTGCAGCGGGGTGGCTGCCACGGAGTAGCCGATCGCCGCAGACGCCCAGCACGTCTGACAGCCCGGGTCGAAACGCAGGATGCCAGACGCCTCGGCGGTGTAGTCGATGCCGGTCACTTCTCCGAGACCGAAGGCCTCGATGTACTCAACGAGACGGTCCTCGCCGAGGGTCTCTGCGATCTTGATGGTGCCGACGTTCGATGAGCGGGTGAATATGTCCCTCACGGTCATGTCCGCGGTGTCGTGCTCGTCGAAATCTCGGTAACAGCCGTTAACGTCGTCATCTCCAGAACGACAGGCGTCCTCGAGCAGTTCCAGCTCGTCGTCGACATCGGGGATGATCGTCCCCACACCGACCTCGGCCTCCTCGAGGGCCGCGGCAACCGTGATCACCTTCTGGGTCGACCCCGGCTCGAAGATGCCACGGACGGCGAAGTTGGAGAACATCCGACATCTCGCCGCGTCTTCTGCCTGATCACAGCGGGGATCGATGGTCTGTCGGATCTCGGGGTCGAAGACCGGAGCCCCCACCATGGCCAGCACCTCGCCCGTCTCCACGGAGAGCACCACCGCCCAGCACGATTCGGCCGAGGTGCGTTCCAGGGCATCGAGGCACGACTCCTGGGCCTGATACTGCAAGGGAAGGTCGATGGTGGTCACCAGGTCCATCCCGGGGATGGCAGGGACGATGTTGGTATACCCCTGGGGGATCACCCGTCCCGCCCGGTCGCGCTCGTACTCGGCATGACCGGGGACACCCCTCAACTCATCGTCGTAGACCAGCTCGAGCCCTTCCTGACCGTCACCGTCGATGTTGACGAAGCCGGTGACATGCGCGGCCACCGGGCCCGCGGGATAGATCCGGGAAGGCTCGGGGTGGGCGAACACCCCAGCCATCTCCAGACCCAGTATCTGCTCGGCGAGAACCCCGTCGACCTGGCGCTTTATGTAAACGAAGTCCTGGTCGCTGGTGAGACGCTCGTAGAGGGCGTCGGTGTCGACTCCGAGCAGCCCGCCCACCTGCTGAGCCACCCACAAGGGCTCGGTCACCTGGTCGGGGACGGCGAACAGGCTCTGGGACTCGACTGTCATCGCCAGCAGATTTCGGTTGCGGTCGTAGATCTTGCCCCTTTGCGGTGCCATCTCCCGTACCACCAGACGCTGCCTGAGACCCTGCTCGGCCAGCTCGGGGGCGCGGACCACCTGGATCTCGACGAGGCGATAGCCCATGGCGAGCCAGGCGGCCACGACCACGAAGCCGATGAGCGCCATGCGCACCCTGCCCGGGTCGAGACGCGGCGCTCTAGTGACTGCCACGGGCACCGACTCTCCGGCTGGGCATCCGGAGGGGCGGGGCCCCGCACATCAACCCGGTACCAGCGCGTCCACGGGGGCTCATTGATTCGCTCCGTCTCCATCGGACTCCGCCACGACGGGGAACGGAGCGTCCAGATTCACCAACAGCTGATTGGTCACGGTGGGGATGACGAGACCGAGCTCATCGGCCAGCGGGGCGATGCGGGCCGGGTTCTCCAGCCGAGCCACCTCGAGACGAAGTTGCTCGTTGAGGGCCGCCTGCTCGTCGATGGCTCGGTTCAGCTCGGCGAGATCGAAAGCCGACCGATCGAGACTGGTCCTGGCAAACCCGAGGCCGAGAAAGGCGACCACGGCGATGAGCACCATGATCATCCACGGCGCCACCGAAGGTCTGCGCAGCCGGCGCCCCTTCAAGACGCGAAGACGCTGATCGGTTCCCACGCGGCGAAGGGGGCGTGCGGTCATCAGGCAACCTTCTCCACTGCCCGGAGCACCGCCGACCTCGCCCTCGGGTTGGTCTCGATCTCCGCGGCGCTGGCCCGTATCGGCTTGCGGGTGAGGACACGGACTTCGGTGGTGTTGCCACAGCCGCAGACGGGGAGGTCGGGAGGGCAGGTGCAACCCTTGGCCCGACCGGCGAAGTGCTGTTTGACGATGCGATCCTCGAGGGAGTGATAGGAGATGGCGATCACCCGGCCCCCGGGACGAACCAGGTCGACCGACTTCTCGATACCGGTGGCCACCGCGTCGAGCTCGCGGTTCACCGCGATTCGCAGCGCCTGGAAGGTGCGCCGGGCAGGGTGACCCGCCCGGCGCCGGGCCGCGGGCATCGCATCGGCGATGACGGTGGACAGCGTGGCAGTGGAGTGGATGGGGCGGGCGGCGACTATGGCCCGGGCGATCCTGCGGGCCTGGGGCTCCTCGCCGTATTCGCGGATGATGCGGGCCAGGTCGTCGATGCTCCAGCGGTTGACGATCTCGTCCGCGCGTAGCGGGGCGTCGGGCCCCATGCGCATGTCGAGGGGGCCCTCTCGGCGGTAGGAAAAACCGCGGGCCGCTTCGTCCAGCTGGTGTGAGGAGACCCCGAAATCGAAGAGCACGCCGGCAACAGGCTCCTCGGACAGAGAGGACACCACCGAGTCGATATCGGCGAAGTTGGCCTCGACGACGATGGCATCGAGACCAACGGCGGTGGACACCGCTTCTGGGTCCCGGTCCATGGCTATGACGGTCACATCTTCTCCAAACTCGTCCAGCATTCGTCTCGTGTGGCCGCCCCCGCCGAAGGTTGCGTCCACAACCAGTCCCGGCAGCACCGGGGCCATCAACCCGATTACTTCGTCTGCCAGAACCGGCCTGTGGTAAGCGGTCTCGCCTTCGCTCCGGTCCTGGTTCATTGCGAGCCCCCCGGGCGCTGGTACCAACTAGAGGCGGGCGGAGTCAGGGGCCTTCCAATTGGTTCCGGGGGGCTCGCAATGAGCCCAAACCGTCTCTGCTCTGTCAGTCCTCCTCTTCCAGATAGCTCTGGTCGCCCGAGGCCCGGTCCGCCACATGCCGGTCCTTGTCCCAGAGCTCGATGTGGTCGTAGACACCCAGCACCGCGATCTCGGTCCCCAACTCGAGGGCGGCGAACTGACGGAGATCCGGCTTGACCAGGACCCGGCCCGACTTGTCGGGGGTCTGCAGGTCGGCACCGGCGAAGACGGTCCTCGAGAAGCGACGCCCCGTCCTGTCCTGGGGGTGGTCCATCACCTCGGCCGCCTTCTTCTCGAAATCGTCGGCGGCGAAGATGACCAGCTGGCCGTCCTGACCCTTGGTGATGACACAGCCCTCTTCGAGACGACGGCGAAAACCGGAGGGCATGACCACCCTTCCCTTGCCGTCGAGGCTGTGGAAGTACTCGCCGAGGAACACTTCTGCTCTTTTCCGTTCTTCCTCACTGTCCGACCCCCTTGCATGGGGCGTGTCCGGAGGACACGAGCGCCACTATGACCCACTTTGCCCCACTTGTCAACCCTTTCAGCCCACAGTGCTCCATATCGTGGGGACAACGGGAAGGGCGAGTCGCCCCGGCCAGACCGGGGTCGACGATGAGGGTGGCCGACTCAGCTCTCTTGCGGGGAGCGACCCGTCGACGGCGGCACGGTCCTGGTCAGGCGGACTCGGCGAGCAGGTAGGGATGCCACGACGGATCGACCTGAAAACCGGTGGAGGCGTAGATCCAGGCGAAACGGCGAGGCGGCCCGGGCTTGGTTCTCAGCCGTAGCCCGCTCTCGTCGAGGCTGCGCGCACCCTTGCGCACATTGCACGATCGGCAACAGGCAACGACGTTCTCCCAGCTGTGATCTCCCCCCTTGGACCTGGGCTGAACATGGTCGAGGGACTCGGCGGGACCACCGCAGTACTGACAGGCATGGCCATCACGCCCGAAAACCGCGCGCCGGGTCACCGGGACGACCCGACGATATGGCACTTTGACATAGCGGTTGAGACGGACCACCGACGGCAGCTCGACGGCGGTCGATTCCGAGGACCAGATCTCGTCGCGACCGACCACCACGGTCGCTTTGTCGCTGAGGACGAGCACGACCGCCCGTCGCTCGCTGACGACCGACAGTGGCTCGAAGCTCGCATTGAGGACAAGGGCTCGTGTCATTTCCAACAACGACCTACGTCCCAGAAGAGTAATCGGAGCCTCGTTTAGGTCGACCGACATTGCCGGGTCAGCCGGCCACCGTTCGCTCACCCGGCACACCGGCTTCCCCGAGCGCCCTGGCCACTGCATCGGTCAGACCGTCCAGCCAGCCATGATTGATGTCGGCCACTCCCCTGGTCTCTCTCTCCCCATCTGATGCCACCACCGCCAGAGTGCCGTCCTCATCGATGGTGAGGTCGACGATGGCGAGCGGCACGCGTCCGATCACCTGGCACCAGGTGTCTGCCACACCTTGGGCGATGGAGAGCGGCTCCGCGGAAACGATGCGAAAAGACTTGACCGATGCGGTGGCCACCTCGACTCTGGCCCCCGAACCGACCGGTGTGATCTTGACGTCCACCCCGATGCTCGCGGTCGGCCGGGCCGGTCGGCCGGCTTCGATGACCGGGTGATGATCACGTCTCAGGCCGTAGGCGGCGAGCAGCGCACGCAGCTTCTCCATCACCACCGCCTCGTCGGCATCGGGCTCGAGACGAACGTCGATGCCCCGCCCGAATCCCTCGAGGTCGATGACGACCGAAGCCACTCCTGGTATGTCTTCGAGCCGACTGGCCAGACTCGACTTCATGCCACCCGCTCCCATTTACGGATACTACGCATCTCCCTACGCCAGGCCAGGTAGTAAACCAGGTCGTGAGCGCTCACGGTGGTTCGAGGGTCACCGTATGCGGTGTACCGACGCCACCTCAGGTAGGGCTGAGCCATGCCGATCCCGCCGCGGCGACGCCAGCCGAGCCAGGCCCTCACCGCCTCGGGGATAAGCGTGGGACGGCGGACGATGGCGAGAATCGATCCCCTTGCGAAACCCAATCTTGCCTCCCGACGTTCTTAACCCGTGCCCGGGCAAGAGTCTAGTGCCCACATACCGGGATCATCGTTAGAGTTCTAGTTTCGAGTCATTGGAGGGTCACGGCTTGGCCGACGTAGCATCCGACGCGATCGACCTGTTCGGGAGGCGTTTCGACAGTCTCGTCTCGAACGTGGAGACAGTGATCCAGGGCAAACGCGATGTCGTGGAGCTCCTGGTGCTCGCAATGGTCTCCGAAGGGCACGTCCTCATCGAAGACGTCCCCGGAGTGGGCAAGACCCAGCTGGCGAAGTCATTGGCCCGCTCCATCCAGGGTGACTTCCACCGGGTTCAGTTCACCCCGGACCTGCTCCCGTCCGACGTCACCGGGGTATCGGTCTGGGACCGCAACGCGGGCGAGTTCGAGTTCAAGCCGGGACCGATATTCGCCAACATCGTGGTCGGTGACGAGATAAACCGGGCCAGCCCGAAGACCCAGTCGGCCCTGCTCGAGGCGATGGAGGAGCGTCAGGTGACCTCTGATGGCGTCACTCGGGCCCTACAGCCTCCATTCATGGTCATCGCCACCCAGAACCCGTTGGAGCACGAGGGCACCTATCCCCTTCCCGAGGCCCAGCTGGACCGGTTCATGATGAGGGTCGTGATCGGCTATCCCAGTCGGGAGAAAGAGCTGGAGATCCTCGACACCCACGGGATCCGCTCCACCTTCCACGACCTCGAGGCGGTGGCGACACTCCAAGAGGTCAGGGAGATGGTCGACATCGCCCGGAAGGTGGCCGTGTCCACCTCGGTGAAGAACTACATCGTGGATCTGGTGGAGGGCACCCGGCTCCACCCCGACATCATGCTCGGCGCCTCGCCACGCTCGGCCTTGTTCCTCCAACGCATCGCCCGCAGCCGTGCGGCCGCCAATGGGCGTGACTACGTGATGCCCGACGACATCAAGGACCTGGCCAGCCCGGTGCTGGTGCACCGCCTCGCCCTCCGACCCGAGGCGCAGATGCGTGGTGAGACCATCAACACCATCATCGACGACGTGATGGGGCGCATCCGGGTCCCCGGCACGACCTCCCGGATCGCCACCTGATGCCGACACCGCGCGGCTGGGCTCTTCTCGGAGCCGGTCTTGCGCTCGTCCTGCTCTGGTGGCTGCTCGGCGACGAGGAGCTGCTCTTGGTCGCCGTCTTCTTCATCGTCGCCCAACTGGCCGCTCTCGCATATGTGCGTCTCCACCGACCCGAGCTGAGGATTGGGCGGCGGCTGGGGTCCACTGCCGTGCACAACGGGGACACGGTCCAGGTGACCCTCACTCTCCGCAACCCGGGACGCCGCCCCGTCCGCAACATGTCGGTGGTCGACGAGGTGGAGAGTCTGGGCGTGGCCTCTTTCGAGATCGCCAGCATCGTCCCGGGGACCGCGGCATCTGCAACCTATAGGGTGTTGTGCCGACCCCGGGGCATATATCGGGTCGGGCCGTCGCGTGCGATCTCCACCGATCCGCTGGGCATGGCCGAACTGCCCGCACCGGACGGTCCCGTCGACCAACTCGTGGTCTACCCCACGGTGGAGATCCTCACCGGGTTTCCCATGGTCAGGGGTCAGGATCCTTCGATGGCCGCCTCCCGTCCCGAGCACTCCCAACGTGGCGGTGAGGACTTCTACACGTTGCGCGAGTACCAGCGGGGCGACGACTTGCGACGGGTGCACTGGCCCTCGTCGGCCAAGACCGATCATCTCATGATCAGACAGCTCGAGACACCCTGGCAGTCCCGCGCCCTCGTCCTCCTCGACGTGCGCGCATCGGTGTACGAGTCGACGGAGGCCTTCGAGACGGCGGTGTCGGGAGCGGCAACCGTGGTGACCCATCTGGTCAGATCGGGTTTCGATGCCGATCTATGGGCCGGCGACCCCCAGGCCATCGACGCCACCCGGTACTCGGCCGCCATGGAGAAGTTGGCGCTGGTCCAGCCCCTCACCGCCATCGACCTCGAGTCGGTGGCGACACATATCCGTCACAAGGGTGGAGGCGGTGCGCTGGTGATCGTGACCGGGACCGCCGACCGCAGCCTGATCTCGGTACAGCAATTGCTCAGCCGTGACTACCCCACCTCGGTTCTGCTCGGCGTTTCCAGCACCACCCCCCAGACCTTGGCCGGGTTCCACCGGTTGGGAGTGACCACCGTCACGGTGGCTCCAGGGGAGAGCTGGGCACAGGAATGGATGACCTCGATTGGAGCAGCGTGGGACGCCGCATCGGCCAGCTAGCCGGAGCCCTCGCCTTCGTCATCATGATGGGGCGTCTCGGACGTCTCCTCGAGACCGGCCCGCAATATCCGAGTTGGAATCTGATCCTGGCAGCCTCGACATTTCTCGGTGGGGTGGCCTGGTGGCTCCTCGGGCAGGTGACATCGAACCGAAAGGCGAAGGTTGCCGTCTTCGCCGCGGCCGGGGTGCTGCTCGCCCTCAGGGTCAGCGTCCCGCAGACGCTGACCGCGGGGATCCTTCCCTCTGAGGCGACCCCCGCGGCACTGGGTGAGACCCTCGAGCTCGCCCTGCGCACGATCCGATCCGGAATCGCCCCGGTCGAGCCCTTCGTCGGCATCCTCTCCATCCTCGCCATCGCCATGTGGGTCATCGGCGCCCTCTTCACGTGGGGCAACACCGGCGGCCCTCATGCCGCCATGTTCCTCCCCTCCCTCGTGATGTACTTCCAGTTCGCGGTCTTCGATCGGATTCCCGCAGGTCGCGGTTGGTTGGCGGTCTCCACCCTCGCTCTGACCCTATCCGTGGTGTCGATCGCCTTGGAGCGGCACGAGGAAACGGGTCGGGCCAGGGATGCGGAGGGCCGTCCCATGCACCGGCGGTCGGTGAGTCTCGCTGCGATCATGGCCGCACTTCTCGGGGTCGCCTCCCTCGCCGCGGCCGACAACGCGTCGGGTCTCATCTCCGAGTACGGGAACGCCCCATGGCGAACCGGTGACGGCCTGGGGCCAGGACCAGGTGGCGGGGTCCGCTTCGACGGCCTGGTCGATCTTCAGCAGCGCATCCTCAACCCGAGCAACGAGCCGGTCTTCACCGCGCGATTCGCCGCCGACACGCCACCTGAGATCAACCCGTACTGGATTGTGGACACCCTGGACACCTTCGACGGCGCGGGGTGGAGCCGCGCCAGTGCCGGCAACCGACGTTATGAACCGGGCCAGGCCGTGGTCGACGAGCCGAACGTCTACGGAGGCACCACCCATCAGGTGCTGCAGGCGGTCCGCATCGAGGGGCTGGACACCGTACTCGCTCCCACCGCGGGGACCCCGATCGAGATCCAGGACCCGACCGGGGACTCAGGTGCCGCCAACACGAGACGTGCCACCGAGTTCCACACAGTCGGTGGGATCTCGATCGGGGTCACCGGGGGCTTCCAGACCGACGACCAGTATCAACTGCGCACCGTGGTGACCGATCGGACCGCCGACCTGGGTGCGCTCGCCACCGACGAGACGGGCGGCCTCAGCCCGGTATTCGCCGCAGCCGCGGGAGCCGGGGTGTTTCCCTACCAGCCGAGCTCGGTCGATGACCCTCCCGCCGCCCTCCCCGACCGCGACCGGTACCTGACCATTCCCGAGGACACTCCTCCGGCCATCGGCATCCTCGCTCGAAGTGTGACCGCGGGCCGGACCACGGATTTCGAAGCAGCTTGGATGCTGCAGTCGTGGTTCCGCGACGGCGGGGGAGATTTCACCTACTCCACCGAGGTGAGCACCGGTCACGACGCCCTGGTGTTGGAGGATTGGCTGACCGACGACACCTCTGTCAACTACAGGACCGGTTACTGCGAGCAGTTCGCTGCTGCCATGGGCGTTCTCGCCCGGTCGCTCCGCATCCCCAGCCGGGTGGTGTGGGGCTTCACCCCCGGTTCTGTCGACGAGACCGGGCTCATCACCGTGCGCGACACCAATGCCCACGCCTGGGTCGAGCTCTGGATCGAGCCCTACGGCTGGCACCCCTTCGACCCGACGCCTCGCGCCGAGCAGACCGGGTTCGAGCTCCAGCCCCCGAGCGTCACCGCCGGGCTCGACCCGACCGACTTCCTGGGCGCACCAGAGGAGAACCCGGCGCAGTCACCGACCAATCCCGAGGGCCAGCTCCCCGAATTCATCGACGACCCGCCCCCCGAGGTCGATGCAACCGCGAACCGGGCCGCGAGGTGGTGGCTCATCGGCTTGGTGGCCCTGGTGCCGTTGCTGTTGGTTATTCCCCTGCTCAAGCGGCTTCGACGACGTCGCCGGTTGACCCGGGTGAGGCACGGGGACATCACCGCGGCTTGGGACGAGATCGTCGACCGGCTCACCGACCTCGGCGTGCCCCTCCCCGAGTCACTCACCCCGATGGAACTGGCCCGAGCGACCGACCGCGCCCTCATACCCTTGGCGATGAGCTACTCCTCCACGGTGTACGGGGGACGCACCGGTCAGGCTCGCGAGTCCGACTTGATCGGAGTGGAGTGGTGGATAGACCGGTCGTACGACGGACCCGATCGGGCACGGGCGGCGATGAGTCTGAAGTCCCTCATCAGACGTCCCTGACCACGACGCCTTAACCTGAGGCCCGACGCTCCTCCTCGACGTCGTCCTCGACCATGCGAAGCATGGTGAGGAACTTCTCCCGGTCGAGCTCGAACCTGCTCACGTCCTCCACGACCTCTTGGACGATCTCGTCGATGGCGACGAAGAAGGCGAGTTGGCCCTCGCGCAAGGCATCGATCAGCTCGCCCTCGTCCCGGCTGACACGAAAGATGGTCTTGCCATCGGTGACCAGCTTGATGTCGGAGAGGTGGGTGTCCATGTCCCCCTCCCGCCGCAGATAGTCCCACGCCCTTCGCACCCGCTGCAGCGACATGCCGTTGTCGAGCAGGCTGCGCACTACCCGCAATGCGACGAGATCACGAAACGAGTAGAGACGTCTCACCCCGGGTCGCCCTCCGGTGGGCTGAACGGAGGGTTTCACAAGACCCACCTTGTCCCAATATCGCAACTGGTGATGCGTGCAGTTGCTGAGCCGACAAGCCTGCTCGGCGGTGAATGCTTGCTCCACTCTGTCCTTCCAAAACTTCACCAGCGAACCGGGGCGATGGCTCGCACTTGCAACCTCCGACCGGCTGCAGCCCGGGGAGACGGCCGATGGGGGCGGGAACAATAGCGACTTCTCGACCGAGCCGCAGATTGGAGTTGGAGTCTTCTACTCGGGCAGCGAGTCCTCGGACTCCGTCGACTCCGACCGCCAACCGCGAATCCGGATCGCGTTCACCAGCGATGTCGCCGAGACGACGAGAAGGGCGAATCCGGCGACGGCAATCCAGGTGTAGCTCACGTATGCGATCACGATGGTCAGCCCGACGATGACACCGAGGAGGGAGAGTCTGGCCCCGACCCGAGAGGGTCTCTCGATCTTGCGCACGGCGCGCGCCAGCTCGGGGTCTTCCTCGTAGAACTGTCTCTCGATCTCAGCGAGTATTCGCTGTTCCTTGTCATCCAACGGCATTCAGTCACCACTCTGATCGGGCCAGATGCTTGTTCAAACATTACACCCCCTGTGAAGACACTTACATCGGTTCGGGCTCTGTTGCCTCGGGCTCGGGGTTCGGCAGCAAACGGGCGGGACCGACCGCGGCTTCGCCAAATCGCTCCCTGACCTCGGCCACGGCGTCCTCGACTGCCTCCCACTCGTGATCGGAGCCGATGTCGAGCTGGGTCGGCAGGTCGGCCGGCTCGAGGGAGGACCCCCCGAGCCCGAGGAGCCGCACGGGTCTCTCGGTGGCGATGCCGGCCACCAGCTCGCCGGCGATCTTGAACAGCTGTCGGGAGCCGTCCACCGGAGAGGGCACGGTCATCGAACGGGTGATGGTGGTGAAGTCGGAATAGCGCAGCTTGAGGGTGACCGTCCCCGCTCTCAACCCGGCTCGACGGAGACGGCCCGACAACCGTTGGGCGTGGGCGAGCAGGGCGGTCTCGATCACATCGGCGGTCTCCAAGTCGACGTCATAGGTCTCCTCCACCGAGATCGACTTCGACGAGAGGTCGGGCACGACCGGACGGGGATCGCGGCCCATCGCCAGTTCATGGAGATGGCGGCCGCTCGACGGCCCCACCGCCGCGATGAGCGCCTCGATCGGCACCTCCCCTATGTCGCCGATGGTGCTCACACCCAATCGGGCCAGCGCCGCCAGGGTCGCCGGCCCCACCCCCCACATCTCGGAGGCGGGGAGGGAATGCAGGAAGGGGAGCTGCGCCGCGGCTGGGACATGATGCAGCCCGTCGGGCTTCGCCATCTTGGAGGCCAGCTTGGCGATGAACTTGATCGAGGCGACACCGACCGAGGCGGGGAGGCCGAGCTGGGACCTGATCCTGCTCCTCACCGCCTCTCCGACGGCCACCGGCGACTCGTAATGCAGTCTCAGGCCCCCCACGTCGAGGAAGGCCTCGTCGAGACTGAGCCCTTCCACCATCGGGGTGAACGAGCGAAAGACGGCGAACACCTCGGCGGAGACGTCGCTGTAGAGCCCGTGGGCCGAAGGCACCACGATCAGGTCGGGACATAGCCGACGCGCCGCCGAGGTCGGTTGGGCGGAGTGAACCCCGTGCCGGCGCGCCTCGTATGAGGCGCTGGCGATGACCCCGCGGGGCCCGGCGCCCCCGACCGCCACCGGTCGGCCGCGGAGGCCGGGGTCGTCGAGACGCTCGACCTCGACGAAGAAGCTGTCCATGTCGACATGGAGAATCGGCTCGTCCCACACTGTGTGACCAAGATAACGGCGCCGACCCGGGCGGCGGTTATGTGGCTGCAGTTACCCGGAGTTCGCCCGGTCAGCAGCCAAACTGATCGTCTATGGCCGCACTGGTTCATCTCGTACACCATGCCGAAGTCGACAACCCTGACCATCTGGTGTGCGGGTCGCTACCGGGTTTCGACCTGTCACCCCACGGTTTGGAGCAGGCCCGACGGGTTGGCCGCTATCTGGGGCCCCGGCCCGTGGTGGCGATCTGGTCATCGCCACAGCAGCGGTCGTTGCGCACCGCCGAGGAGATCGCCTCACGCTCCGGTGTCCCGGTCAGGGTCCATCCCGAGCTCACCGATTGGGCTCTGACCGACCGATGGATGGGCCACCCCTGGAACATGATCTCCACCCGCTTCCCCGGAGAGATCGAGGCCTACCTGGATCACCCGGCGAGTCTCGGCTTCGTCGAGGAGCAACTCTCGGACGTCGCCGAGCGGGTGGCATCGGTGGCACGGGCCCTCGACCAGGAGCACCCCCACGGGGACGTGGTCATCGTCTCTCATCAGGACGCGGTGCAGGCCGCCCGTCTCCTGCTCACCGGGGCCACCCTGGCGACACTCCATGACCGACGGCCGGGACATGGAGCGGTGGTCACCCTCCGCCCGGGACAGACCTGGAGAGAGGAGACATCCTGGGAGCCGGGCGATACCCCCCGCTTTGGCGAGAGATCCGACCTGCGGGTGGTCACCACCTCGGGATCCCCCGACGGGCCCACCCCCGCCTGACCGTCCTGCGACTCAAAGGACGCGTTGAGCCCGTCTTTCTCTTCTCAGAACCGAACTGCGACAATCTCGGGGGTGAAGACCCCGCTCCTGATGGCGACGAGTCTCCTGGCCGCCCTGGTCTGGACCGCAGCCATCATCGTGGACAATGACCCCTTCCAGCCGGCCGCGTCGCTCCTGATCGGGGTGGGGCTGGTCGCGATGGCGACGGTGGCCACGGTGGGCATGATCGTGGTCGCGGGTCGCTGGGCCCGTCTCTTGGGATTTGGGGCCATCGGAGTCACCGTGGTGCTCGCCCTGGTGAGAGCGGTCGACATCATCTGGGTGCTGGGCATCGCCGCCACCGCCATCTCCTTCGCCGCCCTCCTCTCTCCTGCCGTCGACTCATCGATCAGAAAGCTGGCATCGGCGTCGGGCCCCCCACCCCGGGCCATCATCCCTCCCCTCCTCTTGCTGGCCACCCCCGCACTCCTCGGGTTGGTGGGTGATGACTCCACGGTCTGGGCGCTTCTGATCGTCGGTTTGTCAGCCCCCTGCGTGGCTCTCCTCTACAGCCGTGTCTTTCCGGGGGGTCTCATCGGCATCCGCCTGCTCTGGCCGGTCCTGGCCCTTACCCTGTCCCCGGTCCTCGGGTTCCCGACGGGGCTGGTTGCGGCGTTGCTGGCGATCGCGGTCGGGGTCACGGCATGGGGCTCGTCGGTCAAAGCGTCGTATCACCCGCCCCGCGAAGTGGGGACCACCTTCCCGGTGCCCCCGGAGTTGGCCCCGGCGGAGGTGCTCGACGCTGCCGAGATCGACGACACCGGCAAGCCGAGATGAGTCGTCTCCCCAACCCATGGATCGCCATCCCCGCCCTGTCGATGGGTGTGCTCGCCGCCGCCCTCGGTTGGGTGGTCACCGACGTCAGTTGTCGTCAGCCGGACCCTTCGGGTGTGGTGACGCCCTGCAACGGCTGGGCTGCCCTGGTGGCGGCGCTCTCGTTCATCGCGGTGACCATCGGCGTGGCCGTCCTGCTGGTCCTGGTGTTCCGCAGCCTCGCCGAGTGGCGGGAGCGGCCATAGGCCTCAGCTCAGCTTCTGATGGACCAGGTCCACCGCCTGGCCGACGGTGACGATCGACTCCGCCTCCTCGTCGGGGATCTTGACGTCGAACTCGTCCTCGAGCGCCATGAGCAGCTCGACCACCCCGAGACTGTCCACGTCGAGATCCTCCTCGAAGTGGGCGTCGTCCTTGATCTTGGACTCATCGAGGCCCAGCTCGGAAACGAGCACGCCGGTGAGACGCTCGGAGACTTCGCTCCTGTCCATTTTCTCCTTCTCCTTCGTGTTTGCTTGCGAGAACTTACAGTGCGAGACCGCCATCTACCGCGATAACCTGGCCGGTTATGTAGGAAGCCGTGTCTGATGCGAGAAAGTCGACTACTCCGGCCACCTCGTCGGGACGACCGAAGCGCCCCATGCTCACCGACCGACGTGCCGTCTCCTTGACGGTGTCACCGAGAAGGCCGGTGAGATCGGTCTCGATGAAGCCGGGAGCCACCACATTGGCAGTGATCCCCCTGGAGCCGACCTCTTTGGAGATCGACTTGGAGAGACCGATCATCCCTGCCTTCGAGGCGGCGTAGTTGGCCTGCCCCGCATTGCCGACGATCCCGGCCACGGATGCGATCGAGATGATGCGCCCCCAACGGGCCCGGAGCATGGCGCGCATTGCCCGCTTCGTGCACAAGAACACCGAACGGAGGTTGGTCTGGATGACCTGATCGAAGTCCTCGGTGCTCATCCGGACCAGCAACTGGTCTCGGGTGACACCGGCATTGTTGACCAGCACGAGTGGAGGCCCGAGGACCTCCTCGATGTCGTGGAACATCGTGGTCACCGAGCCCTCATCGCCCACGTTGGCCTTGACCGCGATGGCCTCACCGCCCGTGCCCTTGATGGTCTCGACCACCTCATCCGCAGCGTCCTGATTGCCCGCGAAGTTCACCGCGACGCGATGCCCGGATGCGGCCAGCGTGGTGGCCACGGCCCGGCCTATTCCCCTGGAGCCACCGGTGACGAGCGCTACTCTGCCCTCAGACTCTCCACTCACGAGAGCTTCTCCGGCAAGCCGAAGAAGTCGAAGTTGGGTTGGAGGAGCTCCATGGTGTCACGGTCCGGTGGCGGTAACGCAGCGTCGGACTCGCCGAGCGGTTCGATACGGGGCCCCCAGCGGTACACCGCCGAGCCCCAGGTGAGGCCACCACCGAAGGCGGCGAAAAGGACTGTCGAGCCGGGCTGGATCCGTCCCTTCTCGAGGGCCTCGGTGAGGGCGACGGGGATGGTCGCCGCCGAGGTGTTCCCGTAGGAGTGAATGTTCACGAACACTTTCGACTCGTCGAGACCGAGCCGGCGGGCAGTGGCGTCGATGATGCGCACGTTGGCCTGGTGCGGGATGAGCAGATCCACGTCGTCCAGCTCGAGCCCGGCTCGCTCCAGGGAGAGCAGAGAGGACTCGCTCATCTTGGTGACCGCCCGGCGGAAAACCTCCTGGCCCTCCATCGAGACCCCGCACATCGCCGGGTCGGGGCTCTCGCGGTCGCCCATGGTGCCGTCCTTGGGCACCTGCAGGATGTGATAGACGGAGCCGTCGAGGCCGATGTCCGAGGCCAGCACCCCATGGGGCTCCGAAGTCGGCTCGAGCACCACCGCCCCCGCCCCGTCACCAAAGAGGACACAGGTGGCCCGGTCGGTGAAGTCCATGACGTAGTGGAGCTTCTCGGCGCCGATGAGTAGCACCGTCTCGTGTGTCCCTCCCCGGATCATGTTGGAACCGACCACCAGCCCGTACACGAAACCGGAGCAAGCGGCGTTGAGGTCCATCGCCGCCGCGTTCCAGGCCTTCATCTTGTTCTGGACGATGGAAGCGGTCGACGGGATGATGGAGTCGGGTGTGCAGGTGGCCACCAGGAGAAGGTCCACATCCTCTGGATTCTTGCCCGCCGCGGCGAGGGCGCGCAGACCGGCGATCGCCGCCATGTCGGAGGTTTCGACATGGCTGATCCGCCGCTCCTTGATCCCCGTCCTGGTGGTTATCCACTCGTCGGAGGTGTCGACCAGCTGTTCGAGGTCGTGGTTGGAGAGCACATTGGGAGGCATGCACTTGCCCCAGCCGGTTATCTCTGAATTCTGCATCGGGAGCTCCTCGGTCATGCCATCGTAACGAGGGCCTCGGCGGCGTCGCGGATGTCTGCTGACTCCGATACGACATGGACGGTGGCGCCTTCGACGGTTCTTCTCGCCATTCCGGCGGTGACCTCACCCGGGCCGACATGGACGAAGGTCCCTATGCCCGAGGATTCCATGTCGGTGAGACACTGCTGGAACCGCACCGGTGAGATCATCTGAGAGCGCAGCGTCTGCGCGATCTCCGGGGCCCGGTGAGGTCTGGCGGTGGTGTTCGACCAGACAGGGAACCCCGGGTCGGAGAAGGAGACCGAAGAGAGCGCCTCGCCCAATTCCTCGGCCGCGGGCTCCATGAAACTGGAGTGGAAGGCGCCCGCGACCTTCAACGGGATGGCGCGCCTCACACCGAGGTCCCGGGCGTGCTCGGTCACCCAGACGATGTCCGCACTCGACCCGGCCACCACCACCTGGCCGGGGTCATTGATGTTGGCCACCTGAAGCTGGCCTCCCTCGGCTCGTCTCGTGGCGGCCACCTCCTCGGCCAGGGCGTGGTCGGCTCCAACCAATGCCGCCATCCCCGAACCCACTCGATCAGCGGCGCGCGCCATCGCCTCCCCCCGTCTCGCCACGACCGCGAGGGTGTCGAAGAACGAGATGGCCCCGGCGGCGCACAGCGCGGTGTACTCCCCGAGTGAATGGCCGGCAGCACCCGACACCGGCCCGTCGCAGACCACTCGGAATTCCTCCCACAGGGCATAGGAGACTGCGAAGAGGGCAGGTTGAGCGTGTTCGGTGCGGGTCAACCGATCCTCGGGGCCCCCGACACAGACGTCGCGCAGCGACCAGCCCAGCACATCGTCGGCGCTGTCGCCGAGCAGGTCGGGGCGAGTGTCGAACAGGTCGGCGCCCATCCCGACGAATTGGCTGCCCTGGCCGGGGAAGAGGACGGCGAAACTCATCGATCGGGTTTGACCAGCGGCGCCCGGCCAGAGTTACCCAAGCGCTGCGAGCAGCCGATCGACATCGGCTTGGTCGACATCGCGATGGGTGACGATCCTCCAGCGGCCCTGCACCGGCGGGTTTACCTTGATGTTGGCGGACCGGAGCCGATCGGCCACCTCGTCCCAGCCCTCCCCGATCTCACCGAAATCGACCAGGACCAGATTGGTGTGGACGTTGGCGGGGTCCAACGAGCCGGGGAATCTCTCCGCAAGACCCACAGCGACCTTCTGGGCGAGGACGTGGTCTTCGGCGAGACGTGCCCGATCGGCCAGCCCCACCCTCGCCGCCGCCGCGATGATCCCGGCCTGACGCATGCCGCCGCCGAACCTCCTGCGCAGATAGCGGACCTCGGCCATGACGTCGCCCGGCCCGCAGATGATCGAGCCGATGGGAGCACCGAGGCCCTTGGAGAAACAGAACTGGATGGTGTCGGCCATTGCTGCCCAGGCCGGCCCGTCGATGTCGGTGGCAGCCACCGCGTTCCAGATGCGGGCCCCGTCGATGTGGATACTGAGGCCGTGGCTCCGCGCCCGGGCGGACGTCGTCTCCATGAGCTCGAAGGGGATCACCCGGCCTCCGGAGAGGTTGTGGGTGTTCTCCCAGGTGAGGAGGCTTATGCGGGGGAAGAACCCGCTGAGCTCCATGGCGTGGTCCACGTCCTCGGGGTAGATCTGGCCGCCTTCCCGGTCCACGGTCCGGAACCCCACCCCGGAGAGCGCCTGGGCGGCGCCGCCTTCGATCGAGCGGAGATGACTGGCCGCGTTCGCCAGCACCTCCTCCCCGGGGGTGGTGTGATACATGATCGCCAGCTGGTTGCCCATGGTCCCTGTGGGGACGAGGACGGCCGCTTCCTTGCCCACGGCCGCTGCCGACTCCTCCTCCAACCGGTTCACGGTGGGATCGTCGTGGTAAACGTCGTCGCCGAGCGGTGCCGACACCATGGAGTCGAGCATGGCCTTGGTGGGACGGGTAACAGTGTCAGAGCGGAAATCGGCGAGACCGTCGGGAAAAGCCATGACCGAATGGTAGAACCGCTACAGACGGTCGAGGGACTCGGCGATGCGCCCGGTGGCGGTCTCGATGCGATCGCTCTCGTCGACCAGGGCGAAGCGCACGAAACCCTCCCCTGATGGGCCAAAGCCGATGCCGGGGCTCACCGCCACCCCCGCCCGCTCGAGGAGGTGGATCGAGAACTCGAGCGAGCCCATTTCGGAGTAGGGCCCGGGCACCTCAGCCCAGACGAACATCGTCCCCAGGGGACGGTCGACCTTCCAGCCCCCGCCGCTGAGCCCGTCGACGAGGAGGTCACGTCTCGCCCGATAGGTCTCACAGACCTGGGCGACGAAGTCGTCGCCGGTCTCCAATGCCCTGGCGGCGGCGAGCTGGATCGGTTGGAAGGTCCCGTAGTCCAGATAGGACTTGAGCTTGGCCAGGGCGGCGACGATCTCCGCGTTCCCCGAGCAGAACCCAACCCGCCATCCGGCCATCGAGTGGCCTTTGGTCAGCGAGTAGAGCTCGATCGCCACCTCGGACGCCCCCGGCACCTCGAGGATAGAAGGCGGGGTGTAGCCGTCGAAGCCGATGTCGGCGTAGGCGAAGTCGTGGACCAGCACCACTTCGTTCTCGTGGGCAAAGGAGACGAGACGCTCGAAGAAGCCGAGGTCTACCGTCTTGGTGGTGGGGTTGTGAGGGAAGCTGACCACGATCACCCGTGGTCTCGGCCAGGAGTTGTTGAACATGCGGTTGACCACCTCGAAGTAGTCCTCCTCCGACGAGATGGGAGCGCGCCGCACCTCGGCGCCGGCGATGATCGGCGCATATATGTGAATCGGGTAGGAAGGCTCTGGCACGATGGCGACGTCCCCCGGCTGGAGCAGAACCCAGAGCAGGTGGGAGAGACCCTCCTTGGCTCCGATGGTGGCTATCACCTCGGTCTCGGGGTCGAGCTCGACGCCGAAACGTCTCCGGTATCGGCCTGCCAGGGCGACCCTGAGATCCTCCACCCCGCGGGACACCGAGTAGCGGTGGTTCCAGGTGTGCCGCACCTCTTCGATGAGGGTCTCCACCGCCTGTCGAGGTGAGGCCAGATCCGGGTTCCCGAAGCCGAGGTCGATCACGTCGCTCCCGGCCGCGATCACCTCGGCCTTGCGCCGGTTCACCTCGGCGAATGCGTAGGGCGGGAGCGAGCCGATCCTTCGAAAGTCCATGGGCACGCTCAAGGTAGAGCGGACGGGTGCCCTCAACGCGGCATTGGGCCGGTCAACCGCTGAGGCGGTCGATTATCTGGCCGAGCCTCTTCGGCATGACGTTCCGGGCCAACCCGACGACATCACGGACCAGCGAGAGGAGGTCGCCCGGCCCGTCCCACAGCTCATCGACGACATCGGGCCCGGCTCGCTGGATCAGGGAATCGATGGCGAACATGACGATCAGGACGTCATCGGCCCACCCCACGACGGGGATCAGCTCAGGGATCAGGTCGATGGGGCTGGCGACGTAGGCCGCGGCCAGCCCGAGTGTGATCTTGGCCCGTCGGGGGACCCGGGGGTCTTTGAGCAGTCGGGCGATCAACTTGACGATGTTGGGCATCATCATCACCGCGTCGGTGACCAACCGTCGGGCCTGGATGCTGGTCCCGTCGGGGGGCAGGACTTCGTCCGGTCTCACCCGGTTCGGCTCTTCGCTCACTCGATTTCGATCCTCTGTCGTCGGTGGGAGTCGGCCTCATCATGGTCGCCCCGGTCGCCAATGCCGCCGATCTCCTCGATCACGGCTTCGACGGCCTTCAGCCCCTCGATGGCGGCCTGGATCATGTGGAAGGCGACCCGGCGACCGGCGCGTCCGAGCGCCGCCATGGTCGGTGACGGGTCGGTCATCTCGCCGCTCCCTTGGTCCCAAACGAGACCTGGAGCGTTCCACCCTCGAGACGGGCTTTGGTGACCTCCCTCCGGAGGAGGGCGTCGGGGAGCAGAAACGATCGCCGGTACGAGCCCAACTGGATATACAGCTCATGACCATGACGGAACACGTCGAGCTCGGTCCTGTCGAAGAACGGGACGTCGAGCTCCATCGAGACCGTGTCCCCACTCTCGACCACCCGAAAAGGGCTGGTCGCGTGGAAGTCCCCGATCGCATCTTGGTCGCCATACAACTCACCGGCCATGAGCCGGAGCCGCTCCACCCCCACCATCTCGTCGTCGAACAGCCGCAGGCGGAGTCTCGGCACATCGGCGAACGCATCGTCGATCGAGTCGAGATGGCCCTTCTGTATCGCTCGCCAACGCTCGAAGTAGGGGTCCTCGACGAGGTCGGGGAGCACGCGGTTTACGATCACGCCGTCGACCCCATACCCGAACAGACCGAGATAGCTGTAGGTGCGCCGCGCCTCGTCGATGACCATCTTCTCGGGGTTGACCACCAATCGCGCAGAGGTGATCTCGGGTTGTGACATCAGCTCCTTCACACCTTCGACGCTGTCGAAAACCGACTGGGCGGCAGTGAACACCTCGTCCTCGGGGATGGGCAGGCTGGTGAGTCGGTTGAGGAGAGGGCGGGCGGCTTTCATCAGACGGCGCTCTGTGGGGAGCACCTTCTCGAAATACCAGGAGAGGACTTCGGGGAGTGACAGAAGACGCAGGGTCTCAGCGGTCGGGGCACAGTCGACCACCAGCACGTCGTATCTCCCGGATCTGGCATGACGATTCACCTCGAGGAGGGCGAAGAGCTCGTCCATGCCGGGGAACACCAGAAACTCCTCGGCCTCGATCCCGGCTGCTCCACCCCAGTCGAGAACCTCGATCAGTTGTTGGCGAATCGAGCCCCAGTAGAGATCGAGCTGACGCTGGGTGTCGATCTGTTGACCCTCAAGACGATCGACGATCTTCGTCGGCTGACTTCCGAGATCGATGGTCAGTGCATCAGAGAGCGAATGGGCCGGGTCCGTCGACGTCACCAGGGTGCGATGACCGGCATCGGCTGCGGCCAGAGCGGTGGCCGCGGCAACCGTCGTCTTCCCAACTCCCCCCTTGCCGGTGACGAGGACGATCCTCATGGTCAGCCGCCTGTGGCGACCCGCTTACGCAGCCCGCGCAGCGCGGTGGAGACGATTTGCTTCTCGGCCTGGCGCCTGATGAACCCGGGGATGATGAAGTTGGGCTCCACGGTCAGCGAGTACACCACCTCGGTGGCGTCTCCGTCGGCGGGATCGAACTGATAAGAGCCCTCGAGCATCTTCAAATCGTCGCTCTCCTCGGCCACCCAGCTGAGCACCTTGGGGCGGTCGTGGTGGTATCGGAGGACGTACTCGATCTCCTTGACGAACCCCTCGAGGACGAACCTGGCGCGGTCGACCCGACCCTCCGGGTCGACCTCGAGCACCTCGACCTCCTTTACTCCGCTGGCCCACTCGGGGTACGAGGCGACGTCGGCGGCGGCGTCATACAGCTCTTCGGCGGTGGCGTCGATCTCGAGTGTGGAGAAGGTTCTCTCAGCCATGTGGGAGGGCGAACATTAGCCAACGGACCCGATATGAACGATTGCGCCCTCCAGGCGGAGATACCGGCCGGTCGCCCTGAAATACCCGGCATTGACACAGCGGGTGCGCCCCACCCGCCAGGTCGACGCCTGGGGTTGGTGGACGTCACCGAACAGGTGATAGAGCGGCTGGTTCTCGACGAGATAGTCGCGGATGGGATCCGAGCCCCGTTCCTCCCGACCGGTCACCACATCACGTCTCAGCGCCGGCACCGCCGGGGGCACATGGGTGCAGAGCACGTCCACCCCCCGGATCGCGGTCAACATCTCCCGCATCTCCTCGTCGGAGACCTCACCTTCGGCACCGATGGGGGTGGGCACCCCTCCTCCGACGAACCCGATGGTGAGACCGCCCCGCTCGACCACCTCGCCATGCACATAGCGAAAGCTCTCGGGGAGCACCGACCGGAGAGTGTCCGGCCGGTCGACGTTGCCGTGGATGACCAGACCATGACCGGAGGAGAGGGCATCGGCGGCCCGGCGGTATTGGACGGCGAGCTCCTCGCCGATCCTCTCTCTCAGGTCCCCGCCCGACGTGACCGCCTGCTCGGTCCACAACGAGCGCATCCGGCCGTAGTCACCCTCCGCCCTCGCCGCCGAGGTCCGGTTGGCGAAGTCGAGACCGAGCACCTCGGCAACCGCCCCGGAACCGGTCCGATAGTCGGTGAGGTTGACCAGATCCCCCAGGATCACGATCTCCTCCCCCATCTCGACGAGGCGTCGCAAAGCCCCCGGAGCATCGTGGACATCGGAGACGAACAGCATCAAGTCTCTGTCTGCCCGACCGAGTAGCGAACCCACAGCCCTGAGACGATGGCGGCGCCGATGGCGATCAGCAACGACACCTGCCAGCTGAGGTCGAGCGGGGAGAACTCCGCCGACATCCCGCCCATGCCGAAGCCGATGGCCGCCCCGACCACCAGCTTCCCGACGGGGCCGATCCTCACCCCCGGATCCCGGTCCTCACGGCCCAGGTTCTCGGCGAGGGCGCCACCCAGGATGATCACCAACAGTGCGATGAGGCCGAGCACCAGGGCAATGGAATAGACCTTGATCATCGGCGAGCAGGGTAACGCCGGCCCGAACAAGCTCCTAAGAGACCCGGCGCTCCGCCGGGACCAGCCGCAACCTGGGGACGAGGCCCTCTTCGGCCAGGTTGGCGATGGCCTCGGCCTGGTTGTCACTCAGGTCGACGGGACCGCCACCCAGCAGGTAGTTGACGACGCAGTCGTCGCAAGCACTGGTGTCCCGCATCGCACATTGTTCGCAATCGATCAGCATCTCGACCTCCTGATGGGCAAGGTAGGTCGAGCCTGTGACAGATTTCGCGTGCTTGAGCCGTGGGCAGTGCAACCGGCGCCCGTCGGCGTCCGTCAGCCGACCTGATCGAGGAAGGTGAGCACCGCGCTCAGATAACCCTCGAGGTCGGTGTTGAACGAGTCGACGTGGCCGGCCCCTTCCACCTGGACCAGTTGCACCAGGTCGGGTTGCGCCTCCGCCAGGGCAATGCTCTGCGCGATCGGAATCGAGTCGTCTTCGACCCCATGTATGGCGAGCACCGGCACCCGCAGCGAGCGCTCCGCCTTGTCTATGTAGTCGAGCGACTTCCAGTTGACGTCGATGCGCAGTGAGGTGAAGAACTTCGCCACCCACGAGATGGTTGGCGGGACATTGATCGGGAGGACGGGAAGCTTCTCGGTGCTCCCCCGGTAGTCGACGGTGGAACCGAGGTCGATGTTGGCCGAGTCGAGGATCAGTCCCCCGAGATCGTCGAAATTGTGCCGGAACACGTAAGACAAGGCATGGGACGCCCCGCTGCCGTAGCCGGTAAGGACGATCTCGAGGGCACCGTTGGCCCGGGCGTACTCCACCGCACCGCTCAGGTCCTCCCATTCGGTGGCCCCGTAGTGAAAGTAGCCGGAAGGGTCAGGGGGTTGGTTCTCGTCGTTGCGAAAGGTGATCGCCAGCTGTGGGTAGCCCGCTCCCTGTAACGGCGCGAAGAGCACCCCCGGCTCGGCGGGAGTGGCGTTGAGACCATGGACGTGGATCACCCATGTCGTCCCCGAGGCGGGGAGGTGCCAGGCGTCCATCTCCCCCAACCCGGACTCATAGACGACCTCGATCAACTCGAAGTCGCCGTCGGGGATGACGATGGGGTCCGGGTCCGGGGTGAAGTCATCGTCGATGATCCGGCTGGAGTAGTGCCAGCCCCCGCCGACATGGACCACGAGGATCAGTGTGATCAGCCCCCAGAAGATCCTCCGAAACACGCTGCGCGAAGACATGGTCGGCGATTCTGGTCGATATCAGGCGCCAGGCAATGACAAACCACCGACGAGATGCTCGTCGTGGTCGGTCACCGGGATGGGGTCGGACCCGAAGGTCGGCTCCAGCTCCCATGCCTGGACCATGGTCTCGTCGAGCCTCACCGAGATGGCCTCCTCCATCACCGAGGCCACCGGGTCGGCCCCGGCCTTCATCAGACCCTCACGTCGCACCAGACCGACCAGTCGCCCCTCGTCGGCCACGGCCAGGGTGTTCTCGGCGTGGATTCTGAGGGTGTCGTCGGCGTGCCGCAACGGTGCCACATAGACCGGCTCACCCATGAACCGGAAGACACGATCGGGTGCGCTGCGGACCACGACCGCGCCTGCCTGGGCCGTGCGGCGAAGACGGGCGCCAGGCCCGGTCCGAAAGCGATTGAGCCAAGAACCGCCCGGGGCACCCAATACCAGCAAGGTTCCTTGGTCGAGGTCGTCGACCAGCTCGGATATGCCGTCGACCACCACCACCCTGCGCCCGATGCCGGGGAGATGAGCGCCTACCTGATCGAGGATCTCCTGGGCGGAGCCGATCTCGTCCTCGGCCGAGGCCGCGGAGAGCATCTCGGCCGCCACGCCCAAATTCGAGCCGAGCACGGCGGCGGTCTCTGCCGCCAGCACCGAGTGGGGGCCACCGGCGACGGTGGCGACGACCTTGCGCACCCGATCGGGCTCGAAATCGATGGGCACCGCCACGTTGACCAGGTCGAAGCCGGAGGGAAGCTTCTTGGCCACGAGCACGTCGGCGCGTTCGTTGATGCAGCCGTCGGCGAGGTCTCCCTGGACACGATCGGCCCGCTCCCCGGCCAGTAGCTCCGCCAGCTCGTTACATCCCTTGCCCCGAGTCCAGACGACCTTGAGACGCTCATCCCCTGAGGACAGGGGGGTCACGACGATGCCCGCCCGTGGTCTCGTCCTGGTGTCACAACCACGAATCTCACTGTAGACATCAACTCCTGCTTTCGTTGCCCCGCTTCGACCCACATTCGCATGAGGCGATGACAGAATCGGTGCATGGAGTTCTCCGATGTCCTCGCTCGTCGCCGGATGGTCCGCAATTACACCGCCGAGCCGGTGGATCCGGCCGCCCTCGACCGGATCGCGGCGGCGGCGTTGCGCGCTCCCTCCGCGGGCAACAGCCAGGCGATCGGGGTGGTGGTGGTGACCCACGAGATGAGGAAACGGGATATCGCCGACATCGCCGACGAGCCCGCGTACGTCGAGGCGGGTTTCGACCCCTGGATCTCGAAGGCGCCCGCCCATATCGTCATCTCGGTCAGCGAGAAGGTGTATCGCGACCGATACTCGGAGCCGGACAAGCTGGGGTCGGAAGGTGAGGAGATGGATTGGCCGGTCCCCTACTGGTGGGTCGACGCCGGGGCCTCGATGATGGCCGTCCTGCTGGCGGCGGTGGACGAGGGGCTCGGCGCCGGATTCCTGGGGGTCCACTCCGTCCCCGAGCTGGCCAAGCTGCTGGGCATCCCCGACCACTTCCAACCGATCGGGGTGGTGACCGTAGGCCATGCCGCACCCGATCGCCGCTCGGGCAGTCTCGATCGGCCCAAGAAGACCGCCCGGGATGTGATCTTCGCCAATTCCTGGGGTTAGTCCCCTGCGGAGAGCATCCTCTCCAGGGTCTCCATGGCCCGGGGACGGTCGCCCGACCGGACCAGGACCTCGACCCCGGTGGCAGCGGCGAGGACCGGGGCAGTGGCCCCGAGATCGTCCGATCGGACCACCGCCTCGATCCCCTCGCTCTCGAGTCGAGCCTTCACCAGATTCGCCTCCGTGACCGATCCGTAGGTTCCCAGTCTCACCAGGTCCATCCACCGAGCATACGGGGGGGCAATGGGATACTCCCTCGATGGGATACAACATCACCTCCCCGGGCAACGACCGGATCAAGCGACTGGTCAGGCTTCGGGAGCGTCGTCATCGCGACGCCGAGGGTGTCTTCGTCGTCGAAGGGGAGCGTCTCTACCGACGTGCCCTCGCCGCAGGGTTGACCCCTGAACTGACCCTCGTCGACGGGAGGACCGTCATCGACACCACCGGCCCCACCCTCACTGTCGAGCCGGCGCTCCTCGATAAGGTCTCCTACCGGCAGCGGTCACAGGGGTTGGTCGCCATCTTCCCCCAGCTCGAGACGGGTCTGCACACCTTCGCCGACCCCTCCGATCCCTTGCTACTCGTCACCGAGAACATCGAAAAGCCGGGAAACCTCGGAGCAATGCTGCGCACTGCCGCCGCGGCCGGGGTGACAGGACTGGTCACGGTCGGGAGGACGGTCGACCCCCACAACCCGAACGTGGTCCGGTCCTCCACCGGCGCACTGTTCAAAGTGCCGCTGGCCGTGTCCGATTGGGACGAGTTCGAGACCTGGGCCCGAGCCAGAGGCATCAGGGTGATCGGCGCCGCGCCGAGCGCCACCACCCCGGTGTGGGACACCGACCTCACCGGTGGGGTGGCGGTGGTCATCGGCTCCGAGGACCTGGGTCTGTCGGAGCGGGCAGCCGCACTCGCCGATGCGCTCACCGCCATCCCTCAAGCCAAGGACCGGGTGGACTCGCTGAACGTCTCAGTGGCCGGGGCGGTCATCCTCTTCGAGGCGGTCCGGCAACGACGCTCCATCACCCATCGTTGACATCGAACACTTGTTCGAGTTAGCCTCGTCGGGGCTTTGGCCCTTCCAGATCTCGTCTTTCAGCCCAGTTTCGACGATCTGTCCACACCCCTGTTCGACGTCACCTTCTGTGTGCTCGACCTCGAGACCACCGGCGGCTCCCCGGCGAGTTGTGAGATAACCGAGATCGGGGCGGTGAAGTACCGCGGTGGCGATCTCGAGGCTACCTTCCAGACCCTGGTCGACCCCGGTCTCGACATCCCCCCTTCGATAACCATCCTCACCGGGATCACCCAGGCCATGGTGATCGACGCCCCCAAGATCGAATCGGTGCTCCCCTCATTGCTCGAGTTCATCGGGGACGCGGTAATCGTCGGTCACAACGTCAGGTTCGACCTCTCCTTCCTCAATGCGGCATCGATGCGTCTCGGGTATGGCCGTCTCCCCAACAAGTCGGCCGACACCGCCGCTCTGGCCCGCCGTCTGGTCCGCTCCGAGGTGCGCAACCTGCGTCTGCGCAGTCTCGCCGCCCACTTCCGCAGTCCCACCACCCCCAACCACCGGGCGTTGGAAGATGCCCGGGCCACGGCGCATGTCTTCCACGCCCTCCTCGAGCGGGCGGGCTCTCTGGGTGTGACCAATCTCGACGACCTCCTCCAACTGCCCACTGCCAGGGGAAGCGCCCACTACTCCAAGATCCGTCTCACCGAGAACCTCCCCCGTCGGCCCGGCGTGTACGTGTTCAAGGACCGCAATGGGGCCCCCATCTACATCGGCAAGGCGACCAACCTCAGGGCCAGGGTGCGTCAGTACTTCTACGGGGACACCCGCAAGTCGATCGCAGGCATCATGAGGGAGCTCGACTCGATCGAATACCACGTCTGTGACACCGTCCTCGAGGCCGAGATCACCGAGCTTCGCATGATCCATGCAGATCGACCACGGCACAATCGCAGGTCCCGGCCCCCGAAGAGCTCGCACTTCGTCAAGGTGACCGACGAGACCTACCCGAGGCTCTCGGTGGTGCGCACCCTCAAGGACGACGGGATCGCCTATCTGGGGCCTTTCCGGTCGAAGAAGGCCGCAGACGAGGTCGTGGCAGCCATCTGGGACGCCATCCCGATCAGACGTTGCCACGCCCGGGCCGGGTCGCGAACGGGGAAGTGCGCCCCGGCTCAGCTGGGAGTCTCCCAATGCCCCTGCGACGGGAGCCTGGACCCGGGGGTGTACGCCCTGATCGTGGGGCAGCTGTTGGCCGCGCTCCGCGGCTCTCCCGGCCCTCTCCTCGGTCGTCTCGAGGAGCGCATGGCCCGGCTGGCTCGGCAGCAACGTTACGAGGAGGCGGGGTGGGCCCGGGACCGCCACGATGCGCTGGTGGCCGCACTGCGACGTCGTTGGGAGTGGCAGGCGTTGGCCGATGCGGGTTGGCTCGAGGTCGAGCACGCCGATGGCACCACCGCGGTCATCGACCATGGGACCCTGGTCGAGACGCGACCTCCCGGCGAACCGCAACGATTGCGCAACGGATTGCCCGAACCGGTGCAGGTGCCCGAGGTGGCCCCTTCCGTCGAGGCCTCCGACGAGGTCTCCATCATCTGGAGGTGGCTGGAGACGAACCAGGTGAGGCTCTCCGAGTCGACCGGTGCCCTGGCCTATCCCCTTCACCGTCCCGAGCGACTCACCGTGGTGCGCAGGGCGGCGGCTTGAGCCGTGCCATGCCGGCCCAATCCCGCGCCGACTTGAGACAACGACCGGGCCGAATGAGACTCAGCCGATGAGCCGGGTAGTCCAACTCGATGGAGCGGGGGTCTCCCTGGGCGGCCGCCCGGTCCTGCGGGACATCGATCTGTCGGTGGGCCCCGGGGAGACGGTGGGGATCGCCGGCCCCAACGGCTCGGGCAAGACCACCCTGACCAGGGTGGCCGCCACCCTCATCTCCGTCGACAGTGGCCGCGCCATCGTCCTCGACACCGAGGTGGGGAATGGCGATCTGACATCGATCAGACGCCGCATCGGTCTCATCGGCCACCAGCCTTCACTGATCCCCGAGTTGTCGCTCGCCGAGAACCTGACACACGTGGCCCGGCTCGGCGGGATCGACCCGACCCGGGTAGACCGGGCATTGCAGGTCGTCGGCCTGGCCGATGCCGGCGAACGCCGCGCCCGGGCCTGTTCGTTCGGCATGCAGCGACGGGTCGAGATCGCCCATCTGTTGTTGACCAGACCCGATCTCCTCCTGCTCGACGAGGCGGCCTCGGGGCTCGACGACTCGGCGCGTGAGCTGATCGTCGCCCTGGTCCGCTCGGTGCGTGACCGTGGAGGAGGGTGCATCGTGGTCTCCCACGACCGGTCTCAACTCACCGCTCTGACCGACCGGGTGATGACCCTCTCCAACGGGCGGTTGGAGGTGACGCCTTGACCTTCTGGCCACAGGCGCTCGAGATCGCCCGCGTCGACCTCACCGTGGAACGGAGGGTGGGCAGCACCCTGCGGATCACCCTTCCGTTCGGCATCGTGGCGCTGATGGTCTTTCCCCTCGCCCTCGAACTCCGGCTCTCCATCGTCTCCGAGGTCGGTGTCGGGGTGTTCTGGGCCCTGGGAATCCTGTTCGGGATGCAGATCGCCCTCCGTCAGTCGGCCACCGACACCCCAGAGCGCCGTGACCTACAGGCGCTTCTCGGTGTCGACCCGGCGGCCCGGTTCACCGGCCGCGTCCTCTCCGGGGCGACGCTCATGACCGGCTTTCTCATCACCCTGCTCCTGACGATGGCCCTGCTCTTCGATCCCGACCTGCCCGGAGGAGCATGGCCGGTGTTGGCGGCTGCCGCTGTTCTGGTCGCGGTGGGTCTCGCCGAGCTGGGGACCCTGGCCGGCGAGGTGACCACAGGTCTGCCCAACCGGGCCCCCCTGGCCTCGCTGATCGTCGCGCCCCTGGCCCTGCCTCTGATCATCGGGGGCTCACAGTCGGTTGGGGCAGTAGAACGGGACACCGGTATCCTTCCATGGATACTTCTGTTGATAGCCAGCGATCTGGCCCTGGCGGTGGCCGGGGTGGCGCTGGCGAGACCCCTCGAGGAAGCGACACGATGACGCGAGCAAGAGTGCTGATGGGCCTGGCCGCTGCCGCAGTCGGCGTCGGTCTCTGGTTCGCCCTCACCGCCCCACCGGACGCGCTTCAGGGCGAGTACAGCCGATTGCTCGGCATCCATCCCCCTTCGATGTGGCTCGCCTTTCTCGCGTTCGGAGTCACCGCCTTCGGCTCGATCATGTGGTTGGTCAGGAAGACGGATCGTTGGGACCGCCTCGCCGCTGCCTCGGTCGAGGTGGGGGTCATCTTCACCGCCATCGGCCTGTTCACCGGGATGGTCTGGGGTCAGGCGGTGTGGGGGACTCCCTGGGACTGGCAGGACCCCCGCCTGATGAGCACCGCGGTGATGTTCTTCGTCTACCTCGGGTACATCGCCTTGCGCAACGCCATCGACGACCCCACCGTCCGGGCCCGGCGCGCGGCCATCCTCGGCGTGATCGCGGTGGTCCAGGTCCCCCTCGTCTACTTCTCGGTCAACCTCTTCCGCACCCTGCACCAGACCCAGTCGATCCGACCCGATGGTTCGACCATCCCCGATGAGATGCTGTTGGCGATGTTCGTGAACATGGCAGCCTTCACCATCCTCTACATCGCCCTCATGGTCGCCCGTATCGAGGTGGCCAGGTCGGAGTCCGCCCTCGCCCCGGAGAGTGCCCTCGCCGGAGAAGCCGTTCGCCCCCCGCGTCTCGACGAGGTCGAGGATGTCTGACACCCTTGTCGTCGCCGGGACCTACCTGATCTCCTACGGGCTGATCCTCGGCTACGCCGTCTACCTCCATCTGCGTAGACGGCGGGCCCAGCGCTGACCGATGGGACAGCGTCAGTTCGTTCTCTTCGGTATCGCCGGAGTCATCGCCCTGGTGGTGGCGATCACGGTGGCCGGGCTCAACGACAACCTCACCTACTACCTCTATCCCAACGAAGCGGTGGCCCAGCGTGCCGAGTTCCCCGACGGTGAGCGGTTCCGGCTGGCCGGCCAGGTGGTGGCGGGCTCGCTGACCGAAGAGGGCGGCGAAGATCTGAGCTTCGAAGTCACCGACGGCTCGGCCACCATCCCGGTAGTCCTCCTCAACACCCCCCCACTGCTTTTCAACGAAGAGGTCCCGGTATTGCTCGAGGGCTATTGGAGTGGGGACCTGTTCATCGCCGAGAGCGCCCTGATCCGTCACGACGAGAACTACGAGATCCCCTCCCAGGGGAACTACGAGGAGGGATGATGCTGGCCGTGCTGGGCTCCGCCGGCATGCTGGCCGCCCTGGTCGGGGCCGTCTTGTTGGTGAGGAGGGGAATCGCCGCGGCCCGCGCCGATCGCCCCGCCAGCCTGGAGGGGGCGGTCCGGGTCCTGGTCGCCGGGGCGGTGGTGGCCATGGCCGCCATGGTGCTGGCGCTTCTGACCGACGACTTCTCCCTCGTGTACACGGCCAATCACCACGCGATCGCCACCCCTTTCCCCTTCGACGTGGCTACCGCCTGGGCCGCGCTCGAAGGGTCGATCGTGCTGTGGGGCCTGGTCCTGGCCGGTTACACCTGGCTCGTCTTCCACCTCTACCGAAGATCGCCGGACCGGCTCGGCGCCGCCGCCCTCGCCGTCATGGGGGGCGTCGCCATCTTCTTCTTCGGGCTGATGATCACCGTGGCCAACCCGTTCGAGGTCTGTGTCCAGGCGGCCGACATCGGCTGTCTCGAATCGAGCCCATGGCCGTTCGCGGCCGTCGAGGCGCCGGTCAATGGCCCCGGGCCGAACCCCCTGCTCCAGAACCACCTCATGATGGCGGTCCACCCCCCCATCCTCTACCTGGGCTACGTGGGGATGACTGTGCCCTTCGCCTACGCCATCGGGGCACTGTCCCTGGGGGTGCCCGGCCCCGAATGGCTGCGACGCAGCCATCGCGCCACCTTGGTGGCCTGGTCGTTCCTCACCCTCGGCATCGTGCTCGGTGCCTGGTGGGCCTATGAGGTCCTCTCCTGGGGCGGCTACTGGGCGTGGGACCCGGTGGAGAACGCCTCGCTCATGCCCTGGCTGGTGGCCACCGCCTTCCTCCACTCCGGCATCGTCCAGCAGCGGCGCGGGATGCTCCAGGCCTGGAACTTCATCCTGGTGATCAGCACCTTCTCCCTGACCATCCTGGGGACCTTCCTCACCCGGTCGGGGACGATCAACTCGGTCCACTCCTTCACCCAGTCCGCGATCGGGCCCGCCCTGCTCGGGTTTCTCGTTCTGACCCTGGTCGGCTCCTTCGTCCTCTTCTCGACACGCTCCGATCTGGTGGCGACCTCGCCGCGCCTCGAGTCTTTGGTGTCCCGGGAGGGCACCTTCCTGGTCAACAACCTGCTGCTGAGCGTCTATGCGTTCATCGTCCTGATCGGGACGACCTACCCGTTGATCCTCGAGGCGTTCACCGGAACCCAGGTGGGTGTCGGCGAGCCATTCTTCAACCGGCTCGCCGTCCCGGTGTCGTTCCTGCTCCTGCTGGTCATTGGGTTCGGACCGGTAACCCCCTGGCGCACCACGGAGAAAGGCTTGATTTGGCGTCGGACCCGGACATCCGCGGTAGCGGCCCTCGGCGCCGGTCTGTTGATCGCAATCTCGGTCAGCCGCAACGGTTGGGTCGTGCTCGCCGTCACCCTCGGAACCTTCGTCATCGCGACGCTGCTCGGGCTCTTGTGGGAACAGGCTCGGAAACGCAGCGTGAAAACGGGCGACTCTCACTCCCGATCGCTGCAGAGAGTCGTCACGGGTGACGGTGCCTTCTGGGGGGGACAGCTGAGCCATGCCGGGGTGGTCCTGGTGGCGATCGGCATCGCCTTCGCCGCCAATCTCGGAGAGCACGCCGAAACCGACCTCTCCCCCGGGGAGACCACCACCTTCCAGGGCTACACGGTCACCTACGAGTCGCCGTTCCGACAGACCACACCCGGAAAGACGATCGTCGGGGCCCGTTTGACGGTCACGAGGGAGGACGACTTCGTCGGCATCGTGGAGCCGTCGTGGAACTACTTTGGCGCCCAGTCGGTTGTCGGCACCCCCGATGTCCTCCATCGGCCCGGCGGCGATCTCTACTTCACCCTCCGCGACCTTCCCGATGAGCAGGGTGCGATCCCCATCGCCTTCGACACCTCCCCCATGATCTGGGTCCTCTGGCTGGGGGGCCTGGTCGCGGTGACCGGCGGGGTCGTGGCCATGGCGGCCCGGCGCCGGGAGCGCCGGCCGGCGGTCGACGCTCAAACCGTTGATGTCTGAGCGGCTGCGCAACGTCGTCACGATCGGGCTCCTCGTGGTCATGGCAACCGTCCTCGTCGTCCTGGTGGCCACGTCACCGACCGACACCGACCGGGTGCAGGCGATCGGTGAGCGGATCAAGTGCCCGGTGTGCCAGGGGGAGTCGATCGCCAACTCCCCTTCTCCGATGGCCCGGGACATGATGGGACTCGTGGCCGAGCGGGTGGCCGATGGGCGGAGCGACGGGGCCATCGTCGACGAGCTCCTGGCCTCGTACAGCGGTGCGGTGCTCCTCGACCCCCCCGCCAGAGGATGGACCCTTCTGCTGTGGATCGCACCACTGGTGGCGCTTGGAGCGGGAGCGGGGGTGATCCTGTGGTGGCGACGGCACCCCGTCGAGCCCGCCCCCGTGACGGCTTCCGATGAGGTCACGGGGCGGCGACGTCTCGTGCCCCTCCTGATGCTCGTCGGTGCCTTCGCCGGGATCGTGGTGGTCGCAGGGTTCTTCCTCCAGGAGCGAGCGGGCCCGGCCACCGGGGCCGCCGACCTCGCCGATGAGGAGCTCGACGATGTCTCCAACGAGACCATGGAGGCGGTGATCGCGGCCAACCTCGACGACCCCGAGGTCGACGGGATGCGACTCGCCCTCGCCGAGCGTTACTACCAAGCAGGGGACTACCGGTCCGCCTTCCCCCACTACCTCGCAGTCGCCGAGTCGGACGACGCCACGGAGTCCCAGGCGGTCGCCGCGCTGATCAGACTGGGCTGGATGGCCTGGGAGGGCAACGCCGAGGTCGACGCTGCGGTTGGTCTCTTCGACCAGGCCCTCGCCATCGACGCCGGGTCGGCGACCGCCCGCTATCTCAAAGCGCAGGTCCTGTGGTGCGGCGCCGCCGCGTACGAGCAGGCCGCCGGGCTCTTCGAGGCAGTGCTCTCCGACCCGGAGCTCCCTGAGGAATCACGTGACCTGGTCGAGGCCGATCTGGCCGCCGTCAACTCCGGGGCGAGCTGCACATGAACCGCGGGATTCGATGGGTCGGGTACGGGATTGCTCTCGCTGCGGTGGTCTTCGCAGTGGTTCTCGCTTCTCGCTTCGGCACCGACCCCGGGCTGGTGGACTCCCCTCTTCTGGGGCAGCCGGCGCCGATGTTCGAGCTCCCCCCCCTCGAGGGAGGCGAGACCATCTCACTGGGCGACCTGGAAGGAGACATCGTCGTCGTCAACTTCTTCGCCTCGTGGTGTCTCCAATGCCGGAACGAGCACGCCGACCTCACCTCGACCGCCGACGCCTTCGCCGACCAGGGGGTCACCCTGGTCCAGATCGCATACCAGGAGAGCCCACCGGCGTCGTTGCAGTACCTGGAGGTGGCCGGCAGGTCCCCGTCTGCCCTCTATCTGGCGGACCCGGGAAGCCGTACCGCCATCGCCTACGGTGTGTTCGGGATACCCGAGACGTTCTTCATCGACGAAGAGGGGACGGTGGTCGGCAAGATCATCGGGGAGTCCGACGCACTGACCCTCGGTGCGACGATCGACGCCATCAAGCGCGGCGAGAGCCCCGGCCAGAACGTCACCGGCGACACCCAACAGGCACCGGACGGGTAGGGCCATGTCGCGTCGGTGGCTGCTCGTCGTGACCGTCCTCCTGACCGGATGCGCCACGGTCACCGAGCACACCACGACGACCACCACCGCGACCACCCGGCCAGGGCCCGGGTCCACGACCACAACACCTGACCTGTCGTCCACCACGACGACCGTTCCCGAAGCCATCCCCAGCGCCGAGGACATCCTCGTCGACGGTGAGGTGAGCGACGAGGAGAGGGAGTTGGCCCGCTGGGCGGTGTTCACCTGCCTCGAGGAGGCAGGCGCCGAGACCACGTTCGAGCTCTACGACGTCGATCCAGTGGTGAGCCGTGACTTCTTCGACGAGCTCGATGAGTGTCGCTTGCCCTACGTGGGCCTCTACCGGGAGAACCGGATGCCGGGAGATCAGTTCCAGCTAGGGCTGCTCGGAGTGGTCGAGTGCACCGAGGATGAGACCGGCCGTGACTACGGGCCGAAGACCGTCGACCAGATCGGACGGCTCACCCCGGAGTCACATCGCACGATCACCGCAGCCCTGAACACCGACCGGCCCGTGTACCAGGGGTGTTACTTCGACCTGTACATCGCCGAGAGCCGGGTGTTGGTCGATCCCGAGATCCTCGGCTACCGCCTCGACGGCGACGACCCGAAGCGACTGCTGCTCCGGGTCGCCGGGTGCGGCTACATCACCTCAGGGATGCTGGTCCACGAGACGGACCAGGCGGTGTTCGTGACCGCCACCTCGGTCCACATTGAGGACGGGCCGGTCGAGCCATGCTGGCTGCTCCATCCGATCCGGCTCAGCGACCCGATCGGCGATCGCCGCGTGGTGCACGACGGGACCGGCGCCATCATCGAGGAGATGGGCTAGCCAGGACATGGCTGTGAGGCGCGATCGCGCCTGGCTGGTCGTTTAGGGCCTGTTGGTTGGGGCGTCCGGAGTGGTCATCCCTGGGGTCGGATCGGTCGTCCCCGGTCGGGGTGAGAGATGGATGGGTGGAATCTGATCCGACCGTGGTCGGGGTGGGGGTAGGGTCGGAAGCCTCGTTGGTGGACCACCACATGGTGATGAAACCAGCACAACACGTCAGGTCGGCCTGGTCGGTCCTCCCCCCTTCCGCCCAGGGGATCCGATGATGGACTTCGAGCCGGTAACGGCTCTCACAGCCGTCGGCGGCACACCGAAACCCGTATTTGGCCAACAGGGCTCGTTTCAGGGCGGGTGGGGCGGTGCGTTGCCTCCGTCCGTAGTCCATGTATCGGCCGTCTTCGGTACGGGCGATCACTTCGACTTCGGCGTCACAGAGGATCCGACCCAACGCCTCCCGGCCGACACCAACCCCGGATTCGAGGATGACCCCGGACTCAGCGGAGGTTTCGGCGGCGTGTCGGGCGTCGACGATCACCGACACCGGTGTCGGCACCGTCTCCCCGGAGGTCAAGGTTTCGACCAGGGCGGTGGCTCTACGCCAAGCCAGGTCGGCGGTCTCCCCGTCGGGGAGCTCGGGGAGGTTGTCGGCAGCCTCGGTGAGCGCCTTGTCGACCAGAGCACCCGAGGCACCGTCGAGACCACCCCACAGCCGCCACCACGACTCATCCAGGGACGGCTGTAACACCAGAAATCGGTCCCGGGCAGACCGGTATTCGTCCTCAGCAGAGACCCGGGCCCGTTTCGCCGCCTCCCGACGCACCCCGGCCACATCCGCATACTCCAACAGGCCAACATCTTCAGAGATCCTCGACACCGCTTCGATCCGGTCGAACGAAACCTCCCCCGCCGCCAAACGGTCTTCGAGGTCGGGCCGGTCCCCCAGCCGACGCATGGTCCGTACCAGGGTTCTCGCCGTCTCCGGGGCCACATCCAACCGGGCCGCCACCCACTCCCCCAACGACCGGGAGCCGTCAGCGGTGGCCACCTGAGCCTCGTCCAACACCGCCAGATCAGACATCTGCCGCGCCCGGATCCGAGCGATCAGCCGCTCATCGGCAATCAGACGCTGCTCCCGGTCATCAACCGTCGAAACCTCATCCCTCATACCCTCGAACATACGTTCGGTCAGGGACAAGAGTCAAGAGGGTCATACTCGAATTCTCGAAAAAATCCGACCTGCAAAGTCTCATCGACCGGGTCCCGACGCCCTAGCGGTCGATGACGGTGAGACTCACCTCTTCGAACGACACCGAGTCGAGGGCGGCCGAGCCGGTCCCCAGGAGGAAGACGTCGAAAAACCCGACCAGGTAGTTGTCGATGATGGGGATCACCCGCCCTGCGGGGATGGGCCCTTTGAGCCCGAACCGGGCGGCGATTGGGCTGAGAAGTGGGGTCATGAGGAAGTCATTGTGTCCTGCCCCTTGAACGCCCAACCAGTAGGTGATCGAGTCGCCTCGGGCCGCCACCCCGCTGAGAAGGGCATCGTTCTTGGTGTCGACCCAGCCGTCGGATCTCATGTAGAGGGCGGGCCGGGTCATGGTGAGCTGCAGGTCACGCTCGGTGAGAGGCTCCACCCAAGGATCCAGCCCGAGGACCGCCCCGCACCGCTCGTCCTCGAGACAGGTCTTGACCGCGGCGCCTCCTCCTGCCGAATGCCCGTAGATGCCGATGCGGTTGAGATCGACGCCACCGGAGACGGCGCCGAATGGACCGGTCTCCCCCTCCTCGAGAGCGTCGAGGATGGTGATCTGGTCGGCTGAGAGCGTGGAGACCAACGCGGTCGCGGCCTCCTGGTAGGCACTCTCCCCGACCTCGGCGACGTTTGGCAGCGCCTGGTCGTCCATATAGGCGATTTCCCCGTCGTCGAACACCGTTGCCACCGCGGCGTAGGTGTGATCGGGGGCGATGACGACGTACCCGTTGGACACGAGGTGCTCGATCTGGTTCAGGGCGATGCTGCGGAACCCGCCCCAGCCATGGCTGTAGATGACCACGGGGAAAGTCCCCTCTGCCATCGGCAGCGACGTCTCCGAATTCGACAACGTGTAACGGGTGTGGTCGAGAAACCATGAGGGAAGGCCCATGCTCCGGGCCAGGGCGGGGACGACGACCTCCCAGTCCTCGTTCCAGAGGGAGCGGTCGGGGCGTTCCGGGGTCTCGGCCGGGTACCAGACCTGGGCGATGAGCTCGCGGGGCCCAGAACGCTCACCGTAGAGCTCGTCGCGTTCTTGGTCGACGAGTTGGACGCTGATGGTCCCTATCGACTCGGGCCCCGACGGGGTGGGCAGCTCGGGCACGGGGAGAACCACCGGGAGCACCCCGGCGAAGACGAGACCCGCAGTCCCGAAGAGCACACGGGTGAGACGTGTCGACCAGTTCAAGGTGCGATCGAGGTAGAAGACGTCGCCGACCGCCAGGCCCACCACCAGCAGGTAGAACGGCAGCATCTGCCAGCGAAATCCTTCGAACTGGATCTGGACGATGAGAGCAGCCGACATGAGCCCGGCCACGATCCCCCTCCTCGGCCTCACACCGAAGACAACCGGCCATAGGACCGCGAAGGCGGCCGCGAAGGCAAGGAGCAATTCGAACCGTCTCAACGGCGTGTGACATTAAGGGGAGCCACTTGGTCGTGGCGGGTGGAGCCCTCCGGGCACGACAGCACAGCCTGGCTCAACCCGAAAGCGAGATCAGCAGGTCGAGTGCGGCCCTGATGTCCGCTTCTGGGCGGAGACCGTCCCAGGCCTCCACCACCGTCCGATCGCCGGCGATGAGCACGGTCACCGGCTGATATGGAACCCCGTAGAGCCTGAAAACCTCTTCGGTCTCGTCCAGTCCCCACATGATCCGACCCGACTGGAACAGCTCCCCTGCCCGGGCCTCGGTCAGTTCGAAACTCGACTTCCATGCCGGGGCGACGAAATCGACTCGTTCCCCATACTCAGCCGCCAGGCTGTCGACGACGGGCAACTCCCGTCTGCATGTCGGTCACCACTCGGCCCAGAAGACCAGGTAGACGGGTTTGGAGCCCTCCGAGAGGGTGTACGTGCCCCCCTCACCGAGCTGGAGGGTGAAATCCGGGGCCAGCGGGCGGTCGAAGCTGGTCGTGGTGACCGCTGCGCTCGTTGTCGTGGTGGTGTCTCCAGGGAGCGATGACGAGCCCGAAGGTGCCCGCGACGTGTCGGTCACCCCATTCTCGACCGTCGACGAGGTCTCTGCAGTCTCCGGGGACGCACAGGCGCTCAGGGCGAGGGCGAGTGCCGTGATCGGTATGAGGAGACGACGCACCGCGAAAACGGTAGGCGTCAGCCGGTATATGCGAGGTAAATACGGCCTTGTCACGAGGTTGTCCGGATTGTTTGTACAATTGCCGTCCCGTGCCAAACACGACGCTGTACTTCGCATACGGATCGTTACTCGACCCCGACCGCATCAGGCAGGCTGCGCCCGGCTCCAAATTCCTGTTCACCGCCCACTTCCCGGAGACCAAGCTCGACTTCGCGGTGTCCGGAGACCAACGCGCGGTTCCCACCCTCACCAAGGAGAGCGGGCACACCGTCTGGGGCGGCGTATTCGAGATCCCTGCCGATCAGGTCGACTCCCTGGTCCGGGCGGAGAAAGCGGAGGGACGCAAGCCGGGGTTCGACCTGAAGGCGGTCGATCGTGAGGGCAACAAGCACGACTGTCTGACTTTTGTCGCCGTGGGTGAGGTGAATGGGGACGGTCGACCCGAGCCCGAGTATCTCGAGTCGATGATCAACGGCGCCCGTCACTGGAATCTTCCGGCGGGATGGGTCATGGGGCTCGAAGAGCTCGCCGAGGACCCCTTGTTGTCATGACGTGAAGGGGGGCCGCTCGGCCCCCCTTCACTCAGTCGCGGTGTTCGTCGAAGGTCTCGGCGACCGGAAACAGGCGGTAGAGACCCCACGCCAATGCTGCGCCGATCAGCGGGGCGTAGATGTACACCCAGAGACTCGACTCGATGCCTCCTGACACCACAACCGGCCCGAATGATCGCGCCGGGTTGACCGATGCCCCCGAGAAGGGGATGCCGGCGAGATGGACCCCGACGAGAGTGAGGGCGATCGCCGCCGGAGCATGGTGGCCGCGACTGCGGGCAAAGCGGGTGGTGGTCATGATCACCCACACGAACACCGTGGTGAGGGCGATCTCGACGACGATGGCGGCGGTGAGGTCGTCATAAGTCGTCGCCGTGGCGGCAACCGCGTCAGTGCTCCCCGATGCCGCCAGCACGATCAGTGAGCCCACCGTGGCACCGGCGAACTGAGCGACCCAGTAACCGATTGCGTCAGCAAGGCTGATCCGACCGTCGAGCAGCATCCCGAGGGTCACCGCCGGGTTGAAATGGGCACCGGAGACATGACCGACGACCCAGATACCCGCGAGGAGCGCGAGCCCGAAAGCGAAAGCGATCGCCACGATCTCGGCCGCCCCGGCGGCACCTCCCACGGCCAGGATGCCCAGCGAACCCAGACCAACCAGGATCAGGGTTCCCATGAGCTCCGCCAGGTACTTGTTGATTACCAAAGTGGCCTCCTCATCGAGTCGTGTCCGGGTTTTGACCCGGTTGTCGCCAGAAAGGTTTCCCGGGTCAGGCTATTTCCCCCGGCGCCCGATCCCCGGATTTCGCCGACGACCGGTTGACACCCTCCCCTGCCAACATCCAGGAGACATGTTGGCCGCTCTCAACTTCGGTGCCCTGGCACTGGGCGTGGCCGCGGGCGGGCTCACCGCTTCGCTGCTGGCGCTGCTGCTGAGCGGTGGCCTGACCCTTCTCGGCGTGGACGGGGGCGCCGGCATCGGCCTGGTGGCGGGCATCGTCGCCGGTCTGGGAGCAGGTGGGTGGGTGGCCGGGACCAGGGCGGTCCACTCCAACCGTTTCCACGGGATGGTGACCGGGCTGATCCTCGCCTTCGTCGTGGTGCTGATCGCCCGTCTCGGTGGGAGCCCCGCCTCGACCACCGTCGTGATTTGGCTGGCATTCGTCTCGATTGCAATATCCGGGCTCGCCGGGTGGTTTGCAGGGAGGAGAGCCGCGCCAAGGGCGTAGAATTGAGATGGCGAGCCCGTCGGACGGCCGCAGTCGAAAGACTGAGGAAAGTCCGGACTCCACAGGGCAGGGTGCTGGATAACCTCCAGGCGGGGAGACCCGACGGAAAGTGCAACAGAGAGCAGACCGCCGATGGCCCCGAAACGGGCACAGGCAAGGGTGAAACGGTGGTGTAAGAGACCACCAGCGCCACCGGCGACGGTGACGGCTGGCAAACCCCACCCGGAGCAAGGCCAAGCAGGGACCCGGTTGCTCGCCGAATGGTCCCGGGTAGGCCGCAGGAGCGCGTCGGCGACGACACGCCAAGATGGATGGCCGTCCTCGACAGAATCCGGCTTACAGACGGGCTCGCCACTCTTCTGGTAACGCCGCGATACTTGCACCCGATGATGCCCTCGAAACCCGCCGCGACCGCTCACCCGTGGGGTGACGCCACAACCCCGTACGAGGAGATTGGGGGCGAGGAGGGGGCCCGGGCCCTGGTAGAGACGTTCTACGACGTCATAGAGGAGGGCTCACCCGTCCTCCGCGCCATGTTGCCCGTCAGCACCTCGAACACCCGCCGCAAGTTCTTCATGTATCTGAGTGGATGGCTGGGTGGCCCGGCGCTCTACGAGGAGAAGTGGGGCCACCCCCGGCTGCGAATGCGTCATCTCCCCTTCTCGATCGGCGAGGCCGAGGCGGTGGAGTGGATGCGTTGCATGAGGTTGGCCATGGACAGGGCCGACATCGCCGAGCCGCTGCGCAGCTTCCTCGACGAGCGGTTCGCTCAGCTCGCGCTGCACATGAGGAATCGGGCGGACTCCTAGGAGATGTGCGGCCGCTTCTCCATCACCGGTGACCTCGACTTCTACGCGGAGTACTTCGGTGTCGATGACGTGCTCACCGGGCCGCTCGAGAAGAGCTGGAACGTCGCCCCCACCGACCCGGTGTACGTCATCGTCGAGCGCGATGGCAAACGCCAGCTCGGGTCGATGCGATGGGGGCTGGTCCCCCACTGGGCGGACAACGGCAAGTCGACCCACATCAACGCCAGATCTGAGACGGTCGCCACCACCGCAGCCTTTCGCGACTCCTTCGCCCGCAAGCGTTGTCTGATCCCCGCCGACGGCTTCTACGAGTGGGAGTCACCCGACAAGGGCCGGACGCCTCACTGGGTGTACCGCGCTGACGGGCACCCAATGGTGTTCGCCGGGATCTGGGCCTCCCGTCTCGACCCCGAGACCGACGAGTGGCACCGCACCTGTTCGATCATCACCCAGGGCTCCGAGGGGGCGATCTCGGCGATCCACGACCGAATGCCGGTGTCCCTGGTCCCCGAGGTGTGGGATGCCTGGCTAGATCGCGACCTGCGTGACCCCGAGGCCGCCCGCGCCGTGCTCCGGACCATCGACCCCGACACCATCATGGAGCACGAGGTGTCCCGCAGGGTCAACTCGGTGAAGAACAACACACCGGACCTCCACCAACTGGTCGAGCCAGAGACCCTCTTCTAGATGACCCACCAGCAGCTGAACCGGGAGCTCGGCCTGGGCGGCGCCATCGTCACCGGTCTCGGCTCGATCGTCGGCACCGGGGCCTTCGTGGCGATCGGTCTCGCCTCCGGGATGTGGGGCAATGCGGTTCTCTGGGCGATACCGGCGGCGGCAGTGGTGGCGGTGTTCAACGGGCTGTCCTCGGCCTATCTGGCCGGTCGTTACCCGGTGGCGGGGGGCACCTACGAATACGGGCACCAAGCCCTCAACCAGTGGTTCGGCTTCACCGCCGGCTGGCTGTTCCTCATGGCGAAGACGGCGTCGGCGGCCAGTGCCGCCCTGGGAGTGGCCCTCTACCTGGGCACCGACAACCGTCTGGTCCCCATCGGGGCCACCGTGCTCGTGACGGCCCTGGTCCTGGCCGGGATCAGACGAACCACCCTGGCCAACACGGTCCTCTTGACCCTCACCATCGCGGCCATCCTGTGGTTTGCCTGGGATGGGGTGCAGGGGGACGGTGTCGCAGCCGATCTCTCATTCGATTCGCCGGCTACTGCCGTGCTCGGGGCGACCGCCTTCCTCTTCGTGGCCTACACCGGATACGGACGCATCGCCACCCTCGGAGAGGAGGTGAAGGAACCGGCCCGCATCATCCCCCGCGCGGTGATCATCACCCTGGCGGCCTCGGCGTTGCTCTATTTGGCGATCGAGATCGGGGGCCAGGCTCGGGGAGGGCCGAGATGGGGCACCCGACTCGAGCTCGGCCTGGGCGACATGCCATTAGTCACCGCGGGTGCGATAGCAGCGATGCTCGGCGTGCTCCTCAACCTGATCCTCGGACTGTCCCGAGTCTGGCTGGCGATGGGCCGGCGCGGGGAGATGCCGACGGTCCTGGCGAGATTGGACCGCCGGAGCCAGCCAACCATTGCCATCGTGGTTTCGGCGGCTTTGGTGACGGCGCTGACCCTGATCGGCGACATCGGGCTGGCCTGGAGCTTCTCGGCAATGACCGTCCTCCTCTACTACGGAATCACCAACCTCTCCGTTCTGGGCTTGGAACGACGGAGAGCCACCGCCTGGCTGGGCGTATCCAGCTGTGTCTTCCTCAGCTTCTTCGTGCCCGAGGGGGTGTGGCTCGCCGGGGCGTCGCTCATCGTCGTCGGTCTGGTTTGGAAGACCGCCTACACGAGATTCTCATAGTTACCATCGACCGCTCTTGAGGCGGATCACAGCACCCCTTCTCTGTCTTGCCATGTTCGGCGGGGCGTGCTCGGCATTCCTCGGGGAGACTCCCGTCGATTCGAGCCCGGGGTCGACCGAATCGGCATCGACCTCCGCACCCGACACCTCGGTCCCCTCTTCGAGAAAATGTGTTCGGTTCACCGGGGACGGTGGGGCCATCAACACCGGCGGGCTGGCCACCGACGCACTGTTCTTGTCCGGGGAGACTTTCATCTGTGCCGACGATGTCGTCGTGGTTGGTGAAGGAGATCTCAACGAGCTGGCCGCCGCCGCCCAGCTCGCCGCGGCGGTCGCGGGTCCCTTACTGTTTCCCGAAGCGCGACTAGCCGCCGAGTTGGGGCGGCTCAAACCGAGACGGGTGCATCTGGTGGGGTCGGTGCGGGTCAACGTCCCATCCGAGGCGGAGGCTCTCAGCCACGACGTCATCGGTGCCGTCGACCTGGCCCGGGAGACCCTGGGAGTGACCGACGAGGTGAGGCTTCCGGCCGACCCCGACGCCACCACCGTCGTCGAGACGGTGGCGGCGATCACCGCCCGGGACCGGGTGGTCCTCCCCCAGAGCCTCCCGCCCGGTGAGACCATCACCCCGACAGAGCCGAACCTCGTCCCCGGTGAGATCGTCGTCGGGCTCGCGGTGCCGACGGAGTCGGACTCGATCTGGATGGTCGATGCCAATGACACCGAGACCATCCTCCTGGCTGCGGCGGTGGGACGTTCCGTAGGAGCGGCTGTGGTGGCCATCGACGGCAGCGACATCCTGGGACATCCCGACGTCGGTGTTGCACTCCAGGGTCACACCGCAGATTCCATCCGACTCGTCGGTGCAATACCGGAGTCGAGTGAGTGGGAACTGGCCGTCCTAGCCAACGGCCAGCAAGTGCCTGGTGGTGGCTTCCACATCCTCCCCAGGGAAGGGAGCAGACGCTACCTCTCCTTCTACGGCCATCCCGAGACGACTGCCCTCGGTGCCCTCGGCGAGCAGCAGCCCGCCGAGACCCTGGCGAGGATGGCGGAATTCATCGAGGCCTACGGCGGAGACGGCGCCCAGGTGATCCCCACCTTCGAGATGATCGCCTCCGTGGCCAGTGCCGGGCCCACCGATGACGGCGACTACAGCTTCGAGTGGCCGGTGGAGACGTTCCAGGAGTGGATCCAGTTCGCCGCGGAGAACGACATGTACGTCATCCTCGACCTGCAGTCGGGCCGCGACGACTTCCTCAGCCAGGCGGTTCAATTCGAGGAGTTGCTCAGGCTCCCCCACGTCGGGCTGGCGCTCGACCCCGAGTGGCGGCTCCGGCCTGATCAGGTCCATCTCAACCAGGCGGGCACGGTCGACGCCGCCGAGATCAACCAGACGGTCAACTGGGTGGCCGATCTGGTCAGCGCCAACGGGCTGCCCCAGAAGATGATGATCGTCCACCAATTCACGCCGACGATGATCTCCAACAGGGCCGAGATCATCCAACGGCCCGAGATCCAGATGGTGATCCAGATGGACGGCGACGGGACCGAGCCGCAGAAGGACCGGACCTGGGCGGCATTGCATGAAGACGCCGATGGCGCCCATTGGGCGTGGGGATGGAAGAACTTCTTCGACGAGGACGAGCCCGGGCCACCCAGCCCGGAGAGCACCATGGGCAAGGTGCCCACCCCGATCTACGTCAGCTACCAGTAGACCTGGCAATATCAGGTGATGACCAAGTTCGCCTATTTCGGCGGTCATGAGCAATGGCATCCCGAGGACCTGGTGGAGCAGGCCGTCCTCGCCGAGAGGGCCGGGTTCGACATGGTCGTGGTCTCCGAGCACTTTCACCCGTGGGTGGATGACGTCTCCGCCTCCGGTTTCGCCTTCTCGACGATCGGGGCCATGACGGCTGTCACCGACCACGTCGAATTCGCCACCGGGGTCACCACTCCCCTGTTCCGCTACCACCCCGGAGTGGTGGCCCAGGCGGCGGCCACCCTCGACCGTCTCTGCGAGGGTCGGTTCACTCTCGGGGTCGGTACCGGAGAGAACATCAACGAAGGGCCGCTCGGATACGACTTTCCGAACTATGCGGAGCGCAACGCGCGCATGACCGAGTCCTTGGAGATCATGAGACGCTTGCTCGACGGGGAGAAGCTGACCTACGACGGCGACTTCTACCGGACCGATCGGGCCAAGCTCTACTCCCCACCGGTGGGGCCGGTACCGATCCTCATGGCGGCGGGGGGGCCGAAATCGGCCACGCTGGCCGGGGAGAAGGCACAAGGGGTGGTCACGTCGGTGAAGGACCCGGCAGAGACGATGGAACGGGTCGTCGAGCCGCTGCGCTCCGCAGCTTCCGACGCCGGAAGACCCGACCCGACCGTGCTGGCCACCAGGTGGTCGCTGTACGCCGCCGATGAGGACGAGGCGTGGCGGGCCCTCTACTCGTGGCGAGGCCTGAGGGCGCCCGGCAGACTCGAGGCGGTCGACCCGATGACGCTGCGGCAGCGAGCCGACGAGATGCCCCGTGAGGAGGTGCTCGGCCGCTACAGCCTGGTGAACACCCCCGAGGAGATCGTCGAGATCTACCAGCCGCTGGTCGGCGAGTTGGGCGCCGACATCGTGACCTTTCAGATGGCCTCACTCGATCAACCCGCTCTCATCGAGCTGATCGGGAGCGAGGTGCTTCCCCGGCTGCGGGGCTGATCCGGGCTAGCCGACCCTGGTGATCACCTCGATGAGTGCCAGGATCTGTTGGGAGACATCACCCGGTGTCCCTGCCAGCTCGGCGGCGACGAGCAGAGAGGGGACGATGTCTTGCAGCCTGGCCAGGATCAAACGGGCATCGGCGGTCCGGGTGGTGAGGAGACGCTCGGCCGGGGCCATCATCTTGTCGGCCAGCGCGGGGCCGAACGAAGCGAACAGGTCGACGCGATAGCCGTCTACCTCCTTCACCAGGACCGATCTGGTGGCACCCGATGGTGGCTCGACGGTGATCCTGTGGAACTCGACATCGCCCTGGGTGACCACACCGTCGTCGACTGCGGTGACCGCGCCGGTGAGAAAGCTCCCTGTTCCCTGGGCGAACCCTGCCCAGAAGTTGGCGGCGACCTCCTCGTCTCCCTCCGCCAAGGCGTCAGCCACCTCTTCGATGCCGGCCCCTTCGGCGAGTGCTGCCAGAGCGGCCTGGCCAGGGACGGCAAGACGACTCGCCTCGGCGAAATCGGCGCTGTTGATCGCGGAAACCAGCTCCTCGACCGCACCCACCGCCGACCCGGCCCCCTCTCCGGGTGCGATCGAAGGCTCGGGGTCGCCGACCCCGCCTCCGCAGGCGGCGACCGCCAGGGCCAGGATGGCGACAGGCCCGGGGCTAAACCGCTTCGACATGGTCAGGAAGCCTCCCAGTCTCGAGCGTGGCCTGCCGCCGATCGCGGCTCGACATCCCCAGGGCCACCCAGAGCCAGGCCAGGTAGACCACGCCCACCGCCTCCTTGGCCCAACGCCATGGGTCGGACAGCGCTCTCTCCCATGCCAGCGACCAGAACGGGGCCTCCCCGGCGGGGATCTCGAAACCGAAGAACGGCCAGAGTAAGACATCCCGGTCGACCCACATCCCATCGAGCAGCAAGTGGAACAGCCAGCCGACCCCGAGGGCCATCCAGGCGCGGCGTGTTCTTCCCCGCCGGGTCGCCAGCAGGACGATGACCATGTACGTCGTGGGCACCAGCAGTGTGTGAGACCACAACTCCCCGGTGGAGTAACGATCGGCGAAGAGCAACGCGCCCAGCGGAAGGTCGATGAGGTCGGGAAGGATCGCACCGACCAGCAGAAACCTGACATCCACCTTGGGATCCCCAAAGATCCATCGGAAGAGCCAGAGCGTCGCCCCGACGTGCCAAAGGAGCATGGCTCAGGCTACGAGTATGCGCCGGCAGTGAACACAGCGGGGAAGCTCGTCGCCGAACGCCTCCTCCTGTTCCGCCGGTGAGAGAGCCATGTGGCATCCGCCGCAGACGCCATGGTCGTAGACCGCCACCGCCACCCCCTCCTTGATCCCTCGCAGCTTTTCGTAGAGCTCGAGCAGGTCGTGGTCGATAGGGGCCAGTGCGTCCTTCTTACGCTCCTCCTTGCGGGCCAACTCGGCGTCGATGGTCTTCCACTGTTGTTTGATCGATGCCTCCAGCTCGGACTTGGAGGCGTTGAGCTGGTCGATCTCCGCCTGGATCGCGGCGACACGGGCCCGGACGGGGTCGATGTCCTCGAGCATGCCGAGAACTCTCTCCTCCATGGCTCCACGCTGGCCCTTGAGGCTCTGAACCTCGAGACGCATGTGCTCGGTCTCCCGGGCACTCATGCCGCCGGCGAACAATCGGGTCTCGTGCTCTCCGAGCTTGAGCTCGAGCAGTTCCAGCTCCCCCTCTGCCTTGTCGAGATCGAGCTCCAATTGCTTGAGATGGGCGGCATCGGTGTCCAGCTCGCTCTCCTTCTGCTGCACCTGCTCGTGAGCCGTCTTGTAGTCCTCCAGTTCGGGAAGCGACTGACGCTGATCGAGGAGGCGGTCGATTTGGAGGTCCACCTCCTGCAAGTCGAGGAGATCGGCGAGGCTGGTCAGCTCCATGTGGACCAGGGAGGGTAGCCCGGTGTCAGTCCCAAGTTCGAGGGTCGATACCGGTGAGGTCGACGACTTCGCCACCGACCACTTCGGTCACCATGGCGACCAGGGCCCTGATTCCCGGGCGCTCGGTGGCGGTGTGGCCCGGGTCGACCACCGCCAGCCCGAGATCGAGCGCAGCCACGGCCCGGTGATGTCCCACATCACCGGTCACCAGCCCCTGGGCGACCTCGGCGGCGGCTTCGATGAGAGTCGAGCCTGAGCCTGGAACCACTGCCAACGACCCCACGATCATCTCGCGATCGCCGTTGATGCGAACACCGCCCGGCCCGAACTCGTCGACGACGATTGCGTCGACGGTGGCCAGGGTCCCGTTGAACGTCCCGTATCTCCCGATTGCCGGCAAGGCCGCGGCGGGATCGCCCCCGAACTCTGCGACATCGCCGAGATCGAACAACGCCGCCAGCGAGTCGGCCATGCCTCCGGGGCATGAGTCGAAGTCGGTGTGGGTGACCAGCAGGCTCACACCCGAGCGGATCAGCCGATAGGAGCGGGCCCCGGGTGAACGACCAGCCAACAGCCGGGTGGTCGGCGTGAAGAGGAGGGGGTGATAAGTCACCAGCAGGTCGACGGGGCTCTCCTCGAGGCGAGACACGACAGGCTCGGTCACCTCGTGGCAGACCGCCACCGTGTCAACTTCTTCGTCGGGGTCACCCAACTGCAGGCCGACTGGATCCCACTCTGGTGTGTCCTCCGGATGCGTCCGCGCGGCGATGGCTGAGGCGATGTCCTTGACCGTTGGCACTACAGGAGCATCGTAGGCTCCGGCGGATGGACCACCGGGCTGCACTGCAATGGGAGCCGCCACCCGATTGGATCACACTGGTGGTCATCGATGCGCACACCGGTGGCGAGCCCTTCCGGGTCGTGATCGAGGGTCTGCCCCACATCCCCGGGGACACCGTTCTCGAGCGACGGAACCATGCGACCCACCATCTCGACCATCTCCGTCGTGCCCTGATGTGGGAGCCCCGGGGCCACGCCGACATGTATGGGGGTTGGATCGGCTCACCGGTCTCGGCCGACGCCGACTTGTCCGTCCTCTTCACCCACAACGACGGGTTCTCCACGATGTGCGGCCACGGGATCATCGCGCTGGCCAAGGTCGTGTTGGCGACCGGGATCATCCCGGCGAGGTCACCGGAGACGGTGTTTGCCATCGACACCCCCGCGGGATTGGTCCAATCCACGTCGAGAATCGAAGACGGACGGGTCACCTCCACCCGGTTCAGCAACGTCCCGTCCTTCGCCGCGGATCTCGACTCGGTGGTCGAGGTGCCCGGGCTCGGTCAGGTGAGATATGACCTCGCTTTCGGCGGCGCCTTCTATGCCCTGATCGAAGCCGGGGATGTCGGAGTCGATCTCGATGACGTCCGGGCCCTGGTCGACACCGGACGAGTGATCAAGGACGCGATCTCGTCGTCACGTGAGGTCACCCACCCGGACAGCCCCGAATTGGGTTTCCTCTATGGCGTCATCTTCACCGGGAGGCTGTCGACCTAGGGAGCCACAGCCGCAATGTCTGCGTCTTCGCCGATGGCGAGCTGGATCGCTCGCCCACGGGCACCGGCCTCAGCGCCCGGCTCGCGGTGATGCACGAGCGGGGCGAGATCGGCGTCGGCGAGTGGATACGGATCGAGAGCATCGTGGGGAGCCGTTTCAGCGGCAGGGTCCTGGAGACCACCAGGGGTCGGCGTTCAAGGGGCCGTCATCCCCGAAGTGGAGGGCTCGGCGCACATCACCGGGCGCGCCGAGCTGTGGATCGACCCCACGGACGACCTGGGCGGTGGCTTCCTGATCCGCTAGGTGGCCGCCGGGACCTTGTCCTCGGATACCACTTCGTCGACCACGCATCCCGGGATGGTCACCGAGAAACAGGCTCCTCCGAGACGTTCCGAGACGCGGTAATCGGCACGCCCACCATGGGATTCGGTCACGGTCTGCACGATCGAGAGCCCGATCCCGAGACCAGGCGTGGAGGCGTCGAGACGATGGGCGCCCCGCTCGAAATGCTGCCAGATCAACGACTGGTATCTCGTGGGCACACCGCCGCCGTTGTCGTGGACCTCGAAGACGAGATCACGGCCCGAGACCTTGGCCACCACCAGACAACGGTCTCCCCCGTACCTGAGCGCGTTGGTCAACAGGTTGACGAGAGCCTGCTTCATCCGGTCCGGGTCCAACCTCACCAGGACGTCGGCATCGAGATCTTGCTCGATGCGGGTCCCCGCCACCTCGGTGTTGCGCAACACCGACATCACCACCGAGATCGCCCTGACCTCGCGGATCTCGAGACTGAACCCCCTGGTGTCACCTTTGGCCAGCATTAGCAGGTCGGAGACCAACCTCGACATGTGCCTCGCCTGCTCGGCCGCCTCGGCGATCATCTCCTGACGGGCATCGACGGGGAACTCCTCGGCATGATCGTCGAGAAGGGATAGGAACCCGACCATCGCGGTGAGCGGAGTCCGCAGCTCGTGACTCACCGACGCCACCAACTCGGCTCGTTTGCGATCGACACGATGCCGGTCGCGATGAATGACGTACACCTGTCTGAGGAAGATCACGATGCCGATCAGGATCACCGCATCGAGCAAGAGAACCTCGTCCGAACCGGGGTCAAGCGCCCGATAGGTCTGCAGGTAGACACCGACCAGGCCAACCGCCAACAGATAGGGCCACATGATGGCCCAGATGGGTGTCGGCGCCTCGGCGAACTCCCGTTTCTTGGGGACACGATCCACCATCGCAGCCGTCACGAGGAGAAAGACGGTGGCCAACAGATTGACCGGGTATGCCGGCTCGGCCGCAGTGAAATCGACGCCGACACTGCTGCTCAGGTAGAGGAAGTCGGCGGACACCTGGATCCCGCCCCCCAGGGCGAAGAACACCAAACGCAAGTCGAAGCGGTAATTGGAGCGTCGCAGCACCAGAATGAGGAGTCCCACCACCACCATGATGTCCACGACCGGATAGGTCGCCGCGATCGTCGTTTCCCACCACGGGGCTCCCGACAGGCTCTCCATGAGGTCGTGGAAGAAGGCGTTCCACACCAGTGCGGCGAGAGCTATCCCACCAACGAGGGCGTCGACGAGGGTGAGCACCCACTCGCGTCCCCCACTGTCGACCCGGGCGAGTTGGTAGAGGGCCATGATCATGGCCACATAGCCACCGAGGAAGAAGGCGTCGATCGGCCCAAACGCCGGAAGCGAGTAGCCCAACTCAGTGAGACCGGCAACGGCGAGCACGCCCGCCCAGAACAGCGCTACTGCCAGGGCGATCAGACGCCAGGCCTTGCGCTCGTGGCGGTCCAGGAGCGCCGATCTCTTGAGGAAGAGGACCGCCACCGTCGCCAACCCCACCAGCAGCCCGAAGAAGCCTATGTAGGGCGCGGCCTCAGGCAGCAGCCATGCAGCCAGGGCTCCTGCGAGAAGGAGCGCAATCATCGGGGCGGGAAGCAGCCATCTGCCACCTCCCGCGCTCAAGCGGGTTCCCACATGTCTCTATCGGCCGGGCCGGCGATTCATTGAGAGTTCAGTGGTCCCCTTGGGCGCTGGATTCCGTCTCCGGATCCTCCAGAGCCGTCAGGTCGATGATGTCGTCGTGGCCGGCCTGCTCGAGTCTCGCCTCGTTGAGGAGATCCAACATCGATTCGATCTGAGCGAGGCTGTTGTAGCGGGTGACCGTGAACCGGACACCGCCCCTGCCCCTGGGCACGGCGGGGAACACCGCTCCGTTGACGAAGAAGCCCTCGTTCAACAGCGAGGACACCACCGACGCAGTCGACATCACCGGTCCGATCTCGACCCACCAAAGCGGTGTCAGCTCCTTGGACCCAAGGGGGAGCCCGATGCGAGAGGAGTGCTCGGCGACGAACCGGATCCGTTCCATGAGCTCGGCTTGAAGACCGGGAAGCTCGTCGGAGAGATGGATATCGGCTGCGACGATGCTCGCCCCCAGGACCGGTGGGGGCAGAGGGCCACCGAAGACCATGGGGCCACCGGTCACCTCGATCGCCTCGATCAGGTCCTCGTCCCTGGCGGCGATGACACCTCCCATCGTCCCAAACGACTTGGCGAGACCGAACGACATCACGAGACGGTCGTGCCAGCCCGCCCTGCGGAGAAACTGACCCTGTCCCCTAGCCCCGTCCCATCCGAAACCGTGCGCATCGTCGCAGTAGACCCAGAGCCCGGGATGGGTGGAGAAGAGGAGCATCAATTCTTCAGCAGGGGCGGTGTCACCGGCCATCGAGTAGAGACCGTCGATCAAGTACCAGGAGCGTTGGGTGGCCGCGGCCGCCAGATCGGAGACCCTGGCGAGGTCGTTGTGCGGGACCTGGCGGACCTCGGCCCCGTTCGCCTCGAGGGTGGGGAGCACTGCGAGGATCGAGGCATGGGCCAGGGCGTCGACGATGACGACGTCACCGCGTCTCACCATCACCGGCAGCGCGGCGAAGTGGGCCAGACTGGTGGAGGCGGCCACCACCACCGGGGCATCCAGCATCGCACCGAGACGCTCCCTCAAATCGCCGTACAAGGGGAGAGCGGTGTAGGCCACAGACGATGAGTAAGAGTTGCCATATCGGGTGACTGCGTCGATCGCAGCCTCGACCACCCTCGGGTCATCACCCAGCCCGAGATAGCAACAGAGACCGAAATTGACCAGCTCGCGACCGCCGATGGTGATGGTGTCACCGTGAAACTCGTGATCCTCGATCAGCTGATGGCTGAATCCCAGCTGTCGACCGAGCCTGCTCTGACGCAGGAACTGGTCCACGGCACGATCTGCTCTGGTGTGACTCAGCGACTTGGTCATGGAACCTCTGGGGACCGATGTTCACGTTACGACGGATCGGCCCGGCTGCCAGGGCAATTCGACGAGGGGTGCAACTACCCACTCGCCAATTGGCCGCCACGGCCGGGTGGGCGACTACAACAGCAATGTCGCCGCCGAGACGTTCGGTCTCATCGAGGCCGGGAAAGGAACCGGCCCGCTCAGCGACAACGAGGAAGCGCCCGTAGCCTGACGGGCCATGAGCCAAAGCCTCGCCCGGATGCTGGTCTTCTTCACCTCGGCGTCTGTGCTGGTCATCGAGATCCTCGCCGCTCGGCTGCTCGCCCCCTACCTTGGGGTGAGTCTCGAGGTCTTCACCGGGATCATCGGTGTCATCCTCGCCGGCATCTCCTTCGGGGCCTGGCTCGGTGGAGGGGCGGCCGATCGTGGCGACCCCGGTCGTCTCCCCGGCCCGTTGCTGGTCGCCGGTGGGTTGGCCGCTTTGGGCTCGCCCCTGATCATCGACGCCATCGGCCCGTCGTTGTCGACCGAGGCCGTGTCGATCGTGCTGGCCGCACTCGCCGGTTTCTTCCTGCCCGCCGCCCTGTTGTCCGCGGTGCCCCCGATCATCGTCAAGATCCAACTCGATTCGCTCGACGAGACCGGCCGTGTCGTGGGCAGCTATTCGGCCATCGGAACCGCCGGGGCGATCCTCGGGACGTTCGCCACGGGGTTCGTGCTGCTCGCCTCGTTCCCCACCCGGCCCATCGTGATCGTTCTCGGTGTGGTCTTGGCCGTTTCCGGGGTGGTCATCTGGTCGACCCGGGGCACCTGGGCACTCATGTCGCTTGCCGCCGCCGGTCTCCTCTCCGTCGCCTTGCTCGGATTCGACGGGCCCTGTCAGTACGAGACCACCTATCACTGCGCCATCGTGGATGTCGACGACGCCCGGGACACCGGGCGCACCCTCGTCCTCGACCGGGTGCGCAACAGCTACGTTGACCTGGCCGACCCCACCTTTCTCCAGTTCAGGTACATAAGGTTGTTCGCCGACATCATCGACGTGACCGCGGCCCGAGACGCCTTGCACGTGGTGTCGATCGGTGGCGGCGGGTTCACCATGCCCGGCTACATCGAGCAGACCCGTCCCGGGAGCACCAACACCGTCCTCGAGATCGACGCCAAGCTCGTCGACATCGGTCGAGAGCACCTGGCGCTCAACGACGAGATCGCGGTGATCATCGACGATGCCCGCATCTCGATTCGGGACATACCCGACGCAACGGCCGACGTGGTCATCGGGGACGCCTACAGCGGTGCGTCGGTGCCATGGCACCTGACGACGGTGGAGTTCACCCGTGAGATCAGACGGGTGCTTGCCCCCGATGGTGTTTACGTGATGAATGTCATCGACTTCGGGAGCCTGGAGTTCATCCGGGCGGAGGCTGTCACCCTCACCGAGGTGTTCCCCAACGTGGCGCTGTTCGCGCCGCCCAGCTACCTGGGCGGTGACGCCGGGGGGAACTTCGTTCTCGTCGGCTCGGGCCCAGCCATCGACATCGCCGCCATCGAGACCATGATCCGCTCTCGGGGAGGGACCGAGTTCGGCATACAGGGCGAGCGTTTGCAGCGTTTCTACGGGGATGCGCCGGTGTTGACCGACGACTTCGCACCCGTCGACCAGATGCTGGGGCGTCCCTGACTCACATCACCTGGGTCAGCCCGCCATCGACCACCATGATCTCACCGGTCAGGTAGCCGTTGCCCACCAGACTCATGATGGCCAAGGCGATGTCGTCGGGCTGGGCGGCCCGGTGCAGCGGCAGCTTGTCACGGGCCATCTGGTGGAGGTCTGTCCAGCCCGCGGTCCACCGTGTCTCCACCAGCCCGGGGGCCACGGCATTGACCCGCACCGGGGCACAAGCCTTGGCCAGCAGCGCGGTGAGGTGGTTGAGGGCCGCCTTCGACATCGAGTAGGCGATCGAGCTCCCCACGGGACGGAGGCCCGCCACCGAGGTGACCATCACCACGTTGCCGTCGGGTGATTCCCGGAGATGGGGCATCGCCGACCTGGTCAGCCACCAGGTGCCGAAGACGTTCACATCGAAGGTCCGTTGCATGATCTCGTCGGTGAGACCATCGAGATCGGCGTGGTCGACGGGCGAGGTCCACCCGGCATTGTTGACCAGGATGTCGAGTCTCCCGAAGCGATCCAGGGTGGCATCGACCAAGGCCTGGCCCTGATCTCGATCGGAGATGTCGGCTTGGACGTAGATGGCGTCGGTGGGGAGCGCCGCAGTCACCTTCTCCCCCGCCTCTCGTGAGGTCGACGAATTGACCACGATGTTCGCGCCGGCCAGGGAGAGGTGCCGGGCGGTGGCCTCCCCGATGCCACTCGACGACCCGGTGACGATGGCGACCCGTCCCTGCAGCTCAGACATCGCCCGGGTCAGCGACCTTCGAGGAAGTAGAACTCGTGGAAAGAGGAGCAGCGCCCGTCGTCGTCGAACTCGAGGAGGTAGGCGTTGTGATAAGTGCGAGCGGGATGTTCTCCGATCGGCTGGTATCGACTCTGGCCGGTGGCGACCGCGCGGTGGCCCTCGACCACGTACGGGTGGTACTCGGCGTCCCAGTTGTCGGGATCGTCAGGGCTCTCCAGCCAGCTGGCCACGATGGCGTCCCGGCCCCGAACCGTGTGCTTATCGCTCTCCCAGGGCCGGTAGCTGTAGTCCGCGTCTTCGGAGAACAGGGCTGCGATGTCGTCGGGGTCGTTGGAGCGCCAGGCGGTGACGTAACTGTTGAGCCAGCGTTGCACTTCGTCGTGGGTCATCTCGGGGACGCTACCCCGTGGTGGTGGTCCGGGAACCCCGGAGGCCCGGCCCGCCGTCCAAAGCGCACACATCCCGAGGAGGGTGAACGTGAGACGAGTTGATCGGAGATGGAGACGTCTGACGCTGCTGGCTCTGGTGTTGTCGTTGGTGATAGCCGCTTGCAGTGGAGATTCGGACGGCGGCTTGGAGGGGGTCGGGGTCCTTTCGGACGGAGGTGACCGTGGCGGGGGCGAGACGGCGACCACGGTGGCCGGCTCGTCCGAGGATGTCGACGAGGGCAGAGCGGAGTCGCCATCGCAGGGAGACGACGACCTGGGCAATGGCGGCATCACCCCGGTGGTGCTCCCCTCCGACTTTGGCCGGGACATCATCTACACCGCCGACATCACCGTGGCCGTCACCGAGGTGGGCCGAGCCGGTGAGCAAGCGACCCAGGCGATCTCGAGCCTCGGAGGATTCCTCTTCGGGCAGCGCACCGTCGGCTCCCCGGAGCCGATGAGCGTCCTCACCTTCAAGGTGCAGCCGGAGAGCTTCCAGGAGGCTCTGGCCCGCCTCGGTGAGATCGGCGAGGTGAGGTCGCAGACCGTCTCGGCCGACGACGTCACCGAACGGGTCGTCGACCTGGAGAGCCGGATCAACACCGCGGCCGCCAGCGTCGAGCGGCTGCGTGCGCTGCTCGCCGAGGCGGTTGACATCGAGACCATCGTCGAGTTGGAGAACGAGCTGCTCGCCCGGGAGACCGAGTTGGAGTCGCTGCGCGGCAGCCTGCGCACCCTGCAGGAGCAGGTCGCCCTGGCCACCATCGTCCTGACCCTGACCGAGGCGCAGAGCAGGCCGGCCATCGAGGTGAGCATGAGCGCCTATCCGGCCCACGACGAGGGACTGTCCTGCCCGGGTGACGGCGAGGTCACCCTGGAGAAGGACACCGAGACCACGGTCTGTGTCGGGGTCACCAACGTCGGCGACACCTGGCTCACCGACTTCGAGGTCCGCGAACCGGTGCTCGACATCGAGATCGACGACATGATCGTGGTGTTCGGCGACCTCAACCGTCCCATGGAGCCGGGTGAGTCGCTGATGCTCGCTGTCGAGATCGTCCCCGACCGCGACCTGCGCACTCGGACCACGATCACCGCAATGCCGGTCGACGAGGAGGGCGAGGAGCTCCCGGGCACCGCCTCGAGCACCGTTACGTTCTTCGTCAACATTGTCGACCCGGGTGGGATCCCCACCTTCGGGGAGGGTCTCGAGGCGAGCTGGGACCTGCTGGTGGCCCTGGGTCGACTGCTGCTGCTGATCGCCGGTGCGACCCTCCCCTTCCTGTGGCTGCCGGTCGTCTTCTGGTTCGCCTGGAGGATGTGGCGGAACCGCAACGGCGTGCCATCCACCGACGAACCGAGCGTCACGGCCTGACGTTCCACCGCAGCCAACGAGCCCTCACTTGATGCGGGGGCTCGTTGGCTCGCCCGTTTGCGGAAGCATGAGTCCGATACCAACTCCTAGCCGGCGATCCCGCAACAGTCGACAGCACCCATACGTGCCGATGGGGGGCGGTCTCTGATATGGGCGGAATGGCTCAGGATCGGATGATCAGGTGCGGCAGGTTGCTCACTTGGCCAGCTGCGCAGATCCTCGGTAGGACCAGTTGTGAGCTCGAGGGTCGGGCGACCCTTCAACGAAGATGAGAATCGAACGGCCGGCCGGCATGGTGACTGATGAGACCTGCGCCGCGACTCGGATACCGGTGCACGACGATCCGTCTTTCGCTCCACCACTCTTCGCTGATCTCGGTTCGCGCTCGGGTCGAGCTTGCGGACTAATCGTGGGCTGAAGACTCGTTCAAGGCCACGGCGGCTCGAATGAGTGCCTTCAGAGCCTCATCGTCCAGCTCGTCGCCTTCATGGAAGTCGATGGCGCGCCTGGTGCTGGCCTTGAGACTGGAATTGAAGAGGCCTGAAGAGTCCTTCAGGGAGGCTCCCTTGACGAAGGTCAGTTTCACGACGTTCTTGTAGGTCTCCCCGGTGCAAATCATCCCGTGGTGGGACCACACCGGAACCCCCAGCATCGAGTTTGATGGCTTTCTCCATTTCACCTCCTCGGCCACTTCCGGGGCTGCCTCCTTGATGAGGGCGCGCAGCCGGGAGAGCCTCTCACCCCTCCAGTCGTCCAGATCCTCGATTATCGAGTCCATTAGCTCAGATGGAGACTCGTCTCTCGTCGACCGGCTCTTCTCCATGTTGGCTGCCCCTCCTTGGTCGCTTTGCTCCATTGTCCGACGGTCACGGCCCACGTCGCGAGCACAGGTCGAATGGCACACGCCCGGTCGACCATCTCGGTAGAGCGCTGATCAGCCATGACCATCCGTCGGTTGTCGTGTGGGGATGCCTGCCCGAAGGCCCCATCGCATCTCTAAACGTGAACATACTCAGGCCTGACACCCAGCCCAGAGTCAAAAGGGCCCTGTTGGCTGAGGACGCAAGCCGATGTGTCGATCTGTTGCGGTCCCGGATATGCGCGTTTCTGTTCGGGAATGTTGATCTGGACGCCTGGCGTCGGCCGACTGGTCTCCCATCCAGCCGAGGGGTGATCCATCTAGGGGTAATCCCCGATGTCCCAACTGCGGCGAAAGGCGGAGTATCGACGGGTCGCAGCCAAAGGAGGATTAATGCGACGTTCACTTACAGTTATGGCGGTGTGTCTGGGGCTGGTTCTCCCGGCGCTTCCTGTCGTGGCCGATGGCCCGCTGGAGGGGCCGGTCCATCTCGCGCTGGGGGATTCCCAGGCTTTCGGATTCGGCACACCTCGACCGGACAAGCTCGGGTATGTGGCGGTTCTCAACCGGTGGCTGACCGCGGTTGATTGTCGGGATGAGAAAGCGTCGGCGTGTCCCCATCTTGAGCTGGCCGATCTGACGGTCCCCGGGGCAACGACAACGAGTCTGATCGCCAACCAGCTTCCCGGGGCGCTCCAGCTCATCGGGCAACGGAACGGCGATGCCAACCCGGACAACGACGTGATCTACATAACCATCACCATCGGAGGGAACGACATCTTCAGCGCGTTTCAGGCCAACTGCCTAAATGGGGTGACACCCGACTGCGTCCAGGCGATCGCTACTGCCTTCGGTGAAGCTCAGGCCAACCTTGTGCAGATCCTGGGCACTCTCCGTGCGGTGGCCGGCCCGGATACCCGGATCGTGATCTCGACGTACGACAACCCCCTCGGGGCGTGTGTTCTGGCACCGTTCGAGGATTTCGGTGATCTCGTTCTTGAAGGTGGGCCCGGGTTTCCGATCGGGTTCAACGACGTGATCAAGCTGGTGGCGGCAGCCACCGCGGCCGAGGTTGCCGACATGTTTGAGGAGTTGGCCGACGATGACTGGGTCGGGGGACAGGACTGCACACACCCCGATATCAGCGGCTATCACAAGATGGCCGAGGTGTTCCTCGGCGTCCTCGACTGAAGCAACCGAAACCACCGTCCCCTGTGGGTCCGTCCTTGTCGTCTTGGGACGGACCCGCACGGAACGGCGCCAAGCTGATCTGTTGATACGGCACTGATTGTCGGTGATAGCCTCACGTTTCTCATCCAGGTGGAGGGTTCGCTTTGGATGTCGAAAGAGAAGAGTTCGTTCCTGAGATCAATCGAACTGGCTCTTTCACAGCTTCGGTTCGGGATGGCATTCGAGACCTGAAGGACTACCCGGCAATGTCTCCATGACCGTGGTCACAGTGGCGATGGGGACTGTGTTGGCCCTCCTGGGACAACGGCTACGTGGGCTCGGTCTCCTCAACGTCGATCCAGTCGAGGGCCACTGGTTGGGGCACCTCGATGGCCGGGGTGGCGATTTCTCCGGCCGGAACCTGTTGCATGAGTGGCGAGGGGCTCCGGTTCACCAGTAGACGGAAGACGTCGGGTCGGTTGTAGTGCCCGGCAAGATCGTGGCGCAGCTTCATGCGGATGCCGACGTCGAGGTCCATGTCGGCGTAGACGATCGTCTCCTCGTTGCCGACCACCGGTCCGGCGGCGAGGCGGGTGTCGGGGGCGACGATGCACGACCCGCCACCTACCTCATCTCGGGAGAGGAACTCGCGGTCGTCATCGGAGAAGGGGATCATCTCCCGGATGCGGTCGTCGACCACCGCCGAGGCGCTGATGACCCACGCCTTCGACATCTGGGCGAAGGCCTTGGCGGCATTGAGTGAGATCTCGGGCATGGGCAGGGCGATCTTGGGGAAGTGGTTGGGCCAGGCCATGACATGGACCCGCGTCGCCTCAGCGGTCAGAGCGAAGATCGCCAGCGGGTTGGAGTTTTCGCCGCACATCAGACCCGAGACCGGGCCGAAAGGCGAGTTGAAGACGCCGAAGGTGTCGGGCCCTCCCGGAGCGTGGACCAGTCGTTCGCCCACCGTGGGGACCAACTTCTGGTGCTTGCCGACATAGCCCTCGGTGGGGCTGATGAAGACCTGCGTGTTGTACATGGTCCCGAAAGTGCCCGGGCCCTTCTCGCACACGCCCATAACGACGTAGGTGCCGGCCTCTTTGGCGGCGGCTGCCAGGGCGGTGATCTCCTTGCCGGGGACCTCAACCGAGTTCTTGAACAACTCCACCGAGAACCGGGTGGCTTGGCGGTCGGTCCCGGGATGGAAGTGGAACCAGATCGGATGGGCTGGGATGAACCCCTCCGGGAACCCAACGATCTCGGCGCCATTGCGACCGGCCTCGGAGATCAGAGCGACGGCCTTCTCCACCGAGGCCTCCCGATCCAAGAACACCGAAGCCGCCTGGACTGCCGCCCCACGGACCACCACCGGCTCATCGCTCATCGAGTGTTTCTCCTTTTGGTGTCGTGCGGTCGAGATTGGCACCTCAACCCGACAACGCCAAGACCGGTTAGCACTCCTCGGGGATCGATGAACGATCAGACGCGCCTGATGTGGATATCGGCCCACAGTCGTGCCGTTATGCGTGGGTGATGTGAGGGGCTTCGGGTTAATCCCCTTCGCCTGCTTTGGGGTCAGGCGCTTCGATGCTGGCCAGGAAGTGCCGCAGATGTCGGCTCTGATGTGGAACCCGGAGAGCACACGAGGCGTCCAAGAGCAATGAGAACGGCACGCTTGGTTCTGGGGGTGGCCGCATTCATTGGGATAGCTGGGTGCGGTGATCCTGACGGGATCAATCTTGATGCTCCGGGTGCCGACGTTGCCGTTGTTGTCTGTGAGCAGCAGGGGACACGCGTCGAGCCTGCCGCAGTTCGAACACAGGCAGACGGTGTGCATTTTCGTGTGCAGAACTCGGCGGATGACGAGCGGATGCTGTGGAGCGACCGCCTCGGCTACGAGCCGGCCCCGCCCGGGGTAACCGAGATGGTCCTGTCGGTCCCGCCAGGCGAGCTGCGGCTGACCTGCCTAGCCCCGATGGAGACCGACGACCCCGAGGACCAGGCATGGCCCTATCCGGCGGAGGACGACTGGGCGGCCCTTCCGCTGCTCGAAGTGATCGACGTCGAAGGGCTCTGGACAGACGACACCCTCTCTTGTGAGCACCCCACCGGGTGGCACGCCGATTATGAGTGGGACATGACCGGTGCGCCGATGCCCGAGGGTGAAAGAGGCGACCCCGTCGATCTCGCGGAACGGGATCTCCCACGAGAGCTCGGGGAACTGGGAGTCATCCGCCGCGGCGACGTGGTGGAGCCGGTCGGATACCCGGAGGTTCCCGGGAGGGTGAGGCTGATCCGCGATGGAGAGACCTTGGCCATCATCGGGTACAGGCCGGACGGGTCCGGCGGCTGGCATTTCGGGGGCGTCGAACACTGCGAAGAGTCGGAGTCAGCCATCTTCGAACCCGGTCCCAGCGATGAGACGCCGGTCGACGTCGAGCCATAGGGACGCATGCCACAGGAAGTGAGATGAGACGGATCGGCGTTATAGCGACCACCCTGTGGAACTTCGCTGGCGAGGACGCCAACCTCCTCGACCCGAGGCGTGTCTTCAAACCGGTACTCACTGGCTTTTGGGCCGAGCAGGATGTGCCGATAGCGCGCACCCGAACGACGTGAGCGGTTCCGATCGAGATCTGGCGATCTGCGCTAGTTGTCGAGGGCTGGGTCGGCGACGCTCTCTGGTACCTTCGGCGATGTGAGCAGGCGGAACTTATGGGTAGCGATGTTGTTCCTAGTCTGGTCGTTCCTCGTGCTGGCTTCTTGTTCTGACATCCCAGATTCTCAGCGGGCGACTGAGATCTTCGCCGACTGTTTGGAGCGAAACGGTGTTGAGGTGGACGACCTCGAAGTCACGCTCAATGCGGACGGCTCGGTAGGAGACATCTCCGCAACCATCGTGAGCGAGGGCGACGTGCCTTACGAGCCCACTATTCGCATTGCCTGCACCCAAGAGGTCGAACTCGATCTCTGACCCGGGGGTACATTTGGATCGACCGACCATTCGCGATCGGAGAACGACCGATCGAGACGTGCCGATACCGGACGGTCACAGATACGGGCGAATGCGCTCGGGATCTGGTGATCTGCGTGGGCCTTATGGGTCCGTGAGGGTGGCTACAACCGTCCATATTCCATCGCCGAGACCTGAGAACTCGCCAGGGTTCGAAGGAGTCCAGACCACCTGAACCTGTCCATCATCCGTTTCGCCGGTGACCATCAGCTGCTCGTGCAGGATGAAGTCGTCCCCTCGATCCAGCCGATCCGTGATGAGGTCTGCCATACCGGTTGCATTACCACGGAATTCGAAGACGACCGAAGCCTCTTCGGACTCGATCGTTGTGAGGTCCTCGACATCAGCAAACAGGCTGCTGGCCCATTCGGGAAAGACAGCCTCATCGCTAGTAGCGCCGTCGCATCCTGTGACCACGGCAAGGACCACCACTACCAAACGCAGCCGAGTAGCTGTGTCCCGTAGCCTCACCACTTGAGAATGCAGAACAGGGAGTCGCCGGTCAAGCAACATCTCCAGCTTCGTACCCACCCGCTCGAGACGTGCCGATCCAGTGCGGTATCAGATATGAGCGGTTCCGCCCGGTATCTGGTGTTCTGTGCGCTCTTCGTCAGCAAGGAGCTGTCGCGGCGAGGACCCAGCAATGAGGGTGACAGGGTCATCAGCAATACGAGCGGGGAAATGTGGGGCTCATCGAGCTGACGATGCAGATGACGGTGATGCCGGTCAGGCACGTTCTCTGAGTTGAGACAAACCCGCCAGATACGTGCCGATCGAGCGCTTCTTCTGTGGGTCGATGAATCGCTTGTGGGTCGATGAATCGCTCCTACAGTTATCAGACCTGAGTTGGAGCGGCCACAAGTCTGGTCGGTGAGGCGGACCGGTCAGTTCGACGTGGACACCGCTGTGGGCCGAGCGGCAGGATGGATGTTGTGGTTGAGCGGAAAACGTTGTCCGGGTCGTAGGCCCGCTTCACCACCCGCGAGCCGCTTGGGGTTGGCCTTCGCCTACGAGCCGGGTCGCCCAACGGGGATGTGGAGGGCCGGTGTGGCCGAACCGCGGCCGCTACGCCCGGTCCAGCAGGAAGTAAGTAACCATCTCCCCCTTCCCTTTGACGTCGATGGGGCCGCGGCGTTCGAAGCGGTAGCCGGGGTTGAGACGCCGGTAGATGCGTTCGGTCACCTGGATCCGCCCGGGCAACCCGTGGGTCTCCATCCGGCTCGCGGTGTTGACGGTGTCGCCCCACAGGTCGTAGATGAACTTGCGGCGTCCGATTACCCCCGCCACCACCGGGCCGGTGTCGATCCCGATCCGCACCGACAACGGCTCACCCTCGGGGTCGGTGCGGCCCGCCATCTCCGCCTGGATCTCAAGGGCCATGTCGGCGATCGCCTCGGCATGGTCGAGGCGGGGGTCGGGGATCCCGGCGGCCACCATGTAGGCGTCGCCGATGGTCTTGATCTTTTCCAGGCCGTGGCGGTCGGCCAGCCGGTCGAAGACGGTGAACAAGTCGTCGAGGGCCCGCACCATCTCGGAGGGGCTGATCCGCTGGCTGCGGCCAGTGAAGTCCACCAGATCGGCGAACATGACCGTCGCCTCCGGGTAGGCGTCGGCTATCACCTCGTCACTTCGTTTGAGGCGCTCGGCGATCGGCGCCGGGAGGACGTTCAACAGCAGCCCCTCGGACCGTTCCCGCTCCTCATCCAGGGCCCGGCGGCTGCGCATCGCCTCCCCCAACAGCAGCACCGCTGCCATCATCGCCGCGTCGGGCAGCACCCGGCCCAGCAAGGGGACCACGGCTTCGCCCTGGAAGAGGGTCCGGTAGGCGACCCAGCCGAGGGGGCCGACCACGAACCAAGTCCCGATCGCCAGCGCCCAACCGAGGTGACCGGCCGCCCAGGCGGTGGCCAGCGCCACCGACAGCGGCACCGCCGGGAATATGCCGGGATAGTCGACCAAGTAGTAGACCTCGACGAGGGCGGCCGACCCCAGCAGCGACACCAGGGGCCAGCGGCGCCGGATGAGGACCAGGGCAGCGATGGCGGCGCCTATCCCGTAGGCGAAGGCGTCGGGGGGCATGGCCGGCTCCTCGACGATGCCCCTCAGCTCCCGAGGGTCGGCGGTGTTGATGGCGGTCGTGATCGCCACCGCCAAGGCGAGCGCCAGCAGCACGTCGACCACCCAGGCCGGCACCCGTCGCAGCTGCGTGGTGATCCGTCCCCGGGGCCTTGGCCCGACCGTGCTCACGCCCTCACCTTGACCGCCATCCGAGGCCATTGCCAACCTCCACGCACCCCGGGCCTAACACCCGCACTGGAGGTGCCGACATCGGGCGGTCTCTGATATGAGCGATACCGGGACAGAACTGTTGATCTGGGCCGCCCTAGGAGGAGGTTCAAACTTCTCCCTAAGGACGACCTGGAACACATGGACTGGTTGAAACGTCTAAGAGTGCGTGGGATCGGTGTCGTTTACACACAGATTGGTTCGGAGAGAGGTACGTCGGCCGGCTGCTCGGAGGCTGCTGGCATCTGCGATGGCAGTGGTACTGGCATCTTGCGGCGGATTGTCTGGGCGTTCGTTTGAGACCGAGTCGGGTTCCTGGATCCTCTACACCCAACCTCGGCTACTAATGGGCGGACGTGACGCCGAGGTTGTTGGATTCGTCGAGATGGATCAAGCAACGGGATGCGTCTATCTCCATCAACCCGAGTTCGATATCAGCTATCCAAGTGTCTGGCCCGCTGGAACTGTCGTCACCGACACCGGGATCCGGCTTTCTGACGGAAGGGACGTACCGGAAGGCGAGTGGGTGTCCGGAGGCGGCGGCTACTTCGACGTCGATGGAGTTGAAGGCAGCCAGGACTCCGAACAGTCCCTCATTCTGGAACGCTGTCCGGGTGTGAATAACCAATATGGAGAGGTTGCTGAGTTCGACTCACCAGCCGACGAGATCAAGATTGGCGAGTAGGCCAAACCAGCACCCTTCACGGAACAACTCGAGCGAGACGTGCCGATACCGGGCACCCTGATCAATGCTCGTTGACCGCAGCCGATCCCGGACGGTCTCAGATATGAGCGGATTCGCCTCCGATCGGTTGATCGGGTGCGGTACCCGATATGCTCGTTCGCTTCACAGGTGTTCTCGTGAGCTATGGGGTGAACCAGGGATGACCCTCGCTGAACACGCGTTCCGGCCCTGTCATCTCAGATTCACAGTCGCTAACAGCAATCAGCTCGTCCCCTGTAAGACCGGCATTCTGTGGTCGCAGTTCGGAAAGAAACGTCATGACAGAGTTGTGTGAACTGACGTCGGCTTCGGAAACCAGATTTGACACCTCTGGCGATACGGCGCTTGCACATGAGATGAAGTCCTCGACCAGTTTCCGTTGATCAGCACCCGAAATCGGATGCTCACTCAGGTATGCGCTGAGGCGCCTTTCCAGGTCGAAGTGTCCCATGCAGTCAGCGACCTCGCTGTCAACGCGTTCTCCGTCCTGCTCACGCTGAGACCCCACCTCTGTTGTCAGGCCGATAAACGCGTCGGCCCGGAACCTCATGACAATAGGAAAACGCTTCTCGACGCACTCGCCAAAAGCGACAAGTGTTTCCTCTAACTCTCCAGGATCACCGAAATTGGGAAGCCGGGTAGAAGCCCGGTCGGTCGCCCCCGTTATCACCGTCGGTGCGGTATCCCCTGTGCAGCCAGCTAGAAGCACCAAAAAGGATGCAAGCAAGAAACCGCGAACGGCTCGGCCCTTCATCATTCGACAAACGCTATCAATGGACCCGTCGGTTCCAGACCGAGACTCGCCCAAACGGCCATTGCTGAGAAGGTCGTGGCCGCTCACTACCTGCCGATCTAGTGCGGTCCCAGATATGGGCGATTCCGATCGGGAAAGTTTGATCTGCGCTAGCCAACCATCTTGTCAGCGATGAGCACGAATTCCGAGCAGCTACCTCGCGTACGAAAGAATCGTCTGCGAGAGACTGGCATGTATCGATGGTCAAGGCGATGGAGCTATCCAGGCAGGTAGGGGCTTGGATTCTCTCTGAACTGAACGACCAGACCTTCTTGTTCCACATCGAGTGCATCCGGTGGTTGGAGACAGCATTTCAGCGACTAGGAACCTATCGAGTTGGGGACGTTCATGGCGTTGGCCGACGGGTTCGGGAAGCTGGTGGAGATGCTCGGGCTGGGTGACGCCGCCCAGCCCTGCGTCGTAGAGGTCTGATCGGAGCCGGGCCGCTGAGTAGCGGCCGGGCCGCCGGGCCGATTCGATGAAAACAAGACGTACTCAATCCTGGGTTGCCCACAGCGCTTTCCGCTGTCTGGAACCCGAAATTGGTGGAGCGGAGCCGCGTGAGTCAGTCGAGGAGGGCGAAGTAGCGAGCCGGCGCCCCTTCTCCGCCTGTCACCTTCAGGAAGGCAGCGAAGAACAGGAAGCGTTGGTCGGTGGGCAACTCGGCCAGGTTGGTCATCGTCTGCATGAGGATCGCACCGGAGTCGCCGATGATCTCATGTACGACGAACTCGCTCGGCAGGTAGCTCTGCTTCTTGGCGGCCCGCTCCGGGAAGCAGTCGAATCCGATCGCCTTGGCGCCGGTGTCGACCAGCCATTTGGCCGCCTCCGGTGAGCAAGAGGGAGAGCCGACGTAATAGCGGGGGAAGTCTCCCCACGCGACATCGGACCAACCCGTCTTCACCAGCACTACGTCGCCCGGTCGGATCTCGAGCGCAGCCGCCTCGAGATCGGCGGGAGAGATGTCGTGATCCGGCTCGATCGGCGTCAGGTCGATGATCACCGCCTCTCCACAGGTCCGGTCGAGCGGCACGTTCTCGGCCGTCTCCCCGTCCTCGACGTAGTGTTTGGTGAAGTCGACATGGGAGCCGGAATGCAGCATCATCGTGATCTCCGACACCATCCAGAAGCCGGGCTCCTTGTGATACTCCTTGATCCCGATCGGCTGGTTCACCGACGGCGGGCTGTAGGTGTCGGTTCCGATCGGCACGGTCAGGTCGATGATCTTCATCGCTCCTCCAGGGTCCTCGCGGGCGGGAAAGGCTAACCGGGTGGAAGGCGGCCACCGCGAGGAGAATGAGGCGATGAACAGCACGATTCGGTTGGGCTATTTCTATCGGACTTTGCCTCTCATGGCGGCGCAGCGGCACGGCTTCTACCGCCGGCACGGCGTGGAGGTGCAGGAGGAACGGGTCCGGTCCTCCACCCAGCAGTTCGAGTACCTGCTGGACGGACGCTACGACGTCGTCCAGACCTCTCCCGACAACGTGGCCAACTACCGGTACAACACGGGCCACGCCCTCGGGGACGAATCGACGTGCAGGGGTTCCTGGGGATGGACTACGGCCTGAACCTGGTACTGGTCGCGCGCCCCGGGATCCGGTCGGCGAGGACTTTGAAGGCCGTGGCGGTGGACGCTCCAGACTCCGGGTTCGCATACGTCCTTTATGCGATCCTCGGACGGGCCGGCCTGAAGCGAGGAAAGCACTACGACGTATTATCTCTGGTAACCGGAGCCTGGAACTCGAAGGTGGCAGGATCACCTCCCTCTTGAAGGTTCAGGTTCTCGCCAATGACCCGATTCTCTTGGTCCCGCGTCGTCGGGAACGTTGTCGCGGCAGAAGATGTTGAAGTCAACTC